>CAWHGS010000019.1:0-79937 GCA_963828805.1 uncultured delta proteobacterium
GAACCCGTGGGAAGCCATATTCAACAATGTCATCGGTACGAATAATATTGTGGAGGCAGCCCACAAATTTCGATCCGAGCGGTTTATCATGATGTCCACGGATAAGGCCGTTCGGCCTTCCAGTGTTATGGGCGCAACGAAGCGAGTAGCCGAGATGATCGCCTCTAGTCATGCGCGGTTCAACTATACCCGGTTTGTTTCTGTCAGGTTCGGGAACGTGATCGGTAGCGAAGGAAGCGTAATCCACCTTTTCCGGAAGCAGATCAAAAACCTGGGGCCTGTCACGGTTACCCACCCGGAAGTCAGCCGGTATTTCATGACGATTTCCGAGGCCTGCAAGTTGATTCTTCAGGCTGGAGCTCTGGGAAGGGGGGGGAGATCTTTATTCTCAATATGGGCACCCCGATCAAAATTGTGGATATGGCCCGAGACCTCATTCGCCTTTCCGGGTTTGAGCCGGAAATAGAGATCGAAATCAAATTTACCGGTTTGAGACCGGGGGAAAAACTCTCTGAAGAGTTGATTACGGAAGGAGAAGGAATCGTCCCTACCGCTCACGACAAAATCTTTGCACTCCATGGGAATTATTATGATCCCGATTGGCTCAATGAAAAAATTGAAGAGCTCCGACATTTGGCTATGGAACGAGATGCCGCCGGTATTAAGGCGAAATTACAGGAAATGATACCCGAATACCATCCCTTCGACGAGAAAGAGCATCAAACGTTTTCCGAATCATTTCCTCCACTTGCGTCGGCTCAATTTTCCTCTCCTGGCAAGGAATTTCCTGCTGGTCCCGCGATCCGGCTATGAGTTCTCGATTCCGCTATTTAATCACGGCATCGATCTTAGTCTTTGGAACAATATTAAGAGCTCTGTGCTGCTAACGTGCAAGGTCTTAATATTTTGTTAAGAATGTTTTTTTAATTTTAGGCATTTTACTCAATTGGAAAAGGATATAAAATAAAAATTCGATCAATATTTTCTCCCCTAAGGCGCATCTAATCTTAACAAACCACAGAAAAAAATAAAAGCCCCGGCCAAAACGGTCGGGGTTTTTTAAGCCATCTTGACTTTTGTTTGTGGTTTTAGATATATTGCGAATATCGAAACCGAAACTGAAGGATAGCCGTTTGCAGGTACTGGCTCTCCGCTATTTTATCATTACGGGCGATTTTGATATTTTTGCGGTTTCCTTTATTGACACGTAACGAATTGACCAGCCGATGAAACCTTAACCTTCTGGAGTGGCGTATGAAGAGGTGTTACCGGAAGGTGCCAATATAGAGGCTCCAGGGAACTTTGAAGTCCCGGGAGCCTTTTTTATTTGCCCCTTGTTTCTATCTTCACTTCTAAATTGCTCCTTAAAAAATGGAGGGCGATTCCATGAGTAAAGAAATAAGCCGCCGAGAATTTATTAAACATCTGCCGCAGCTGGTTTAGTATTGGCTGGAGGAGATATCCTTAAGGGAGACGGATCAATGGCGCATGGGGCGGTCCGAATTCCGGAAGCCGATAAAGTAACGATCTCTTGAATGTGGATTACTTCCTGAAAGCAACGAATCATGACCAAAACAAAGATTAAAGATTTCAATTAGTAATCTTTGCCAATGCCTCGCTGATTAGATTCACCTAATACCATATTCGTATTTTCAGCTTCATCCTTGACTTTTCTTTGCTTTCAGGCAGAGAGTAAACCTAAGTGATGCAAAAAAGTTTTAATGGATATACAGCGGGGCTGCTTCTTCAACGGCCTTCAGGAGCTGAGTAAACCTCTTTTCGCTGATTCAACTCCATTCATTTTTTGGCTTTTGTTATACTTCACCAAGGGTGAGCTCCTGCACTGGATATTTCATATACATATGGAATCCCATTTCGTCTAATGCAGAGGCCACATTTCAGGGATTAACGGGTTCTAAATCAAGGTTTTTCTGCACCTGATGGGTAAACTCAATAGGTGCAATGCTATCACCAGCATAGAATGGACCCAGGCAACGCCCTAAAATGGACCCATTTAGGTAAAATGGACATCGTGTCCAGGAAGGCTAAAACCTCTGCTATCTGTTTTTGAAAAGCTGCACATATCAGAGAACTTGGTTAGAGAATTTTTAAAAACAGATGGTTGAGCGAGGCAACTTAAATTGAATCAGTCAGGATGGGTCCATTTCCGTCGGTGGGTGGGTCCATTCTTAATCGGGGGTGGCAGGGCAATAAGTTTACCCTAAATATCGTTTTCATTCTTGTATTTAAAGGGCCATAGAGATTTTTCCGGCGGTCACGGGACTTCTCCCCCGGTGCCCTTTGCCCCCCACCCTAACCCTCCCCCTCGGAGGGGGGAGGGAAGGTTGGGGGTGATGTCTTCAATGTTTTTTTGGTCAGAGTAGGAATTATGGTTACCCATAACCCCCTCTACAGATCCCAGCGTGCAGAATTACCGCACTGGGCTCTTACCTTAGGTAGTAACGTACAGGCGAAAATCGGGATACGAATGCATGATTCGCGGCGTAGGAAGCCATCTCTTCACCAGTCGATTCATCCGCTCCGTCGTCAGCCGGTGCCTTTGGCTCCGCCGACAGAGTGCACGATACCACAACCATCGAATCTGGTGTGGAAGCTAAAATTAATGAGCGTGCGGGGCAGACTTTGACAAATCACGCACGACAAACATGCTGTTCTGGCTTGAGCCATATTCTCCTGGTCGTCGCATCAACCGTGCTGATGGCTGTGCTCTCGCTGCTTTTCATCGGGGACAAAAGTATCTGGATTGACGAGGCCGGCAGTATCTTCTTCGCACGTGACTGGTCTCAGATGTGGCAGTACCTGCTCAGCCATGAAGCCAATATGTGGCTTTACTACATCATGCTGAACCCTTGGCTTAAGCTCGGTCACAGCGAAGCGATTATAAGGGCACTGTCAGCCGTCTTTGCCGTCGCCACAATACCGGCAGTCTATTTGCTCGGAAGGCAGCTTTTTGGACAGAGGGCAGGAGCCATCGCCACCCTGCTGGTTGCTTCCAATGCCTTTTTCATTAGGTACGCCCAAGAAGCCCGCGGCTACACTCTCCTCGTCCTGCTCGTGACTCTCTCCTCGCTCTTTTTTGTCAGGGCCGTTCAGACCGCCTCCTGGAAGGATTGGCTGGGCCACGCCCTGTGCAGCGCCTTGGCGCTCTATACGCACTTATTTGCGGCACTCGTGTACTTCGTCCACGTGGTGTCACTGGCTCTGCTCGGTCGAAGGAATCTCCCCTGGAGAGGCTTTGTCTTCAGTATCCTGGTTCTCGGTATTCTTCTGATACCACTGATCGTGTGGCAACCCTTGAACTCCGGACAACTCGACTGGATAAGCCCTCCCACGGCAAGCAACATCTACGGCTTTTTCCTGGAGCTCACCGGAAATCGCCCTCTGCTGCTGCTTTACTTCATCTTCTGCTCAACGACCCTGCTGGCGGTCCTCAGGACGCCGCCGCACCAAAGAGGCCAATACGAGCTCTGGGGCCACCTTTTCGTTGCCCTCTGGGCACTGGCGCCGCTGGCAGTCACGCTGGTTTTCTCCTGGGTCATTAGACCGGTCTTTGTCAGCAGGTACCTGATTATATCTCTGCCCGCCCTGGCTCTCCTGGCCGGAGCAGGGATTTCACGTTTGAAGCGCCCGTGGTTGCAGGCAGCCATTCTGCTGGTCATGCTCTGCCTGTCGGCTCGTGCTATCTCATTATTGTATTTCGAACATACCAAGGATGACTGGCGAAGCACGACACAGTACGTGCTGTCAGAAAGTCAGCCAGGTGATGGGGCCGTCTTTTACCTTGACTCAGGCAGGAAAGCGTTTGTCTACTACCAGGAGAGGCTCGACGGCAATCGTACGGGTCTGACAGTCCTGGAGTTGTTCGTGCGCGAGCACGGCAGGGCGCGCCCGGTACCTCGACGAACCATTGCTTTTGTCATTGCCTGGTCAGGTACGACCGCGTTTGGCTTATCCTCAATGCTGACCGAGTATACCCGGAATAATGACCGGATAGAGATCGGCTTGTAGGAGCGCTTGAGAATAACTACACCAAGGTGCAGGAACGCGACTTTGTCGGCATCCGGGTGTTACTATATAAAAGGGCACATCCAGACTGGCAAATGGTGCAGCCTGTTGAATAATTTGTGAATTCTTTATCATCATTTTAAAAAACACCTCTTTGGTAACACCTAAATCCGTCCCCGAACCCGCCACACTACTTCTCGTTGGCTCCGGTTAGGTTGAGCTTAGAGGATTTAGGAGGAAGTTTAGGGGATAAATTTGAAAGTGATTTCGAGAACCAAAAAGGCATGGTCAGAAATGGTTTTGCTTTTTTTTATTTTCCAAAATTGCATGAAACTGCTATCTTGCTGGAATATTTGAGATTTTGAAAATTATCGTTATTCGAATCATATCTGGCAAAGACGGAAACGGCCCTGAGTTGAATAACCTGGCACGATCTATATCATTTTTGAGGCGTCGAAATTTTTCCTTGACTACCAAATGCCATAAGAGTATTTTTTAATCGTCGTTTCCCCCTAACTAATTAACCTCTCAACCCAACCTTTAACCCTCTGTAGGAAGTCATGAGAAGGAGTTTCCGAAAGGTGACAACATGAAGGCTCCAAGGGACCAAAGGAACGGTGACGACTTCCAGCAAGTTTCTTCCACCTGAGAGCGGGGAACTGGGAGGAAAGTGACTTGGCGAAGGCCGTTAAATTCTCTTGTTGATGCGCCCCGGGTTTCTTGAGTATATTTTAAATTAGTTTTACTCTAAGGAGTGGTCGGGGGCGGGTTCCGAAATCTTGAAGAACGATTTGCCCGTGTCCGGTTTGGGACTGATGAGCTTGGGGGAGAGGAGAGGAAAAATGAAGTCCTGTATCCTCAGCCTGTTTCTTTTCTGGCTTTTTCCAGCCTATCTGTTGGGTGCCACCGAAACCCTCCCTCTTCCTCTGGTCCTTGACTACCCCCTTATTCGTTCTCTTCTCATTCAGCAGGCCTATCAAGAGCCCGGGGATCGGGCCATTCCCCTGGACCAGGACGATGGTTGCGCACGGATTGAGCTCTGGGAACCGGAGGTCGGATCCGAGGGCACCCTAATCAAAACAGGGAGTAGAATCAGAATCAGGGCAGGGATTCCGATCCTGGGTCTATGTCTGAGAGTCTCGGAATGGGAAGGTTACATTGAGGTTCTGCAACGGGTCTGGCTGGACAACAAAACCTGGAAAGTTCGGTTCGAAACCATCGACTCCCGGTTTTATGATCAAAACCGAAAAAAGATCTCGCTCCGCAGACCCTTCCTCCATCTGATTAAGACCTACCTCTACCCGTATCTCGACACGGTGGTTGTCGATCTTGCCCAGCCAAGGAATGAGGTCACAGAGTTCTTACCCCTCGTTTTCCCGAGGGAAGAAAGGCCGCGCATCTTGCGCTGGCTTGACTCCCTAAGGCCTGGAGAGGTCAAGATTGATGAGGAGGCAGTTCGAATCAACGTCCTCATGGAGGTGGAGGTCCTTCCCGAGCCGCCGAGGAAACCGGAAAGGTCTCTTACAGAACAGGAGATCGAAAGCCTGACTCGGCTGTGGGAAGGCTGGGACGCCTTTTTGGTCTGTCAAATTGAGTCCCTCATCGGCCAACCACTTACAAAGGATGAAAGAAAGAGCCTGCTGGAACTTCTACTCTCGACACGAAGCCATTTCGCGCAGGCCCTGAAGGAGAGGGACCTGGAACGGGACTTGGTCAGAGAGCAATTTGTCTCCGCCTGGAAGAAGCTTTCCCCAATCCTCAGAAAATACCTGGTCCGGCATCCGTCCCCGTCTTTACTCAATCTCCTTGCCTTTTTCTCTGTTTCCGATGCCCTCGTCGTTCTCGACAAACTGGGGCCTGTCCTCAATATTGAGATCAGTCGTGATGGACTCTTGAGACTGGCAAGACTTCTTTTGCAGGGGGGCAACAAGGTCTCTCTCGAATATTCCCGGTCCCTCGATCCCCGTCTCCGGGAGTTGCTGGGATTAGGTCCACCCCTCGACGAGTCCGGGCCAGTTTTCGATTTTGAGGAATTGGATCTTCCTGAAGACAAGGGAAAAGAAGGGAAGCAGTCAGGCATCAAGTTCTTGTGGAGGTTTTTGATCCCTCTTGCCCATGCAGACGACTCTGCCTCAGGCCCCCTAACCGAACTGAAAGAATGGGTTCCACCAGAACAAAACATGAAGGCCTACCTCGCTAAGGTCAAGGAAATTCTTGAACAGGCAGCTGGTGAGACCTTCTTAAAGAGTCAACTTGAAACGGACTATCAGGCGCTTTACCGCAATCTCATCCTTGCAACGGCCTGGCAGGAGAGTTGCTGGCGCCAATTTGTAAAATCGAAGGGAAAGATACGCTATCTCGTTTCCTACAATCAGACCTCTGTCGGTTTGATGCAAATCAATGAACGTGTCTGGCGCGGGTTCTACCGGATCGAAAGTCTTCGCTGGAATATTAGATACAACATCCGTGCCGGGTGTGAGATCCTCGATCTCTACCTGAGAGACTATGCCATTAAAAGATCACAATCAAAGGGGACTCTCGATAGGGATACCCTGGTTCAGGTCACTTATGGCATGTATAATGCCGGTCCGGGCGAGTATTTCGAGTTTCTTAAACGAAGCGAAAAGAACGCTCTTAATCGGCGGGACAGACTCTTCTGGCAAAAGTACTTATCATCCAAGGGAGATCAGTTCGACGGATTGTTACATTGCCTCACTGGAGAATAATCCTTTTTTGATTTCTCGGTTCCGAAATCTAAAATTACAAGGTCCCGCTGTTCCAGGAGGACGATTTTCTGGTCTTTGAGACGCAGAAACACTGGATTTCCCCGTATAAGGTGAAATCAAGAATCTGTAAAGGAAGCTCTCCTGGCAGTATTGGAGGAGCAGGGCATCAAAGCCTCTTCCCGTTTGTTTTTGCAAGATTGAGAAGCCTAGCCCTTACACATGTTCCTACATTCTTGACTTCTTTTCTGCTCAAAACCTCACCGGAACTCATATCTCTTGACTTCGAACATATTCTTAATTTAGCATAAACTCAAACCCTGCCTTGACTTTTTCGAGGAGAGTGTTGAATCATGCGCTTACCCCGGTTTGATTATTTTGAGCCCAAGTCTCTGTCAGAGACATTAACGCTGCTCTCAACCCATGCAGACGGAGTGGTAAAGGCAGGCGGAACAGATCTTCTTCCAAGATTGAAATGGAAATTGGTTGAGCCAACATGCCTCATCAACCTGAAAGGGTTGTCGGATCTCGATTTTATACGAAGAGACGATCAGGGCAACCTTTCCATCGGCGCCATAACACCGCTGTCGAAAATCGAAACCTCGCCCCTGGTCCGAAGGTATTTTGGAGCGTTGGCAGAGGCGCTATCTCACCTTGGATCTCCGGAAGTACGCCACATGGGGACGTTAGGAGGCAATGCCTGTTTGGATACGAGGTGCCAGTACTACAATCAGTCCCCCCTCTTCCGAAAAGGGGCGGAGCCTTGCCTTAAGGTCGGTGGGGCAAAATGCTATGTCTCCAGAAAAGGAAATCAGTGCCATGCCCTTTTCTGCGCGGACACCGTCCCCCTGCTCATCGCCTCAGACGCAAAGCTGATCATTGCATCCTCACGAGGCGAACGGTCTGTCTCTCTTCAGGATTTCTATACAGGGGATGGGAAAACCCCTTTTCACCTATCGCAAAATGAGCTCGTCGTTGAGGTGCAGATACCCAAAAGGGTGGAAGGGACACAGGCCTTCTATCTTAAATACCGTTTTCGAGATGCCGTCGATTTTCCACTCGTCGGGGTCGCTCTTTCGGGAGTGAAGGGCCAGGACATTGGCTTCAAAGAGATAAGGGTGGTTGCCGGAGGCGCAACCCCGGCGCCGGTTCGATGTTTAAAGGCTGAGGAGATCTTAAAAAACGAAAAGATCACCGATCCCGTTCTGGAAGAGGCCGGGGAAGTCGCCGCGAAGGAGGTGCCGATTGTCTCCAGCAGTCTCTGTCCGGTTTCCTATAGAAAGACCCTGGTCAAGCAGTTGGTGATCCGTGGAGCCCGAATGTTTTCAGGCCAGGCGAGAGGAGGCCTTCAGAGTGATTAAAAGCCTGATCGAATTGTCTGTCAATGGAGATCGCTACGAGGTTGCCGTTCAATCTCATTGGACCCTTCTGGAGGTCCTCAGAGGCGAGCTGGGGCTTACGGGCACAAAGGAGGCTTGCGACATGGGGACCTGCGGGGCCTGTACCGTCCTGATGGATGGAAAGCCCGTCCTGTCTTGCCTGATCCTCGCCGTCGAAGCCCAGGGGAAACAGATTACCACCATTGAAGGAATGAGAGCGAAGGATGGAAAGCTTCACGCCCTCCAGGAGGCCTTCTTAAACTTCGGGGCAGTTCAATGCGGATTCTGTACTCCCGGAATGATCCTGGCCGGCAAGGCCCTCCTTGACGAAAATGAGAGCCCCTCCGAACGTGAAATCAGGAAGGCCCTCGCCGGCCACTTTTGCAGGTGCACAGGATATGTAAAAATAGTCGAGGCCGTTCGCTCAGTCGCATCAGGAAAAAGGAGCATGACGAATGAATGACGACTGGTTATCCGTTGTCGGAAAGCGTCTGCCTCGAGTGGATGGGCTTTCCAAAGTGACCGGAGAAGCAATATACGATTCTGATTTTCAGATTCCGGGCATGCTTCACGGCGGGGTTCTCCGGAGCCCTTACCCCCATGCCAGGATCCTCCATATTGACACCGGCGGGGCGGAAAAACTTGCAGGGGTAAAAGCGGTCATCACGGCCAAGGATACCCCCCGGGTCCCCTACGGGGTTCTGGTCTACGATGAGCAGATCCTGGCTACCGATAAAGTGAGATATATCGGAGATGAGGTCGCAGCAGTAGCAGCGATAGACGAGGATACGGTAGAAGAGGCCCTCGATCGGATCCGCGTCGATTACGAGATACTCCCTGCCGTTTTTGACCCTGAAAAGGCCCTGGAACCCGGCGCACCCGTGATCCATCTGGAAAGCTCCTCGAACCTTGCAGCCCACTTTCATGTCGAGCGGGGAGATGTGGAGTCCGGTTTCCGGAAGGCTGATGTCGTTTTGGAAAAGAGGTTCTTCACCCCCTGTGTCAGTCAGGCCATCCTTGGGACGACAGGGTGTGTAGCCAGCTTTGACGCGAGCGGGAGGCTCACCCTCTGGCTTTCTTCGATGGATATGTTCGCCCATCGAAAAGGGCTTGCCCGGGCCCTCCAGATGGCTGAGGGAAGAATCAACCTCATTCGAAAGTACTGTGGCGGGGCCTTCGGATCGAAGAACTCGATGGAACCCATCTATCCCATCTGTGCCTGCCTGGCGAAGAAGGCCGGTAAACCCGTTCGGCTCTACAAGAATCGTGAAGAAGAGTTCATCTCGGGCCGCCCCAGACCGTCTTCCATCATCGACTGCAAAGCCGGGATCAGGCGGGATGGAACCCTCACTGCCCGGCAAACGAAGATCGTCATGGACGCAGGGGGCTACGCCAATCTTGCTCCCCTGCTCGTCACAACTCTGGGGAACCGCGGGGATAATCTTTATCAGATTGAGAACATTAAAACGGATGGGCAGGCGGTCTATACGAATAATATTCCCGGAGGGGCCTATCGTGGATTCGGAAGTCCGCAGAGTCTATTTGTTTTCAACTCGATGATAGACATGCTTGCGGAGGCCATCGGGATGGATCCGCTGGAAGTGCAGCTCAAGAACTGTGTCCGCCCCGGAGCCATTTCTCCCCATGGCTGGAAGATTGGAAGCTGTGGGATCAGGGAGTGCCTTGAAAAGGTGGCCCAGGAAACCCGTTGGGGAGAACGCCGGATTCACAAGATACAGGCAAGGGGGATGGGCATCGCCTGCCAGATCCATCCCTGCGACATGAGGTATTGGAAGGGCTTCATGGAATCGGTCGTCTACGTTAAGGTTCTTGAGGATGGCAGGGTGCTGATCAACACCGGAGAACACGAATACGGACAGGGCCATGAAACGGTGGTGGCCCAGATCGTGGCCGAGGTCCTTGGAGTAACTTTAGAAGACGTCCGCGTGCTCGAAGGCAGCACGGACACATCCCCGTACAGTATCGGGCCCGTCGCATCCAGGTTGACGATCAGCGGAGGGATGGCCGCGAAGTTAGCCGCCGAGGATGCAAAGGTTCAGTTGTTGAAACAGGCAGCCGAGATGATGGAGACAGGGACGAAGGATCTGGCCGTTCAGGGAGGCAGAATCTTTCTCAAGAAATCTCCCGATCGATTTCTGACGATCGGCGAGGTGGCCCATGCGCGCCAGCATCGAGCCGGAGGATCGGAGATCGTGGGCAAGGGGGTCGATAAACGGGACACCGATTTTGTCTATGTCTGCCCGCCTCCGGGTGAGGATCAGAAGCGGCCTGTCCAGACCTTTGCCCATTACGGAAACCCAAGCACGGCCTACTTTTTTTCAGCCCAGGTGGTCGAAGTCGAGGTGGATACCGAGACGGGAAGGGTCAAGGTCCTCCGTCTCGTTCAGGCCGATGATCTTGGAAAGGCCATCAACCCCATGATGGCCGAGGGACAAACAGAAGGAGGGACGACCCAGGGATTGGGGTTTTCACTCACAGAGGAGATGCTTGGCGATGCCCATGGCAGGATTCTAAACGCAAACCTGCTCGACTACCGGACCTTTACGGCCATGGATGTTCCGGAGATCAGAACCATCCATGTGGAGTCAATGGAACCTCGCGGACCCTTCGGCGCCAAGGGCCTCGGGGAATCTTCCCAGAACTGCTCCGGGGGCGCAATGGCGAATGCCATTTACGATGCCATTGGCGTGAGAATCACCAGCCTCCCGATCACGCCGGAAAAGATTCTGAAGGCCCTCAAAGAAAAATCAACCCATTCGACTCCCCGGTCTGAAGCCCGGGGTATGCTCAGGGTTGATACTGAGCGGCGCTTTTAACCCCGATTTAAAAATAGCGGGGTTTGGCGCCGTCGAACGTATCAGAAGGCAATTCCTGAGGAGATACGGCGATGAAAAAGATTGACATCGAAGCCCACTTCTTTACGAAAGAGTATGAAGAGGCGATGCTCCGGAGAAAAGAGTTCCCGAAAATGGAGATGGGTGAGGATGAAAGACACCAGAGATTCGTCAAGTGGATGTTTCGGCCGGATTTGTGGGCCAAAAATCCCTTCAGCCTTCATCAGAGATTACTGGACCTGGGAGAGAATCGATTGCGGGAGATGGACGAGAACGGGATCGACGCCCAGGTGCTGAGCCTTCCAGCCATCGGCTGCGAACAACTCGAAGCCCAGGAGGCAACGATTCTCACCCGGAAGATCAACGACGAGCTCTCCAGGGTGATCAGGAAACATCCGGACCGGTTCATCGGTTTGGCCGAGATCGCTCCACAGGACCCGGAAAAGGCTGCGGATGAACTCGAACGGGCCGTCAAAGAACTGGGATTTAAAGGGGCAAAGGTAAATTCAAATATCAGGGGAGAGTATCTCGATCAGAAGAAGTACTGGCCCATCTTTGAAAGGGCAGAAAGGCTCGATGTGCCGATTTCCCTTCACCCGAGCATTCCCTCGCCGCGCATGGTTGAGCCTTATGCGGATTATGGTTTCATGCTGGCCGGGCCTACACTGGGATTTATTGCCGAGACCTCTCTCCATGCCGTCCGCTTGATCTTGGGCGGTGTCTTCGATCAATACCCCGGACTAAAGATTATCTTAGGTCACATGGGTGAGGCCTTGCCCTTCTGGCTATCGCGGATCGATATCCTGTGGCAAAGCCAGGGTCTACAATCGGGACTCAGTCCCAAAATGAAGAGGAGACCGAGCGACTATGTGAAGGAGAATTTTATCTTCACAATCAGCGGGGTCTTTTTTCAACCTGCATTCATCTGCACCTATCTTGCTTTAGGAGCCGATCGGATTGCCTTTGCCGTAGACGCTCCTTTCGAAAGCTACAAGAAGGCGGTCGACTTCATGGACTCACTCTCCATCTGCGATTCGGACAAAGAGAAAATATATCACTTGAACGCAGAGAAACTATTTAAGATAAGGTAATAGAGACTGAGTCATAAGCGAATAATCGGTTATCCTCAGGAAGTCTTTAATTGTGTCACTTCAGAGAGGGATTGGGCATGGAGAATATTTTCGGGAAGATACTCAAAATAGACCTGACCACAAGAACGACCGAGACCATCCGGTTGGAGGAGGACCTCTATTTGAAATACTTGGGTGGCCGGGGACTTGGCAGTTATATCCTCTACCATTGGCTCAAAGAGGGAACCCAACCTCTCGATCCAGCCAACTGGATACTTTTTTCTGGTTGGTCCTGTCACGGGGACTCTGGTGCCAACTGCGATTAAATATGTCGTCATCACGAAATCTCCTCTGACAGGAGCCTGGCTTGATTC
Organism: uncultured delta proteobacterium; assembly: GCA_963828805.1. Classification (GTDB taxonomy): domain Bacteria; phylum Desulfobacterota; class BSN033; order BSN033; family UBA1163; genus CAWHGS01. The sequence continues at coordinate 12,428 of CAWHGS010000019.1, forward strand.
CTATTCAAGCGGCCGGATCGCCTGGGAAATCAAGAAGGCCGGTTGGGATGGCCTTGCCCTTACCGGCAGGGCTTCCGAACCCCTCTTTATATCTATAGAAGATAACCGGGTCGAATTCCGGGATGCCTCTAAATTATGGGGAAAGGGATCCTTCGAAACCGAAAGTTACATGCTGAAGGAGACGAAGAATGCCGGCACACTGGTCGTTGGGCCTGCGGCCGAAAATGGAGTCAAATTTGCAGGGATCAGAAGCGATTTTTACCGTTGTGCGGGGAGGGGCGGAGCGGGTACGGTACTGGCTTCGAAGAATGTCAAGGCGATTGCCATCAAAGGCACCGGGGATATTCAGTGCCACAACATGAGAGGCCTTGCTGGATAGGAGACGGCAGTTCATTGATAGGGCAAAAACCTCGCATTCGACACTGGCACTGAGGACCTACGGCACGGGAATGGCGATGAGCATCACCAACGAAGCGGGGATGCTGCCCACAAAGAACTTTCAGCTGGGTGAATTTGAGCAGGCCTTGGGCTCTATTGACGGGGAGGCCGTCTTAATAAATAAGGCCCGGACTAAAGGCTGTCATAGCTGCATCATGCCTTGCGGTCATCTTACTAGGAACAAATCGGGGGATTTGATTAAATCTCCTGAATACGAGACATTAGCCCTATTGGGCTCGAACATCGGGATTGCTGATTTTAGCTTTGTAGCCGCGGCCAATCATCTCTGCGATGATCTGGGCATGGATACGATATCAACCGGAGGCGTGATTAGTTTTGCGATGGAATGTTTCGAGCGTGGAATCCTGACTAAAACCGATACCAATGGGTTGGATCTTACCTTTGGGAACAGGGATGCGGCACTGTGCTTATTGAAGATATCGCCTATCGGAGGGGCTTGGGCCAAATTTTATCGGAAGGAGTGAGGGAGGCTGCCCGGCAGATAGGAGGCGAGTCATTTCGATACGCGATGCACGTCAAAGGGATGGAGCTTCCCGGATACGACCCCCGGGGAGCCTTTGGGTCCTATCTCTCTTACTCGGTCAATCCCAGAGGAGGGTGTCACCGGCGAGCCTGGCCGCCCAAGTTTGAGATCTTAGGGAATGTACCCCCGTATGAGTGGAAAGGAAAGGCAAGTCTGATTAAAGATATGTTCGACGAACGGATCATTCTGCACTGCTTGCTGGTATGCGATTTTCCCGCCAACTTCTTAAACATCACCCTTGAAGAGTACGTCTCCATGCTGAACGATGTTACGGGGGGCGGATTTACGCTTGAGGCGCTTCGCGGTCTTGCGGACCGGGTGGAAACCCAGATCCGTCTCTTTAATTGCCGGGAAGGTCTCACCAGGGAAGATGACACGTTGCCATTGCGCTTTTTCCGTGAACCTTTTCAGAAGGGAGCGCCCCAAGGCCGTGTCCTTGAGAGGCATGATTTCGAACGGATGCTGGAGGAGTACTATTCCCTTCGGGGTTGGAATAAAGACGGATCTCCCAAAAAAGAGACATTAGCCAATCTTGGAATCACGCCCTGATAGCACGAGACTTCGCCGGCCTCCCTGTGTTCCTTGATCTTGTATCTTGGTTGTGAGACGAACGGGCGCCAATCCTTCCCCATACCCCTTTCCTTCTTATCACCTCTTTATGAATCGCAGGAATTATTTATATTCAAATACCTCGCCGGGTTTCCAGCGCACCACGATGACATGCGGTGCCCGAATCCTTGTCTCCTCAACAAGTCTGTTATAAGCCAGCTTCTGGTTTGGAAAGGTATCATAATGAATGGGAACAAGATACGTGGGGTGAAGGAGCGCGGCGGCATAAGCAGCCTCCCGATAACCCATATTATACTTTCCGCCGACGGGGACAATGGCAATTTCGGGACTGTAGAGGTCCCGTATGATTGCCATATCCCCGAAGACCCCCGTGTCGCCTCCGTAATAGATGGAAGGTCCTCCTTTGAACTCGATCACATACCCGACCGATCCGGAGCCAGGCATCACGGTCTTGTCTTTCCTCCATTCTTCTCCCAGTATTTCGGAGGTATGAACGGCATTGACCATCGTTATCGTGAAGTGCTCAGCCTCCCAGCTCCCACCAATATTGAGAGGAGTTGTTCCTTCATCGTATTTCAGACCATATTTTTCGACATAGAATCCGATCTCGGGGCTACAGATAAAAACAGCACCGGTCTTTTTGACAATCTCAATGGAATCTCCGAGATGATCGTCGTGTCCATGGGTGACACAGACCGCATCAACCTTCTTAATCTTTTCCATTTTTATCGGACACGCCGGGTTATCCCGGATCCACGGGTCAAACAGGACGACGTTCCCGTGCGACTCCACCTTAACCGAGGCATGACCCAACCAGGTAATTTTCGCCTTACTCATCTCTGACTCCCTCCTTTCCCTTTCTTCTCTTCGCCGGTGGCTTAGAAGGCAAGCTGATTTCCTGATCCTTCCTTCAGGACGGGCTAACCATACCTACCCACGCATTCAATGTCCCGTTGAGGTTAAACCTTATCAAAGTAAGTATGGGAGACGGTAAAACCAACGAAATTGTCCAGGCGGAGGGGACTGACAATTTCCAGAGCTTCCGTATCCTCTATGTAATCCACACCGTGCGGGACAGTTTGAAGGAACAACCCAAATGTCTCCGGGTCCCAAAACCTTCGGAGCATCCTTTCCTGTCCTGACCTTCATCTGGCCTTTGTGGATCAGAATCATCTGTTCCGGCTCATGGTGATGCATGTCGATGTGGACGCCCTTTTTGGCCTTGATGTCGGTCAGCATGATCTTCTCGCCACTCATAATTCGAACTCTGATTTCCATTCCCGGCAAATAATAGACCCCTCGTTCGGGAAAATCTTCCCAGCGATGATAGTATCCCATTGCTTCTTGCTCCTTTCAATTGAATTTGCCTCTTCGGGATGCATTCCTTCGTCCCGTCGGTCTTTCTTGAGACGATAAGCATGGAATGAATCTTGGAGAGATGTGATACCGGCGGGTTCGTTCATTACAGCTCTCATCGGAAGACACCGACTATATTCCCAGAAAGCGATTTCGAACCTCCTGGTTTCCCTCTAACTCCTGTGGAGATGAAGAATAGACAACCCGACCTCGAGAGATCACATGGATATAGGCAGCGACCTTGAGGGCAAGGGGCATATTCTGTTCTACCAGCAGGATGGAAAACCCTTCTTCCTTCAATCGTAAAATGACATCGCCCACTGCACGCACCAAAACAGGGGCTAACCCCTCCGTAGGTTCATCCATCAGTAAGAGTTCCGGGTCTCCCATCATGGCCCGGGCAATCGCCAACATCTGCTGTTCTCCGCCACTCAAACTGCTGCTCGATTGATTTAAACGTTCCTGAAGTCTCGGGAAAAGCTCATAGATTCTCTCCAGAGTCCATTTCCCGGACTCCTTGAAAACGCCAATGGTCAGGCTTTCCCTCACAGAAAGCGACCGAAACATTCGCCTTCCTTGAGGCACTAACCCCATCCCCATCCTGACCCGGTCATAAGGACGAAGTGTTGTCACCTCTCTGTCTTTGAAGAATATTTTCCCCATTTTTGGGCACGTAAAACCAATCGCTGTACGGATGAGGGTTGTCTTTCCCATCCCGTTTCGACCCAGCATGGCTGTGATCGCCCCTGCAGGAATATTCAGAGATATTCCCTGGAGGACATAGCTGTCTCCGTAATAGGTATGAACATCTTCCATCCTTAACATATCGCTGCTCACCCGGTGCCGAGGTAGACTTCTTGAACCGTTTTGTTCGATTGAATATCTTCTTTGTTCCCCTCGGCCAGTACCTTGCCGAAATTCAATACCGTTATGAAGTCAGTGAGTTCATAGGCCACATCCATGTCGTGCTCAATAATGAGAATGGTTATCGTCTTCTCTAATTTTTTTACCATGGAAACCATCATCGCCGATTCGGCGGGGGCGAGACCAGCCGTGGGTTCATCCAAGAGGAGGAGTCGAGGTTCTCCTAAGAGGGCCATGCCTATCTCGACCTGGCGCTGTTCGCCGTGGGAGAGGTTTTTAACGGCTACATTGCGTTTTTCGACCATGCCCACCCTTTCCAGAATGTCATCCGCCTTACGGTAGAGCTGACGGTATTTCAAAACGGATCGAAGCATGACAAACTTGGTTTTTTCTAAGGCCTGTGCCGCCAGGATAAGATTCTGAAGCACTGTTAGTTTGGGAAAGAGATTCGTGATTTGAAATGTTCTGGATACACCGAGATAGGCGCGGTGGTGGGCAGGAAGACGGGTAATGTCCTTTCCGAACAACGAAATCTTTCCGCTTGTAGGTAACAGCTCGCCACTGATGAGATTGAAGAAGGTGGTCTTCCCTGCGCCATTGGGGCCGATGATTCCTCTTCGTTCTCCCTCTCTCACCGTAAGATTTACCTGACTTAAAGCATCCAGACCACCAAACTTTTTAGAGAGATCCTCGACAACCAAGCAAACCTGATCTTCGCTGGCCCATTTTGAGTTTGGATCTTTTCTCTTTTCCATCATCTGGGTCTATTCGCATCCATAAATAGGATAAATGGGGTTGAGATGAAAAGGCTGCTCCTTTCCATCTCAACCTCCCTCTTGCCCGTTATTTCCCCTTTCGCTATTTGCAGTCTTTACAGGGTGGATAATCACGGCTGTAAGACGGTTGTTTAATAAACTCCTCAGGGTTGTACTTCCAGAATTGGCTGACTTTCGGAATGGTAGCAATCACTGTATTCTGCAAGTCTTCCTTCCCCCTCTCCACTTTGCGGATATAAATATTGTGGACAGCATTATTGTAATTGTCCATCTCTAATGGACCTCTCGGCGCATCGGCGATCTTCGTTTTCTTCAAAGCCTCCACTAATTTTCCGCTGTCTTCGACATTCCCATTGATCGATCTTATCGCAGCAAAAAGCCACCGCATATTGGTGTATACCATTTCAGAGTAAAAAGAAGGAACAAAACCGTAACGTCTGCGATATTCCTGTACAAACTTCTTCGCATTGGGAGTGTCAAGAGCCGCACTCCAACTATTTGCGCTGATAATACCGAGAGCTTCATCGCCCATAAAGCGCAGGGCGTGTTCATCCACGAAGGTGGGTCCCCCGAGGATTTTCATTTTCCCTTTGAGTCCAGCCTCCTCAAACTGCTTCGTGAAGCGGAGCGAAAAACTTCCCCAATAGAGGCAACAAACCGCATCGGCCTCTTGATTGATCTGAGAGATATAGGGAGCAAAATCCAAAACATTCACGGGCGTCCAGATCATCTGGATTACCTTTCCACCCGCCTCTTCAAAGGTGCGATGAAAGGCTTGAATGTTATCATAGCCAAACGTGTAGTCGAGGCTCATGGTAACAACCTTTTTGACCCCGAGGTTCTTGTATGCCCATTCTCCAAAAGGATGCATGACCTGGATTCCAGAGGAAATAGGTCGAAAGAGATAGGGGGAATCCTTCTTAAAAGTAATATCCGAAGGGGATGCCGCCATGGTGAGGAAGGGAAGCTTTTTTTCATGGACATAGGGAGCAATCGCTCCGTTGACGCTCCCCAGCATAACGCCCGTTAAAACGTGGATGCCATCTTCCGTCACAAGCTTTCGCGCCTTGGCAAGCCCTTGCGCTGGCTTCAATGCGTCGTCTTCAACATAAACCTTGACGGGACGGCCCGCAATCTTACCCCCGACATCATCGACGCACATGTTAAGCGCATCAACCATATCCTTCGCGTTTGCAGCGGCGGGTCCTGTCAGGGGCACAATAAACCCTATCTTAATAGGTTTCTGCTGTGCCAGGGATGGATCGATGCCTACCACGAAAAGTAAACCAACAGCAATCACCAGTACCATCATTCTGCGCATCATCGTCATTCTCCTTTCATGGTTTGTTTCTGAATAGATTTCGTTTCCAAAAGCAGAGTTCCTTCCATCCCTACTCTTGGTGTTTACCCAAAACTCGTTTCAAATACCCATAAATTCCTTCGGGAGTGTAAAACACGGTCAGGATAAAAAGAAGACCCATGATCATCATCCATCGATGAACATAAACACTGACGAAATTCTTTATAAATACGATAACTCCTGCACCCAGGATTGCCCCAAAAAGAGTTCCTGGACCGCCAAAAGCCACCATAAGCAACGCCTCTAAAGAAAAGAAAACATCCACGTCCATGGGGCTTACGAAGCCATTATAGAAAGCCCAGAGGACTCCTGAAAAGCCGGAGATAGCCCCCGTGATAATAAAAATAAAGTACTTATGAAGCCAAACATTATATCCCAGGACCCGCATTCTGGACTCGCTCTCCCGGATGCCGACCAAGGTCTGGCCGAAAGGAGATTGAATGATACGGACCATCAATCCTAAGATGATGATGAAGAAGAACAGAGTGAAATAATAGAAGTTTAGGCTATCCTTGAGAGACAAGGAAGATCCCAATGTGGGTCGGATAATATCGACAATGCCGTTGTCACCGTTCGTGAAGGAAACCCATCGATTTGCAAGTCCCCAGACGACCATGCCCAGCGCCATAGTGATCAAAAGGAAATAGTGGCCTTTCGCCCGAAGCGCCAGGAGTCCAAACAGAGCCGCTGCAAAAGCGGCAAATAAAACACCGAAAACCATCGCTTCCGCAAAGGAGCCCTGGTAGCGCGTGATCAAAATTGCAGTGGAATAGGCGCTCAATCCCATGTAGGTTGCGTGCCCAAAGGAGGGCATTCCCGTATAACCCATCAGGATGTCGAGGCTCATCGCCACAATCGCCCAGATGAGCATTTGGGTCAGAAGTTCTACCACGTAACTTGAAGCAAAAAGAGGAAGGATCAACAACACCACGCTTGCCCCGATGAGTGCCAAGAGGGTGATCCTTCTTCCCAGCAGTTGCTTCAGCATCAGGTGGCCCTCCCGAAAAGACCGCTTGGCCGAACAGCTAAAATAACGGCCATGGGAGCAAACATGGTGAAATAAGAGAGTTCAGGGAAGATCGCTTTTCCAAAATTATCGATGAGACCCACAATGATGCTTCCCACAACGGCTCCTCGAAGGCTCCCGCAACCGCCGACGATCACCGTCACAAAAGCGAACGGAAGTATCTCAAAATCTACCCCGGGGAATACGCTCAGATAGGCGCTCCCTACAACCCCGGCCAGAGCCGCCAAACCGCCGCCCAGAGCAAAAGCTCCTGAAGATACCAACGGAAACTTGATTCCAACCCCTTCGGCCATCTCCCGATCATCCACCGAAGCCCTCAGCATGGCTCCGAACCTTGTCTTTTCCTGAAGCCACCAAAGGCCCACAGCTACTGCCGTGGCTAAAGCGATGAGGAATACTCTGAACCCGGGAAAAATAAGCTTCCCGATCTTTATGCTCTTTGTGAGGTAAGCGGGAGCTACCAGCCAATGGGGGTCCCCTCCCCAGATCACTAAGGCGAGGTCCTGGAAAAAAAACATGAAACCTACGGTAATAAGAAGTTGCCCCAGGAGTTTCCCTTCCAGCACCCTAAGAAAAAAACGCTCCATGAACACGGCTAAGAGGATACCGACGATCATCCCACAAACAATAGCGAGATAGAAATTCCCTGACCACCACATCACGGTGAGCCCCACATAACCTCCCAGGAGGTAGTAAGAGGCGTGCGCCAGATTCACAATGTCCATGACCCCGAAAATGATGGACAACCCGCTCGCCAAGAGAAAGATGATGGCGCCATACGAAATCCCGTTGAAGGTCTGCATGATGATGAATCTCATGTTTCTTCCCCTAAGGCAACCCTCTTCAACATGCTTTGTCAACCGTCAGGTTTTTCACACCTTAGATCATTTCAGTTTTTTTGTCAAGAGGAATGACATTTGTGAATCTGGAATGATCGTATGTCAGTTTCTCTTAGCGATTATCTTACCGCTTCGAGGATTAGCGTTGAGACGAGTAACCTCTGTTTACAGGATTCCGGATATTCTGGAAATACACGAGAGAATAGAAAAGCTGGAAATAGGGCCTTGAAAAAGGTCATGAGAAGAATGTAATATGGACTGGGTACTTTGAATCGGATATTCCAGTTCTTTCTTTTGTTCTTACCCTTGGTCAACCATTGAAGATGCTCATGGCCGGTTGGGTCCAAAAACTCTCGGTGTATGATGTATCCCCATTGGAGGCTCCAAATTCGAATATTTCGAGAACTCAAAAGGAGTCAATGAGATGCCCAGTGCAAGTAGGATCAAAAATCGGGTGGCAATTGTAAGGATTGATTCTAGACCCTCTCGGGATGAGATTGACGAAACATTACAAAACCTATTCGCCCTTTTGGGGGGACTGAATAACCTTGTTCCGTCCGAGCGTGCGCCGGGTTTTGGTAAAGCCGAATGTCACTTTTGCGGAGGCGCCCGACAGCGGCATTACGACTCATCCCTGGCTCGCAGGACTCATCGCAAAGGCATTTAAGGACCTGGGACTTGAAGTTTATCTGGGGGAAGCAGGAGGAACGGGCACGGGAAATAATACTCAAAGACAGTTTGAAGTCAATGGTCTTCTGGCGGTGGCCCGAGAACTGGGAATTCCCCTGAGGGATTTCAAAGACAAGAAGGAGGAGACCGTTGAGGTTAAAGTCCCTCACGGGGTTGTTGTAAAAAATTACTTTATTGCCAAAGCGGTAATGGAAGCGGATTTCAGAGTGAGTGTGCCGGTTGTTAAAACGCATTGTGAGACGACGATGACCTGTTCTTTAAAAAACATGAAGGGTGCACTGCCCTCGGACGAACTCAAAGCCCGACTTCATTCTCTTGATCTCAATTCTCACCTTGTTGATCTCAACAGCATCATAAAACCTCACCTTTCGATTATTGATGGGATCATGGGACTCATGGGATATGGACCCGGCAGGCCAGGAATTCCCATGAATCTGGGCCTCTTGGTCGGAGGGAATGAAGCCCTCTCCGTAGATGCGACCTGCGCCCGTATCTTCGGTTATGAGCCTTACGAAATAGAACATTTGAGATTGGCTGAAGAAAGGGGGTTTGGAAGTTCCCGATCAGAGGATATTGAAATCGTGGGAGAAAAACTAGTGGACGTTATCTATAGGAACTTCGTAAGACCACCCAAAACCGTGGAAGAGATTTCCAGGTGGCCCCACATTAAAGTCATAAGTGAAGGGGGCTGCACGAGTTGTATCAGTGGAGTTGCCTATGCCCTTCACGCCTGGGCGCCCCAGGATAAATTAGAGATGGGAAAACCTGTCTCCATTATCATGGGGAGGGATGTCAACCCCAGCAAAGGCTACGGACCAAACGTCATTGCTCTCGGCAAATGTACCCAATCTTTGAAAGGGAGGGAGGATGTTACCTTTATCGCAGGGTGTCCTCCCCCCATCCGGAAACTGATGGAACAGATCAAGAACAAGCTGGGCTATTACGATGAGCCAGCCTGGAAGCCTCCGTATGAGAGTCCTGAGAACCCGGAGGATCCTCACTAAACCTAAGGGGGGTGAGGTCCAGGGGAGCAAGGTTTTCCTCTTTGTTTTTGTCGGTTACGCTATGCTTCATGCCCTATGGCGATGCCATTTTCTGCATAACATGGAATGGGCCATTCAAGAAAGGAGGATTTCTCAATGATCGAAGGAAGGCTCATAAGACTCTCTGATCTTCAACCGACCTGCCCGCCAGACCACAAGGACACCCACTCTTACGAGATTATCTCCAGGAATACCGTGGGGGCGAAGCACATCGAATTCCTCTTGAGCGAGGTTCAACCGGGAGGAGAGGCTGAAGAAAATATTCACCTTTCTTCAGAGCATGCCTACTTCATGATTTCGGGGGTTGGTGAAGCGAAGGTGGAAGGGAAAACGTTCACCCTTCATCCCGAAGACTGCCTCTTTATCCCTCCCGGGGCGAAGCATTCGATCAAGCCTATCGGAGGGCAGGGCATCCGGTTGATCGTTGTTTTTGCGCCTCCTAAAGAATAATCCTTCACACGAATGCATTTTGGCCTAAGGAGTGTGTGATGAATTTTGGTCACTTCTCGGAACGTGTGAAAAAACCAGATGTCTATGCCTCGGGCCAGTCTTGGGTGCGGATGGAGCGATGTTTTGCAGTCCCATTGGGTATGGCTTAAGCTTCGGTCGTCAGGAGGACGAGAAATGAGAAAATCAGGCCGTGCAGCAAATGTAGACGCAGTAATCGGAACCGGCAATCTATCGAAAAGGGAGTATAACATTGTTTTGGAGCGTGAGGTTTCTGTGCCTGCGAGCGACGGCGTCACTATTGATGTTGACCTCGTTCGGCCGGATGGGGACGGGAAGTTCCCTGCACTGCTGTCGATATCACCGTACTCGAAAGAATTTCAGATGGACCGCTTCTGGCCTGGAATTTATGGTGGGAGAAGGGTTCGGGGGGTGCCCGATTCTTCGATGGAGATAGGGCCAATAGAGTTTCTTGTCCGCAGAGGTTACGTCCAAATCATTGGCTCCGTCCGCGGAACAGGAAAATCAGGCGGCACGTACCGGTATATGGATCAACGAGAGGCCAGGGACACATACGATATCGTGGAATGGGCAGCCAGGCAGCCCTGGTGCAACGGAAGCGTGGGTATGTTAGGGGTCTCCTATTTTGCCTGGAATCAGTTGCCGGCCGCTGCACTCCAGCCACCGCATCTTAAAGCGATCATGCCCTTTTTCGGGGCGACCGATGCTTACAGAGATGTCTGGTATCATGGCGGAATCCTATCGGCGCATTTTCTTAATTTCTGGGGGTCGATGACGGTCCTCGATCTTCACTCGCAGGCCAGTGTGTCCCGGGGGGAAATGGGGGATGAGGCGTTCAAAGAAGCAATCGCCAGCGCCTTGGAAGATAAGGATATCATCGGGCACTCAATTTTTAATTACAGATCGATTCTGGAAAATCCGGATGCGCTTACCAATGCAGTCAAGGTCGATGTTCTGCTGCACCCCACAGATGGTCCTTACTACCAAGAACGTTCGGGACATGAGGATAATATTAAGATACCTACCTATATCGGATCGTGTTGGGCCAATTTCAATCTGCACCTGCCCGGGGCGTTCCGGAGCTGGCAAAACATCAAGGGACCCAAGAAGATGGTCATTGGACCTCCCATCTACCTGGATGCGCCCGTTCACCAGTATCAATGGGAGATCCTTCGATGGTACGACCATTGGCTGAAGGGAATAGATACCGGCATCATGGACGAGCCACCGATCAAGATTTTTGTGCCGGGCGCCAATGAATGGAAAATGGCGGAGGATTGGCCTCTTCCGGATACAAGGTGGATTCCCTTCCACCTTCACACCGGCGGCATTCTATGCGATACGGTAGAGCCATGGCCTGACGCGCCCAGCGCTACCTATGAGGACTCTCCGAACAAGCGCGGCAGCCTCAAGTATTACTCGCCTGCGTTGGTCGAAAATACGGAGGTAATAGGCCCAATGGTGTTGAACCTTTACGCCTCCTGTAGAGGCACCGACATCAATTTCTTTGTTAGCCTGTGGGACGTGGACCCGCAGGGCAAGGAAACTCTGCTGACCAGGGGATGGCTCAAGGGCTCGCACCGGGAGATAGACCCCGAACGGTCAACACCGTGGCAACCGTTTCACCCCCATACGAATCCAAAGCCGCTCGTACCCGGGCAGGTTTATGAATTCAATATTGAGATCATACCGACGGCCAATCTGTTCAAGGTTGGCCACCGGATCTGCCTCAAGATCAGCGGCGCAGATGATGAGTCGCCCCAGGCGATGCTCGACCTGATCAGGGGACACCATCTTTGGGGTCAAACACCCACTTCGGTTACCATCTACCACGATGCGGATCGTCCATCCTACCTGCTTCTGCCGATTACCCGGGGCAATATCGTGGGCACCTTTCTTTCAGGAGGTGACATAAGTTTAAGAGAACTGAAGGTGATATAGGAAGAAGGAGAGGGATCTAAGAATCCGAAATCACACATCCAATCCAGTCAACCCGATCCCCCTTATCGTTCTCAAATCGATTTCGATTTGCCGGCTTCTCTTCTGACAACATCAAGACCTCATCAGTGAGTTCCTTGCCCCATTGCGGAATGCGGAATGTGAATTGCGGAATTTTCAATCACCAATCGTTGGACGGACCTCACGACGAAGTCTGAAATCCAAAATCGAAAATCAGTCGATAGCCGCTATTCCAGGAGGGAGATTTTCTGGGCTTTGAGGGAACCTCCGCTCCATCTTGACGACCCACTTGTCTGACTGAATAATTAAGTCAGAGAGGGATGGAATGGATCACAGGGCCGGCATCCAACTTTTTAGATTCCGTGATTTCTATCCTAATGTTTTGATCGGGATGGCAAGCGATCGGTATGCAGGATGGATCGGGCAGGTCTACACGGAGGGGCGATACACCCAAGGGATCACTCAGCGGACCCACAAGGTAGGGGATAAGACCTTCGTCGAAAAGGTCCTGCCGGTAGAGAGTGTTCAAGAGTACTTCGAGCACTTTCCGATTCTTGAAATCGATTACACCTTTTACCGGTTACTTCTTGACGAGGGTGGCAAGCCCACCCAGAATTACCACGTTTTGAGGAGCTACCGGGGTCACATGACCGACAAGGATTCGGTCATCCTCAAGGTTCCCCAGGTGATTACGGCCAGGAGGTTGAGAAGGGGAGGCGCCTCTGTTGAGAACGAGACCTACCTGAACCCCAGGATTTTTACGGAGCAGTTTTACAAGCCGGCAAACGAGATCCTCGGGTCTAACCTTGCCGGATTTGCCTTCGAACAGGAATACCATCTTAAAAAAGACCGGTTTGAGCCGGATCAGTTAGCGAAGGATCTGGACTCCTTCTTCAGCAAGATCCCGAAAGACACCCGCTACCATATCGAGCTTCGCACAGAGGCCTACCTGAGCGATCCGGTTTTTGAAGTCCTTGAGAAACACGGAGTGGGCCTCGTATTCTCCCACTGGACATGGCTGCCTCCTCTGAGGAAACAATTTGAAAAGACAGGCGGGCGATTCTTCAATTCCGGGAACCAATCGATCATCCGCCTCATCACACCCTTCAGGATGTCCTACGAGGAGTCCTACGCAAAGGCCTTTCCCTTTGATAAGATGGTCGACGGGATGCTGAATCCCCCGATGATAGAGGATGTGATTGACTTGATCCTGGAGGGGATAAAGAACAGAGAGAGGCGGATGATGATCATCATCAACAACCGCGCCGGCGGAAACGGTCCCTTGATTGCACAGTCAATCGCCGCAAGGCTTTTGGCAACATAGACGGGATCTCTGCTTAGTGTTTCGGGTTCACATCGTTCAACTGTCAGAAATTATTATTGCGCTCCCCCTTCTGACTGCGATATTCACCGGGTAACCCTTTTATGGTGTGATGCGGTTTATGAGGTCCGGTGGCGGTAGCTGACGCAAAAGCCGTCGTCCAAGGTTGCGCTCAGGGTGACGGTATCAAAGTCGGGATGCTTCCGGATCATCTTCAGGTAATCCTGCATGGAACCGGCCTGGCGGATGGCGTTGTGGACCGCGAGGATTCCGCCCGGGAGAAGCTTCTTCGGGTAGAGTTTGTTGAAGTAGTCCACTTGCCCCTCTTTGTCGGCATCCATGAAAACGAAATCGAAAGGTCCCTCGATCTTTGTTATCTCTCTGTGGGCGTCGCCCTTGATGAGGCTGACCCGCTGAGATAAGCCTGCTTCGGCTACATGCCTGCGTGCAAGATCGTATCGCTCTGCGTCGATTTCAAGGGTGGTCAGGCGGCCATCGGTTTCCTCAAGGCCCAGCCCCATCCAGATCGCCGAATACCCGTGCGACGTACCCAGTTCGAGGACATTCCTTGCACGAGTTGCCTTGACCATGAGATGGAGGAACTCACCATCCTTGCGGGGCACGCTCCAAAACTGATATCCCTTGGCGTCCATCTCGTCCAGCAACCGTTTCAGTTGCACGGGGTCGCGTTTGACCGAACCCGGGCTGCCTTCCGCTCCGCTCGCGAGGGGAGACGGAATCTGCGAGGCAACCGCCAAGAGGGCCCCTCCTGTGGTTTTGAGAAACCCCCGACGACTCAATGACTTCCCTGTTTTCATGGCCCTTCCCCTCCTCTGCGCTCAATCGATGTCGATCATGTCATTGCCCGTTCGTAATCCAAGATAGATCCCGCTTCCTAAAATCATCGTTGCGCCGGCCACAAATGTCAAGGTGAAAGGTTCGTTAAACACGATAATGCCAACGGCAGCGGTTAAAATGGACTCCACCATCAAGAGGGTAGAGCCCTCGGCTGCACGGATGAAGCGAAATCCATGATTCATGGCTACCTGTCCCAGTAGCCCAAAGGCGGCAGCGATGAGTAGAATCGTTCCATCCGTTAATCCCGGTATCCGGACACGGCCGAAAACGAAAGGAAGGCTGATCACCGTTCCCACCAAGCAGTGGAAGGCATAGATGACCCGGGAGCTGATGCGTGCCCGCAGGCGTCTTGTCATGACGCTGTTTGCCCCGCCCAGCACGCCGGCGGCAAGGCCGTAGAGGTGACTCAGCTCAATTCCCTCTCCCCACGGACGGATCAACACGGCGATTCCAATGATGGCCGTCACGACGCATAGTGTTCGCTCCCGCGTAAGATGCTCCTTTAAGAAAAGGGCGCCGAGAAAGAGAGCCCATAAGGGGTTCGTGAAGAACAGGACCATGGTGACGGAAAGGGCGCCGCTCCGGAAGGCGAGAAGCGTCAGGTAGAAAGTTCCAACCCCCGATAACGCACGGAGTATCAAAAGAGGGTAGTCTTCACTGCGGATGGTTAATCTCTGCCGCAGCAAAGAAGGAAGCATCATGATCGCGCCGAAGCAGAACCGGACAAAGACGATCTCACCCGTAGTGAAGGAACCAATGAGATATTTCGTAAGGCTATCGAAGACGGCGAAGAAGAAGCAGGCTTCCAGCATGATCACGATGCCATTATCAAAGAAAACAGAAGCCGTGGCTCCTGATGTTAATGCTCCATTCACCCTGTTCATTTCTTCCTTTCGATCGTGAGAGAAACCGTGTTGTAGCGGTCCGGGCATTCGACTTCGATGGAGTCCTTGTCCCACCACGGATATTTCCCGTCAAGCTCCAATCTTTTCTTCTTCATCCACAGCTGCTCCTCCCCGTTTCACTTTTTTGAAGGGTTCTCATTATACCAAATCGAGAAACGTTTCGTTACTGAATTCTAACCAATACGGATAAAATGGCAACTTCAGGGAGTCTGTGCTAAAATTCTTGTGGCAGCAGGTTGTTTCAAGAATCATCGTACCGCAAGGAGGAAAGGCATGCAGAAAACTCGATGGGTAAAGAAGGGACTCGTCTTTTTCACTTTTTTATTGTTTTTCTTCTCGATCTTCGAAATGGAGGCCTTTGCAAGGGTAGGCGGAGGAAGGTCATCCGGGAGCCGGGGGTCCCGGTCCTATTCTCCACCGAGATCTTCTTCTCCTTCGCCATCGACCCAGCCGTCACAACAGCCATCCGCGAAACCGTCTCCACAACCTCAGACTCCTCCCTCATCCCCGACTCCTCTCCAGAGCCCGCCGCCTCAGAGTAGTTTCCTGAGGGGCCTTGGCGGCGGCATTATGGGAGGCTTAATCGGAGGGATGCTCTTCAGTAGCCTTGGTTTCGGAGCTAACCGTGGCGGCATCGGGGGGGGCGGCATCGGCCTGTTCGAGATTCTTATCTTCGGCGCCCTGCTTTTCGGTATCTTCTGGTATTTCAAGAGAAGGCGTCAGGTAGCCGCTGCCAAAGCCTACGCTCAAAGCACTGCTGAGCCGATCGAACCCTATCAAACCTCCTATGGGCCCTCCGTTGACCAGGCCCATGGAGGAGACGGGGATCTTGAAAAGGGGTTGGGTTACGTCCGGCAGATGGATTCCTCTTTTGATGAGAAGAAATTCAAGGATCAATGCATGGATCATTTTTTTAAGATTCAGGGGGCCTGGATCAACCGCAACCTATCCGGAGTCAAACCTCTCCTCACCGACGAGATGTTTGGGACCATTCAAGGCGATGCAGAAAAACTGAGGGCTGAGAAAAAGGTCAACAAGCTTGAAAATATTGCGGTCCGGTCCGTCGATATTTCGGAGGTCTGGCAGGAGTCGGGCCAGGATTTCATCACGGTCAGGTTTTACGCCAATCTGCTCGATTATGTTGAGGACGAGTCGACAGGACAGGTTCTCTCGGGGAGCAAGACAGAGCCCGTCAAATTTGAGGAATACTGGACCTTCACGCGTCCCGTTGGGAATCAGCCCTGGAAGTTGTCGGCCATCCAGCAGGTGGATTGAGCTGTCTTCCGTCGTCTTAATTAGTGTCTGTCCATAAAGTTCAGTTGTTCCGTCATGCCGGACCTGATCCGGTATCCAGAACCTTTTGAGAATACTGGATTCCGGCTTTCGCCGGAATGACACCTTTTTAGGAAACCGTTAGTTTATGAACAGACACTAATTAAGACGACTGAAATGCCCTTCGGACATAGAGGAGGTTGGCCGATGAAGATGCTTCCTTTACTCCTTCTTTTACCTTTCGCAACGATGATCGTTCTTATTTCAACCGAGGTTCATTCGGCTGAGGCACTCCATGTTCGTCTTGTCGGACATAGCGATCTGCAGGGACGTGAAGCCCTTCAGGTCGTTTTGAAGAGAAGTTTTGCCTACGTGGGGCACCATCGAGGGGAGGAATATAATCCTCTGACCGGGAAAGCGGAGGCGAACGGAACGACGATCCTGGATGTTTCTGATCCAAAGCAACCCAGGATCGTCAAGCATATCCCCGGCTATAGAGGAGCAGAGAGCCGTGCGGTCCAGGTGGTCGAAAAATATTTTGATGGAAAAGATTATCTGCTCCGGAACCAGGAATCGGGCGAATTTACCGGTTTTGAAGTATGGGACATCACGGACCGGTCCAATCCGATACGCATTTCGACGATAGGCCAATTAAATGCCGCGCACAAAAGCTGGTGGGATGCCCAAACGGGATACGCTTACCTCTCCGGGACAGCTCCGGGTTGGAAGGGCCAGCACCTCATTGTTTATGACCTGAGGAATCCCTCTCAGCCAAAATTTGTGACGAACTGGGGACTTCCGGGGCAGCATCCTGCAGAGGGAGGAGGCGGGGTCAGTCTTCATCACCCTGTCATCTCAGGGAACAGGGCCTACCTCTCCTACCTCGCGGGTGGAGATGTGGTCATCCTGGACATCGCAGACAAAAACAGGCCAAAGATGATTGCCCATTTAAAGTTTTCTCCTCCCTTTTCGGGGACCCATACCACGGTTCCCTTCTCCGGGATGAAAACTCCTAACTTCACCAAGGGCTATGGAGATATAAGGAATTTCCTGGTCGTTTCAGAGGAGGCGATGGGCTCTGGTTGTCAGGAGATAAGAAAGCAGATCTATATCATCGATGCAACGGAGGAGACGAATCCGATCCCGGTGGCGACGTTTAAAGTTCCGGATGGAGACTTCTGCGAGCGGGGCGGCCGCTTCGGTCCCCACCAGTTTGCAGAGACAAAGGATGGGGAGATCATCGGAGGGACGCTTCTCTATATCGCTTATTTTAACGCAGGGTTACGGATCGTCGATATCTCGGATCCATTTAAGCCTAAGGAAGTAGGGTATTATATTCCTCGTACAACGGATAAGACGAAACCGAGGCTCAAGAAGGTGATCCAGACTAATGATGTGGATCTCGATTATCGGGGCTTGATCTATATTACCGACCGGGCCGGCGCCGGCCTGCACATCCTGGAATACACAGGTTCCAAATAATTACCCCCAACCCTTGCCCCTCTCCCTCTCCCTTCGATGAGTCTCACCATGAGGTCTTCCTCCATCAGAGGAGATTGTCCGAAGGATGTGTTTTTTTATTGATATCGACGGGAAAAATGAACATATTAAAGGGATAGGTATACATGAGAGAAGATCAAAGAGGAGAGGCCGATGATGGAGGGTGAACATAAACACACGAATCGATTGATTCACGAGACAAGTCCTTACCTTCTGCAACATGCCCATAATCCGGTGGATTGGAACCCATGGGGTGAAGAGGCTTTGAGCCGGGCGAAAAAAGAGGATAAGCCCATTCTTCTAAGCATTGGCTACTCCTCCTGTCACTGGTGCCATGTGATGGAAAAGGAATCGTTCGAAGATGAAGGTGTTGCAAAGATCATGAACGAGCGGTTCATCAACATCAAGGTGGATCGGGAGGAGCGCCCGGATCTCGATGAGATCTACATGAATGCCGTCCAGGTGATGACGGGAAGCGGGGGATGGCCCATGACCGTCTTTTTGACTCCCGATCTCATTCCGTTTCATGCCGGAACCTATTTCCCGCCTGAGGACCGGGGAGGGATGCCCGGTTTTCCGAAGGTATTGAACACCGTTTCCGACTATTACCGCACCCACCCGCAGGAAGTGAGTAAAGTGGCAACCCAGATGAGAGACGCTCTCCATCAAATCGTGGAGATTGTCCCCTCCAGGGTATCGATGGAAGAGAAGATCCTGTCGAATGCTTTTGAAACCCTGGAACGTCAGTTTGATCCGAATTACGGCGGGTTTGGCGGAGCCCCTAAATTCCCGAGCAGCATGACCCTCTCCTTTCTTCTCCGCTACTGGAAAAGGACGGGCGCGAAAAAGGCTTTGGAAATGGTCGAGGTGACGCTTGAAAAGATGGCCCATGGCGGAATGTATGACCATCTGGGCGGAGGATTTCACCGCTATTCGGTGGATGATCGGTGGCTCATCCCTCATTTTGAAAAGATGCTCTATGACAATGCCCTTCTTTCCCGAACTTACTTCGAAGCCTACCAGGCAACCCGGAAGGGACACTATCGACGGGTAGGCGAAGAAATCCTTCGCTATGTTCTCCGTGAGATGAAATCCCCGCAGGGAGGTTTTTACTCCACGCAGGATGCCGATAGCGAAGGCGAGGAGGGAAAGTTCTATGTCTGGACCCGGGATCAGATTAAAGAGATTTTGGGCGAGGAAAAAGGGACGGTCCTTTCTGCCTACTACGGGGTGGCGAATCAGGGAAATTTTGAGGAAGAGACAAGTGTCCTTCACGTTGCCTCCACGCTCGAAAAGGTCTCTGAATTACACGGGATGTCTGTTCCGGACCTAGAGGCCTTACTGGAAAAAGGACGAAACATACTGTTTGCAGAGAGGGAGAAGAGGATCAAGCCGGGCCGGGACGAGAAAATCCTGACTTCCTGGAACAGCCTGATGATTGCGAGTTTTGTGGATGGATTTAGAGTGACAGGAGATGAAATTTATCTTGATGCAGCGAAGGGGGGAGCCCGTTTTATTCTCCAGGAAATGAGGAAGGACGGTGACTTGATGAGGGTCCATCATCGGGGAAGATGCCGGGTGAAGGGATATTCGGAAGACTACGCCTTCTTCATCCAGTCCCTCATTGACCTCTACGAAGCAACCTTTGAGAGCGAGTGGCTGAGGGAGGCGGATGAGTTCAATCGAAGAATGATTCACCAGTTCTGGGATGAGAAAAACGGAGGTTTTTTCTTCTCCGGTAAGGAGAACGAATCTCTGATCGCCCAATCGAAGAGCCCTTATGACAGCGCCATTCCGTCGACGAATTCCGTGGCCGTTTCCAATCTCCTGAGGCTCGGCTTCCTGACCGGAGATGATTCCTTGAAACAGAAGGCCGAACAGATTCTTCGCCTCTTTTATACCTATCTCTCCGAGCATCCCTCGGGATTCTCCCAAATGCTCTCAGGGTTTTCCTTCTTTCTTGGTCCGGAAGAAATCGGGATTGTCGGGTCCCAAAAGGATCCCCGGACCCAATCGATGCTCAAGGAGATTTACCGTGCCTTTCTGCCCAATAAGATCCTGAGTTTCAAAGAACCGGAAGAAGAGATAAAAGGGACCTGGTTTCCCTTTCTGAGAGATGTCCGGGTGACGGGAGCGCCGGCCGTTTTTGTCTGTAAGGATTTCACGTGCCTGCCGCCGGCAAGGGATGAAAAAGAGCTGAGGAAAGATTCTATCGTAGACGTCTGAGCCTGGGTTTGAGCAGTCCATTCGTTGGAAAATAGCATGGCGCATAGGGCATAGCGCATAGCGTAACTTCCTAAATCAAAAACTGAGTTTCATGGTTCGCGGGTAGCGCCGCCGGCATGGGACATTAATTGGAAAATAACCCAAATTACTCCCTCTCTTGGAAGGCTGTGTCGTAATTACTACTTTGTCACTCCTAACCCTTGTCCTGAACTCGTTTCAGGATTGTTTCAGGGTCTCTTAAGTTCTTGATTTTGTTAAATGTGAAAACTGGGGGTGGACAAGTCAAACGCCCCACTTGACACCAATAAGATTTTTTTTTATTCTCTTAATGAAAATATTTTCATTCTTTCTTTAACCAATTATGAACAAAGAGTTTTTTAAAGATTTGATCCGCGGGAACAACCTGAGGTTAAGTCACCCCAGGTATCTGATCTATCAGGAGCTTTCTTCCGCTCCGGCGCCATTGAGCCCCCAGGAACTCTATCATTCCCTTCATAAGAAGAGGCGAAAGGTCGGCCTTACATCGATCTATCGGTGCCTCGATCTTTTCGAATCCCTTGGGATCGTTTTCAAGATCTCGATTCGGCCCAATGTCAAATACAAACTCTGCGATTCAGATCACCATCATCACCATATTGTCTGTAAGGGATGCGGCAGAGTGGTTGAGTTGAATTTCTGTGACATATCGGATTGGGCGGGAAAAGTGACCAGGCAAACGGGCTACGAGGTGACGGATCATCAGCTCAATTTTTATGGTTTCTGCAAAGCCTGCAAGTCTTAAATACCCCCTAAAGAAGTAAACTCGTAAGAATCGGGGGAAAAAGTATGTCATGCTGAACTTAATTCAGCATCTAAAAATCCAGGACTAACGAGACCCTGAAACGAGTTCAGGGTGACAGATTTGGAATTTTACGAAGCCATCACTAAAATGGACAGATGGGTTTTTAAAACTTTTGTGGCCTATCTGTCTGCAATTTAGAGTTATTTCTATACCGATCGTATAGAGGGTGTTTAACAGGAGGGACTCATGTCTCACATTCACCTCCCCGACGGGGTTCTACCCGTGTGGCTGTGGGTTTCAGGGTATATCGTCATGGTTCTCATTGGCGCCGTCCTTTTCCGACTTATCGGAAAAGGGGATGTGTCCAGGCGGCTTCCCCTGCTTGGGATGATGGCTGCTGCGATGGTCCTGGGCGCCGCAGTCGAGATCATTCCCATTGCCTATCATGTGAACCTGACCGTCATTTCCGGAATCTTGCTGGGGCCTTCCCTGATCTTTCTGGCAACCCTTGTCGTCAATGTGATCCTGGCCCTGTTTGGCCATGGGGGAATCACCGTGATCGGATTAAACACCCTTATCCTTTCGATTGAGGGGATCCTTGGATATTATTTCTTCAAACTCTTCTGGAGGGTCTTTAAGAGATTGACCCGTTCGACGGCGCTAAGCCCCACCTTTGAAGGCCGGGACGGGAAGCGCCGCTCAGGGTTGACCCCTGCCGTCTTTCCGGCCACTTTTCTGGCCCTGATGGTCTCCACTTTCTCCATGATCGGAGTCGTCAGCCTCGGCACTGCCCATTATAACGAACTGATCCATGGGGAGCACCAGCATGGAATCTTCGGATTTGAACTATCAGGCGGGAAGGCTGATCACCCGGAGAAGGAAATGAAGAAGGAAGCAATCAACTTGAAGCGATTTATCACTATCGTCCTCCCCCTGGGGTTCATCGGGTGGATCCTGGAAGGGGTGATCACGACCCTCATTGCTCGATATATTTACCGGATCAGGCCTGATTTGCTGAAGTTAGAAGGAGGGGTTTCGTGATTCAGCTCTCGTACCTGGACTATTCAGCCGTGGAGGGGAAAAGCCGGCTTCATCGGTATTCGCCCATGGTGAAGATGATCGGGATGGGACTTGTTCTCTTCGGTGTGGTTACGTTGAGAAGCCTGACCGGACTTCTTTCCCTTTACGCTCTTCTTCTCGCCCTTTTTTTTATGTCCAGAATTCCTCTAAAGATCTTTTCCCTCACTCTCTACCCGCTTATCTTCGCCCTCTTCTTTATCTTTCTTTCGGGATTTCAAATCTACTTTATCCTTCTTCTCTTTCTCAAGGTCCTCTGCGGATCGACGGGGGTCGTTCTCCTTCTGGCGACGACGCCTTATCCCAGCATTTTTCGTGCCCTGGGGAAATTCCTTCCCGCCCTTTTTGTGACCGCTCTTTTTTTGACTTACCGATCCGTATTCATTCTACTCGAGGTGTTTGAGGAGACGGAGCATGCCCTTCATCTCCGAGGAGGGGTTCAGTGGAAACATCCGTGGAGGACCCTGATCAACATCTCAAACGCCTTCGGCCATCTCCTTATTAAGGGGATCGATAACAGCGAAAAGATGTATGAATCGATGGTGCTTCGGGGGTTTAAAGATAAAATTCATTACCGGGGAGACTAGGAACATGAAACAGGGAGAGACCATTGTTGAAATCGAATGCATTACCCATGTCTATCCGGATATGACCAAGGTCCAGATTTGCGGACTCGATTTCATTGTGAACCATGGGGAGAGAGTGGGCATTTTGGGATCCAATGGTTGCGGTAAGACTACTCTGATCAAACATCTCCTTGGAATTCTGGTGCCTAAAGAGGGAAGCGTGAAGGTCTTTGGAATCGATCCTGCCAGGGAGTTCTCGAAAGTGAGAGAGAGGATCGGCGTCGTGATGCAGGATATAGACGAACAGATCCTGGGTCCCACGGTGTATGATGATATTCTCTTCGCTCCCTTAAACTACGGTATTCCAAAGGCCAAGGCAGAAGCCATGGCAAAGGACGCCATCGAAAAGCTCGATATCACCCATCTTCAAGACAAGATGGTTCATTACCTCTCCGGCGGTGAAAAAAAGAAGGTGGCCCTGGCAGGGGCGCTCGTCATGGAACCCGAGCTCCTGATCCTGGATGAACCCTTTACAGGTCTGGATCCGAAGGCAAGGGTAGACCTCATCCAGATTCTGAATCAATTGAACCGGGAGAGGGGGATCACCCTGATCATGACGCTGCACGAAGTCGATCTGGTGCCCGAGGTCACGGACATCCTTTATCTCATGCACGGTCACGGAGACCTGAGTGAGCGGGGAACACCCGATGAGATCTTTGGAAGGTTTCGGGATCTCGAGCGCTACAATTTGGACGAACCCACCCTCACCAAACTCTTTAAAGGACTGAAGAAGGAGGGTCTCGATTTTGGAGATCACCTCCGGGTCGATGATGCCATCGCCTCAATCAAGAAACACTGGGTGGAAGCAACCCGGAAGTGATCAGGGATCCCCTCTTGTCAAAACGGGGCAATATGAAGATTGGAAACCTGCAGATCGATCATCCCCTTTTTCTTGCTCCTCTGTCAGGGATTACCGATTACCCTTTTCGTAAGCTGGCGCAGGAGTTCGGCTGCGGCCTGGTTTTTACGGAGATGGTGAGTGCCGAGGGGCTGCTGCGGAAGGGGAAGCCTTTTTTGAAAATGGGAGAGGACGAACATCCGGTTTTCGTTCAGCTCAGCGGCTCGAGCCCGGATGCCCTGGCCCGGGCGGCTGAGATGGCTGAGGAGGCGGGGGCTGACGGGATCGACATCAACATGGGATGCCCATCCAAAAAGGTGACGGATACAGGAGCGGGAGCCGACCTGATGCGTTTCCCTGACAGAATTGAGGCGATCTTGGAAGGGGTGAGAAAAAGGATTCGATCTCCTCTTACGATCAAGATCCGCTCAGGGTGGGATGCCGATCATGTCAATGCGATTGAAATCTCCAGGATCGCGGAGAACTGCGGCGTGAATGCGGTCACGCTCCACCCGAGGACAAGGGCTCAATGGTTCCATGGCAAGGCGGATTGGAAACTGATCGGTGAGGTGAAGAAGGCGATTCGAATTCCAGTCATTGGAAACGGAGACGTGACCACTCCTTTGCGGACGAAGAAGATGCTGGAGGAGACCGGATGCGATGGGGTCATGATCGGTAAAGGAGCCCTCGGAAATCCGTGGATCTTCGATCCCGGGAACCGGTGGTCCATCGAAGACGGGACGGCCATCGTTCCATCTCTGGAGGAAAGGAGAAGAGTGGTCGATCGGCATTATCTCCTGCTTCAGGGTTATTATGGCGATCCGGAAGCAGTCAAAGAGGTCCGGAGGCATGTTGTCTGGTATACCCGAGGCCTTCCGAAGAGCGCCTCTTTTCGGTCCACGATCTTAGGGGTCAGGGAGAAAGAAGTCCTGTTTAAGACGATCCAATCCTATTTCGATTCGGTTGAGAGGAAAATGGAATGCCCACCTATCGGGTTGGAGAAAATGGAATAAGTTACTGGACCGACAAAAAGGATGGTTCAGAAGGGAGGGAGACGATCCTCTTTATCCACGGGGCAGGAGGAGGTCAGTTATCCTGGGTTTTTCAAAAGGGTTTTTTTGAGAAGGAGTTTCATCCCGTCGTCATCGAGCTCCCCGGTCACGGAGAGTCCGGAGGCGAAGGAGAGGAAGAGATCGGGAGATACGCCGAGCACGTCTATGGTTTTTTGAAAGCCCTGAATCTCCGGCGCCTCCTCCTGGTAGGCCATTCCATGGGCGGGGCGATTGTCCAGGCCCTGGCCGTGACCCATCCGGAGATCGTGCGGGGAATCGTGCTGGTGGGAACAGGCGCGAGACTGAAGGTTTTGCCTGCGGTTCTGGATGGAATCAACAAGAATTTTGAGGAGACGGTGAGGAGGATTGTTCAGTACGCCTTCTCCCGTAAGGCCTCTCCGGAGCTGATCGAGGCAGGGGCTGACTATCTTCTGGGCTGCCGTCCCCGGGTCCTCTATGGCGATTTCCTGGCCTGTGATCGGTTCGATTTTATGAAGGAAGTGAGTAAAATTGATCTGCCTGCTCTGATTCTCTGCGGAGCGGAGGACGAAATGACCCCGGTCAAGTATTCCGAATTTCTCCATCAGCACATCCGGCCCTCACGGCTCGGGATTCTTCCGGGCGCAGGCCATATGGTGATGATGGAATCCCCTGAGGCCTTCAACCGAGAGGTCAGAGAGTTTATTCGAGGTATCCGTCCATGAGACAATGGGTGGCACTGACCCTTCTCATCCCTCAGGAATTCCTGGAGCCGGTCTCTAATTTCCTGATGGAGCAAGGAGCCACAGGTCTGGAAGAGGAGATGAGGGAAGATTCAAAAGAGATCGTGCTGAAGGCTTATTTTCCGAGAGACGGGCGAGAGAAGAAAGCGATAGCGAGCCTTCATCGGTATATGAGATCTCTTACCACTGTTTTCTCAAAGAAGGTTTCTTACCGGATGTCGACCGCCGTCATACCGGAACAGGATTGGGGTGAGAATTGGAAGCAATTTTTCAAGCCTGTTCGAATCGGATCAACATTGGTCGTGTTTCCTCCCTGGGAGAAGGCCCGACTGAAAAAAGGCCGGATCCCGGTGGAGATTACTCCCGGTATGGCTTTTGGCACTGGAACCCATGGAACGACCCAGCTCTGCATTGAGGCCCTGGAGAAAAAGGTGAGGAGACGAAAGGGAACCTCTGTCCTCGATGTCGGAACGGGTTCTGGAATTCTGGCCATCGTTGCGGCCAAACTCGGCGCTCAAGAAGTGTGGGGCATCGATACGGACCCGGTGGCGGTTGAGGTTGCCAGAGAAAACGTGGAGAGAAATGGCGTCAGGGACAGGGTCAGAATCAGAAAAGGAGACGTCCGGAGAATTCAGAAAACATTTGACGTCGTGGTGGCCAACATCGATTTTAAGGGTCTGAAAAGGTTGAAACTCCCGCTTCTGCGCCACTTGAACGGCAGAGGTTTTCTTATCCTTTCAGGGATTTTGAAGGAGGAGGAAGACAGGATACGTCACGACTATCTGGAGACCCGGGCCCTCCGTGTTGTTGAGATGAAGCATCGAGAGGAATGGGCCTGTCTCGTCTTTAGACGAACGGAAATAAAACAATGAATTGAAAGGTTCAGAGATGGCCCGATTTTACGTTGCCCGTCCCCGGGTCGAAGAGGGGATCCTGAAGGTCGAAGGGGATGAGGTCAGGCATATTCGAAAAGTCCTACGGCTCAGAAGGGGTGATGAAATCCATGTCTTTGATGGTTCAGGAATGGAGTATGAGGGCACGATTGCCGAGGAGGGACCTTTCTCGGTTTCCATTCGGGTTCGAAATATCTTTCCTTCTCAAAAGGAGTCCGGTTTAGAGATCACATTGGCCCAGAGCTTATTGAAGGGAGAAAAGATGGATTACCTGGTCCAGAAAGCGATCGAACTCGGGATTAAAAGGATCGTTCCCTTTCTCTCCTCCCGTTCCATTCCCCTCTTGGAGGAGACGAAACGGCTGGAACGCCATAAGCGATGGGAGAAGATTGCCATTGGAGCCTCCAAGCAATGCGGAAGGGGGGTCCTCCCGAAAATAGATCCTCCCGTATCCTTTCTTAAAATGCTGGAGATCGCGCCAAAGGATTCGTTGCGGCTCATTCTCTGGGAAAAGGAAGGAGAGAGGCTGAAGGAAGTCCTGGGGAAAAAGGAGAGAGAAAAAGAGGTCTTTTTTATTGTTGGACCGGAAGGAGGCATGAGTCAGGAAGAGGTTGAGGAGGCGGAGAAAGCTCATTTCATCCCGATCACTTTGGGGAAAAGAATACTGAGATCTGAGACGTCAAGTCTCTGTCTCCTGAGTATCCTCCAGTATGAATGGGGGGATATGGGATAAAAAAAGGCCGGCTCCAATAGAACCGGCCCTTTTAAAGAAAGGAGGGGTATGAAGCCTGCCTCTGGCAAGCGGGGAAGTCTTTAGGCCGCCTTTTTTTCGAGATTGCTTGTGAATTCTTTAAAAGACTTGCAATCCTGAGCGAGTTTGCATTTCCTCTGGCATACCTCAACGTGAACCTTTGGATTGCCTTTTCTCTTTTCGCACACGAGATAATTCATCAAGGCCCCCTTATTCGTTTCTAATCTGAACTAAATATTAACACGCAAGTCATAAATCTGTCAAGAAAAAAATTGGATTGTTACTGATTTATTATCGTTAAATTTCAATAGGTTATAAATTTAAAAATAAGTAAAATAATAATTTTTGTCTCAATTCCAATGATATTATGTAATATATCGTTATTCTTTAACCTGATGGCAGCAAGGGAAATGAGAGGATATAATTAATGTAAGTACTTTTAATTAAAAGGGTTTACGAATTATTAGTTGCAAAGAGACTCTTTCCCTTCTGTCGTGATTTCGAGGCGTGCGGTGTCCGGCATCCACTGTGGTGACTTTGGGCATGGAAATCTCTGTGGCATCCGTACCCGGTGGGTGATGTTAGGGGCCTGTTGCGAATCCAAATAGTTTTGGCAGCCAGAGGCTGCAAAACGGAACATAAGTAATCATCAGAATGATGATCGTCTTTATCATCAAAAAAGGAAGAAGCTCCCTGACCAGCGGTTCCATCTTCACCTTTCCTACAGCCTGGGTTGCAAAGAGGACAATCCCTACAGGAGGAGTGATATTTCCGAAATTGACGTTCATGACAAAGATCATGGAAAAATGAATCGGATCGATCCCAATGGAGTATGCCAGGGGGGCCATGATGGGACCGAATAAAAGAATGTTCGCTGTCACATCGAGCCACATTCCCATCCAGAGCAGGAAGACGTTCATGATAAGGAGAATGAGCCATGGATAGGGCTTTAAGCCTGTAAAGAGATTCAAAACCTGCTGGGGAACCTGCATCATGGCAAAGGCCCAGCCGAGAATACTGGCACAGGCGATCACAAAAAAGAGGGTTCCCGAACTATAGGCAGCGTTAAAGAGAACCCTCGGGATTTCCTTAAAATTCATCTTCCGGTAAATGAAGATTCCTACCAGCAGGGCATAGGCAGCAGCGACAGCAGCCGCTTCCGTTGGCGTAAAGATACCCAGAAAGATTCCTCCCAGTATGATCAACGGCATGATGAGGGCGAGTGCCGCATCACGGGTTCCGATCGCCAATTCTTTCACTGAAATAGCCTCTTGCCGTCGTGGATAATTTCGCTTTTTGGCCAGGTAATGGACGATCACCATATCTCCCACGATCAGGAGAAGTCCGGGGATGATGGCGGCGGCATACATTGCGCCAATGGATGTGTTCATAACGGCCGCATAAATGACGATGATAATGCTCGGGGGGATAATGGGATCAGCCACTGCTGAAGCGGCGGTAAGAGCGCACGCAAAACTCTTTCCGTACCCTTCTTTTTCAAGGTTCGGGATGAAAATCGTTCCCAGGGCAGCGATGTCTCCCAGGGCACTTCCGCTGATTCCACCAAAAACCGCTGTGGTGACCAGCTGGGCCTGCGCAAGGCCTCCCGGAAGTTTTCCCACAACAGCCCTGGCCCATCGAACGAGCCGCTCGGTCAGGCCCGTTGAGTTCATGAGGTCTCCGGCGAGGATATAGAGAGGGACGCATATAAAGACGAAGGAATCCATCCCCTTAAAGATCCGGGTCACGACCATGGGGAAGTAATCAAGACCATTGGTTAAAAGGAAATAGACCATTCCGGTAACGCCCATGGATACAGCGATGGACTGCCCCAAAGCCATCAGAAGAACTAAGACGAGGGAGACGAATAAGAGGGTCACGGCTCCTCCCGAACCTCCTTCTCTCCGCGTCTCTTCAAGAGGCGGAGGATGAAAAAGGTGAGGTTCAGGAGCATGAGCGCCCCCCCTACGGGAACGGCGAGATAGGGAAGGAACATGGTAATTTGGAGGCCCGGGGAAATGGTAAAGAAACCGAGTTTCGCAAAGGGGATTCCCCAGAGGATGATGGAGAGGATGAAAAGACCGGTGATCAGGCTTACCCACAGGCTCAGAGAAACCTGAAGGCGAGGCCTCATTCGCTGGGTGAGAAAATCGATATTGAAGTGTTCTCCATTTTTAAAAGCGAGACCCGAGGCAAGAAGAGCCATCCAAATCATGAGATAACGGGCCGCCTCTTCGGTCCATGGGGCAGAGATTTTGAACACATAGCGAAACAGAATCTGGGCCATGGCTAACAGGAAGATCGCCCCGCTGGCAACGATACAGACCCGTTTCGCCCAGAGGTTGATCTTTTCGACCACCGATGAAAAACGATCCATGATTCTTACCATTGAAATCGGCGCCCAAAATAATTGCGGGATGGCGAAGCAATCTCGGGGACCATGAGATTGCTTCGCCTGCGTGCCGTTCAGGACTTCGGCGTGCCTGCACACCCTTCGTGCTCACTTTAATAAGAGGCTGTGTCACAACATGAAAAAACCACCTCTGCCTTCTTTCTATCGGTACCCTAATTCCTTCTCGGCCTGCTCCGTGGCCTTGAAAGCTTTATCAATCCATGCCTTGTCGATCTTCGTTTTCAGGAACTCCACCACGGGTTTTTGTGAGGCCTCTTTAAAGGTCTGCTTCTCTTTGGCCGTAGGCGCATAAACCTTCATCCCCTTTTCCTGGATGAATTTTATTCCCTTCTGCTCGAGGGCTGTACAGACCCCCCGGTTGACCGTGGTCGAAACAAAGGCGGCCTGGTCAATGGCGCGTTGGA
Source organism: uncultured delta proteobacterium (assembly GCA_963828805.1). Taxonomy (GTDB): domain Bacteria; phylum Desulfobacterota; class BSN033; order BSN033; family UBA1163; genus CAWHGS01. The sequence continues at coordinate 42,001 of CAWHGS010000019.1, forward strand.
GATCGGCCGGAAGCGATTTATACCACTTGTCCTGGATGATGACGCTGTTGATGCTGTAGAAATGACCATCCAGGGTCATAAATTTCTGGACCTCGTAAAGTTTGGGAACGAGAAAGGTGGGAACGGCATTCTCCTGACCGTCTGCGACTTTGGTCTGAAGGGATGTATAAAGTTCGCCCCAATCAATCGTCACAGGGAGCGCTCCCATGGCCTTGACGGTCTCCTGATGGGCCGGGTTGGGCATCACCCGGATCTTGAGGCCTTTCATGTCGGCGACGCTTTTGATCTCGCGGACATTGTTCGAAAAGCTGCGGAACCCGCCGTTTTCGGTCAGGTGGAGAAGGCGCAATCCCGTCTTTTTCACATAGGCATCCATTATCTCTTTACCAAAGGGCCCATCCAGAACCTTCCAGGCCACATCCCGATCCTGAAAAATGTAAGGGATTGAGATGACCTGAATCTCTGGAAAATGGTTGGCAATCCAGCCATCCCCGACCTGAACTCCCTGGATGATTCCCGTCTTGACCTGCTCCACCCCGGAGGTCATGTCTCCCAGAACTCCTGCGGGATAGAGTTGAACCTCAATCCTTCCATTGGAGCGCTTCTCGATTTCCGACTTGAGAACGGCATAGGGTTCATTAAACTGAGTCCACTCCACCATGGGGCTGGGAAGGGAGATTTTCATCACAATCTCAGCGGATTGGACAGGCATCGGAGTCGATACGGTCCCCAGAAGGATTAAGCCAATCAGACCCAACAACAGTTTTTTCATAAAACACCTCCAAAAGGGAATTAAGTTTCAGATATCAATGAGATATTTAACAAAATTAGGCGTTTATTTCAAGGAAAATCGATCCCGGGTCTTGATTTTCAAGGCACGGGACAAGGTTTCGATGATGTTGTTGGGGATCCCTGGGAAGATTACCGGGTGGCAAGGAATGTGAATAATTCGCCGAGGACATTGGAGACGATATAAAAAGCATTTCTTTTCGATTTTAAAGAAACCCCGGTTTCCCGTATGAGGGCGCTTCTTTTACTCACTTCCTTTCGTGCCTGTTCCTTGATCTCTCCCTGGAGCGAAGAGCATTTTGAGAAATTCGAAACCAGATTTTCTGCCGTCTCATTCAATTCAACCGGTTCGGGTGAAATAGCTCCAACAAAGATCTTCACAACCGGAGCTCGCGTGTCCTCCGGAAAGGGAGGGGAAAAGCGAAGGGCCACATTGATCATGGCAAAGTCGATGGCTGCCCTGACACTGTATTTCATGAATCTCCCCCAGGTGCCGTCAGGGGGAACAGGGAGGAGAATCCCTGTCAGGAGGAGCTTTTCGTTTTCACCTGTCACATGGCGCCGAATCATGTCTTGGAGAGGAATGATTCTAAAGTTGCCCCCATCATAAAGTTCTGCCCTTGCATCAAAAGCCAACAGGACCGGGGCCGTGTCGGAATAATAAAGGGCACGGCAGGTATTGGACCCGGGAACCTGATGGCACATCTCTCCCTTTAATTTGAAGCATGCAGGCACATTCTTTCGCCAGTATTCCGATTGATTGAAATAGAGACATCTTCTTTCCTGAAAGAGGTTGCCGCCAACCGTGGCGATGTTTCGGATTTGCGGAGAGGCAACGCTGCGGACGCTCTGGGCCAGGGCAGGGAAGTATGTGTTAACCCGTGAATGGTTTGCAATCTCTGTCAAGGTGACCATCGACCCGATCCAGAGGCCCTCATCCCTGAGCGCGATCGACTTTAATGACGGGATGTTTTTTAGATCGAGCAGGGAGGCCGGTTTCTTCACTCCGTATTTGATCAGGGAGATCACATCCGTTCCTCCGGCGAGGAGAGTGATATTGTCCCCCGTCATCAGGACGTCTACTGCCTGATCCAGAGACTCGGGAGCCTCATACGATAAACTGCCTTTTAACATCGGAAGGATCCTTTTTCCCTTCTGCTTTTCACGCCTTTTGAGGCGCCCTGAAGACAAACTCCCTGATTAAGGGGAGGGCATCGATCTGCTCGCCTGTGGCTTTTGAGATCGCATTCGCAATGGCCGCAGCCACAGGGACGGCGGGCAGCTCTCCAACGCTTTTTGCGCCAAAGGGACCCGTGGGCTCATAACTTCCCTTGGCAATATACACATGGATCTCAGGCATATCCAGGGCCGTTGGAATCCTGTAATGCAACAGATCTGACGAGGAAGGCTTTTCAGCCCTTTTGTCAAATTCGATCTGCTCCATGATCGCAAACCCCAGACCCATGCCGACGCCGCCCTCTACCTGTCCCCTTACGATTTCCGGATTAATGGGGGTTCCGACATCCACTGCTTCAATGATCTGTCGGACCTCTACCGTTCTTGTCACTTTATCCACGGCAACCTTGGCCCAGCAGACGACGAAAGGAAGTGGGCTCTCCACGGCCTTGAAGCTTGATCGGCCAATGATGGTCGTATTTTTTCGGCCAAAGCTGATTTTGGCAATGGCCTCGCGAAAGGAGAGAGACACCTCGTCCCCCTCTTTCGGGATGAGTTTGAATTGACCCTTCGCGAAGCGGATCTGTCCGGGATCCGTGCTGTAATGATCCGCCAGGGTAACCCTGATCCTCTCTATGACGTCCTGGGCAGCCTGACGCACGGCATTGCCCCCGACATAGATCTGGCTACTGGCAAATGTGCCTGTGTCGTAGGGGACGTGAAGGGTATCGGCTGTTGTCACGGAAATTGTTCCCCAATCGATTCCCAGTTCCTCTGCCGCGATCTGGCTGAAGGTTGTTTCGCAACCCTGACCGATATCGGCAGACCCGGTGGAGAGATTGACACTTCCATCATCGTTGACAAGGATCAGGCAGGAGCTCATGCCATCGTTGTTCGAAGGCCCTGACGTGTGGCAGGCAAAAGCAACGCCCCAGGCTTCGGCCCTCTCTTCTATTCCCTTCCGGCCGGCCTCCTTTTCTTCAACCCTCCTTCGGATCTCTTCTCCTCCGTCAACACACTCCCTGATGGCGCAACTCCGGAGCGGAAAGGTGTGGGCCGGGATCGTCTCACCTGCCTCCAGGTGGTTCATCATCCGGAATTGAATAGGATCCATGCCCAGTTCCTTGGCGATTTTGTCCATCATTCTTTCTCTCGCAAAGGTGATCTGGGGGTTCCCGTATCCTCTCATCGCTCCGGCAACAGGACCGTTCGTATAGACGCCATACCCTTCGTAAAGGTAATGAGGGATCCGATACTGAAACTTCCGGGTCTGAGCTGCCAGGACGATGGGACTGTGGGTGCAATAGGCGCCGGCGTTGAGATAGACCTTTGCGTGAAAGGCCTTCAGGTAACCCTCCTTATCCACCCCGACCTTCAGGTGACAACGGGAACCGTGCCGCACGCTGGTTGCAACCATTTCCTCTTCCCGGGTGTTGATGATTTTTACGGGCCTTTTCACCCATTTCGAGAGCATGGCTCCCACATGCTGGTTGTGGAGTTGCTGCCTGCCCCCGAAACCTCCGCCCATGGCCGGCTTGATCACCCGGACGCGGTTCTCCGGCAGATCGAGCAGTTCTGCCAGAAGCCTCCGATCCTGAAAAGGGGTCTGCGTATTGCTCCAGACAGTTAACGATCCGTCAGCAGCATAGTGACAGATACAGCTCACGGGCTCCATGGCGACATGCTGGACATCGGGCGTGCTGTAGTCTCCCTCAAAAATGGTTTCGGATTCCGAAAATCCCTTCTCCACCTCTCCCTTGCGAGCTTCTATCTTTTTAAAGATATTGGTCTCAGAATGGTCAGGATGAAGAAGAGGCGCCTCCTTTTTAAGGGCGTCCTCGATCTCAAAGATGGCGGGGAGAGGCTCGAACTCGACCCCCAGTTTGTCGACGGCTTGTTGACAGAGTTCAGGAGTCAGGGCAACAACGGCTGCGATCCTGTCTCCCACATAGAGAGGGTGATCCGTCAGGACGGTTTCGTCCTTGATCAACAGGGGAGAGGGCGGATTGCCCGCACAGTTGAAGAAGCGTTTGGGAAGATCCCCGGGAAGAAGGATGGCGAGCACTCCCTCCACCTTTTCTGCTTCTGATCGATCGATACGGGTCACCCGGGCATGGGCATAGGGACTTCGAAGGATGGAGCCGAAAACCATGCCCGGCAAATCGAGGTCATCCGTATACTGCGCCTGTCCTGTGACCTTGGCGATCGACTCATGTCGGGGATAAGACTTGCCGATAACCTTAAATGGTTCCATGATCAAATTCTCAAGACGTGAGATGCTTTCCTGATAGCCCTTACGATCTTCACGTATCCGGTGCACCGACAAAGATTCCCTGAAAGGGCTTCCCGGATCTCTTCCTCGGAAGGGTTCGACTTTTCGTCAAGGAGGGATTTGGCCGACAGGATCATTCCTGGCGTACAAAACCCGCACTGAACAGCCCCTTCTTCCACGAAGGCCTCCTGGAGGGGATGGAGTTTTCCTCCCGAAGATAACCCCTCAATGGTCGTGATTTTTTTCCCATCAGCCTGTACTGCAAGGACCAAACAGGCATTGACTGCTTTGCCGTCCAGAATCACCGTGCAGGCCCCGCAGTGTCCCTTGGTCACATCCTCTTTTCGTGCCTTTGAGGTTCAGATCCTGACGCAACACGTCTAATAGTGTGGCAGAAGGGCTGGCCATCACCCTGTACGGGATCTGATTTACCTCCAATTCAATTAAGACCTGTTCGGTCTTCATTTTGTGAAATCCTCCAGAAAAACTATACAGGGCGTAGTAAACGTGAGGCAGGTGGCGGAGAAGAACTGTGACACCTGATTTATAGATATAAGGATCCCAGCCCTTCTGTCAAGTCGTTTGTCCGTGATGAGTGAACTCGGCAGCTGCAAGAACGGGCATGGGGCTATAGTTAGGGTCTGTCCATAAACCAAACGTTTTCCAAAAGGTTGTCATTCCGGCGAAAGCCGGAATCCAGGGTTCCTGGTGAAAACCTGGATCCAGTCTTTGAGATGGTTCCCGACTTAGGTCGGGAAGATGTCTGGATGCCGGATCAGGTCCGGCATGACATAACAACTGAATTTATGGACGGACATTATTTAGAAAATAACCCCCAAATCCCCCCAACCCCTCTTTGCCAAAGGGGGGCAGGGGGGGATTTTCATGCTTCGTGGGTGCCCTGTGGGCATGGGCCATTAATTAGTGTCAAAATAACCCAAATTACTCCCTCTCCCTGGCGGGAGAGGGGAGGGTGAGGGGGGAACCGCGATGTCCACCACCGGTTTTCAGGTGATTGACAAAAGAGGACCTTTTGTTGGAAATTAGAGCCATGGATGGGAGAACCGGTGGGGGAAGATAATCACTTAAACGAACCCCATGATGAGGGGCTGCGATTAGGATAGGAGTTTTTCCATGCCTTTGAAATCAATCATTCCCGAAACTCTGCGGAATTTGACTGCAGATGGACGGTTGCTATTTGCAACACGGATTGCGCGCCTCTTTGCTTACGGGTTTCTCTCCGTCATTCTGGTTCTCTACCTGGTCGAGGCCGGTTTGAGCGAACCGCAGATCGGCCTTCTCCTTACGCTCACGCTGGTCGGCGATACGATTATCTCATTATGGATTACCACCTCGGCAGACCGGATCGGAAGACGCAACATGCTCATGGCAGGGGCGATCCTAATGGTATTTGCCGGAGTCCTGTTTGCCGTAACACGCAACTTCGTCTTTCTTCTGATTGCCGCCACGATCGGTGTCATCAGCCCCAGCGGCAATGAGGTCGGTCCATTCTTATCCATAGAACAGTCGGCGTTATCACAGATTGTGTCAAACGAACAGCGGACGCAGGTCTTTGCATGGTATAACCTGGTCGGGTCCTTCACCACGGCCCTGGGGTCCCTCAGCGGGGGTGTTCTGGTGCAGGCTCTTCAGGGAATCGGGGTGAAGCCTCTTGGAAGTTACCGGGCCATTGTCATTGGCTATGCGATCATCGGCGCGATCCTCGGGCTCCTCTTCACGCGTCTTTCTTCCACGGTGGAAATCCCTCCCGCGGAACAGGGATCCATACCAAAATCAAAGAGGTTTCTGGGTCTTCACAAGTCACGCAAGGTTGTCTTTAAGTTATCGGCCCTCTTTTCCCTCGATGCCTTTGCCGGCGGATTCGTGCTTCAGAGCATCGTCGCATACTGGTTTTCCGTCCGGTACCATGTCCAGCCGGCCCTTCTGGGAGGTATCTTCTTTGGGGCAAACATCCTGGCCGGGATCTCGGCGTTGACAGCCGCACGGGTGGCAGCCAGGATCGGATTGATCCGGACGATGGTATTCACGCATATTCCATCCAATATTCTGCTGATCCTGGTGCCTCTCATGCCCAATTTGCCTCTTGCGATTATCGTCCTTCTCCTGCGCTTCAGTATCTCCCAGATGGACGTGCCCACCCGCCAGTCCTATACCATGGCAGTGGTTGAGCCGGATGAGCGTTCGGCGGCGTCCGGGATTACCGGCATCGCCCGCACCACAGGGTCTTCACTTTCCCCGGTTGTCGCAGGTCCGCTGCTGGGTCATGCAGCGATGCTGAGTATTCCATTCTTCGTCGCCGGAGGCCTCAAAATCATCTATGATCTCCTTCTGTATAGAAGCTTCAGTGCCGTTAAGCCGCCGGAAGAAAAGGCCATCCCAAGACCATTGCTCCCAAAGCCCTGACGGTATTTATTCGTTTGGTGGTAACACGGGTAGCCTGAGGCGCAAACATTTTTGGACTTTGAATGCATGCCCCATGCTTCCCTTTTTTAGGCACCGTTTTCTTTCATCAACGTCTCTGTCTTGGGGTCGCGTGGAAAATTTGTCGAAAAAATCTTAATGTCCGTGAGGCGAGAACATGACTGAAAGGCTAACCCCGCTAAGCGAGATCTAACAGAGGATTGAAATGAGGGAAAACAGGGGAAAATATTCTTACAAAGTTCTGTTAGGTTCACACGACTCCCGTCTGAAAAAGGGACCTGCAAGGGAGGTTGTTGACTATCTCTATTCTCGCTGGCTTCACGCGACACTTCCGGCCTTCGAGGATTTGCTGACTTTTCTGAAGGCTCACCTTGTTGAACTTCATGACAAGAAAGTGATTCCCCGAAACGATGCACGAAAGATTCTTGAGACTTTACGATGGATTCAAAAAAAGGGGATTGATCATTTTGAACTCGATCCCAGCATCGAGGATCTGATGCCGAATATAGAAGCCATCGTCATCAGCAAACTGGGAGAATCGGCAGGCGGAAAGATTCTGACAGGAATGGCCAGGGGAGAACCCATGTATGTTTCCGCTATCCTTCTCCTTCGGAGGAAGATATTGGATTTATTGAAGGAAGTGTATGGCTTGAGAAAACTGATCATCGCGCTTGCGAGCAGGCATACCGAGACAATCATGCCCGGTTATACTCACGTTCAGCATGCTCAACCAACAACCCTTGGCCACTATCTTGCCTGTGTGGCTGAGGCCTTAGAAACGGATTGTACCCGCTTTGAGAATGCTTATCAAAGGGTTAACATGAGCCCGGCAGGTTACAGCAGTGCCTGGGGGACCAGCTATCCCACAGACAGGCGGCGCGTTGCATCACTTTTGGGCTTTGATTCGGTGATTGAAAATACACGATACGCCATGCTTTCTTTTGACCGGGGGATAGAAGCCCTTTCCGCTCTTACGATACTTGCCATCGATATCAATCGTTTTTCAGATGACCTCTACTTCTGGTGCACGTTCGAATTTAACATGGTCGATATCGCTGATGAGTATGCGTCGACGAGCTACATTATGCCTCAAAAGAAAAATCCTTATGCTTTGGAGGAATATCCTGCCCTGGTGCAAAGAGTCTGCTCTGAGTTTATCAGGGTCGCCGAGCTTTCCCGTCTTGTCAGCTTTGGATTGGCAACCCATCTGAGCGGGAAAAGAACCGATATAACCATGACCCCTTCGAGAATCATCGATGATACGATCGGAGCGATTCAGATGCTACGTGGAATGGTTTCGACTTTGACGATCAACGAGAAAGTCATGAGAGAGCGTACCGGTATCAACTTCACGCAGGGAACCGACCTTGCGGACACGCTGGTTCGGGAAAAAGGTCTCTCCTTCAGGACAGCCCATAGAATTATCGGTGTCCTCGTTAGAGAGGCGATCCGTCGAAAAATCAGGCCAAGTGAAATCAATTCCGAAATGCTTGATCACGCAGCTCACGAGATTTTAGGTAAGCCCTTGAAACTTGCTTCACATCGTCTTCTAAGGGCCCTTGACCCGATGGAAGGAGTCAGATCCAGAAGGGGGATTGGAGGCGTTTCGCCTGAAGCTGTCAGAAATTCGCTGAAAAACCGTTTAAAGAATCTTCAGGAGGAACGACATCGCCTCAAAAAAAGAAAAAGTCAGTTGCTGGTTGCCGAGAAAAGATTGGGGACTGCTGTTCAAAAAATCTGTTCGATCGGTTAGACTTTTTTGCAGACCCGTTGGTTTGATAAGATTCCGAATCCGAAGGCGTGATTCTTTAATCGATCCGTCAAGGCCTGTAAGAAGGTTTCAAAATAGGAGAATTAATTGATGACACTTCGATTTTCGATTCTTGGGGCGGGAAACGGGGGACAGACATTAGCGGGTGATCTCGTGCTCCGGGGGTTCAATGTGGTTGCCGTATATGACCGATTCTCAGAGATGGTCGACCCTATTCGAGAAAAAGGTGGGATTAGCCTGTTGGGAAAAGTCCTTGAGGGATTTGCGCCCATTCCATTGGCCACTACCGAAATTCGCAAGGCCGTTTTGGAAGCCGATGTCCTTTGGGTCGTTGTCCCTGCTTATGCTCATGAATACATAGCCACCTCCATGGCTCCCTACCTGCAGGAGGGTCAACTCATCGTTCTCTGTCCGGGTTATCTGGGAGGGAGTCTGCTCTTTCGACAGATATTCGATCAGATGGGATGCGGTACCAACGTTCAGCTTGCAGAGACGATGATTCTTCCCTACGCGACTCGTCTTGTCGGTCCGGCAATGGTAGGGGTAAGGGCTATTAAAAAATGGGTCGAGCTCTCCGCCTTTCCTGCCCATGCCACTGCTCTGGTAGTGAAAAAGTTGAAGCAAGCCATGGAACAATTAACCCCTGGGCCTAACATTCTCGCCACGGGGCTCAACAATCCGAATCCCATTCTTCATGTGGCTGCGGTGCTATTGAATATGGGCCGCTTCGAGTCGGAGAAAGTCTCCGACGGGTTCGATTTCCAGGATTGGTTTTCTCTTTCCATCGTACGGATTAATGACCTCATGGATCAGGAGAGACTGGCCGTGGCCGAAGGCTTTGGTTTCGCGGGACTTTCTCTGTCTGAGTTTGATCGCAGAAGCTATGCTCAGGCAAAGCAAGTGGTTCAGCCCCAGGGGCCTATTCCCCCGGGAGCCTACAGTATTCCACAGAGATACATTACCGAGGATGTCCCGATGGGTTTAGTTCCTCTATCCCAAATGGCCCGCTTGGCCTCCATTCCTACTCCGACGATCAACCTCATGATCCAGCTTGCCTGCCTGGTTCGGAAAGAAAATTATTGGGAGAAAGGACGGACGCTTCAAAAAATGGGCCTAGAGGGACTCAGTATTCCTCAAATCTTGCAACGCGTGGAGACGGGAACCAAGAATTAAGTTGTTCCTCAATTCGTTTTCTGGTAAATTGAGAATTGGCTGAGCAGGTGCGCGAAGCAGATGAGAATGATGTGATGAAAGAATTTGTTTTAGATCCCTTCTCAGGGAAATCAGAAAAGGAGGATGATCATGGATTCGAAATGGATGAAAGGGATGAGGAGATTTTGAGTCATGGTTTTGCTGTCAGGTCTAACCCTCAGTGGGCCTCCTGAAAGATCGGAAGCCAAGGAGAAACCTTTAGTCGTTGTCCAGCATGTCAGATGTAACCTCCTTCGATCCAACCTCCAGCACCTATGGCCCCAATCGGAATTTTTACGCGAACGTCTTCGATGCCCTGACCGTTTGGGACGAAAAGGAACCGACCAAATTGGCTCCGATGTTGGCGACTTCCTGGAAAACGATTAACGACAAAACCTGGCAATTTCAACTTCGAAAAGGGATCTCTTTTACAAATGGCGAACCCTTTAACGCCCAGACTGTGAAATGGAACATTGAATGGCTCATCACGCCAGGAAAACACACGGTTGCCGGGAGCTTTTAACACGATTGAACGGGCAGAGGTCGTGAATGACCATACGGTCAATGTTATCACTGTAAAACCAGATCCCCTTTTGCCTAAACGATTTGCGGCCTATGGAGGCCAGATGACCCCCCCGGAATATATTAAGAAAGTGGGGAGAGAGGAGTTTGGTCGCAAACCCATCGGGACAGGCCCCTATATCGCTCAAGGAATGGGTGAAGGATGACCATGTCACCCTGATCCGCAACGAAAAGTATTGGGGAAGGAAACCGGATTTTCAGGAAGTGATTGTCAAACCCGTTCCGGATGGTTCCACCCGACTGAACATGCTCCTTAACGGGCGAGGCGGATCTCATCGCCGCGGTTCTTCCGGACCAGATTGACAGGATTAAAGAGAGCAAAATCGCTCATGTTGAAACAGGCCTGGGGGCAATGAACTACGAATATGTGATTAAATGCCAGGAAAGGGCCGCTCAGCGACAGAAGAGTCCGCCAGGCCGTGTAATTATGCCGTAAACAAGGAATTGATCCGGAACAAGCTCTGGAAAGGCTATGGCACTATTATTAACGGTGCTGTATCACGACCGGTGACTTTGGATAGAATCCTGACATGAAACCCTATCCCTACGATCCAGCCAAGGCCAGGGAGTTGATCAAGGAGGCAGGATACGAGCCGGGCCAAATCACCTTTGACGTGATGTCCCTGGCCAGTGAGAAAGAATTGACGGAAATCATCTGCGCTCAACTGAATGAGGTTGGAATCAATGCGAAACCCCGGATCATTGAAGGTGCGGAACGGGCGAAGATCATCAAGGATGCAAGCCTTTGGGAGGATACAGGGGGTGCGTCTCTTTGATACAGGCCGGCAGTACCCTTTACGATGCCGACGGCATTCCTTTGGAGGACGAGGCACCCTGACGGACTTTATGGAAACTACTGGGAAGGTTCTCAACCCGGGCAACCCTGGGGCTTTTATGAGATGATGGAGGAAGCCCGGTACAGTTTGGATCAGGAAAAGCGAAAAAAGATTTATTTTAAAGCCAATCAAATCGCTAAGGATGAAGCAATCTCTCTTTTCCTCATTCGAGTATACGTTTATTCACGGGGCAAGCAATCGGGTGAACTATAAGATCGACCAGGGCGGTCTTGGTCTATTTCGGCCGGATCTACAAAAAGTAGAAAGCCGGGGCATGAATGCCGTAAGAGGGAAATTTATGGGTTGGTATGATTTTCAAGAAGGTGTTTCACACCGTTCTTGTTGATCTTTGCGGTCTCTACCTTTGTCTTTTGGTTCCTAAGGATTTCGGGAGATCCGGTGGCTCTGTCTGATGCCCATGGATGCGCAGAAACAGGACATTGAAGCGCTGAGAAAATCGATGGGGCTCGATGATCCCCAGTGCGTCCAGTACGTGCGGTTTATGAAGAACCTCTGCAAGGGGAGAGCTTAGGGAATTCGTTTCATTACAAACAGCCAGCCCTGGAGTTATTGGTGGAGCGAATGCCGGCGACGTTTCAGCTGGCTCTCAGCGCGATGCTCTTCGCCATTCGTGATGGGCATTCCTTTGGGAATCATCTCCGCAGTGAAACAGGGGAAAGCTTTGGACGCGCTCTGTGTTGGATTGGCGACCATTGGCCAGTCGATTCCGCTCTTCTGGCTCGGTTTGATGTTGATGCTCATCTTTTCTGTTTTTCTCGGGATTCTGCCCACTTCGGGCCGAGGGACACTGAAGCAGTTGATTCTTCCCACGATCACCTTGGGTGCTCTCCCCATGGCAGCCATCGTCCGGCTCTTAAGGGCAAGCATGCTGACAGGCCCTTCAGATGGATTATGTGACGGCAGCGAGGGCAAAAGGTGTCAGGGAGTTTTGGGTCGTGGTGAAACACGCTTTTCGCAACGCGGCGATTCCGGTCGTGACGTTCATCGGTCTGCAGTTTGGAGCGCTCTTTGGCGGGGCGGTTGTAACCGAGATGATCTTTGCGTGGCCGGGAGTAGGTCGGCTCGTCGTGCTCGCCATTTATAACCGGGACTACCCCCTGGTTCAGGCAACCGTGATCTTCCTATCAACCATATTTGTCACCGTCAATTTCGTTGTCGACCTCTTGATACGTCTCCTGGATCCGAGGGTGAGGGTCGGAGGAACAAAGTGACGGGCAGCATCCTACAGAGAGACCCGAATGTTTTTTAGGGAGTATCCAAACAAATTTGTTTTGGCTTCCGTCATCATGGGAGGAGCCATCTTCTGTGCCCTTTTCGCTCCCTGGTTGCGCGCCGCATGATCCCGTGAAGGCGGACCTGGGCGCCCGCCTTATTCCGCCGTTCTTCCAGAAGGGAGGAAGCTGGCAATCATCCGCTCGGGACGGATCACATCGGCCGGGACGTTCTGAGTCGGATCATTTACGGGGCGAGAATTTCTCTTGCGGTGGGATTCGTGTCGACGTTCGTCGGATTCCTGATCGGCGGGCTCCTTGGACTCCTTTCAGGCTATTTCGGCGGAAAAACGGACAGTGCTATCACGAAACTGATGGATATCCAGTTGTCCTTTCCCTTATCCGTATTTGCGATATTTGTGGTGGGTATCATGGGCCCGAATCTCATGAACGTCATCGTCATCTGCGGGATTACGAGATGGGTCATGTTTGCACGGGTGGTGCGGGGAGAGGTTCTCTCGGTTCGAGAGAAGGAATTTATCGAAGCGGCGAGGGGTATCGGATGCTCCACGCCCCGAATCCTTCTCCGTCATATCTTTCCCAATATCATTTCAAGCGTCCTTGTTCTGGCCACCCTCAATATTGGAACCATCATCGTTCTCGAATCGACGCTCAGCTTTCTGGGGCTCGGGGTTCAGCCTCCCACTCCGAGCTGGGGAAACATGCTGAACGATGGAAAGGCCTACATGGTCCAGGCCTGGTGGATTACGGCCCTGCCAGGGTTGGCGATTATGCTCGTTGTGTTGAGTGCGAACATGATCGGAGACTACCTGAGCGATCTGGTGAACCCGTACGCAAAACAACTGATGACCACATCGAAGAATAAGGCAACGACCGACGATTCATGGGAAACGCGCATCGCTTACTCCGGCATCCGAGAATCTGCACGTCCATTTTCTGACGTTGAGAGGAACAGTCAGAGCCGTCAACGGGGTCGATCTCACGGTTCGTGGAAGGGGGAGACGATCGGGATAGTGGGGGAGTCCGGCTGCGGAAAGACCATGACCGGTCTTTCCATTCTCCGGTTGATTCCGAGGCCGGCTGGAAGAATTGCCCGAGGGAGAAATTGAATTTGACGGGAAAAATCTGCTTGACCCTCACGGAACCTGAGATGCGGAAGATCCGGGGAAACCAGATTTCGATGATTTTCCAGGATCCCATGACTTCACTTGAATCCCTGTTACAGTGTTGGCAATCAACTGGGAGAGGTCTTTCGGCTCCACCGGAAAGAATTGAGACGGGATGAGATCAGGGAGCGGTGTGTGGAACTGCTTGAAACTGGTAGAGATTCCCATGCCTGAACTCCGCCTCCGGCAATACCCCCATGAATTGAGCGGTGGGATGCGCCAACGGATCATGATCGCTTCAGCGATTGCCTGCCGTCCCCGCATTCTCATTGCCGATGAGCCGACCACCGCTCTCGATGTAACCATTCAGGCTCAAATCCTCGAGCTGATCCACAAACTGAGAGAGGAGGTGAACACCTCGGTCCTGTTAATCACCCATAATCTCGGGTTAATGGCTGAAAATGCAGACCGGGTTGTGGTCATGTATGCAGGACGGATTGTCGAACAAGGCCCGGTCGATGAAGTGATTAACCATGCGGTCCATCCCTATACCCAGGGGCTATTCCGCTCTATTCCCCGGATGACAAAGGACTTCAAAGAAATGAAGCAGCGTCTCATTGAGATTCCCGGAGTCGTTCCCAGCTTGCTCGCCTTACCCCGGGGATGTGCCTTTGCCCCCCGCTGTTCGAAACGTGGTGCTATCTGCGACCAACAAGAACCAGAAAGGGTTGAAGTTGGACCTCGATCACGATGTCTGGTGTACCTTATGACTGGAAATTCCGAACTATTGGAAGTCACCCAGTTAAAGAAATATTTTCCCTACCGCATGGGGGTTTTCAAAAAGGCCCATATCAAAGCGGTGGATGATGTCTCCTTCGTTTTGAAAGAAGGAGAAACCCTTGGGCTCGTGGGAGAGAGTGGATGCGGAAAATCGACGACGGCTCGAGCCATACAGCGGCTGATTGAGCCTACCGGAGGCCGGATCCTTTTTCAGGGGATGGATATTTGCTCTTTGAAGAGACGTGAACTCCGGCAAGTCCGAAAAGAGATGCAGATGATCTATCAGGACCCCTATGCCTCTCTGGACCCTCGGATGAGAATCGGAACGATCATGGGGGAACCCTTGGAGGTTCATCATGTCGCCCGAGGGAAAGAGAAAGAGGAAGGGTCCGGGATCTGTTACAGAAAGTGGGGCTGAAATCAGAGCACATGCGGAGTTATCCGAACGAACTCAGCGGCGGTCAAAGACAGCGCGTGGGAATTGCTCGAGCCCTGGCACTGCATCCCAAATTAATTGTAGCCGACGAACCGGTATCCTCCCTGGATGTGTCCGTTCAAGCCCAGGTGCTGAACCTGCTTAAGGAACTCCAGACGCAATTCGGTTTATCCTATCTCTTCATCTCTCATGACTTGAGCGTGGTGACCCATGTGAGCGACCGAATTGCCGTCATGTATCTCGGACAGGATTGTTGAACTGGCAAGGGATGAGGATCTGTATTTTAATCCTCTCCATCCTTATACAAAGGCCCTTTTCTCTGCAGCTCCGATGGTTGACCGTTCTGCCCGACGGAAACGAATCCTCCTGCGGGGGGAGATCCCATCCATCCTCGCCCCGCCTCGGGGATGTTCATTCCATATGCGATGTGGTGAGAAGAAGAAGGTCTGCGAAATGAAAGAACCTGAATTTCGGGACGTCGGACAGGGCCATTTTGTGGCCTGCCATTTATTTGAATAGGTAAAAGTTCACTGAAAAAGGAGGCTGTCCATGAAGGGAAAACAGGGAAAAGAGATCAAGATCAAAGGGATCGAAACATATCCGGTCTATATTCCATTCAAAAGAGTCCATAAGATCTCCTTGGGAAGGGCGGGAGGCAGGGAAATCCTTTTGATTAGGATCCATACGGATCAAGGCATCACCGGAGTGGGTGAGGCCATCGCCCATCCTGCTTTTTCCGGAGAAACACTGGGAGGCCTCTTGGGCGCAATCCAATATCTGGAAGCATCCCTGATTGGAAAGAATTCCCTCAACATCAACGAAACCCTCATGCTGATGGATAAAACATTGTACGGAAACTACGGAGCTAAAGCCGCCATTGAAATGGCTCTCTTCGATATCATGGGAAAGTATCTCCAGGCCCCCCTGTGTGACCTCCTGGGAGGGAAGCTGCAAGATCGATTTCCCTTAAGTCGTTCTGCATCCCAGTCGAACCTTGAGGAGGACCTAAAGGATGTGAAACAATACCTGAAAGACGGATACAAAATCATTAAAATTAAGGTGGGAGTTCTCTCTGTCGAACAGGATATCGAAAGGGTTAAAGCCATTCGCGAAATGATTGGACCCCCTATCTCACTTCGGGCCGATGCCAATACGTCCTGGGATGTTCCCTCTGCGCTCCGATTTATTCAAGGGGTGGACGATTACCGATTAACCTTTATTGAGCAGCCTATTGCACGGGAAGATGTGGACGGCCTGGCTTATCTGAGAAGCAAGAGCTCTACTCCTATATTAGCTGATGAAGCTGCGGCCACAGAGCATGATATTTTGAAAATCATCGAAAAGAAAGCGGCAGACTTCATTAGCGTCAAGGTCATCAAATCGGGTGGTATTGTAAAGTCCCGAAGAATTGCAGCTCTTGCCGAGTGTGCGGGGATTAGATGCTATCTGGGGTCTCAGATCGAGACCAGTGTGGGAACAGCCGCCAGCCTTCATTTTGTCCTTTCAGCCAATGAATTCCGTTACGGCGGGGAGATTTACGGCCCCATCTTTTTTGTGGAAGATGTCGTCAAGAAGTCCCTCAAGATCGACCGGGGATATATTTACCCTCCCGACGAACCCGGATTAGGGGTTGAATTGGATATGGACAAAATAAAAAAGTTCACCTGTAAAGTGTTCTAGGGTGGAATCCAAGAAACTGCTCGGATTTCCTGAGAAACCATTGAACCTTCTACCCGACCAAGTAAATTTTATAGGTAAGGAGCTTCCATGAAAATCACGAATATTAAAAGCTTCCTCTTTCGTCCTTCTTCGGAGAGGGGTTGGATGGGGCAGAATATCCAGAAACACTGGCTTTTTGTTAAGGTCGAGACAGATGAGGGAATCACGGGCTGGGGAGAATCTTTTACTCTCAAGGATCGCGAGAGAAGTATCGTTCAGCATATTTCCGAGTTGGTTCCCTACCTCATCGGGAGGGATCCCAATCAGATAAAGTATTTTACTCACATGATTTATGACAAGTTTGCCGAGAGACGGGGAGGGGCCGATCTCTACTGTGCCATGAGTGGAATTGAACAGGCCCTCTGGGATATCTTAGGCAAACGTCTTCATTCCCCCGTTTACGACCTCCTTGGAGGACCCTGTCATGAGAAAATCAGGGTCTATGCCAACGGATGGAGCCGCGGTGCCAAAACACCCCAGGAATTTGCCGAAAGGGCTTTAGAAGTTGTAGAGAAGGGCTTTACGGCCATTAAGTTCTATCCGGCATCTTTTCTGACCTCCAAGAACGAAAGAGAAGTGGAAAAGGCCGCTGTAGAGAACATGAAAGCCGTTCGTGCAGGCCGTCGGTGAAAATATCGACATTCTTGTTGATGCCTGGCGGTTGCCAGAACCTGCTCAAGCGATTCGGATGGCTAAGAGGCTTGAGGAATTCAACCTCTTTTGGTATGAAGAGCCTGTTCCCTCTGAGAACATAGACGTATTGGCAGAGGTCAGGCAGGCCATCCCTGTGCCCATCGTGACGGGTGAATGTCTTTACACGAAATTTGAATTCAGGGAGGTACTGGAGAAGCGTGCTGCGGATATTCTCAATCCGGATGTTGGAAGCTGTGGAGGCATCCTCGCACTAAAGGAGATTGCCGCGATGGCCGAGCCTTATTATGTCAAGGTTTCTCCCCACAACTTCAATAGTACAACGATCGCTCTGGCTGCAACCATTCAGGTCTCTGCGACTTTGCCCAATTTCCTCATTGCCGAGTATTTCGTCAATTTCGAAGAGGCCGGCAATTCGATCGTGCAGAACCCTTTCAAAGTGGAGGAAGGATATATTAAGCTGCCCGCCCAACCTGGCCTGGGGCTCGAATTGGATGAGGCGGTATTAAGAAAACACCCCTTTCAGGAGTTTCCACCAAGGGGATGGTAAGTTTCAACCCGGAACTTGAAAGAAAATGGACCGGACAACCGGTTAGCGACTGCCTGAAGCCAATTTCCGGGCAGTGTTTAGCAGGAGGTTCTCTGCCCGACGTCTCTTTTCTCCTCTTCTCTCTAGATTCTTTTCTTCTTTGAAAAGGTCTTCAAGGGCTTCTTCAGCCAGCCGTTTTACTTCGGCGGAGGCAGTCCCTCCGGGCAAACTCCTTCGCTCAACGCATGCCTCCGGGAGTAAGGCGGATCGAACCTGGTTTTCCTTCAGCTTGATGGGGTGGCCGATAATTTTAATGGCTTCCTTGTCTACGGTTTGTGCAGTGATGTCCTCCGGTCTTTTCCCTTTTTGAATCATCGAATCGACCACACCCGCTACAATATGATGGGCCGTACGGAAAGAGACTCCTTTTTCTTTGACCATGAGATCAACCAGATCCGTGACTGTTGAAAAAAAGGCACCTGAAAACTCCTTCATCCGATCCACTCGAAACCTCAGGCTCTTCATAAGACCGGGCAGGACGGAAACGACAGAAGAGGTTGTTTCTAACGCTCCCCAAACAGCGGGCATCACCTCACCGGCCACGTCCCGACTGTGAGTGAACGGAACACCCTTCAGGGTTGTTAAAAGAGCCATTAGGTTTCCAAAAACATGACCTGCTCTGCCACGGCAATGTTCGAGGATGAAGGGATTCTTTTTCTGCGGCATGATGCTGCTGATTTCGGAATACTCATCCCCCATCTCAATAAATCCGAATTCGTAAGTATTCCAAAGATAGAGGTCTCCAGAGAGACGACTCAGGTCGCAGCTGGTCATGGCAAGGGCAGAAACGATGTCAAAGGCATAATCCCGTGAGGCCACAGCATCGAGTGCATTGGGGACAATGTTCCTGAACCCGAGAAGAGAAGCGGTTCGATAACGGTCAATCGGGAAAGTGACTCCTGCAAGAGCTCCTGTTCCAAGAGGGCAGTTGTCGAGAGATTGAAAGGCATTTTCGAGCCGCCATGCATCACGGCTCAAGGCATAGGCGAAGCCCACAAAATAGTGTCCTAGGCTGATGGGCTGTGCGTGTTGGAGATGGGTATATCCGGGCATGACGCTCTTGGCGTAGGCCTGAGCCAATTGCAGGATGATTTTTCTAAGCTCGATGAACTTTTTGAGAAGCTGGTCCAAGGGATCTCTCAGAGCCATGCGCTGACCCGTTGCGATGAGGTCATTACGACTTCTTCCCGTGTGCATCCTGCCTCCAATATCCTCTCCAATTTGATCGATGATATAGCGTTCGAGATCGAGGTATAACTCCCCGCCGATGCCCGGTTTAACGCGAGCCGGATCCCCTTTTTCAAGGTCCAGTAACACACTTAAGATAACCCTGGCATCTTTAGGCTCCAGCAGACCTCTCTCCTGAAGCATGATGACGTGAGCGATATTGATGTGGTTGAAGGGTTTAAATAATCGATGATGGTTGGTATACCAGATCGGAAGGGTCATCCATTCTACAACTTCTTTTGCTAACCCTTTCTTTAATCGTCCGCGGACTAAAGCTTCTTTTCCCATGGCAGCTTCCTTTCCCAATAGATTGACCTTGCTAGATCCCACCACCCCTCTCAAGAATCTATGCGGTGGCGAGATCTTATCCATGAATCCAATATTTTTTGATTTCTTGCCAGAGGAAACTCCAACTAAAAAAATCAAGATCGGCGTTGAAAATGAGCTCGTAATGACCCGATTCTCAGGGATGCGATCGAGAGGTTGAGGAGAACCTTGATCAAGAAAGGGACGAAGAAATACTTTATTACGGTTGACCTGCCATGAGATCCGGTCCTTGGTCCCCCCCGATTCCAAGTTGTTCTTCTTTGGTTCGGTCATCCCCGGCGAGCTCCTCCGGCAGGCCCTCGTAGACCACACGCCCCTTGGTCATGATGTAGACCTTGTCGGCAAGTTCCAGGGCCAGATGCAGGTTCTGCTCTACCAGCAAAATAGCCATGCCTTCGCTGCGCAGCCGCCGGATGGTTTCGGCGACCTGGCGCACCAGCATGGGCGCCAAACCTTCCGAGGGCTCATCGAGAAGGAGTAGCCTGGGATGGGTCATCAGCGCGCGACCGATGGCCAGCATCTGCTGCTCTCCGCCGCTCAACTGGCTTCCACGGTTCCGGTGTCGCGCCGCCAGGTTGGGGAAGAGGGAGTAGACCCGGCTAAGCGTCCAATCGCCCTGATGGGAGGGGTCGACCCCGATCATCAGGTTCTCTTCCGCGGTCAATGTCGGGAAGATCAGCCTGCCCTGGGGCACGAGGCCGACTCCCATGCGGGTGATCAGGTGCGTAGGCGTTGCGGTGATGTCGACGCCGGCGAGCACGATCGACCCGGAGGCGGCCGGCGTTAGCCCCATGATGGAGCGCACCAACGTTGTCTTTCCCACGCCGTTGCGCCCCAGGAGGGCAACGAGGGAACGATCCGGCACGTCCAGCGAGACGCCCTGCAGGACATAACTGCTGTCGTAATAGGTTTCGACATCGCGGATTTCCAGCATCGCTCAGGGCCCCCCGAGATAGATTTCTTGGACAAGCCGATTCGCGCGGATCTCGTCCAGCGGACCTTCGGCGATCATTTGTCCCTGACTGAGAACCGTCACGGTTTCGGCCAGCGCAAACGCCACATTCATATCGTGTTCGATGAATAGGAGGGTGATCTTCCGGGGCAGGGTGCGGAGCAGCGCCACGATCCGCGATACCTCGGCACGGGCCAGGCCGGCGGTCGGCTCGTCCAGCAAGAGCAGACTGGGGCGGCTCGCCAGGGCCAACCCGATCTCGAGCTGACGCTGTTCCCCGTAGGCCAACGAGCCGACCGGCACCGCCTCCCGTCCTGCAAGCCCTACCTGGTCCAGGATGTGATGCGCCTCCTCGACCAGCGCTCCAATCCGTTCGACGACGCGGCAGGGAATGTATTTCGTCCGTCGGATCCCCTGTACGGCCAGAATGGCGTTCTCAAGCGTGGTGAGCCTCGGGAAGAGGGTCGTCACCTGGAATGTCCGGGCGATTCCCATCGCGGCGCGTCGGTACGGCGGGTAGTTCGTGATGTCCTGGCCGCGGAACGAGACGGTGCCGCTGCTCGGCGCGATCTCTCCCGAGAGGATCTTGAAAAGGGTGGTTTTTCCGGCGCCGTTCGGACCCAGAATCGCCTGTCGGATGCCCTCGCGAACATTCAGGTTGATTCCTGCAAGGGCCTCGAGTCCCCCATACCTCTTGCCCACGCCGGATACTTGCAGACAGAGTTGACCGCTCATCTGGGTCCTCCGACCGGAACGTGCCCCGTCCCGCTCTTTGCGGGATAGGCGGGGTCAAGGGGCACAATGTGAAATGAAATCACCTTACCGGGAAGCCCCGGCCTGTGGCCGGGGAGCTTCGCTTGCGGGCGCAGCCGCAGATCGTTGTCGGCGCATGGCCGGGAGCGTCCCGGCGAATGCGAGATCACTGACAGTTTGTGCAGGGAGGATAATCCCGCGAGTAAACCGGCTTATTCAAGAATACCGATGGGTCATACGTCCAGAACTGTGACACGTTGGGTAGCGTAGCGATGACCGTGTTCTGGAGTTCCCCTTTGACCCGGTCCACCCGACGGATGTACTCATTCTCGACGACCCCGCCGTACGGATCGAAGCTGATCGGACCTCGCGGAGCGTCGGAGATCTTGACGGCTCGAATGGCATCGACGAGTTCCTTTCCCCCTCCGGGTTTCCCGCCGGTATTCTCCAACGCTTTGGCGATGACCTGACCCGTTACATAGCCCGCTTCAGCCCGGTAGCCCGGTGCATCCTTGTACTCCTCCTTGAACTTCTTAACGAAGGCCTGGGCCTCGGGTGTCTGGAGTACCGCGCTCCAGTGGAGCACTGTGAACAGGCCCGACAGCCTCATCCCCCATGGACTTCAAGACCGCTTCATCGGTGACGGCGGCCAATCCGTAGAGGGGGTACTTGTCCTTCAATCCAAACTCGTCCCATTGCAGCAGGAAACGAACGGCGTTACCCCCGGACTGCGCTACGACGACGGCATCCACATCCTTCTTGATCTGAGGAAAATAGGGCGCGAAATCCGACGTGGTCTGGGGCGTCCAGATCTTCTGGACAACCTTGCCGCCCGCATCTTCGAAGGCCCGCTGGAAACCGCCGACGTTCTCCCACCCGAAGGCGTAGTCGTAGGCGATGATGGCAACGCGCCGCTTGCCCTGGTCGTAGGCCCACTTGCCCAACGCGTGCGCCGGCTGGCTGGAGGTCCATCCGGTGCGGATGATCCAGGGCGTGCGCTTGCGTTGAGTGATATCATCGCCGGAGACGACCGGGAACAGGCAGGGCGCCTTTGCCCGATCGATGTAGTCTCGGACGGCATAGCCTTCGTTCGCGAGGGTCGGGCCTACGAGAAGGTCAGCCTTATCCTGCTCGACCAGCTTGCGTGCTTTCGCCAGCGCGGTATTGGGATCGCCCGAGGTATCCTCCACGATCACCGTGATCTTTCGACCGCCTGCCGTGTAGTTGATTCCCTTGAGGAAAAGCGTCAGACCACTGAGTGTATCCTTGCCGCTTGAGGCAAAGTTGCCGGTCAGCGCGCCGTAAAACCCGAGCTTGAGGGGCGGCAGACTGCCGACGGGGGACGGTGTGCTGGCGGCAGCAGCAACCTGCGGTGGCGCGGCCATTAGACTCGGACCTGCGACGAGGACAACGACCAGAAGCGTGAACAGGGCGTGTCTTGGTTTCATGATTTGCCTCCTGACTGGATGTGAGTTGCCGGCGTTCTCTCCACGTTCTTTCCTTGGGATCGGTCTGATCGCTGGGGAGCGCCGGAGTTGATTCGAACCATGAGACGGCTCATCATTCCCATGAGGCCGCCCGGCAGGAACATCACGGTGGCGATGTACACGACACCCAGCACCATCATCCATCGCTGGGTGACCGAACTCATGATCTGACGCATGACGACAATGACGGCTGCCCCGAGACATGGGCCAATGAGCGTGCCCGGCCCGCCGAGGATGACCATCAAGATCGCGGTCGCCGAGTTGCTGATGGCCAGGGCTTCCGGACTGACGAAACCGGTCAGGTTGGCATTGAGGATTCCTGCCAGTCCCCCGAAGAAGGCGGAGGTGAGGTACGCCAGGTACTTGTGCAGCCATGTGTGATAGCCGAGCACCTGCATGCGGATTTCCCGCTCACGGATGCCGCGCCAGCTCAGTCCGAAGGGCGAACGCACGAGCAGGCTGAGCGCCGCCACCGCGATGGCGAACACGACGAAGACGAAGTAGTAATAGGCAAGGGAGCTTTCGAGGCGTCCGACCAGGGGAAGTTCGGGGCGCATCGGGATCGATAGGCCGTTATCACCGCCTGTTACCGTAGACCACCGATAGGCCAATCCCCAGAGGGCCTGTCCGAGTGCCAGGGAAATCATGATGAACGGCAACCCGGAGGTGCGCAGGGCGATGGCTCCGAAGATCATTGCGACCAGCAGGACCACGGCCAGTGCGAGCAGCCCGCTCCCCCAGAAGGACTGGCCCAGCCGCAGAGCGCTGATGACGGCGGCATAGGCCCCCACCCCGAAAAAGGCGGCGTGACCGAACGAGGTGTACCCCAGGTAGCCGATCAGAACGTCCAAACTCATCGCGAAGATGGCGAAGATCAGGACGGACGTGAGAACAAAGACGGGATAACTGGGCAGGAAGATCGGGAGCACCCCGAGCGCCAGGATGCTCACGATCACCGTCAACACTTGAGCCCTTCGCCACGCCATCGGTTAGCTCCTTGGAATCAGGCCGCTGGGGCGCACGGCGAGAATGATGATCATCGGCACGAACAGGGTGAAATAGGAGAGGTCGGGGAACAGGGCCCGGCCGTAATTATCGAGGAGGCCGAGAATCAGGCTGCCGACGAGGGCCCCGTTGATCGACCCGATGCCGCCGACAATGACGACCACGAGCGTGAGGGGCAGTAGCTCCCAGTCGAGCCCCGGATACACGCTCAGGAACGGGGCCCCCATGACACCGGCGAAGCCGGCCAGGAGCGACCCGAACCCGAAGGTCAACATGAAGACCTTCTCAATGTTGATTCCCATTGCGCGCGCCATCTCCTGGTTGTCGACCGCGGCCCGAATGATGGCGCCCCAGCGCGTTCGTCCCAGAATGATGTTGAGGACTACCGCAATGAGCAGGCCGCTGGTGATGATGAAGAGCCGGTAGGCAGGAAAGCGCATGATCCACAGGTCGACGGATCTCGCCAGCAGCGCCGGAGGGCGGATGGTCACCGGGTCACCGTGCCAGAGGACGAGAGACACATCGGCGATTATAAGAGCGATGCCGATGGAGACGAGCACCTGGAGATGCGTGCGACCCAGGAGCCTTCGCATAAACATGCGCTCGGTGACGAATCCGATCCCGAGACCCGTAAGCGTGCCCGCCACCAGCGCTAGGGGAAAGTTGCCCGTGGTTCGCACGACCGAATAGCCGATGTAGGAGGCGAGAAGGTAGAAGGCCCCGTGCGCCAGGTTGGCGATCTTCATCATCCCGAGAATGAGGGAGAGGCCGGCCGACAGGAGAAAGAGCAACATGCCGTAGGCAACACCGTTGAGACTTTGAATGATCCAGAATTGCACTGCCACCTCATCGCCGGGGCAGACTACAGAATGAGCATGATCCGACCCGTCCCCTCTCCCGTGCGGACGAACTCCAGTGCGTCATATAACAAAAAACGGAAAAGTCTGTCAAGCAGAAGCAAGCTGACGAACCTGCAATTCAGACACTGGACTTCAGACCTCAGACACCGGACTATTTTATATGGGGAATTGACCCTTGAAGCGTCCTTATCCCTTTTTCTCTTGAGGCTTTACACTCTATTTTCATCTCTCGTCTGATGTCTGAAGTCCCTGCCTGCGGTAGGCAGGTAGGGCCTCTTACTGACTGAATCACAGAAGCCGAACACCTCACGCAATTATGCACCGGGCCTTGCAGGCAGCTTACAGAGGCAAATCCCTTACATTGGCCACATGATCAAGGTTTTCAATCATATCCGCCAGAGTTCGTATGCGGCCTTGAGGGGCGGACCCTTCAGCTAAAGAGTAAAATTTGTCACGCAATTCTTTGTGGCTCAAAGGATTCTCCGGATCACCCTTTGGAAAGTTCACCGTCTTCATCAAGGTTGTTCCAGTCTCCAGGCTCAAATGAATCCGACATCCCCATTCGCCGGGGTATTTCTCATCAAATTCCTTTGTCGCGCGAATTTCAACAGGCGGGGCCTTTGACTGAAGTTCTTTATCTTCAAGTCGCTTCATGGAGAATTGTTTTGCCAGCGCTTTTCCATCCGTCAGAGCAACCGCCACTCCGTAGCGCATGCTGAATTGTGCTGCATTGGGTGAGGTCGGCCATTCTTCACTTCCGCACTGTTTTTTTGCGACGCCATAAGTCTCTATCTCTACGCCTCTGACCTGATCCGTCTTTAGGCCATGTTCCGCTTTTAGCGATAAGACCGCATCGATTGCAGCATGCATGCTTCGGCAACAGGCATAGGGTTTGATACTGATCCCTTCAATAAGGTATTCCTCACCCCACTCCTTGGTCACAGCATCGAAATCGTAATGATGACTTGTGGCAGGGAAAAGTCCTCCGTCGGAAGCTTCTAAAATGTGTGATGGACCCGTCAGGCCTGCCTGGGCCAGCTCGGCGGAGAGAACGCCATGATGGCTCGCCATACCCGCATGAAAACGCTTGTTTGCCGCCCCATCGGCCAAAAAAGCCCAGAGGCCGCTGGACTGGGTACCTGCAAGCCCCAGGGCAGAGGTCATCTCATCTTCGGTGAGTCCCAGAAGAACTCCGGCAGAAGCAGCGGCACCGAATACTCCCAGCGTAGCCGTTGAGTGCCATCCGCGCGCACGATGTTCAGACACATTAATTGCCGCCCCCAGGCGGTGTGCCACTTCATAACCGATGACGACCGCGCGCAGCACTTCTAGGCCCGTCGCCCCCAGGTTTTCTCCAACGCCTAGGGTTGCAGGGATGATCACTGTTCCTGCATGAATCTTTGAGCTCCTGTGAACATCGTCCAGCTCCAGGGTGTGCGTCAGAATCCCATTGAAAAGGACGGAAACGAGTAAGGGCATCCTGGCATTTTGTCCCCAGACCAAAGGTGCGATACGGCCTGCCCCGGGTATGTCGCATCCGCCGGATAGTTCATTCAAGCGGCGAAAAATGTTTCGGTTCATCTCATCCTGAGCCCCTCCCAGACCGCATCCGATCGCATCCAGAACACATTTCTTTGCTTTCACCATTGCGGAGGTTGGAATCTTGCTTGAGGGCGTATTGGAAATGAAACGGGCAAGCGTTCTGGTCGGAGTTTCATTTTGTAAACTCATCTTGAATGTTCCTCAATGTCAAATCTTGGCTCTTCGCATAATCGAGTAAGTCATTTCTGTTTGTTTTCTTCCCCTCTTTAGCCTCCAGCCCATAGGGCTTCCGGCCTGGAGGGCAAAGAGGGGCGAGGGGAGATTTTATCATAAAGAAAGCATTTGTTCTTAAAATCCCCCTCCATCCCCCTTTGCCTGTCTATGACAGGAAAAGGATTACCAAAGGGGGATAATAAGGATCATAGCCATATCTTCATAAGGTTTTCACCCACTCATTTCTACGCATGAATCTGAACTTTGTTCTGAGTATACCGCAACTTAAATCGCTGCACCTCCGTTATCCTGTTCGGGTCAGAGAGATATGGCGGACCCGGTTTCAAGTGAACGGATGATGCGCTTCGGTCACTCGCACCAGTCTTAATCCATCTTCCCCGGTTGCGGCGGGTGTCATCTTTCCCGTTACAGCGTCAGCAAAGGCTTCGACTTCGCGGAAATAAAGATTTTCCGCCGGATATTCCATCTCATGGCTTTCGCCGGGGGTTCTGATTCTAAGACGGTGCGTGTCAACCCCGCGCAAAGGTCCGGTCGCCAGCATTCCACCGGTTCCAAAGATTTGAAGGTCGTTGGCGGCAATGGGCATCTCGCGGCTGCAACGAATCGAGGCTTGGCATCCATTTTCAAATTCAAGGAGGAGTGTGGTGGTTTCATCAGGCCGCCTGCTCACACGGCCCGGATAGGCGAATGCAAAAACCCGCCTGATCTGATCTCCGATGATCCATTGAACGAAGTCAATCACATGGACGCCTACGTCGGCGAGCGCACCCGCCCCGGCAAGGGCCAATTCATGGCGCCAGCCACTCACTCTTGCTTCATGAAGGGGCGCATAACGTTGAACGGAAACCTCCCGGACAGTCCCAATGGAACCTTTCCTTATATAATCCGAGGAAGCCTGAAGTATTTTCTGGAATCGTAAATGAAGTCCTATCCGGAGCGTAATACCCGCCCCATCGCAGACGTTTAGCATTTCCTCTGCTTCCCTTGCTGTGAATGCCATCGGCTTTTGGCAAAGGACATGCTTACGGGCCCGGGCGGCAGCCAACACAATGGGGTGATGCAGGGCATTCGGGGTAGCCACATAAACGGCTTCCACCCGGGGATCCTCTATCAACTTTTCGTAGGAATAGTAAACATGATCAATCCCATGGAAAGAACCAAATTGATCCGCTCTCTCAACGACTGAATCAGCGCAGGCAACCAATTGCCCGTTGTTTGAAGCCCTGATTGCGGGTGCAATCCATTCATTGGCTAACTGGCCGAGCCCGATAATACCCCAAGAAAGCTTCATATGATTACCTCCCTAGAGGGGAAAGTTACATCTAAAATACATACATCAGATAGAAATGACAATATTGTCAAGCAGTTTGAAATCTTTGCTCACTCCAAGTTTTTTCCTTGCCCACCTCCACTTTTCATTTTACAAGAAGTCCAAGGTGCAAGAGGCCTGATCGGGCCTCAGATGCAGCTTCAAATCCCATGGAAGGAAAAACTGGGGGTGGGCAAGAGGTTTCTTCATGTTTTTTCATATTGACAGGAAGAACAGATGGGACTAATGTGAGAGGAGTCATTTCAAGGGAGCATATGAAAAAAAAGCGCTTTCCAAAACATTCAATGGTTTCCAGTCTGCCGAGTCTTTCGACCCCGCTCTCTTTCCCGGACGATGTGAGCGGGCATGGATTGGACATCGATACGATTGGCGAACTCCGGGGGTTAAATCTGGAGAACATGACTCTTCTGCAGGAGGAAGAGCACGAGCCCATCGAATACGAAGAGATGCCGTTCCCAAAGGTGATAGACCCGGTAGGTATTTACTTGAAAGAAATAGGGGTCTTCCCATTACTGACCCGCGAAGGGGAAATAGAGATTGCCAGGAAGATCGAGACCGGAAAGAATGAGATCTTAAATGGTTTGATCAACTGCCCAATGGCTGTCAGCGAGGTGGTTAAACTCGGGAAGGATCTCCATGAAGGGAGGCTAAAGCTCGACGATTTAACCAATCAGGCCGACAATGAAGAGATGACGGTTAAAGAGAAAGAAAACCGGAGAAGAGCTGTTCTCAGCTTAATCGATAAGATTCGTAAAGGGATGAACAGGATTCAACTCCTTCGGAGGAAGCTGAGACATGAAAGGAATAAATCCCTCAAAACGAAGATCCGGGAGGAAATTGGGAACAAACAAGCTGAGATATTCGATGCTTTTAAACAGATCGATCTGAAGGAGAGACATGTCAAGAAAATCGTACAGAAACTTAGGGAGTGGAGCCTCCGGATCGAAAAGTCTCGGCTGAAGCAGAAACGACGTGGCAAGGCATCACCCATCTCCCGCTCAAAAAAGGGGAAGTCCTTGACGAAAGAAGGTGGCCTATCTCCAAATCAGGTCAAAGAAGCTTTAAAGATGATAGAAAGGGGGGAGACCAGAGTTGGAGAAGCAAAGAATGAATTTGTGAGGGCCAACTTGAGGTTGGTCATTTCCATTGCCCTGAAACACCAGAATCGGGGACTTCCATTGCTCGATTTGATCCAGGAGGGCAACATCGGTTTGATAAGATCGATCGATAAGTTCGACTATAGAAAAGGGTACAAGTTTGCGACCTATGCGACCTGGTGGATCCGGCAGGGTATGACACGGGCTATCGCTGAACAATCCAGGACCATTGACCTTCCGATGCATGTAACCGAATTCATTAATAAACTGAACCTGATCTCCCGGCAACTGGTTAAGGAGATGGGGAGGGAGTCCACGCTTGAAGAAATTGCCAAAAGGATGGGAGTATCGCCGGAGAAGATACGGAAGGTTTTGAAACATTGCCGAAAGACCCGTTTCTCTTGAAACGCCCATGGGTGACGAAGGGGAGAGCCGGTTAGCGGATTTTATCGAGGACAAGGGAGCGGTTTCCCCTCACGAAGCAGCAGTAGGCTCTCATTTGGCCAAGTGGATTCGAAAAGTTCTCTCAACGCTTAACAAGAGGGAAGAGAAGATCCTGAGGATGCGGTTCGGGGTCGGGTTAACCAGGGAGTATACTTTAGAAGAGGTGGGACAGGAGTTCGATATCACCCGGGAAAGAATACGTCAGCTCGAGGCCAAGGCCTTAAAGAAATTGAAAAATTTCAACAGGGGCGAGAGACTAAGGAGTTTCATTGAGCGCTAGAACCATGAATGAAAATCAGGACATGCCTTCCCGTCATGCGGATTGACGAAAGAGTGATGATCCGGGTCGCTCCCTTCGGGATGGACCTGGTGTTGAGTCTGTACTCCCTGGCTGCGCCCCTCCTGCTCATCGAGCTCAAAGCCAATCCCGTCGAATTAGGGCTCATCGGAAGCATCACATCCGCGGTCCACATGGGCCTGGCCCACCGTATGGGACCTTATTCCGATCGTTTCGGACGCCGCCGTCTCATCCTGATCGCGCCCCTGCTCCTCGCTTCGTCGTGTATGATTGCAGTGATCGCAGGCCAGGTCAAGGTGGTTCTGATGTTGTCGGCAATCAACGGTCTTTGCCTGTCTCTCTTCTGGCCTCCGTTTCAGGCCTGGGTCGCCGAGCGGCAGACCGGATCCGGCCTTGCAAGAGACATCGGAACGTTGAATCTGGCCTGGACCGCTGCCTATGTTGCGGGTCCCATCATTTCGGGATTTCTTTTCAGCGTGCAGAGGAAGCTCCCCTTCTTCTTCGCCGCAGGCATGGCCCTCCTGCTTTTCCTCCTGAGTTATGGATCCATTCATGATCAGGGGGGGATAAGCCGGGAGAAGCAACCCCCCCGGCACGCGGAAATCCCGAACAGGCAGAAACACTTTCTTTACATCGCCTGGATTGCCAACTTCATGTCCTGGTTTCTCCTTGCAAACGCGCGATACCAGTTCCCCAAGCTGGCCAGGGAGCTGGGAACGAGCCCGCAGGTCGTCGGGATACTCCTCGGTTTTCTTGGTTTCTCTCTCTTCCTGGGTTTTTTTATTCTCCGGGCAAGCCCGCTTTGGCATTTTCGAAAACGTTACCTGTTCGGAGCCCAGGCTCTCGGAGCGGCGGGGGTCCTGACGCTTTCTTTCGCCGGGCAGACCTTCTGGTTCGCGCTGGCCCTCGCCCTGATCGGCATTTCCGCAAGCGTCACTTATTACTCCAGCCTGCTCTACGCGATTCAGTTTTCCGTGGAAAAAGGAAAGGGAACGGGCTGGCACGAATCCATTCTGAGCTTTGGGGCGCTGCTCGGCCCCATGATCGGGGGGGTTGCCGCCTATTACGCCGGTCTCCGCGCCCCTTATTGGATCTGCTTCTTCTTTCTCCTTGCCGCAATCCTCGCAGAGGGACTTCTCCTTCCGAGAAAGAACCTCTCGAACAACCAGGAGTCTATTTCCTGAGAATCGTACCCAATGATTCCGTTGCACTCAACGGAAAACGGGTTAGGCTAAATCGCCTAACCCATTGATATTAAAAGTGCCGGGTAGCGGAATTGAACAACGGACACGACGATTTTCAGTCCACTTTAAACGATTCTTCTATCTCCTTGAATTTGGTCCTGTTTCACGTAAGTATTCAAATTTTAAGGAGCAAATCTCTTTCTATTCATTTCATTCTACTCTGTCCATCGTCCGCGAACAGTTGCCTTTCCCGGGTTCCCCGCAAGCTTTGCAATTTCTCGCTTTTCGTTCTTTTTTCGACTACTTGCCTACTTTGCTGTTGACATTTTTATTCTTTTATAGGATAAGAAAGGGCAAGTCGAAGTTATGCAGCAATGTCCCGTTTTCTTTTTGGCCGCTCCCTGGTCGGATGGAGGCTCGATCCGAATGGGCGGAAGCCTGCCTTTATTTTATCCTTTCGCGCATTTCGCGCTTGTGTTGGGTCAACCAGACAAACCAAATGAACGATATTAACGATCTAACCGATCTTAACGGGCCTAATAACCCAATAACCCATGCCTCGCCAGCCAAGACTCGATGCCCCCGGTCTCCTCCAGCACGTCATGGCCCGGGGAATTGATCGGATCTTCAGAGACATTGAGGATTACGAAGATTTCCTCGCCCGCCTGGAGGCCCTCCTGGGGGTGACGCAGGTCCGTTGCTACGCATGGACCCTGCTGCCCAACCATTTTCACCTCCTTCTCCGGAGCAGCCATGTTCCCCTGAGCAGGCTGATGCGGCGCCTCATGACCGGCTATGCCGTTGCCTTTAACCGGCGCTACAAAAGAAACGGTCATCTCTTTCAGAATCGCTACAAGTCCGTGATCTGCGAGGACGAGCCCTATCTTCTGGAACTGATCCGGTACATTCACCTCAACCCCGTGAGGGCGGGAATCGTCAAGGACCTGTCCGAGCTGGATGGGTATCCGTGGACAGGTCATAGCGTACTGATGGGCCGTCAGCAGAACGGATGGCAGGAGGCAGGAGAGGTCCTGGGCCGGTTTCCGGGGAAGAGGAGTCAGGCCCGGCTTAAGTACCGGGGGTTTGTGGAGGAGGGGATGAATCAGGAGGGAGAGCCCGATTTTGAGGGAGGGGGACGGACGCGAAGCTCGAATGCAGAGAGAGGGGAGATTCCCGGGGATAAAGGCGGAGGGAATGGGTTGTATGACGAGCGGGTGTTGGGTGGGGGAGGGTTTGTGGCGAAGGTCCTGAAGGAGACGGGCATGAACTGAAGCGGTGAAGAGGCCCCAGATGCCGCTTCCCGAGCTGGTCGGAAAGGTATCCGAGTCCTTTAAGGTGGATGCGGAGGATCTCTACCGGGGTAAGAGGAAGAGGGAGGTGAGCAGGGCTCGGGCTCTCGTCTCTTACCTGGCGGTCCACAAAATGGGCTACCGGTTTTCGGAGGTGGGGGAGGTCTTGAGGGTCCACCCGGTGAATGTGGCCCGGAGTCTGGACAAAGGAGAAGAAGTCTATAAATGTCATCCGGAGGCGTGTGCTTCCTTTGTTTAAAGCGGATTCGCAGCAATGTCCCTTCGGTTCGAGCATGGGTTCGATGAGCGGACGCGGAGGCATGGAATTTTGGGGTTTTGCAGGATCTCCGCCAAGCTACCTTTTCCTGCTTTTCGCGCTTTCCAAGATCAACCAGACCAACCAGAGTGTAGTTTTGCAGCAACGTCCCGGGCGGCTGCGCGGAGGTGAAACAGAATGGACGAAAAGGACAAGAAAGAGATTGAGGAGATTTTTAAGTATCATGTCGATGTCCTGGTTGAAGATTCTAAACACAGAATGGGGATACTCTCTGAGAGTTTTCAGCACAAGCTGGACATTGTGGTCGAAGGCCACCAGGTCTTAAATGGAAAGATTGATCGCCTTCAGGAGGGACAGACCGAACTGACAAACCGCGTGGAGAAACTGGAGTTGTCTTATCTGAGGTTGGAGCAGGGTCAAGAAAATCTGGAGCAGGGGCAGGCGAAGTTGGAGCAGGGTCAAGAAAAGCTGGAGCAGGGGCAGGCGAAGTTGGAGCAGGGTCAAGAAAGCTGGAGCAGTGGAGCAGGGTCAAGGAAAAGCTGGAGCAGGGTCAGGCGAAGCTGGAGGAGCGACAGGGAAACCTGGAGAAACGACAAGGAAGCTTGGAAAAACGACAGGGGGGTCTTGAGGGCGAGGTAAAGAAACTGCGGGTGGAATTGAGCGCAAAGATCGATTCTGTTGGGGCCGACTTGGCTGCCCACCGGGCCGATACGGAAAGCCATCGGGGAGCCTATCGGGTGAAGGAAGGCAAGGAGTGAACAGTTCCACAGCCACGTCGCTCCGTGCGCGTTTCGCGCATTTCTCGCTTGTTGAATGAACCAGATCAACCAGATTGGAGTTATCCCTTGAAAGATCAAAATAGGATTCGTGTCCTGGTCACCGGAGGTGCCGGTTTTCTCGGCTCCCATCTCTGCGAACGTCTCATAAAAGAGGGCTATGATGTCCTTTGTGTGGACAACTTTTATACAGGAATCAAGAAAAATATCGTCCACCTCCTGGAGAATCCCTATTTTGAGCTCCTCCGCCACGACATCACCTTTCCCCTCTACGTCGAGGTGGATGAAATTTACAATCTCGCCTGTCCCGCCTCTCCGATCCATTACCAGAACGACCCTGTACAGACGACCAAGGTCAATGTCCATGGCTCCATCAACATGCTGGGACTCGCAAAAAGGCTCAAGGCCAGGATTCTTCAGGCCTCGACTTCTGAAGTCTACGGGAACCCCACCATCCATCCACAGGTGGAAACCTACTGGGGAAACGTCAATCCCATCGGTCCCGGGCCTGTTACGATGAGGGGAAGCGCTGTGCTGAGACTCTGTTCTTCGATTACTACAGGCAGCATCGATTAAAAATCAAGGTGGCCCGAATCTTCAACACCTATGGGCCTCGTATGCATCCGAATGATGGACGGGTCATCTCGAACTTCATTCTCCAGGCCCTTCGGGGAGACCCCATCACCATTTATGGAGACGGGTCACAGACCCGTTCTTTCTGCTACGTCGATGACATGGTGAAGGGTTTGATCTCATTAATGAAGACCCGGGATGAGGTGACAGGTCCTGTCAATCTCGGAAACCCTGAGGAATATTCTATGCTGGAGATTGCTCAATCGATCTTGAAACTTACAGGCTCTCGCTCGAAGATCATTTTTCAACCCTTGCCTCAGGATGACCCGGAGAGGCGCAAACCCGACATTTCGCTTGCTAAAGAGACCCTCGGATGGTCTCCCGGGGTGACGATGGAGGAAGGTCTACCCAAAACGATCGACTACTTCGACAACCTCCTCCGTACTTCAAAATGACCTTCCGGGTTTATTGCAATAAGGGATCTTCCTTTCGCGTTTCGCCTTTTTCACGCCTTTCTCGCTTGTTCGAATCATGACACCTGAAAATGAGACCCTCTGAGCTTCGCCATAAGGTTTTTAGCGAGATGGACTGAATAGTGCTTTTGGGTTAGCATTGAAGTGGAGTGGGGCGATCATGGTGAACGACACTCGAAGCGAGACATTAAAGAGAATTAAAGACATCCTTGGAACCTTTCTTGGGGGATCGGTTGCAGAGGATGATTCTTTTTGGTTCGATGGCCCGAGGGGACTACCATGACGATTCGGATATCGATGTGGCTATCGTCATTCGGCGACTCACGCGAGAACTGAAGCATGAGATTCTTGAACGGGTGGCAGAGGTTGAACTCAAGCATCTCATGCCAGTATCCGTCCTTGTATTTTCGGAAGAGGAGTTTAATCGCTTGAAGAGAAGAGAGCGAAGGATCGCCCTGGATATTGAAAGGGAAGGCGTTCCTGTATGAATGAGGACAACAAGAGGGAGAATATCCGGGAAGAGATCGACCGGGCGAAGGAAGCCATCAGAGCCGCCCAGCTTCTGTTCGAGAACGGATTTGTGCGAGATGCCATTTCAAAGCTCTATTATTCCCTTCTTTACAGTGTCAGGGCTCTGCTTTTGGCGAAGGGACTTGAACCCAAAAGCCATGAAGGCGCACTCCGACTATTTGGCCTGCATTTCGTTAAGCCTGGACCCTTCGAACCGAAAGACTCCCACATATTCTCCAAGCTGATGAAATACCGGGAAGAAGCTGATTATAATCCATCGTATCCTTTCACCCGGGAGGATTTCGTGGAATTCAAAAAAGAGGCAGAGACCGTGATCCAGAAAATTGCCACTTTCCTGCAAGGCAAAGATTATCTCAACAAGTAACTTAACACCCAACAAGTCGATCGTTGATCTTAGCCTTCTCGTTCCTTTCGTGCCTTTCTCGCATGGTTTATATCTTTCTCGCTTCTTTTGGACATCAACCCGATTGCCGTTTTTTGTCACCCAGACTGATCAAATTATGACCAGATCCGACAAACTTCTGACGAATGCCCCATGCCTCGAGGGCACTCACGATCCATGAAAATGGATTTCCAATGTTCGCCTGCGAGCGATTGAGCTCTCGGATAAACTTTTCATTTAGTTTTAGGTAGTTACACTATGCGCTATGCCCCATGCTCCATGCTATTTTCTATCTGTATGAAACCCTTATGTGGCATAATAAATGCAGTTCAAAAAGCTCAGTTGAGATTTTCAGGATTCACATACTACTCTTTCACCCTGGCCGGGTTGAAGTAGAATCCGGGACGGCGGAAGCCTGTCTTTTTCATTTCTCTCATCGATTTCTGTTGATCAGTACCCATCTCAGGCATTTTATGATCTCAACGGTTCTATTGCGAGATCAAATCGGACAAGGTATACATTATAGGGATCATTCACGGCAGACGTGATTTTACATCCACGGATGTGTATAGAATTAAAGAACCGGACAATCATCCCTAAATGCAAGGCCTGACCGCATGAATGACCCAGATCAACCAGACAAACGAGATAGCCAGATAAACCAGATCAACCAGAAAAGTGTCAGCCTTTCAGCTACGTCGCCTTCCATGGATCAGAAGTCGATAATTATGACATATGAAGACGCCACCCGCACTTCGCATTATGAGTATAATCTTCTCGAGACATGCAAAAAGAAGGATGCTCCTGTATAATATAGATGAGTCCGATGTCGTGGAAACAATTCGGAACTCTGATCTGGACATAGAGGGTCAAAATAAGATCGAAGTGGTGAATAAAGAAATGGCTGACAAATATGGCTATCCATTAAAGGTTGTTTTTACGAGGAAGAATGATGACGTTATTGTGATTTCGGCGTTTCCCTTTATAAGGAGGCAAGGAGCATGAAGATCTCATACGATAAAGACGTAGATGCTGCGTACATTAAGATGTCCGATCAGAAGCCGTCAGGAGTGATCGAGATTTCTGAAGGTCTCCACGTGGACATTACTGAAAGAGGCGAGATTGTCGGCATTGAGATTTTGGAAGCCTCCACTAAAGTTCCCCTTGAGTCTCTCTTCACTTGTGAATTCGACAAGGAATTGATTGCGGCGGCGAGTTAACTCCGCCCCAGCTTTGCAGTAAAGGGACCATATCATTGAGACAAGTTGGATCTGAACCAATGTTCCTCACTGTGCTACAGCCTAAAGGAGGAATTTGAGGGTTTGAGAGGAAGGGTCGAGAAATTGGGCGGGATGATCGGGAATCTGATCAAGGTTCTAAAGCGCGGTCAATGAATCCTTTCGCGCCTTTCCCGCATTTCGCGCTTGTGTTGGATGAACCAGACAAACCAGATCAACCCGATGAACCAGAGACTTTTCGCGCCTCTCCCGCGTTCCATGCTTTCAAGATGACAAGATGAGAGTTATTCCCGCTGGTCAACAACGTTATATATTGATTGAGGTGAAGGGTAGATTCCCAACGGTGAAATAGAAAAAATATAATACCAGTCTACCCCAAAAAGAAACCTCCTGTTAAGAGATAAGAGTAAGAGCAACCAAACTCAAATTCTTAGACAGGAGGTCTCCAATGGATGAGTTAGATCGTAACCGGCTGGAAGAGTTTCGTCAACTGAGGCAAGAGGTAAGGCATTCGGAGGAGTATTTGGTTGTAGGAATCGATATTGCGAAGGATCAGCACCACGCCTTTTTTGGGACAGCGACGGGGAAAACGCTTTTGAAGAGGCTTGTCTTTAGCAACGACTATGAGGGATTCAGAAAGCTTCTGGATCAGGCCGAGGCCCTGCGGGTGCGCCATGGGCTGAAGAAAGTGGTCTATGGGATGGAGCCGACGGCGAATTACCATAAACCCCTGGGAGAGTATTTGATCACCTTAGGGAGGACGGTGGTGTTGGTTTCCGGGGTGACGGTGAAGCAAAACCGGGAGTCGTTGGATGGTCGGTGGGACAAACATGACGTGAAGGATTCGGCCAATGTGGCGGATTTGATTTCCCAGGGGAAGTGTTTGTATTACGAGTATCCACCGGCGGGGATCAGGGGTCTGCGAGGGTTGCTCTCGCTCAAAAGACGACTCAAGAAGCAGGAGCATGGCTACAGGGTTCGAATTCGGAATCATTTAATTGCCCAGTATTTTCCGGAGATGGATCGGGATTATGAGCGGTTGGGGGCGGAGGGGCTATCGATTATGAAGTGGTGTTTTCCTCCCTCTCAAATGACGGAATTAGACGTTGACCTCTTTATCCAGCGGGTGACGCCCCGACGGATCAGGATGGAGAAGCGGCAGCGATTAGAGGGGGTGTGGGAGAAGGCGGGAGAGACGATAGGATGTGATGGGGTGCCGGGGGTGGAGCATGAGGCTCGGGTGATGGTGGAAGGATTAAAGCAAATACGAGAGAGGATCAAGGAGACGGAAGGTAAAATAGAGGATCTGTGTAAGCAGTTTCCACAGTATCAATTCCTTTCGACGATTCCTGGGTTTGGTCCTGATGTGTCGTCTAAGGTATTGGGGGCGATCGGAGATCCTGACCGATTTGAGAATGGGAAACAGGTGTTGAAGCTGGCGGGATTAGACCTGAGTGCGGATCGAAGTGGAAAAGGTTCGGACAAGGCGATTCCTCAGATCTCCAAGAGGGGCAAGGCCGATCTTCGCTATGCCCTGTATCAGGCGGCCTTCATTGCTTCGACGAAGAATCGGGATTTTATGCGCTATTTTACGAACAAGCTTCGAGGCCGGGAGAGAGAGAAAGGGATTCAGACGAAGATGTGGGTGAAGCTATCGGCCAAGATGCTTCTGATTGCTTGGACCTTAATGAAGAAAAAGGAGGCCTTTGATCCGGCTTATCTAAGCGCCGAATAAACACGCTTTCTATTTTCATTTTCGACGAGAAGAGCCCGAGCAACAACGTGGAGGCCGTTTAAGGACCTCGTGAGGGACAATCCAGGGCCTCTCGCTGGACTTTGGAATCTGGATAAGGGATGCTGGGTGGCCACCGACATGTGGCATACCGGATACTGATAACGCTTAGGTCTAAAGTTCGTTCTTAGCGAGAGATTCGTCGAATTCAACGCGAATCCGTAAAGGGATTTGAAAGGAGAAGTCTATCTGAAACCCGAGGCGTTCCCTAACTCGCTGTTTTTACAAAAGATGAAATTTGTTCTTTTCCCCTCTTGACAGAAACAATATAGG
>CAWHGS010000020.1:0-50292 GCA_963828805.1 uncultured delta proteobacterium
AGATAACACGTTATGAGGTGATCATTATTGGAGGGGGCCCTGCCGGGTTGACCGCAGGCCTTTATACGTCTCGGG
This sequence comes from uncultured delta proteobacterium, assembly GCA_963828805.1. Classification (GTDB taxonomy): domain Bacteria; phylum Desulfobacterota; class BSN033; order BSN033; family UBA1163; genus CAWHGS01. The sequence goes on from CAWHGS010000020.1 coordinate 76, forward strand.
CGAGGCTAAAGACGCTCTTGATCGAGAGTGCTCTCGTCGGAGGGCAGATGACGACCACAGAAATGATCGAGAATTACCCCGGTTTTCCTCAGGGAGTGACGGGTGAGGAACTCAGCCGCCTGATGGAAGAGCAGGCAAAACGATTTGGATTAAGCGTTGTCAATGAAGAAATCGTAAAAGTAGGGTGCGACGGAGAGGAGAAGCGGGTCAAGACAACGGAGGCGGATTACTCGGGAAAGCCCTGATCATCTGCACCGGCGCCGAGTATCGAAAATTGGGTGTACCTGGTGAAAAGGAATTTGCGGGAAGAGGTGTTTCCTACTGCGCTACCTGTGATGGGGCCTTTTTCAGGGATAATGAAATCGTCGTTGTAGGAGGGGGTGATTCCGCACTGACGGAAGTGCTCTCTTTCTTACCAAATTCGTTAAGGAGTTGACGGTCATTCACCGGCGGGATGCCCTCCGGCAACCAGATATATCAGGAAAGGGCCTTTGCCAATCAGAAAATCAAGTTTCTATGGGATTCCGTGGTCGAGGAGATCAAGGGAGACAAAGTGGTCCAGTCTGTTGTTGTCAAAAATGTGAAGTCCGGAAAGAAGAAAATTTAACACCGAAGGGGTATTTCTCTTTGTGGGGCTTACACCAAGAACCGAATTTTTGAAAGGGCAAATTGAGCTGGACCAAGGGGATATATCATTAACAATGCGAATGGCGACCTTCGCAGTTCAAGGAAACTCTCGCGGCAGGCGATTGTGCGAAAAAGCTGCTTCGGCAGATTGCAACAGCGGTCGGAGATGGGGCGACGGCAGCCTTCGCCGTGGAGAAGGTATCTGGAGGGGAAAGCATAACAGATATAGATTAAAGATAAGAGGTCAAAGCCTAAGAATTGAGTTTAAAGTGAGAACTGGAAATACGTGGGTATAAAGCTCGATAGGATATTCATGCGGATTCGAGGAAGGAATCTTATCTTTAGTCTTTTTTGGCTTGCGCTATTGTCCTTTCCTTTTAATTCGGTCGGACAGGAGATTCGTCGTGAAGGATGGCCTCGTCCTGATTTGACCGGGCTCATTCCCTATTCGATCACTGTCAAGAAGACCGATGGAGTAGAGAAGGTCGTTGAAAAATTCTATATGCCGAACGGAGGTCATATCGCACGAATCAGCGGAAACGGGAAGGTGTATGCTTATGCCGTTGATTCTGACCAGGAACCTCCGATTGATTACCTTCTCCTTGATCCCGACGGAAACGGAAAATTTACCCAAAAATTTAGGCCGGAAGAAACCTATTCCGTCCCTGAGTGGGTTTCAAATTAATGCCCTAATACCCGGAGGGCGCCCCTGCTTGCGCCAAGGTTTCGGATAGGCAGGCAAAAACCTTGAAATATCGAATGGGTACGGACACGAACAGCTTATTTCCCTATAATCCTTTCCGCTTGAAAATCTTATCCTAAACTTCCAAAAAGAGTCACTCTTTTGCCATTCTAAGAAACATGTTAACACTAATTCGCCTGACGACGTGTAAGAAACTCTTTAAAAGAAGTACTGTCCCACTCCATCCTTTGTGATGTAGATGGGTATTATTGCTGTTTTGCTTTCGTTGACAAAATCGTTTCAAGGAGTTAATTTTAATATAAAGGACAGTTTTAGTCCGAATGATGCAGATTACACGGCGTGAAGAGTACGGCTTAAAAGGTTTGCTGTTTCTGGCTCAGCAGCCTGACGAAAAAGTATTTTTGGTAAGCGAGATTTCGAGGGTTCAGAAAATCCCCGAAAGATTTCTTGCGAAAATATTTCAACGGCTCTCGAAGGCAGGATTTTTGGCGTTCGGTGAGGGGTTCGAAGGGTGGTTTCACGTTAAAGAAGGCGGCGGCTGAAATTACGATGAAGGAGGTGATTGAGGCGCTGGAAGGTCCTATCGCCATCAATCGCTGTCTCCTTCGAAAGGGAGAGTGTGGTGAGGAGCAGGGTTGCCCTCTCTACGAGGTTCTGGAAGAAGCACAGGAGGGTTTAGTAAGAGTGTTAGAGCGAACAACCCTAGAGGATCTGGTAAAACGAATTCCCAATGGGAAGAGAGGGAGGAGGTGAAGACAAGATGAAAGAAAAGGTGGAAAAGGCCCTGGAAATGATACGTCCCGCTCTGCAAGCCGATGGAGGGAATATTGAACTGGTCGATGTGGTCGACGGGGTTGTCAAGGTGAGATTGACGGGAGCCTGCGGAAGCTGCCCCATGTCCCAGATGACCCTGAAAATGGGAGTCGAAAGGGCTCTTAAACAGCAGGTTCCAGAGGTGAAGAGTGTTGAGAATGTTATAGAATCGAATGGGGGGGTCGATGGAACCCCCCTGGAGGTTACTCATGCAGACGGGTTTACTCACGCCGCAGGCGTTAGCGGTTCTTGAAAAACGCTACCTTCTGAGGGATGCTCAGGGCAAAGTCATTGAGTCTCCGGAAGAGATGTTTAGGCGTGTGGCCCGAAATGTGGCGGAAGCCGATCGCCTCTATGCGAAACGATCCTCAACCGAGGAGTTGTCTGAATCCTTCTTCAGAATGATGGCCTCTTTGGATTTTCTTCCCAATTCCCCTTGTCTGATGAATGCAGGGAAAGAACTTCAGCAACTGGCTGCGTGCTTTGTTCTTCCGGTGGAGGATTCGCTCCCTTCCATCTTTGAGACGGTTAAGCAGACCGCCCTCATCCATCAGAGCGGAGGAGGAACCGGTTTTTCCTTTAGCCGATTGCGACCGAGGTCAGACACGGTCCAGTCAACGGGTGGAGTGGCAAGCGGCCCTGTCTCGTTTATGAGGGTCTTCAATATGACCACGGAGGTCATCAAGCAAGGGGGAACGAGAAGAGGGGCCAACATGGGCGTCTTGAGGGTCGATCATCCGGATATCATGGAGTTTATTGCCATCAAGCAGCATTCGAGCGAGATGGAGAATTTTAACCTGTCGGTAGGGCTGACCAAGGCCTTCATGGAAGCGCTCATGAAGGATACGGAATACGGCTTGGTCAATCCGCGAACGGACAAGGAGGTCCGAAGACTGAAGGCCAAAGAGGTGTTTTCAGTCATCGTGACTGCCGCATGGGAGAGCGGTGATCCGGGCATCCTCTTCTTGGACCGGATCAATGAAGCCAACCCGACTCCGTTGTTGGGCGAGATTGAGAGCACGAATCCATGCGGTGAAGTGCCTCTGCTCCCTTACGAAGCCTGCGTGCTTGGGTCCATCAACCTGCTTCAGATGATCAAAAGGAATAATGGATCGTGGGAAGTTGATTTTGATAAACTCAAAAGAACCGTGAGAACAGCCGTCCATTTCTTGGATAATGTGATCGATATGAATCATTACCCCATGCCGGAAATCGCCGAACGGACAAAAGGAAATCGGAAGATTGGTTTGGGGGTGATGGGGCTGGCGCATTTCTTCATCCGTCTGGGGATTCCGTATTCTTCCATGAAGGCCGTTGCCGTAGCGAAAGGGATCATGAGTTTCATTCACCATCAGGCACAGGAACGGTCCGTCGAAATGGGCGAGGCAAGGGGTGTCTTCCCGAATTTTAACGGGTCTATTTATGATCAGCGAGAGGGAACGAGATTGAGAAATGCAACCGTCACGTCCATTGCACCCACAGGAACCCTGAGCCTGATCGCCAATTGTTCGAGCGGGATTGAGCCGCTTTTTGCCGTCGACTATACCCGGAGAGCCCTGGAAGATATGGAATTTGAAATTGTGGATCCGCTCTTTGTTGAAATGGGTAAGAGCGAGGGGTTTTTAACACCTGAACTTGCCCAACGCCTATCAAGCGGAGCAAGGTTGAAAGATCAGCCTGAGGTTCCGGCCAAGGTGAAGAGAGCTCTTTGTTACGACCTTTGAGATTTCACCCGTGTGGCACATCAAGATCCAAGCCGCTTTCCAGGAGTATACCGATAATGCGGTGTCAAAAACAATCAATTTCCCCCGGGAGGCGACGAAAGATGACGTGAAAGATGCCTTCCTGACCGCTTACCGGGAGCGGTGCAAGGGCATTACGATTTATCGAAGCGGGAGCAGGGCAAAACAAGTCTTAGCCTGCGGCACAAAACAGGCCTGCTGAATCTTTTCTGTTAGTATTTTGGTGATTTTCCCCATGTTTTATGTTTTACGCTTTATGCCCTATGCCCTTTGCGAATTTAAGACATGTATCCTACTGTAAACCCGACAAAGTGTAATGGTTGCGGCAACTGTGCGGATATCTGCCCGAGCGAAGTCTATGTGATGGAGGGAGATCAATCGAGCCCCATTCGGCCCGAGGATTGTATCGAATGCTGGGCCTGTGTCAGTCAATGCCCCGCTGAAGCCATTGATCTCCAGGAGGATTAGCCGGTGCATTGTTCCTGCAAAAGAATGGTTTCCTGGGGTGAGATAAAGCGAGATCAGAGAGCGAAGATCGAAACAGAATCGCCATGAAAAGAAACTTAAAGCTTTTGTCTCATGCGAAAGTAAACCTGAGACTTGAGATTTTAAAGAAGCGGGAAGACGGGTATCATGAGATCAGAACCATTTTCCAGAGGATCAGCCTCCACGATACGATCCGCTTCTCACTGAGGGAAGCGGGGGGAATTTCGATTACTACCGACGAACCCAATCTCCCCGTTGGAAAGAACAATCTGGTTTATAGGGCCGCCGAGGCCATCCTGAACAATTCAGCCTACAGGGGGGGAATTTCAATCCATATTGAAAAGAGGATACCCCTTGGCGCGGGCCTCGGGGGGGGAGCAGTAATGCGGCCACGACCCTGAAGGCTTTGAATCAACTTCTGGAAATGGGTCTCAGCCGGAAGGAGATGATGACGATGGGAGTCAAGATTGGAGCCGATGTTCCCTTCTTCTTTCTCGATAAGGGAGCCATTGCTACAGGCATTGGAGAACGGCTGAAAGAGATTGATCTCCCCGCCCTCTGGTTTGTCCTTATTTACCCGAATTTTGAAGTGTCTACACGTTGGGCATATCAAAATACAAGATTGACAAAAGAGAAATTTCGTTATAAAATTCATAAGCTTTTGACCACCCCTGAGGCAATCTGCAAGGCTTTGATGAACGACCTTGAAGAAGTCGTTTCGGAGAAGTTCCCTCAGATTCATGTCATGAAAGAGGTTCTCCGTTCCCAGGGGGCCCTGGGAAGCCTCATGACGGGAAGCGGTCCTACCGTTTTCGGGATTTACGCGGATGGAAAGAATGCCGGAAGCGCTTACAGAAACATCAGACGAAACATGACAGGGAAGGGATGGCTTGTCATTAGAGCCCACAGCCTCCCGTAAGACAGAACCTATTTCCGGTTTTGGCTCAAGAATGTGAACCCTCGGATTTCGAATTGGAAAGAGATTGGGGTGTCGTCAAGCGGTAAGACACAGGTCTTTGGAACCTGTATTCGGAGGTTCGAATCCTCCCACCCCAGCCAATATTCTTGAGCCGGATTCCAAATTTCATACTCCGAAGGGAAGGAAGGGTGTTCCGATGGTAAGGGAAAAAGAAGGACCCATCGTGGCAAAGGACCCCAGTCGGTTAAGAATCTTTACCGGAAATTCGAATGTCGAGCTTGTCCGGAAGATTTGCGACCGCCTCGGGACGGCGGTCGGACAAGCCGTGGTCAAAACCTTCAGCGACGGAGAGATCAATGTCGAGATCCATGAAAGTGTGAGGGGAATGGATATTTTTGTCATCCAGTCGATCTGTTCGCCCGTCAATAATAACCTGATGGAGTTGCTGATTCTGATCGACGCCCTGAAGAGAGCCTCTGCTGAACGAATCACGGCTGTTCTTCCCTATTACGGCTACGGGAGACAGGACCGGAAGGTGCTTCCTCGCGCTCCCATTACTGCCAAACTGGTTGCTGATCTGATCACGACAGCGGGGGCTTCACGAGTTTTGGCCGTGGATCTTCATGCGGGGCAGATTCAAGGTTTTTTCAATATTCCGGTGGACCACCTGTTCGCTGCGCCCGTGCTCCTGGAACATTTGCGGCACCTGACAGACGAAACGGTTATTGTCTCGCCGGATGCCGGCGGGGTGGAGAGGGCTCGCGCCTTTGCCAAGCGATTGAATGCCTCTCTGGCCATCATCGATAAGCGAAGAGACGCCCCCAACGTTTCCCAGGTGATGAACATTGTCGGAGAGGTCAGGGGTCTGAGGGCTGTCCTGCTTGATGATATTGTGGATACGGGAGGAACCCTGGTCCGGGCGGCAAATGCCCTGATTGAAAACGGAGCAAAGGCAGTCTATGCCTGCTGTACCCATCCCGTCCTCTCCGGAGAAGCGGTGAGGATCATTTCGGAATCGCCCATCCAGGAAATGATCGTGACCGATTCCATTCCCCTGAGAGAATCGGCAAGAGAGAAACCGGCCATTAAGGTCCTATCCATATCAGGTATTCTTGCAGAAGCGATCCAGAGAATTCACAAGGATGAGTCGGTGAGTTCCCTATTTGTGTAGACCCTGAGGTGAACACGGGGCAGGTTTCAGGTTGCGGGTTGACGTTTTTGGATGAATCGTGTCATACCGAATTAGGATGACGGACACGTGACACGATACACGGTCACGTTATTTTATCATGATCCAAGAAGGAGTCAGGAATGGAAAAACCAGTTTTAAACGCAGAACTTCGTGACAAGAGAGGAAAGGAAATAGCCAAGAAGCTGAGGGCAAAGGGGAAGATTCCAGCCGTCTTTTATGGTCCTCATTCAGAAACGATTCCGCTCATGGTGGATCCTAAGGAATTGTCGAGGGCCCTGCACACGGAAGCAGGCGAGAATGTGCTCATCGACCTGAACATCCAAAAAGGAGGAGAGTCTTTTCAAAAAGTGGTGATGCTGAAAGAACACCAGATTGACCCTCTTCAGAGGAAAACTCTCCACGCCGATTTTTATGAGGTCTCGATGGATGTGATGATCAATGTGGAGGTTCCTGTCCATCTCCTCGGGAAGGCCGAGGGAGTGAAGTTGGGAGGCATTCTGGAGCAGGTCCAGAGGTCCATTCAGATCCAATGCCTGCCCGGCGATATCCCAAGGAGCATCGATGTGGATGTCAGCGGCCTCTCGATCGGCGATTCGATTCACGTCAGAGACCTGAAGGTCGACACATTTAAGGTCTTGTCGGACGCCAACTTTACCATTGCCACGGTGGTGCTGCCCGCAGTGGAAGTGAAGCCGGTGGAAGAGGCTGCTCCGGAAGGAGCTGCGGAGGCAGAAGGAGAGGAGAAAGAGACGAAGGAGGAGGAAAAATAGTCGATCGTGAAGGTGATGGTGGGGTTGGGAAACCCCGGAGGGACCTACCAATGGACCCGGCATAACATTGGGTTTCAGGTGTTAGATCGACTTGCCGAAGAGAGCCATATCTCTCTCGGCCATAAACGTTTCAAGACGCACTATGGAAAAGGATCCATCCATTCCCGGGATGTCCTTCTTGTTCAACCCCAGACGTTCATGAATCTGAGCGGGCTCGCGGTAAAAAGGATCATCCAGTATTACAAGGCGGGCCCGGAAGATCTGATGGTGATCCATGATGACCTGGACCTTCCCTTCGGGGCGCTTCGGATCAAGCGTTGGGGAGGAGACGGAGGCCATCAAGGGGTTCGATCGATCATCGATTCGACGGGGGGAAACAATTTTTTGAGACTGAAGGTGGGCATCGGCAGGCCCCCGCGTGGAATGGATCCTGCCGATTATGTGCTGAGGTTCTTTGATGAGCCCGAGCGACGCCAGTTGGACGAAGTTCTCAGCCGGGCAGCCGAGTGCCTGGTCGTCATGATCTCGGAGGGCGTCGAGACGGCCATGAACCGATTCCAGAAAAAACTTACTCTCCCTTTTCAATCTCCATAAAGATCTTCCCATGATGGAAGATCCGCACGCCCCCCGTCTCCTCGGAAATCACAATCGCCAGGGCATCCGTCAAACTGGTGATTCCTGCTGCGGCCCGGTGGCGACTGCCGAGGCCCAATGGAATTTCAACGTTCTCTCCGGAGGCATCCAGGTGGCGGCCGGCGGCAAGGATGATGCCGTCCTCCCGGATGATAAAGGCCCCGTCAATTGACGAGAATCCCTTCACGGTCTCTTTCAATCGATGATCCAGGATATTGCGCTCTTCTTCGGGATAGCCTTGAAAGGGGTTAATGACCATGGGGTGGGAATACTTCAACACCTCTTCGTGTTTGCCTAAAACAAAAATAGCGCCGGACGATTTCCTCCCTTCCTTTGCTTCCATTGAGATTTCAAGGGCAAGTTTCAGTAGAATCTCGAAGACCTCCGGTTTCACGATTTCAGAAATGACCGGGAGATCAGAAGAAAAAAGGACTTCAAACTCTTTTCCAAATTCGAGGATAAGAAGGTTGTCCAGGGCCCTGGATTGAGGCATTCCTGAAAGGCAGACCCATTTGTCTCCCTTTTGAACAATCCCCCTCGACAGGGCCTGGATGATGGCCATCTTGATCTGGTTGATCCGTCCCAGAAGAATATTGGGAATCTGAATGACCTTGTCGGAGACCGATTGTGCCTCCTGAAGAGAGGTTTCTTCTTTCACCACGAGAATGAGATCGGTTTTCTTCTCCTGGCCAATCCTGGCGAGGGATTCATAATCCTCGATCATGTCCGCATAGATCAGGACACCCTTCGAATGGGTCTTCTTGGCGAGGGAGCAGGCTGTTTCGATCATGATGCGATTCTGATGTTTTACCATTTTATCTCCTCGGGATGGGAAGGTGCCAACCCACTTTATTTTGGAACTATTTTATTATACAAATAGTATAAAAGAAATCCAAAAAAATATTTTGTGATCTTCTTAGGTTTTTGCGAGGAAGGTTGGAACGGCCGAGATAGATCGAAAAGCGGTTTCGGGAATCAGGACGTGAGTCCCGAGGAGGCAGGGATAGGGTATGGGGTTTCGGTGCGGGATCGTGGGGCTTCCCAATGCTGGGAAATCGACTATTTTCAATGCCCTGACGGCGGCAGGCGCAATGGTGGCCAGTTATCGTTTCTGCACCATCCAGCCCAATGTGGGCGTTGTTCCGGTGCCGGACAAGCGATTAGAAACGATTGCTCAAGGCATCCACCCTAAGAAGACGGTTCACACGACACTGGAGTTCATCGATATCGCGGGACTGGTCAAAGGGGCCAGCAGAGGAGAAGGACTCGGAAATCAGTTTCTGGATCATATCCGGACGGTCGATGCGATTGCCCATGCCGTTCGCTGCTTCGAGAACGAAAATGTAGCTCATGATTTCGGCTCCATCGATCCGGTTCGAGATATAGAGGTGGTTGACACCGAAATGATCTTGGCGGACCTCCAGACCCTGGAAAAACGAATGGAGAAGGCTGAGCGACTCCACAAGGTGGGTGCAAAGGAAGCGGGATTGGAGATCGAAGTCTACATTGAGATTCAGGCTGCTCTGAACCAGGGGAAGAAGGCAGGGGTTCTTCACCTCAACGGGGAACGGGAAGCCGTGCTGTCAGACCTCCATCTACTGACCGCAAAACCCGTTTTTTACCTTGTGAACGTGGACCAGGAAGAACTCCGAGGACAAGGGACTTGTTTGAAGGGATTGAGGGAAAGGGTTACAAAGGAAGGGAGCAAAATGGTGACCCTCTGCGGTGATCTCGAGGCAGAGATAGCCGAACTGAGTGAAAGCGAGCGAGAGGAGTTCAGGCGGGAATTGGGCCTGGAGGGGTCCAGCCTGGAACGATTGATCCAAGTAGGATACGAGATTCTGAACTTGGTCACCTTTTACACGACAGTCAGTTCAGAACTGAGGGCCTGGACCGTTTCAAAGGGGACGCCTGCTCCCAGGGCTGCGGGAAAGATCCACACCGATATGGAGAGAGGTTTCATCCGGGCAGAGGTCCTTTCTTTCGTCGATTTTATGGCCTGTGGGTCGGAACATGCGGCGAAGGAAAGGGGACTGCTCCGTTCAGAGGGCAAAGATTACCTCGTTCAAGATGGGGACATCATTCATTTCCGATTTAATGTGTAGAGGGAAAAATGAACTGGAGAGCATTTACATTTCCTTTTTTCATGGGTTGGGTGCTCTGGTCTCTCGTGAAAGACCTGGTCCGGAGGGAGTTATCTTTTGGAGAAATGAGGACCAATTTTCTTCTGGCAGAGGCCAATGCCTTTGAGCGGGCGGACCTATTCGATCGGGCGGTCAGAGTTTACAATCAGATCCTGAAAAGGCAGAAGAAGAGTATTCCGGTGTTTTTAAATCTCGGCGGCCTTTACTATCGGAAGGCCATGTACGCCACAGCCCTTCCTTATTACGAAAAAGTGACTCGTCTGAACCCGAAGCACTACCAGGGACATTACTGGCTGGCCATGTGCTATCTCAAATTGGGCCGACACTATGCTGCGATCAACACCCTTGAGGAAGTGATCGAGTTTTTACCCACCTTTAAGGACGCCCTTAACCTGCTGGGTGAATGTTACGAACGAATCGGCGAGGGAGCAAAGGCGGAACACTACTACCTGAAAGCCATCAGTACGGACCCTAAAGGCATCATCATGCGCAGAGCAATCCTCTATCCTCAGATTCAGGTGAGAAACAGAGAGGAGAGGTTAAAACACTGACCTTATTCCCGCTCAGACGTTGTTTCTTCGGGAGCGGGAGTTTTTTCTTGGGCAATCGCATCTTCGACTTGATCTCACTGATGAAAGAAGCGAGGGCTCCGGCTCCGATCAAGACCCCACGTTTGACACCGTTCTCACCTCCGCTGCAATACTGTTTTTCTAACCAAAATTTCCAGTCGATTTTGGGGGTCGGGAAACGGAAAGTGCTTTCTGTAACTCGGCTGATCTTCGTTCCGGCGCTTCCGGAATCCAGATCCGACAGACGGTCAAGCGTCTGTAGAATGGATCTTGAAAGCCGTTTCCGTCGATGACCTTAGTCTTGCATCCAGCATAGGATTTTTACTATGAAAGACCTCAGCCCCCTTCTCAATCCTCGATCGATTGCAGTTGTTGGCGCCTCTGAAAAGGCCGGCGCAGGGGCCTTCGTCATCGAGAACCTTCGCACCTTAGGCTACACGGGGAAGGTGATCCCCGTCAATCCCAGATACAAAAGCATTTTTGGACTTGAGAGTTTTCCCTCGCTCCTGAAATCCCCGAGACAGCGAGAAGGTCGATTGTGTTGCGGTTCTTCTGGGATACAGGCAGGTTGTTCCCGGTTCTGGAAGAGGCGGGGAGACGCGGTATCCGGGGCGCGTGGGCCTTTGCGAGCGGTTTTGCTGAAACCGGGAGCGAAGGAGTCAGACTGCAGGAGGATTTGAGGAAGGTCTGTCTCGATTACGGGATCCATTTTTGCGGTCCCAACTGCGTGGGCTATGCAAATCTGCAAGACCAGGTAGGAACCTATAGCGCTCCGATCTCTCCGACCCTGAAAAAGGGTAAAGTCAGTGTCATCGCTCAGAGTGGATCTGTCCTTCTGGCTATTGCAAACAGCAATCGGGGGATTGGCTTCAACTTTCTCATATCGAGTGGAAATGAGGCTGTTCTCGATTCAAGCGACTACTTGGCTTACCTCGTTGAAGATAAGAATTCAGACGTCATCATCACCTTTCTGGAGTCTATTCGCAGGCCCGACGAATTCATACGATGCTGTAAAAGGGCCACGGAACTCGAAAAACCCATTATTGCCCTGAAGGTTGGCCGGTCCCGGATAGCGCAGAAGGTGGCTCAGACGCATACGGGGGCGCTCACCGGGTCAGATGGGATTCAGGATGCGCTCTTCAAAAAACTGGGCGTGATCCGGGTTGATGACCTAAATCAGCTTCTCGAGACGGCAGAGGCTCTGGTCCGATGTCGCGGTCGATGGCCGAGGGGAGCCAGGATCGGTGCGATCACGGTTTCAGGCGGGGAGATTAGTCTTATCGGGGATCTTGCTGAGGGGCTTTCCATCTCCTTTCCTCCCCTTTCTGAGGAGGCCAATAAAGAACTCCGAAGAAGGCTTCCCCCTTTTACCTCCATAGGGAACCCCCTTGACGGATGGGGAAGTGGCGATCTGGTTGAGACTTATCCCGCCTGTCTTGAAGTCTTAGCGAGAGAGGAGGGGATCGACCTGATCGCGGTGTCACAGGACTCTCCCCCCGGGATGGCAGAGAAACAGGTAGAGCAATATGCCGATGTTGCCAGGGCTGCTGTTCGTGCAGCGGCAGTGGGAAAGCCCGTGGTTGCCTTCAGTCATCTCTCCGGAGGTCTGGATCAGACGATCAAAGGGATTCTGGATCAAGGCAATATTCCATTCCTTCAGGGAACGAGGGAGAGCTTGCTTGCTATTGACCATCTGGTCAGATACGGGAAGTTTTTGAGAGAGCGAAAAAAAGGACGAGGAGGCTCGGATGGATGGTCTCCACTCCATGTGAAAGAGATGATTCGGGATCTGAAAGGACCCAGGCGTGTCCTGTCAGACAGGGAGGGTAAAGAAATCCTTAAGGCCTACGGGATTTCTATTGCAAGGGAGAGGCTTGTGCAGTCCCCCGAGGAGGCAATAGCGGCAGCTGAGAAGTTCACTTTTCCTGTCGTCATGAAGGGGCAATCGATGGAGATTCCTCACAAGACAGAGGCAGGACTGGTTCAACTGAATATTCAAAATCCGGCAGAAGTGCGGGCTTCCTATGACCGTATTGTGGAAAACGCCCGTCGCTTCAAACCCGGATCAAATCTTGAAGGCATTCTGATTCAGGAGTTGATTTCAGAGGAAGCAGTGGAAGTCATTCTGGGTGTTACAAAGGATCCCTCGTTCGGGCCTGTGGTCGTTTTTGGCTTGGGGGGCATCTGGGTTGAATTACTGAAAGATACGACGCTCCGAATTCCACCCATCGATCCAGAAGAGGCCCGCGCCATGATCGCCGAAATTAGAGGAAGGTTGATCTTGGAGGGATTCAGAGGAGGCGGAAAGGCCGATATCAATTCCCTTGTCGAGGCCATGGTTCAAGTGTCCCGTCTCGCTCTGGATTTAGAAGAAGTATTGTTTTCTCTCGATCTCAACCCCTTGATGGTTTTGCCCGGCAGCGAAGGCGTTCGAGTGGTGGATGTCGTCATGGAGGTCGGAGAAGAATAGTTGCGGATTGAAAACCCATTAACGTTGAAGATAAGAAAGGCTACCGGATGCCCTGCCGTCGGGCAAAGGAGGAGAAAAGGTTTATGAGGGTATTACTTTCTGGAAATGAGGCCATCGCAAGGGGGGCTTACGAGGCAGGAATTCAAATCGTTGCGGGCTATCCGGGGACCCCAAGCTCCGAGATACTCGAGAATGTCTCCAAATACAGGGAGATCTATTCGGAATGGTCGGTGAATGAAAAGGTGGCCATGGACGTGGCTGCGGGAGCAGCCTACTCGGGAAGGCGGGCCATGGTGACGACGAAGCAGGTTGGGATGAACGTTCTTTCCGATTCTCTGTTCTACACGGTTTACACGGGGCTGGAGGCGGGCCTGGTGGTTGTCACGGCGGATGACCCGGGTCTCTTCAGCACGCAGAATGAGCAGGATAACCGGCATTATGCAAAACTCGGAAAACTTCCCTTGCTTGAACCGGCGGACAGCCAGGAGGCAAAGGATTTTATCGTCAAGGGAATCGAGATGAGCGAGGCCTTCGACACCTCTGTGCTGATCCGAACGACCATGCGGACCTCTCATTCAAAGTCGATGGTCACTTTAGGAGAGCCGCAGAAACCCAGGGGCGAAGTGGGTCCTTTTCCGAGGAACATGGAAAAGTATAACTGCATGTGCCTCTGGGCCAAGAAAAGACATCCCGTTGTGGAGCAGCGGCTCCTTGACCTTGCCAGGTACGGAGAAACCTTTCCCTGGAACCGGATCAAATGGCAAGAGAGAGATCTGGGCATCATTGCGAGCGGGGTCGTTTACGAATACGCGAAAGAAGTTTTTGAACGAGCCTCCTTCCTGAAGCTCGGCATGACCTATCCTCTGCCCGGGAAGATGATCCAGGAGTTTGCGAGGGGGGTGAAGCAAGTTCTGGTGATTGAGGAGCTTGACCCATTCATCGAGGAGCAGATCAAGGCGATGGGGATTCCCGTCCTCGGGAAGGAAATCTTCCCGGCCTGTGACGAACTTCTTCCCCAAACGCTGAGGAGGTTAGCTGCGAAGCACGGGCTGTTGCCCGAAATGGAAAAGAAAACGGTCCAGGTCCCCGTCCATGTTCCCGAGAATCTTCCTCCCCGGAGCCCGGTCCTGTGCCCGGGGTGTCCTCACCGGACCAGTTTCTACCTCCTGAACAAGATGAAAGTGCCCGTGGCCGGAGACATTGGATGCTACAATCTTGGGACGCTTCCCCCATTCAGCGCCCAGCATACGATGGGATCCATGGGAGCGAGCATCGGCGTGCTCCACGGGATGGGGAAGTCGAACCTGCCGGAGCCGGGCGTGGCGACCATTGGGGATTCCACCTTTTTCCATGCCGGGATTCCGCCGCTGCTCAACATGGTCCACAACAAGGGAAAGGGGACCGTGATCGTCATGGACAATAGCACGACGGCCATGACAGGCCATCAGGACCACCCGGGAATCGCCGTGACCCTGATGGGTGAGAAGGTGAAGAAGGTGGACATCTACGGGTTGGTCAAGGCCATGGGCGTCGAGAAGGTTCTGAAGGTGAACGCCTTTGATGTGAAAGGGATGGAAAAGGCTCTGAAGGAATGCACCTCCTACGACGGGACCGCTGTGCTGATTGCCGAAGGGGAATGTGTCTTCATTTCAAAAGATCCTCAGCCTGCCTATGAGGTGGACCTCGATCTTTGCACGGCCTGCGGGCTTTGCTCCCGAATGGGTTGCCCGGCAATCGTCAAAGCGAAAGAAAAATATGAAAAAACGGGAAAGCGAAAGACGGGGATTGACCCGGTGTTGTGCACAGGATGCGATGTCTGCAGGCAGGTCTGTCCGACAAAGGCGATAAGAAAACCGGGCAAATCCGAGACGAAAACCAAGGCTAAGGTATAGGTTAAGGTTGAGGCAAAAACAGAGAGGGTCCTTTTCCCCTATTTTTAAGCTCATGGGTCATGGCGGAGCGTCAACCCTGTCTACCGGCAGACAGGCTGGAACGATGAAAATGGCGTTCCCCTTGTACCCCCCCACTGTTCCCCCCTTAAGTTAAGGGGGGATGAAGGGGGGGTATGCAATGTTTGAATTCTTCGAGAATTTGGGGTGCCAATACAGAAATGAGGTGATCATTCAATGTTAGAAAAGGAACTTAATTTTCTGATTGCGGGTGTGGGTGGTCAGGGAACCGTGGTTGCAAGCGACATCCTCTCGGACGTGGGGAGCGAGAATGGCTATGACGTCAAGAAGTCGGATATTCTCGGGCTGGCTGTTAGGGGCGGAAGTGTGGTCAGCCATGTTCGCTGGGCCGAAAAAGTCCATGCCCCGATGATTGAGGAGGGGGGCGCAGATTACCTCATCGGATTTGAGTGGCTTGAGACGCTGAGACGGCTGTCCTATATCCGTCCGGAAGGAACCATCGTGGTTAACGATTGCCGCCTCGATCCGATCATGGTCAGTTCCGGTGAGGCCGAATATCCTGACAGGGAAGCGATTCTGGAGGGGCTCAAACGGGCGGCCAAGAAAGTCCACGTTATTCCCGGGCTGCAGACCGCGCTGGAACTGGGAAATGCAAGGACGCTCAATATTGTCGTCATGGGCGCCCTGTCCAGCCTGCTGGAGCCTCCGGCCAGCCTGTGGGAAGAGATCATCCGCAAGAGGGTCCCTGAAAAACTGGTCAAACTGAACCTGGAGGTTTTTCGGAGGGGCAGGGAACTCATCGGTTATTTTCGGAATGAGGGGTGCTGAGTGTTGAATACAGAAGAGAGATTTTGTTATGAGCCGGAGGCTGGTTTAAAAATAGGAGGTTTTAAGAAATGAAGATCATGGTTATCAATCCCAACACCTCGGAGAGCATGACGAACCACCTCCGCGCGGAACTGATGGGAATTAAGCGAGCCGATACGGAATTGACGGTCGTTTGCGCGGACAAGGGCCCCGAGACAATCGAGTCCGCCTACGATGAGGCCCATGCCATTCCTCCGACGCTGGAACTGGTCAAACGGGCGAACCAGGAAGGTTACGATGCGGTGATCCTGGCTTGTTTTTCCGACCCGGGGCTCGAAGCCGCCAAAGAAATCTCTGAAATTCCGGTGATTGGAATTGAAGAATCAACCCTTCACGTGGCGGCTATGCTGGGGGCAAGGTTCTCGGTGATGACTCCAAGAAAAGAGCGCATCGCTGCGCGAAGGGAGCACGTTTACATTCGGGGGATGGACCACTTCTTGGCCTCTGTTCGGAGCCTTGACCTTTCCGTGGCGGAGACCGATGCGGACCCTGAGAGAACAAAGAAACGGGTTCTTGAAGTTGCAAGGCTGGCGGCAGAGGAGGACGGTGCGGAAATAATCATCCTGGGATGTGCTGGTATGGCAGGCTACGCGCCTGAACTGGAATCGAAACTTGGCGTCAAGATTCTCGATCCGAGCGCCGTTGCGCTGAAGGTGGCCGAGGCCATGGTCGATCTGGGGCTAAGACACAGCAAGCTCGGACTCTTTGCCCCTCCGCCTGAGAAGAAATTTAAATAAAGAGGACCCCGGATTAAGGTTCATGCCAACGTTGAGACAGCCAGAACAAATTCAAACATTTTCGTCAGACCCAGAACAGAGAGTTTATAGCAGCCTTCCTAAAAAGGGAGTTCTGCGTCCCCCCTATGGTTACCTCTAACACCTACAAGTCCGCAGTGGAAAGGTAATCTTGGAGTTGAAGATTGCCGAAAGAAATAAACAAAATGGCAAGGCCTTCTAAAACCCTGCCTCTATTTTGTGAATGTGGTATGGGTTGATAATTTTCCACAAGAATGCTGTCAAGTATTACAGAAACGGCGACAAAATGCCGCAAAATGGGATTCCTACGGCGAAAAGGCATCATCCGATCCGTCTGTGGTGTTCGACTTATCGGCCACAGATACAATTAGAACCGACCAGTCCGACATCACTCCGGTGTAATTTTTGCATCGGGCGATGGCCTTTACCGAATAAGTTCCATCCTCACCCCATTTATATTTCTGTTTCGTAGCAGGCGACCACTCAGTCCGGTTCCCGTCCCCCCAATCAAAGAGATAATCTACTCCCCCTCCCTTGCTGCACACGGAACCTTGGACCTCATACTCTCCCCATTCCTGCTTGTTGATATTCGTTAACCCAATCAGGATCGGTTTGTTCACCGATCCGTCTCCCGACTGGATATAAACTTTCTTTATCACGATATTGTCCTCTTTATTGAACTCCCCGATGACGCCTTCCTCATCGATCACTAATTTCAGCTCGTGCTCCCCTCCGGTCAGCTTTCCGATTTTAAACCCTTGCTTTGTCAACATCTTCGAAGGCTTTAACCCTCCCTTCCCCATCAGGTAACTATATTTTTTTACTCCATCCACGTATAAATTCACCCTGAATTCTTTAGAGGTCTTCACCCCTCCGATATTCTTTATACACCAGCTCACATAGAGATTGTCGCTCGGTTTTAAAGGCCAGTCGTCTGCGGAGGCTGACGACCTCTTAGATACGATTGTCTCGTCCGACCACCCCTGTTTCTGGTAAAAAACCAGATTAGGTTTGTCAGGGGAGGCGAAAGACACGGTGATGGTCTTTGTATATTCATTATCTTCCTCGTTGCTCTCATTGACCGAACCCGTTGAGTCCGCCACGAGTTTAATCTTATGGGTCCCCGCATCCAAAGATCCGATCGAGTAATCCGTTACGTAGGCATAATAATTGGCGTTTAAGGTATCCGTAAACCACGCTTCTTTCAGGTTATCGTCCACGTACAAAGCGGAATAGAATTTGGTATTAATCCCCACACTGCCGTTGTTGATTGCAGCCCAATCCACATAGAGCTCATCCGTGTCGTAAAGGATACCGGCATCGGTGGTTGTTCCCGTCCCATTCGAAACCACAATTTTGTCGGACCAGCCTGAAGGCTTGTAAGGGGTTAAATCGGGCTTGGCAGTAATGGCTCCCACCAAGACGGTAATTTCTTTTTCATACGTATTGTCTGCCTCATTGCTTTCATCGATCACCTCTGTAACGTCCGCCACGAGTTTAATCTTATGGGTCCCCCCATCCAAAGATCCGATCGAATAATCCGTTACGTAGGCATAATAATTGGCGTTTAAGGTATCCGCATACCACTTTTTCTTCAAGGCACCGTCTACGTACAAAGCGGAATAAAATTTGGTATTGATTCCTAAAGTGCTGTTGTTGGTTTGAGCCCAATCCACATAGAGTGTATCGGTATCGTAAAGAGGGCTGGTATCGGTGGTCGTTCCTGTAATATTCGACACCACTATCTTGTCCGACCAGCCTGAGGGTTTGTAAGGGATCAGATTGGGTTTCGTGGTACTTGGTTCTGAAACGATCGTGATTTCTTTTTGATAGGCATTGTCCGCCTCATTGCTCTCATCTACCAGGTCGGTTGGGTCTGCCACGATTTTGATCTGATGGTTCCCCACATCTAATGGACCGATCCAATAATCCGTATTGTAGGAATAATAATTTGCAGGAAGTGAATCCGAATACCACGTTTCGATCAGAAAGTCGTCCAGGTACAATTTAATATAGAATAGGTCATTGATTCCCACGCTACTGCTGTTGATTACGGCCCAATTCACATAGATATCGTCCGTATCATAAAGAGGGTCGCCGTCAGTTGTTGCGCCCGCATAATATGAAACCACGATTTTGTCGGACCAGCCTGAAGGCTTGTAAGGGGTCAGATTAGGTTTCGAATCAGTGAGGGGGGTCGGGATGGCAGTATCCTGATGCACCTGGCGAGTGTTGGGAGCGATACCAATTCTGCCTGCAGGAGAGAGGGCCGATTGTTCCTCCAAGGGCTGGAAGCTGACCTGATGGTCACCTCCGGAAGAGTTTGAAGAGATGATAAAAATCAAAAGCGCCATGATCACTAAAAAAAAGGTAAACTTTTTCATGAGATCTAATCTCCTGATATTATTGAAAAATATTTTTAAACAACTTGAAAACTTTCAACATTCTCTAAAATCCCTAACAATTTTTTAAAGTGGGTATGCAGTTCACTCAACTATCTACCATATGTTGTGTTTGGCCACCTATAATCATTTTGCGTGGCACGGGATGACAATCTATGGCCTGCTCCATCAGACGGTAGAAGAGTAGGCCACGGGCCTTGGATGCAAGCATTTTCGCTGCTAAACCATTTATCAAAGTCCTGGAATGTTCCAGGATAATCAATGCCCGAAACGGGGTGCCTTGGCTCTTCCATGACCACATTCTACATCTTGTGGCCGGTTGAGTAAAGTGCATACCCACTTTTTTTAATATTAACCTCACCGTATGTCAACTGAAATAATTGATTGAACCAGTAAGCCACTCCGGATTCGCTTTCGATTCTTTTGCTTCCTGAACAAGTTTATTTAAAAATTCATTTGCCTCACTGATTTGGTCCTGATAGCTCGTTATTTCGTTACTGAAGATGTCAAGCCTATGGGAAAACATCGGTTTAATCCTTCGGCAGCTCGGCCATCTTTAATTCAAAAGACCCGCCGCTTTCCGCCCCCTTCTCACGGAGGGTTTGGTTTTATCGGGAAAATCTTATTTCTTCAAAAAATACAGCTTGATATTATCAAAGGAGCAGGTCATGTCAATAGCAAAATCGGTTTGTGAAAATTATCCCTTTGAGGATTACGCTTTAAAGCTTGTACAGGGGAGTAATTTTCAGGGATACGACAACAGGAAGAAATCGACGGTATCAATTTTGGATAATCTCCGCATTCCAGAGATTTGACCATATTCCGCCAAGATCGTATACAGGAGGAAGATATCCATATGAAAAACAAGCCGAAATGCTGAATGGTTTTGCTTCATTACGGAGTTGGAGTAGGGCAGGAGAGGACATGAGTTGCCCCGCCGCTATCAGGGGTGCCGTGCTCTGAGATTCACCGCTAAAATTAAAAAGATGGGGTGCTCTTGCAGCACCCCATCTGTCTTCGCGCCGGGTTCGGCGCTCATCATTTTCTCGTATCTGATTAAATCTCTCTACACCTGACCCTGCTAGCCTTAACCTAATCTCTTGTCTACTTCCTTTTTGACCAGGGCACAAAGGGATAAACCACATCTGACGTTTTCCCCTCGAACGGATAGACCACTTCCATTTTTCCTTTGAGCACCTGAACCGCAGCGCTGTGAATCTCAACATTCTGTCCAGCCTGGTTCCATGCCATGGGTCCCCAGACCGTTGTGACCTTCATGTTTCTCAGGGTCTCGGTCACCTTATCGACGTCCAGGGTCCCTGCCTTCTCAATAGCCATCTGCAACACGAGACCAGCCACGCTTGCCGAGGTGGGGTGGTAGCTGGGGGTGTAGCCAAATCGTTTCTTCACCATTTCAGAATAATTCTGGGAGGTGCCAAAGAAGTCGTCCTTCCAAGGGGCGAACGGAGTCCACCACTCGCATCCCATGACATACTCCGCGTCTTTTCCAAGGTTCTCAACAAAGGCCGGAAGCTGGGGTCCCACCGACAACCCGAGCAGTTTGACATCAAAATTCTGCTCCTTCATCTGTTTGGTGATCAGCAGGCCGTCGTTGAAGTAAGTTCCGCCTAGGAGTATATCCGGATTCTTGTTTTTGGCTTCAAGGAGGATCGAGGAAAGATCTTTTGCATCTTTAGGATATTTCCCTGCGTAAACGACGTTTAGCCCTTTCTCCTTGCAGTAGTCGGCGGCTCCTTTTCCGCAATATTCAGGAAACGCATCGTCGGCCCAGATGACGGCCGCGGTTTTCGCCTGGGGTTTCAATTTCTGGGAGAGATCGACAACGGGGCGGAGGTAGTAGGTGGCCGGAGGAAGAATGGAGATGATATATTTGAAACCCCTCTCATAGATATTGACGGCATTGGCCTGGCAGGCAACGGTAAGGACCTTGTATTTTTCGGCAATGGCACTGGTTGCCAGGGTGATGCCGCTTCCGAAGGGCCCGAGGATGAATTTTACCTTATCCTCGGTGATCAGTTTCTCGGTCAGTTTTGCCCCGGTCTGTGGATCGCTCTTGTCGTCATAGAAAACGATCTCCACCTTGTACCGATCATTCCCCACCTTAATTCCACCCTTCTTATTGACTTCCTCCATCCATAAGGTATACCCGTCCTTGACATAGCCTCCCTCCTTGGCCAGTCTTCCGGTGATCCCGACAGAGGCCCCGAGTTTTAGGACCTTCTCGGCGCTGAGGGCTGAGCCGATTCCCCAGGCTGAAATCAGCAAAAGGGCCACAAGAATCGAACACAACTTTTTCATAGTTTTTCCTCCTTGTTTTGAATTAAGGTCTATATCCGTGACGACAACTCCGTTGATTCTATACACAACGACCGAATGCTTTTTCTCTTCTGTCATTCCGGGCTTGACCCGGAATCCAGCTTTTTTCTGGATTCCTGCTGATCCGCAGGAATGACGTCCATTGCTGAGATTAATGTCACTGAGCATAAAATACCTAAATCCCAAGGTACGCCTCGCGAATCCGGTTATCAGCGAGTAAGTTCTGCGACGTATCGTCTGCAATGATCTTCCCGGTCTCAATGACATACCCTCTGCTCGCAAGTTCAAAAGCGGTCTGGACATCCTGTTCCACGAGAAAGATCGATATTTTTCTCAGGCGGTGAATCTCCCGAATCGCATGGACGAGACGGTCTACCATGACCGGGGCAAGTCCCAGGGATAGTTCGTCCAGGAGAAGGAGTTTAGGTTTAGACATGAGCCCCCGGGCGATGGCGCACATCTGTTGTTCCCCGCCCGAGAGGGTTCCCGCCTGCTGGTGTTTGCGTTCGTTGAGAATGGGGAATAGCCGGTAGATCCAACGGAGGTCTTCCTGGATTCCATCCGCATCCTGCCTGGAGTAGGCGCCCATAAGGATGTTCTCCTCGACCCCCATCCAGTAGAAGAGTTCCCTCCCTTCCGGAACGAGAGAGATTCCGAGAGGAACACGCTGGTGCGGTCGCAACGATGAGATATGTTTGTCCTCGAAAAGGATCTCTCCGGAGAGGGGTTTCAGGACGCCGAGAAGACCTTTCAGCAGAGTTGTTTTTCCCGCCCCATTGGAGCCTGCGAGCGCAACGACCTCTCCTTCAGCGATGTTGAGATCGATATCCCAGAGAACCTGAATGTCTCCGTATCCGACATTTAATTTGCGGGTTTCGAGGAGCATCTTATTCAGACCCCCGGCGGGCCTTTGCATATCTCTCCCCCAGATAAGCCTCAATCACGCGGTCATCCCGAACGATCTCATGAGGGGTTCCATCTGCGATCTTTCTTCCGTGATGGAGGACCATGACCCGGTGACAGATGCCCATCACGGCTTTCATCACATGTTCGATGACGAGAAGGGTGATTTTAAGCTCCTGGTTGATTCGGGTCACGAGACTCATCAGCTCTTCAATGTCCTTGCTATTGAGTCCTGCCATGACCTCATCGAGCATGAGAACACTGGGTCCCATGGCCAGCGCCTTGGCGAGGTCCATCCGCTTGCGAAAAGAAATATTGATCTGATCCACGGAGGCATTTCGATAATCCTGGATGTGAACAAATTCGATCCAGCGATCCGCTTCCTGGAGAGCCATCTTCGTATTCCGATCGGTTCCTCCCTTTCCAAAGAGGGAACCGATCACCACATTTTCACGGACGGTCATTCCGGGGAAGGGCTTGGAAATCTGAAAGGTTCTGGCAATCCCGCTCCGGGCAATCAAGGCAGGCTTCAAGCGGTCGATCCTTTTTGTCTCAAAAAGAATCTCACCGTGAGTAATGGGGTAAATCCCCGTGACCAGGTTGACGAGGGTGGTCTTTCCAGCACCATTCGGCCCGATCAATCCAAGGATTTCACCCTGCTGGAGATGGAAATCCACCTGATCGACTGCAGCCAGGGCTCCAAATAATTTTGAAACGGATTTTCCCTCTAATACAGCCATTCGATTCCTTGAGGAAGTCCTCACACGGACTGGTTTTTTATATTTCTGATGAGCGCTGACAGTGAGATCTTTTTCCGAAAGAGGTCGAGGACCCCTCTCGGGAGAAAGATGACGACTGCGACAACAATGATTCCGAGGATGAGCATATGAATCGTTAGAAATTGTCCCCATACAGTTTCCGAGATCAACTCAAGGAGAAAAGCCCCGATGATCGGCCCAAGAACGGTTCCGGCGCCTCCAAGCATCATCATGACAAAGGCCTTTACGGCGATCATGATGTCAAAGACCGTGGCAGGCTCGATGAAGCTGAACCAGTAGGCGAAGACTCCGCCCGTGAGCCCCGTGATGAAAGCAGAGATGGCCCATGCAATGATTTTGCAGGTGGGGGCGAAAATCCCTGAGGCTTCTGCCGCGTCTTCGTTGTCTCTGATGGCACGGAGCGCATAGCCCAGGCGACTCCGGGCGATCACGGAATTCGTAAAAATGGTCAGGAGCAGGAGTCCGAACAGGATAAAGTAGATCATGGCATAAAAACTCTGAATCTCCATCTGGGGAAGAGGCAGGGTAATTCCTTTTCCTCCTCCGGTGAAGCTTCCCCAGTCCAGGGCAATCTGTTCAACGGCGCGGTTGATTCCCAGGGTGGCAATGGCAAAATAATGCCCGCGCAATCGAAGGATGGGAAGGCCGATGAGGATCGCGAAGATGGCGGCGAGAACCGCCCCGAAGACAACTCCCGACCACCAGGGGAAGCCGACGCGGAGCATCAGCATGGCCGTCGTATAGGCCCCGATGCCGAAGAAAACGATGTTTCCAAAGGCCGCATATCCGGCAAACCCGGCGATGATGTTCAGGGCTCCTGTGATGATGGCATACATGAAGATCGAGCTGATCACCCTGATCCAATACCCTTCGACGAAAAGGGGAAGGGCGATGAATCCGATGGCGACAAGAATTCCGACGAGGGTCTGACTCTTCTTCAGTTCCACTTTCCAACAGTGTATCCGTGATCCGTTTCAGATGTTGTAAACGTTCTCGACTTCGATCACTGAGACACGGTCACCGACACGGTCCCTTACTTGTATTTCGATCCCACGATCCCCTTGGGCATGAAGATGAGAACCAGAATCATGATGATGGCGCTGATCGCTTCCTGAAAACCGGTTCCGAGGATTCTGGCGCCCATGGTTTCAACAATGCCGAGAATGAGTCCTCCGATGATGGCGCCATAGACATTGCCGAGACCGCCCAGGACGCAGATGATAAAGGCTTTCATAATGAAGAAGCCGCCCTCAAAGGGGGTAAAGGATTGAACCATCGAAATCAACGACCCGCAGGCTCCGGCCAGGGCAGCACTGACTGCGAGGGTGATCGAGTAGACCTTGGCCACATTCACTCCGACGATCTCAGCAGCCTGCCTGTTCTGTGACGTGGCGCGTATGGCATTGCCTGTTCGGGTCTTTGTTAAGAAGAGTTGCAGGAGTATGGTCAAGAGCACGCAGATGCAGAGCGTGGCCAATCGAATATAAGGGATGGTGATGTTTCCCATCTGAAAATTGGTTCCGGAATAGGAGGGGGTGACGGAGCGGTAATCGCCCGTAAAGATGAGCAGGACCACGTTGATCAGGACCAGGTCCAATCCGAAGGTCAGGATGAGGCTCAGGAACACGCCGACCTTCACGACCAGGTTGAGGAGGTATTTCTGGGTGGAGTAGCCGATCAGGAAAAGGACCATCATGGAGACGGGGATGCTGAGAAATGGGTCCACGCCCGCGAATTTGAAGAGGAAGAAGGTAATAAAAGAGCCGATGACAATCATGGTGCCATGCGTGACGTTGATGACATCCATGACCCCCCAGGCCAGCGAAAAGCCGACGGCAATGTTGGCATAGAGGGCGCCCAGGAAAATTCCGTTCAAAAGGACTTGAAGAACCAAACGCTCTCACCTCGACATCAATTCGGTCGAAATCTTAACACGGGAAACTCGTTTGTCAATAGATCAGCTGGAGTCCTCTGGAGTAGATCCCGAGATAGGCCTTCTTCAACTGTTCGTTCTGGAGAAGCTCTGACCCTTTGCCTTTTAAGGTGATGTGTCCGTTCTCCAAAACAAATCCGTGATCGGCGATCTCGAGCGCGAATTGGACATTCTGCTCCACGAGGAGAACCGTTGTTCCCTCGTGATTGATGTTCTGGATCGTCTCAAACATTTCCTGGACGATGATGGGAGCAAGCCCCAGGGAGGGTTCATCCAGGATCAGGAGAGTGGGCATGGCCATGAGACCCCGTCCAATGGCGCACATCTGCTGCTCTCCTCCGCTCAGGGAGCCTGCCCTCTGATTTCGCCTTTCCTGGAGGAGGGGCAGGATGGTGAAGACTTTCTCCATGTTCTGCTTCCTCATGACGCCGGGCTCTGGGCGTAAAGGCCCCGAGTTCGAGGTTTTCCACGACCGACATGTCGGGGAAGAGGAGTCGTCCTTCCGGGATTTGAATGATTCCGATGGCAACCCGCTGGTGGGCGGGGAGATGTTCGATGCTTCGGTCTTCGAAGGTGATGGTTCCGGTCCGTTGGCGGAGGATCCCGGAAATCGTATTGATCAACGTCGATTTTCCGGAGGCGTTGGCGCCCACAATCGTGGTCAGTTCACCCTTCTCGACGTCGATCCCGACGCCTGTCAATGACTGTAAGTCGCCGTAAAAGACATTAAGATCTTGCGTTTTGAGCAAGGACATACTCTTTTCCCAAATAGGCCTTGATGACTTGCGGATTCGATCCCACGTCCCGCGGCGCTCCCTCGGCAATCTTCTGGCCGTGGTGGAGCACAACAATCCGGTCGCAGATGCTCATGATGGCTGCCATGATGTGTTCAATGATGAAGAGGGTATTGCCCGCTGTCCTCATCTTTTCAATGAGCAGGAGCAATTCCCTGACTTCGGTGAGGTTCAATCCTCCCATGACTTCGTCGAGGAGCATCAGACGGGGCGCGGTGCACAGGGCCCTCACAATCTCGAGGCGCTTTCGTTGGCTGATCGTCAGCGCACTCGCCAAGACGTGCCTCTTTTCGTAGAGGCCTACAAATTGGAGCTTATCGAGCGCCACCTCTCTGGCGATTCCGATGTGATTGGTCCTGGAGAGGGCGCCGACCATGGCATTTTGGAGCACCGACATCTTTGCAAAGGGCTTGACGAGCTGGAACGTCCGGGCGATGCCGAGAGAACAGATGTCGAAGGGTTTGAGCCCGACGATCTCCTTCCCCTCGAGCTGGATGGATCCCGTCTCCGGAGCGAAGAAGCCCGTGATTGTATTGAATAGGGTGGTCTTTCCTGCGCCGTTTGGGCCGATGAGTCCCAGGATTTCGCCCGGTCTTATTTCAAAAGAGACCTTATCGATGGCGATAAGGCCGCCAAATCGTTTTGTAACCGCTCTCGGTCTGAAGAATCACTTGACCGATCTCCTCGCTCTTCAGATATTTTCTTCAGCGGAATCCGGATTGCATTGACGATCCCGTCGGGAATAAAGAAGACAACGATGAGCAGCATAGAAGCCGTAAATGACGATGTGAAGCCCGGCGAGGCCGCCTCCCAGATAGGCTCGGAGCAGCATGCTCAGCGGCGTCAGGAGGAAAGAACCGACGAGGGGTCCCAGGGCCGTCCCCATGCCGCCGACAATGGTGACCAGCGCCACCTGGACGGAGAAGTTGAAAGAGAGCACCGTGTCAGGTTCGATGAAGAGAATATACTGAGCATAGAATGTGCCGCCGATGGCAGCCAGGAAACCACTGAGCCCGATGGAGATCATTTTGACGAGTGGGGTGTTGATGGCCAGTGATTTTGCCGCATCTTCATCTTCCCGCATGGCCACCAGGTAATATCCTAATTTCGATCGCTCAAGGGCGAGGCTCAGGAAGTAGAAAATGGCTGCGAACGCCAAACCGATATAGGCATAGGTCAGCTTTGATTCAAACATGAAGTTGAGCCACCCCGGATTGAAGGGGATCGAAAGGCCCTCGGATCCGCGGGTCAGTTCTTTGAGCTGAACGCCGGTGATGTTCATGAGCTCGACAAAAGCAATGGTGGCCAGGGCAAAATAGTGTCCCTTGAGCCTGCCGCAGATGTACCCGAGAAAGGAGGCAATGGCTCCGGCCGCGACAGCGCCCACGATCATTCCGATCCATGGGGATAGCTTAAAAAGGATAAAGAGCATCGAAGACATGTAGGCCCCGATTCCAATGAAGGCTCCGTGCCCTAACGAAAACATGCCTGCATAGCCCCCTGCAATGTTCCAGGAGGAGGCGAGCATGGCCCAGAGGAGGATCATGATCAGGATGTCGAGATAGAAGGGACTTCGAATGAAGCCGATCATCCCGGCCACGAAGACCAGTCCCAGGAGGGAGAGGGAAAGCTCGGGATCCTTCAGAATGAGTCTTGTCAGAGGAGACCTCTTTAAATCCTCCATCGTTCTCCTTACAGTTTTTGGCCAAAGAGGCCCTGAGGCCTAAAGATCAGGACCAGGATGAAAACAGCATAGTAGATGGCCTGTCTCCACCCCGGGGAGATGAAAAAGCCGCTGAACGTTTCCGTGATCCCGATAATCAGAGAACCCAGGATGGCGCCCGGAATATTTCCCAATCCACCCAGGACGACAGCCACATAGGCCACCAGAACAAACTGAGCCCCGATTCCGGGATAAATGGAGTAGATCGGGGCCAAAAGGGAGGAGGCGATCCCTACGAGCGCGATCCCGATTCCGAAGGTGAAGATGTAGATTTTCTGAATGTCGATTCCCATGAGCATTGCAGCCCGTCGGTCCTGGGCCGTCGCCCGAATCGCCTTTCCAAGGTAGGTATATCTCAGAAAGGGGAAAAGCATGGCCGAGAAGACAAGTGACCCGATAAAGGACATGAGCTGGGGGTATCCGATAAAGACAGGGCCCAGTGTGAGGGCGCCTGATGCATAGGCGGTCGGAACGGAGCGAAAGTCAGCCTTCCAGAGGACGAGGGCGCCGTTCATGAGGATGAGACTGACGCCCACCGTCGCAAAGATCTGCACCGAGGAGGGGGCTCCGATGGTCTGCCGGATGACAGTTCTCCCTACAAAGAGGCCGACGAAGAAGAGGAGGGGGGCCACCAGGAGAAGGGAGACATAGGGGTCAAGATGGAGGAGGGTACAGATCCAGAAGACGGCATACATGCCGATCATCAAAAATTCACCATGGGCAAAGTTGACGACATCCAGGACCCCGAAAATCAACGTCAGGCCTATGGAGACAAGGGCATACACCCCTCCCAGCAAGATCCCTGACACCAAAAGCTGCAAGATCATTCCGTCCATGTTACGCTCTTTCTGCTCGCGCTGTGTCTCATAACCAACGTGGATACCGTGGTTATTGTGACGAATCCAAGCCACAGGCGACTGTTGAAACCTATTTCTCAGATAGGGCACGCGCTTCCTTTTACTTCCAGGCAGGCAGAGGAATGCTGTCCACTTCTTGACGGCCAAGCTTGTCAGGCCAGACCTGAACGATCTTCCCATCCTGCCATTGCTGAATGCCTGCGATCCTTCTCTCATTGAGTCCCGCGTTCCGATCCCCCGGCGGCGCATATTTCACGCCCAGGCCGTGTGGAAGGCTCCCGTAGGGGAGGTCGACCTTAAGAAAGGCCTCGCGGATCTTCTCGGGATCCATGGCCCCTGCCTTGGGCAGCACCTCGGTCAAAAGGACCCAGGTGCCCGTAAAGGCCCGGTAGGCATGGCCTGCGGGAAGCCGTCCTTTCTTGGCCATCCAGCGGTCTCTGAACTCTTTATCCAGGGCCTTTGCCTTATCGGTCAGGGCCGCGGGATTGACGAGGGCCGGTGCCTCGGACGTAAAGACCCCTTCGCTGTCAGGACCGAGAAGGCGAGCAAAGTCCGGAATTCCATATCCGGCGCTCGTTCCAATCAGGGCCTTGGGCCTTAACCCAAGCTGTTTGCAGGTCTTCCAGAAGAGAACCGCATCGTTGATATAGGAAGTGGCGATGATCACATCCGGATTCAGGGCCCGAATGCGGAGGACGATGGAAGAGAGGTCGGGAGAGGTCGCCTTGTAATTGTCATAGGCCAGGACCTGGAGCCCCAGGCGGTCTGCCGTCGCCTTGACTCCTTTTCCAACAGAGGTCCCGTAGGCTGAATCTTCGTGGAGGATGACGATCTTCAGCTTCTTGGAATCGATTTTGACAGTGGGTGCGACCACTTCAGAGGCAAATACAGCCGCCGTACCGCCCAGATCGGATGCGCTTTCATTGGTCCGGAAGGTATATTTGTGACCCCGTTGGTTGATCTCATCGGAGGAAGCGATCACCTCCAGAAAGATCGTTTTGTTCCTTTCAGCCACGGCGCTTGCGGCCAGGGCGATGCTGCTGGAGTAGGTCCCGATCAGAATCTTCATCCCTTCATGCGTGATCAACCGGTTTGCTTCATTTGCACCCGAGGTGGGGTCCGGGGCATCCGCTTTAATATAAGTTACTTTCTTTCCCCACACCCCCCCAAACTTTTCATTGACCATTTCCCTGGCCAGGTCCGATGCCTCAAAGGACTCATTTCCGAGCAGGGCCAGGGGTCCTGTGAGAGGGAAGATCGTGCCGATCTTGACCTCAGTTTGAGCCTGAGCCTCATTGCCTCGACCCATCATTCCGATCATGAGAAGCAGAAATGAGCATAGGATCACTTTTTTTAGCATCTTCCTTTCCCTCCTTTTGAGATTTTATTCACGAAGTTTGTTATTTATATCACGATGCGGCATGAAGTCAAGTGTTTTTAAGCTATGTGACCATTTTTTTTGAGTTTCCATTTGAGGTGGAAGAGTTGAGAAGTCCATAATGCCCTGAAGAACTGTCCCTTTCCGTTGCCCTTTCGCAAATAAGCGGGACGCAATAAAGAACTTAAAATGACCAAAGGTTCCCTTGAAATGGAAAATCAATTTTGTTAATTGTTATAATTGGGTAAAGGATATCATTAAGGTGATTCATAAAGAAGCGGTGTCGGGCTACACAAAAGAGAGCACAAAAATCTCCACGGGAGGTATCGACAAAGGTTTGTCGACGAATTATGATAAAGGCATGTGTTAATCATGACTAACGGGTTTTTCCAAAGGAGTCTAAGATGAAATCCTTCGTCTTCTATGGAGGCAAGAAGATCGAATTTGAAATCCCCGAAGGGTGGGACGTGCTCTATGGGAGTGACATCGTGCCTGCCACACCCTGCGCTGATCCTTACGGGGAAATACGGAGGGCACTCGATCACCCAATCGGGTCCCCCGGGATTGAGGAGCTGGCGGGCCGGGCGAATCGGGCGGTAGTCATCTTTGACGACCTGACGCGGCCGACGCCGGCTTATATTGCGTTTCCAGAGGTTCTGAACCGGCTGAACCGGGGAGGTATTCCCGACATCCGGATCTCTGCTGTCTGTGCAACAGGGACCCATCAACCGCCGGACGAGGCAGGATTGAAGGAGAAGATAGGAAGGGAAGCCTATGCGAGGCTATACCAGAGGATTTCATGCCATGACGCAACCTCCCAGACGAATGTGCTCGTGGGAAGAACGTCAAAGGGCGCCCCTGTCGAAATCAATCCCCGTGTGGCCGAAGCGGACCTCATTCTGGGCATCGGGTCCTGTGTTCCGCACAGCTGGGCAGGTTTTGGCGGAGGAAGCAAGATCGTCATGCCAGGGGTCTGCGGCTTGAAATCGATTGCCAGTCATCACCTCACATGGCTCCGGAACTCCCATACCCACGGCGGGGTCATTGAAGGAAACCTCTTTTACGAAGAAGCGAATGAAGTTGCCCGAATGGTGGGATTGAAATTCAAGATCGATTTTCTCTCCAATTTTAGGGGAGAGGTGGTCCGGATCTTTTCGGGCGATGTCGTGGAGGAGCATGCCGAGGCAATCAAGATGTGCATTCAGACAACCGGAGTGGATCTCCCCCGGAAAGCGGATGTGACGATTTCCGCTGCCTACCCCATCGAAAGAGGAAACCAAGCGATTAAAGCTTTGACAACGGCGGCATCGATCACCAAGCCGGGTGGACAGATCATCTGGGTTGCCCCTCAGCCGGACCGGGACCAGTTGATCCCTTATGTGAATGAAGTCACGTCAAAGAAGTCAGCCAATGAATTCCATCGGCAGTTGATCGATGGAGAATATCCCAAAGACCTGATTCCGATCGGTCTGAGCTTCATGTGTACTGTAGTGGAGACGAAGAGTTTTTTGGAGCGATTTTCAAGGATTATCCATGTGACCGACGGTCTTGACCGCTCCCACGTGGAATCGATGAAGATGACGTATGCTCGAACCGTCCATGAAGCGGTTGACATCGCAACGGAGAAGACGCCCAGGGGTGATGCCGTGGTCTTTCCCTACGGGGGTTTCGTTCTCCCCCGGGTGAGACACAGGGATTAGAGTCTTCCTGTCACGAAGGGCCCGTCTTTTTTCTGAGTTCTTCAAAACACTGACGGTTCACGCAGTGAGAAATTGAACAGCCCTTACCATCCCACAGGAACCTAATGACCCGGAAAAACGGGGCGTAGTAGAAAAGGAGACACACAATGGCCGTCCATATGAAAGGAAAATCGTTGGCAAGTCTTTACGACCTGACACGGGAGGAGATGGAACAGATCTTTAAGACCTCGGAGTTGTTGAAACTGCAGTCCTTGAGGGGACAGGAGCATCCCTTATTAAAGGGCAAGACCCTGGGCATGATTTTTGAGAAACCATCAACCCGAACGCGGGTTTCCTTTGAGGTGGGCATGTGGCAACTGGGGGGATACGCCCTTTACCTCAGTTCCACAGATCTTCAACTCGGCCGCGGGGAGACGATCGGCGATACAGCGCAGGTCCTTTCCCGCTATGTTCAGGGAATCATGGCGAGAGTTTTTGCACATCAGACCATCCTCGATCTGGTGAAATATTCGAAGGTCCCGGTGATCAATGGACTCTCCGATTTTTCTCATCCCTGTCAGGGCCTGGCTGATCTTTTTACCGTATACGAGAAGAAGGGAAGACTCGAAGGGCTGAATCTCGCCTACGTGGGTGACGGGAACAATGTTGCGCATTCTCTTCTCTATGGCTGTTCGAAAATGGGAATGAACATAACGCTCGGCTGTCCAAAGGGCTATGAACCGGATGCCAAAGTAATTGCGCAGGCAAAAGAAGAGGCAAAGCGGACGGGTTGTTCGGTCAAGGTGACTCTGGATCCCAAAGAAGCAGTCAAAGGAGCGGACGTCATCTACACGGATGTCTGGGCCAGCATGGGGAAAGAAAAAGAACGTGAAGAACGGATTAAGATCCTGAAACCCTATCAGGTGAACCCCCAGCTCGTAAAAGGAGCCAAGGTCGATTACATCTTCATGCACTGCCTGCCGGCCCATCGTGGGGAAGAGGTGGTGGACGAAATAGCCGATTCAAAGAATAGCGTGATTTTCGACCAGGCGGAGAACCGGATGCATACGCAGAAGGCTGTGATGGCGCTCACGATGTAAAGACCGTTATCGAGTTATCGAGTTCTAGGGTTTAGCGGGTTCGGAGTCTTATAGACCCAATAACGCCGAACTAACCCCTAACTCGTTACACGGGGGGAGACTCTATGGCAAAGACTTACGATGTGATCATCAAAAATGGCCTCGTGGTTACAGGGAGTAATATCCAGAAGACAGATATCGGGATCAGAGGCGAGAAGATCGCTGCGATTCAATCCAATCTCCCAGAAAAAGAGGTGGGAAGGGTGATCGATGCTTCAGGAAAATATGTGCTGCCGGGAGTGATTGATGTCCACACCCATCCCGTTTACGAAGACGATATGGGAGGTCTCGCCGTTACTGCCGCTCACGGAGGAACGACAACCCTTATCCATTATGCGTATGCCAAGCCAGGGATGAAACTGATTGACACCCTTCATCGATTTAAGGACGAGGGACTTCAGAAGTCCTGCCTTGACTTTGCCATTCACGGAGCGCTTTTTGACCCGGCGAACCAGGTAGAAGAGATTCCGAAGGCCTTCCGCCTGGGAGTGACGTCGTTCAAGATGTTC
Source organism: uncultured delta proteobacterium (assembly GCA_963828805.1). Taxonomy (GTDB): domain Bacteria; phylum Desulfobacterota; class BSN033; order BSN033; family UBA1163; genus CAWHGS01. The sequence goes on from CAWHGS010000020.1 coordinate 33,109, forward strand.
ATGACCTACGCCAAGCTCAAGTGGATGACCGATGACTACTGGCTTGCCGCAGCCATGGACCTGATTGGAGCCAATGGCGGACTGGCCATGGTTCACGCCGAAAATGGTCTGGTCACCGACTATTTTGAAGACCGGTCGCTCAAAAAGAGAGAGGACCCGAAAAAAGCTTTTGTTAAAACACGACCGGATTATCTTGAGGCGGAGGCTATTTTCAGGGCCATCACGATTGCTACGGTGACCCATTGCCCTCTCTATGTGGTACACCTGAGCACTGCCAAAGGAGTCATCCCTGTTCAGCGGGCAAGGGAAGAGGGCCAGGTGGTTTATGCCGAATCATGCCCGCAGTACCTTTCACTAACCGATCGTGACCTTCAGAAGAAAGGACCCCTGGCTAAGATTGGTCCTCCTCTTCGTTTCGATTCGGACCGTTTTGCTCTCTGGAAGGCGATCCGGGGAGGGATCATTGACGTGATTGCGAGCGATCATGCACCCAAAGCGAAGAAAATCGACGACCCCTTCTTTGAAGCCGCCTATGGTTCCGCCCAGGCGGAAACCATGCTCTCAGTCGCCTACGACGAAGGAATCAATTCGGGTTGGATTGGCCCCTGCCAGCTCGTTCGGCTTCTCTCGGAGAATCCTGCAAAGATCTTTGGGCTCTATCCCAAGAAAGGAGCCATTCTAAAGGGATCGGATGCGGATCTTGTACTTTTCGATCCAACCGAGATCCAGGAGATTCGCCAGAAGAAGCTCCATTCCGGGGCTCCGTACACGGTTTATGAAGGCAGAAAGTGCCTTGGGAAGCCTGTTGTGACGATGCAAAGGGGAAAGATCGTTGTTGAAAAAGGGGAGATGAAAGGATCGCCGGGAAACGGAAGATTTCTCTCCACCAGGATCAAAAAAGTAAAATGCTAATAGAATCAGACCCCAACCCCCAATCCCTATCTTTTAAAGAAGGAGGACGATATGACAACCAGTCTAAAGGGAAAAGACATCCTTCACGGGAATCAGTTTACGAAGAAAGATATCGACGCAATCATAAAAACTGCATCGTATTTCGAGAAAGAACTCAAGAAGAAGGACCAGGTCAGCCTGTTGAAGGGAAAGATTCTGGCTACGCTCTTCTATGAACCAAGCACAAGAACCCGACTCTCTTTTGAGACCGCGATGCAGCGGCTAGGAGGAGGAGTCGTGAGCATGGGCTCGGTAGAGAGTTCTTCGGTGGCAAAGGGAGAATCGCTGGCAGATACGGTCAGGACCGTCGCCCAGTATGCGGATCTGATCGTGATCCGCCACCCCAAAATTGGGTCAGCCAAGGAAGCAGCTGATGCGGTTCCCATCCCTGTTCTTAATGCCGGAGATGGAGCAGGCCAGCACCCCACCCAGGCCCTTCTTGATATCTATACAATCAAGAAAGAGCTCGGGTCATTGAACCGCCTGAAGATCTGCCTGACCGGAGACCTTAAGAATGGAAGGACGGTTCATGCCCTGGTAGAGGTCCTTTCCCTCTTCGGGGCAAAGATTTATCTCGTCTCCCCTGAGATCCTGCGAATGCCGGTCGAGATTATCGGCCGCCTCAGGGAGAAAGGGATGGAAGTGGTTGAAACAAGTGATTTAAAAGAGGCCTGCCAGAACAGCGACTTAGTCTACATGACGCGAATTCAGAAGGAAAGGTTTACCGATCTCTCGGAGTATGAAAAAGTGAAGGGGATTTACGTGATCAATGAAGGGCTGCTGAGAGGGCTCCAGAAGAGGATTGTGATTTTGCATCCCCTCCCCAGGGTCGATGAGATCAGCCCGGCCGTGGATGAGTATTCAGGCGCTGCCTATTTCAGACAGGTGAGAAACGGGGTCTATGTCCGGATGGCTCTCCTGGCCATGGTGATGGGAAAAACAGTGAAATAGTTGCACCCTTAAAAATCGGAAAAGAAGGGGTCGGATGAAGGAGTGTGCAGCATGGAATCAAAACTCGCGGTTCTTGCAATCGGCGGTAACTCTTTAATAAAAGACAAGGACCATATCGCCTTGTCGTGGCAATATGAAGCTGTCAAAGAAACAGGGAAGTATATTGCCGAGCTCATCGCAGAGGGGATGAGCATTGTGATCACCCACGGGAATGGTCCTCAGGTTGGTTTTATCTACAGGAGAGGGGAACTCGGCCGTCACGAGCTTCCCCTCATTCCGCTAGACATCTGTGGAGCCGATACCCAGGGTGCGATCGGGTACATGATTCAAAAGGCCCTTCTGAACCACTTCCGCAGGATGGGTGTTGCGAAAAAGGTGACGACCGTTGTTACTCAGACCCTTGTCAACACGGATGACCCCTCCTTTCAACATCCGACGAAACCCATCGGATCCTTCATGCCGGAGGAAGAGGCCCTCGCAAACAGGAAGGAATTCGGATGGGAGGTCGTCGAGGATGCGGGGCGGGGCTTCAGACGTGTCGTTCCCTCTCCCATACCGAGAGAGATCATTGAATTGGACGTGATCCGGTTGTTGATAGAACGGGGTTATGTTGTGGTTGCCACAGGCGGAGGCGGGATCCCCGTTATACGGAATGAGCGCGGGGAGATCGAAGGCGTTGAAGCGGTCATCGACAAAGATCTCGCCTCTTCACTTCTAGCCAGAAATCTTGGCGCGGATACATTTATCATTTCAACGGCCATCGACGCCGTCTATTTGAATTTCGGAACGGAGAATCAGAAGCCGATTCCCCACGCCACCCTCCCGGAGATAAAGAGGTATCTGGCGGAAGGACATTTCAAACCAGGATCGATGAAACCGAAAATCGAGTCGATCATCCTGTTTCTCGAGGGCGGAGGGAGAAAGGCAATTATCACCTCCCCGGAGAACCTTCTGAAATCGGTCCGGGGTGAATCCGGGACGACGATTGTGAAGTGAGCGGTTTGGAGTGAACACCTGCGCATTCATCCTGAACGGGTCCGTGAAAGTCTTAACCTTCGGATTACCTTCCAGCGCACAATTCTGGGATGAAAACCTTCCATTGTAACTCTCCTGGAGCAATCCCGAGAAACGTCCGTTTTCCCTAAACCCGACCCGTGGAATTGTCGCCTTTTCAGATAAGACATTAAAAGGGATTGAAGCATAACTTTTTTATTGACTTTGTGTTCGAATTTGTATATTTAAGAAGTATCAAGAAACAGGGGAGGGCAGCCATGATGATCGGTCTTGAGGAGATTGAACGGAGGGTCTGGGAAGAGGAAAAGCTCTTCCTGATGAAACAGGTGGGGATTCTTTTGATTAAAAACAGTGCAATCAAGTTTGGGGACTATATTCTGACCTCCGGGAAGAAGAGCCCCTACTACGTCGATCTGAGGCAGACGATTTCCAGTCCCATCACCATGGACTGGATTGCCAACTCCCTGACACGCATCGTCCTGAACGAGATCGGAAAGGACAGAATCGACAAGATCCTCGGGGTTCCGACTGCGGGAGTGCCTTTTGCAACGGTGATCAGTCAGAAACTGGGAATCCCCCTGATCTACTACCGTCACGCGCGGAAAGAACATGGCGTAAGAAAGAAGATTGAGGGGATCCTGGATCGAAATGACCGGGTCCTCGTTGTCGACGACCTGATCACGACCGGCGAGAGCGTGATCGAGGCGGCTGAGGTGGTCAGAGATCAGGGAGGGGTTGTAAACGAGATGGTTGTTCTCCTGGACCGGGAGCAGGGGGGGCAGGACAAGTTGCGGGCATCCCGAATCGAGCCCCATGTCCTTTTCAAGATATCCGATGCTATGGCTTGGCTTCATTCCGTAAGACTGATCGACGGCGACGTCTATGAGACTCTGAAGAAATACATTGAAGAGGAAAGCAAGGGCTCATAAGCTTGCTCGGTTTGATCCTGCCTCTTTTTTCTTTGTTTCATCTTCCATCAAAAAATGGCATGATATCCTTATCTCTTTCGCGGAGAAAAATCGTGGAACCGGTGATCCTTCATGACATTCCCTTTCAGATCGACCTTGAAGACCTCAAGCGGAAACTCCGCCTCAAGGATGCGAGCCCCTACATGCAAGATGTTCATCGTCTGGCAGAAGAGGCTCGGAAAATCGGTAAGCCAAAAGCAATCTATAAACTGGCCTTTATCGATGAAAAGGGCGAAGATCGGGTTGTGATTGATGGAGTGCGATTTGAGAGCCATATCCTCCGGGTCAATCTCGATCAGGCGCAGCGTGTCTTCCCCTATGTTGTTACCTGCGGGATGGAATTGGAAGACTGGGCCAATCGAATCGAGGATACGCTTCTCCGGTTCTGGGCCGAAACCATCAAGGAGATGGTCCTTCGTTATGCCTACACTCGAATGGAAGAAGATCTGAATGAACGTTACCGGCCCGGGAGGCTTTCAAGGATGAGTCCCGGTTCTCTGGCGGATTGGCCCCTTCAGGAGCAACGCCCCCTCTTTAAAATAGTGGGGAATACGGAAGAGACCATTGGAGTTCGCTTGAGTGAAAGTTTGCTGATGATTCCCACAAAATCGGTTTCCGGTATACGATTTCCCACAGAGGAGAGTTTTGAGAGTTGCCAGTTGTGCCCGAGAGAGATCTGCCCGAATCGAAGGGCGCCGTATGATCCAGGCCTTTACGAAAGAAAATTCAGCAAGAAGGGGAGCTAACCTTCACGTGAAACTTTAAGTGCAGTTAGGGAGTAGACATGCTTCAGAGACTTTACCGTGGGACTGCTCGCCGTTTGTTTTCTTCTTCAACTGGTTGCCGTTGCTTACGGAGAGAACCAGGGAGATCCGGATTCTCTATATCAACGATTTCCATGGGTTCGCTGAACCGTATCGACCCCTTGGGTCTGATGAACTGCTTGGAGGCATGGCTTGGCTTGCTTCAGAGGTCAACCGGCTTCGGCAGGGAAAGCCGACCCTGCTCCTTGCGGCGGGCGACATGATTCAAGGAAATAACTGGGCAAACCTTTTCCGGGGTGAATCGGCGATGGGACTCATGAACCTGATGGGGTTTGACGCCATGGTGGTTGGAAATCACGAGTTTGACTTCGGACAGGAGGTGCTGAAAAAGCGGGTGTCGGAGGCTTTCTTTCCGGTCCTCGGAGCCAATGTGAAGGGACTGGAGGGTCTAAGACCTTATGTTACCAAAGAGGTGGGCGGAATTAAGGTGGGAATCATCGGAGTCGTCACAGAGGATACGCCTGTTTCGACCAGCCCCAAGAACGTAGCGGGGCTTGAATTTGTTTCTCCCGCGAGCACCGTTGAAAAGTATGTCAATGAATTAAGAAACGAGGTAGACCTCGTCGTCGTTCTCTCCCACATCGGCTTTTATGCTGATCGGAGGCTGGCGGAAAACGTGAAGGGCATCGATGTCATTGTGGGTGGACACTCCCACACGAAAGTGGCGAAACCGGTCAAGATCGGGGAGACCCTCATCGTTCAAGCCTGGGAGCACGGAAAGGCGCTTGGGGTTTTGGACCTCACCGTTGAAAACGGAAGAGTGATAAAATGGGACGGACACCTTGAGGAGATCAAACCGAAACCAGGGGAAGAAGATACCCAGGTTCAAGCTCTTATCAATGGATACAGTCAGAAGATCGACCTGATCATGAATGTCTATGTGGGCGAGACGGAGGAGGATCTCGACGGAGAGAATGTGCGAAAGGCGGAGACCAATCTTGGAGATCTCGTCGCTGACATCATGAGGGATATTTCAGGGGCAGATGCCGCCATCATCAATGGGGGAGGGATCCGAACGAGCATAAGGAAAGGGGGGGTGAGGGTTAAGGACGTTTATTCAGTCCTCCCCTTTGATAATTATATCGTTTCCATCAGGCTTACAGGGAAACAGATTCGAGAAGCCCTGGAATATGGCTTCTCCGGAATTGAGGAGGATGCCGGAAGGTTTCCCCAGGTTTCAGGGCTTAAGATCACCTATTCCCCCTCCGCGCCCAAGGGATCTCGGATCAGAGAACTTCTGATCGAGGGAGAACCGATCGACCCTTTGAAAGAATACCGGGTGGCCACAAACGATTTCATGGCGGCGGGAGGAGATGGCTATAAGGCGTTTGGTGAGGCAATCCGGTCCTCGAAGGATTTTGAGGTTATTGGCGGAATGATGAAGGGAGAGAAGGTAGTTTACAGCGATGCAGGCCGATGGATCAGAGACGTCGTCATAGACTACATCCGGGCCAGAGGGAAGATTGCGCCCAGAGTCGAAGACAGGATCGTGGAGGTCACGGGGAGATGAGAGTTTATGTGAATGACCAGCCAGTCGATTTGCTGCGAGGGATGACAGTCAAGCATGCCCTCCTTCAGGCCGAACTTCTAAAAGAGATGAAATCCCCGAAGAAGGTGTACGACCAATGGGGAAACGAAGTCGGGTTGGATGGGGCCCTCTCCGAAGAAATGAAGATTTATGTGAGATAAACTTTAGATCGGGCCAAGCGGATCCGCTTGGAATAAAGTGAGGAGAGGAGGCGGAAAGTATGTCTGAAGTGGAACTTCCAAACGCAGAGGAGCTTGAGGAGATCAAAGGGAAGAAGTTCACCCGGCGCGTCGCATTAACGACTGCGATCTATGCCGTTTTCCTGGCCATCACCTCTCTGGGAGGAAACAATGCCATGAAGGAGATGCTTCTCGCGGCGCAACAGTCCTCGGACCAGTGGGCCTTTTACCAGGCAAAGGTGATTCGGGAACACCTCTATCGAAGCCAAAAGATGAGGCTGGAAATAGACCTCATTGAGCGTTCGGATCGTATGAAACCTGAGGTGAAAGAAAAATTAGAAGCCCTCCTCAAGAACATTGAGAGACGAGGAAGCCCGCTACGGCGCTGAGAAGAAAGAGATCGAACGGGAGGCCAAGAAGCTGGAACACGAGCGGGACGTGAACCGAAACAAAGACCCTTATTTCGACTACGCTGAAGTTCTCCTTCAGATCGCCATTGTGATGGCTTCGGTGTCGATCCTGTCGGCCTCCCGGGCGGTCTTTGTCTTCTCCATGGTTTCGGCCTTCTTGGGTACGATCTTTTGCCTCAACGGGTTTCTCATGTTTTTCCGCATTCCCTTTTTCCATTGAGGGTTGAATGGAGGCGTCGGTCGGAGAGGGGGTGGAAATGAGACTAAGAATGGTTCGTTCACGCTGGAGATCAGAAGGGGTTTTCTAAGAAGCAGCGTCTTTGTATTTACCCTGTTCTTTTTTACGCTCTTTCTCCATCCTCATCCTCTCTCCTTCGGCCAGGAGAATCTGCCAGCCATCATCAAAAAGGTCCAGCCCTCCGTCGTCTCCATCCTCATTGTCAACAGGGAAGGAAAGGTCTCGGGACAGGGAAGCGGCTTTTTCGTGAACCGGAGGGGGATATCATCACGAGCCGGCATGTCCTTGAGGGGGCAAGCCGGTGCGAATGTGATCACGTCGGAGGGAAAGGAACTTGCGATTAAGAAAGTGATTGCAGAGGATCCGGACGGAGACCTGATCCAGGTTTCCGTTGCTCTCGAAGGGCGAGAGGGTTCAGCCCCTGAGCATCAGTCCGACGCTTCCTGAAACGGGAGAGCGGGTCATCGTTATCGGGACGCCCCTTGGTCTCGAGAAGACGGTTTCGGACGGGATCGTCTCCGCTGTTCGGGATGTCGCGGGATTCGGGAAGATCATCCAGGTGACGGCCCCCATCTCGCCGGGTTCGAGCGGCAGCCCGGTGGTCAACATGAAGGGAGAAGTCATTGGCGTTGCAACCTTTTTTGTCGTTGCAGGCCAGAACCTTAATTTTGCCATTCCGGTAGAGCGGATTTCAAAGCTGGTTCAGGGGAAAGGTCCAACTCTTTCGGAGAGGGAAGAGCAGAGAGCGGAAACGCTGCGCGCTTCTGAGGAATACCTCTATGCCACCGGGCTCCGATATCTCTGGGTGGAGGATTACGAAAGGGCCCTTTCTTATTTTACGGACGTGATCAAACGAAACCCGAACCATGGCAGATGCCTATTTTCAGATCGGTTATTGCCTGGGGAAGACTCGGCAAGTACCGGGAGGCGATTGAACCCTACCGACAGGCCCTCCGGATTAACCCGAATGATGCAGACACCCTGAATAATCTCTGCGTGGCTTATGCAAAGATAGCGATCGTTACCCGGAGGCGATCAACGTCCTGTCGGCAGGCCTTCAGGTCAAGCCGGATTCCTCCGAAGCTTACAATAATATGGCTTGGTCCTTCATCAGTTGGGTCGTTACGGGAGGCGATCGTGGCAATCGTCTAAGGAGGCCATCCGTCTCAAGCCCGATTTTGCCCTGGCCCACTATAATCTGGGGAACGGTTATGCTGCGACTCAAACACTACAAAGAGGCCATGGAATCTTACAAGCAGGCCATCCGTATCAATTTCAATTATGCCGAAGCCCATCTCGATCTGGGAGCTGCATATAACGAGCTGGGAGAGTATGATAGAGCTGTCGAATCTTACCGGCAGGCCCTTCGGATCAAACCTGAACTTGCGGTGGCTCACCTGAATCTGGGGATGACCTACCTGAAACTGGGGGAACGGGGAGCGGCGCTCGACGAATACAAGGCCCTGAGAGAGTTGAACAAGGAGATGGCCAGGCAGCTCTTCGACTTGATCTATGAATAGAAAAGAAAGAATCCTTTTTTGAACTCCGGCGATTACAATTTGAGAGGAGAGATTTTATGACAGGGAACCCGTTTCATGTCGTGCGACTCCTCCCCGTTGCCCTTCTTTCTTTCTTCTTCTTTTTCACGTGGACCTCCCCGGTTTTTTCACAGTGGTTCGTTGTTAATCCGCCCCAGGTCAGTCAGGACTGGAATTTCTGGAGTGTTTCCTTTGCCGGCCCGTCGAACGGCTGGGCGGTAGGAGAAGACACTTCAAACAAGAGGGGAGTCCTTCTGGCTTATACGGGCAACTGGAATGGCTTCGTGACTGGTAATTTGAGCGCACACTGGAGCCTCATCGGCGTTGATCTGGCTCTATCCGGCGGCGGGTGGGCCGTGGGTTACGATCAAGCCGGCAAATCAGGAGTTCTCCTCCATTATTTGAATGGACAATGGGGAGCAGTTGCTCCCGCCTCCGGTGGCGAGTTCCGACTGGGAACTGGCCGATGTTCAGGTGATTTCTTCAACCGAGGGATGGGCGGTCGGGGCCGACTTGGCAAATAAAAAGGGTGTCCTGATTCATTTGATTAACGGAACACCGGTCGTCGTCAATCCTCCTGCCTATTCCGGATCGAATTGGTACTTCTCGGGGGTCTTTTTTACCTCTTCAACCGAGGGTTGGGTCATTGGCTCAGACGGTTCCGGCTCCTGCCGACAAGGGGGTCCTGCTTCATTACCTAAATGGCGACGTGGACATTTGTTTCGCCGACCGGAGTCAGTTCGAGCTGGCTTTTGAACGATCTCTTCTTTACGTCTCCATCTGAGGGATGGGCGATCGGCTATGATCAGGTCAATAAAAGAGGAGTTCTCCTCCAATACGGTAACAGTAGTGGTTTTTTTAAGTGGGAATCGGTCACACCGCCCAACATTAGCAGCCATTGGTATCTGATGGGGGTTCATTTCACTTCATCAAGCGAGGGATGGGCTGTCGGCTATGATCAGGTCAATAAAAGAGGAGTACTACTGCACTATTCGAATGGGCAATGGAGTTCGGTTGCTCCACCGCCGGTGAGTCCGGACTGGGAACTTCGATCCGTCCATTTCACCTCCTCGGGGCAGGGGTGGGCCGTGGGATGGGATCATACCAACAGGAGAGGGGTGATCCTTGGCTATGAAACGATTACCGCTCCCGACCGTCCCGATGGACCGGAAAACGGAGACACCAACACAAGCTATACCTACGCAACGGGCGGATCGGTTTCGAGTCTCGGAGATCCCCTCCAGGTCCGGTTCGATTGGGGGGATAAGATATCGGGCTGGCTGCCTGTGGGCGTTACCAGTACGTCATATTCCTGGGGGGCTCCTGGGACGTATGTCGTAAAGGCTCAGGCCCGCTGCTATAGACATCCCACTGAAGTCTTTTCGGACTGGTCGGAGGGGGTCTCTGTCACTATCTCCGGGCTCTACTATCCCATTGCACTTGCTTCACCGAAGGAAGGCACTGTTTTTGATGCCTGTTCCTTTTATGGTCTCCCCACCTTTGAATGGACGGCGGACGGGTCGTTTAAGAGTTATGAGATTCAGTTCTCTTTGGACAACACGTTTAGTAAAATTGTGAAGAAATTCAAGGCAACCGGTACAAGTATGCTCTTCTCTTCAACGAACTGGAAAGGGCTGTTGCTCCTGCCCGGAAAATCCGGAGGGACAGTCTACTGGAGGGTGGTTGGAACAAGGGCTGACAAGACCAACGCCATCAGTCTGCCCTTTTCGATGTCGGCCAGCCCTCCTGAGCCGGCCCAAAATCCGAACCTCTCTTCCACGAGCAGGAGTACCTTGTCTGAATTGACCTGGGAAAATGCGTGCAACGTCAAGTTCAAGGTTTGGTTTGGAAACGGTCCTGATTTTAAGAAAAAAACGACTTTTAACTTTAATGTTAAGAATCCTCTCGACAATGCCGGTGTGTTTCTGGCAACCCTTACATCGAGGCAATGGGAGACGATACGGAAACTGGTTGGGGATAAGAGCGGGGAAACCCTCTACTGGCGCATCGAATGTTGGGATGGGCTCGGCCGATATTCGAAAACGGATGCCATGAACTTCAAGCTAACGGATTAAATATCAGAGCGCTTGAGCGAACGATGGAGGAGACCGAATGAGACGAAAAGAAGAAAAACGGAAGAGGGGATCGGAGCTTTTTCAGACGCTGGTGATTACTTCGGAGAAATACCTGAGAGACTATACGGACGGTAGACAGCAGGACGACGAGAAAGCAAAACTTGCCCTCCGGGTTCTTTCTGTTTACCGGAGGATCTTGAAGATTGAGAAGGAACGGGAGGTATTGAGGTTGGAGTGGGAAAGACTGAAAAAAGCCGTTGCAGCGTGGAAAGAGTCATCAGAGGTCAGGCAGGTCAAGCACAAAAAAGCAAAAAAGAAGAATTCACAGCTCTCTGCACAAGATAAACAAGAATAATGAAAAGAACCCTGGATCCATCCTTGATTCGGAAGGCTATAAGACATCTTAAATCTTCAGATAGAGTCCTTGCAGCCTTGATCGAAGCACACGGCACCTGTAATATTAAGCCTGCACTCAACCATCCGTTCCATGCCCTTGTGTCCTCCATCATCAGTCAGCAGATCTCGGCCGGTGCAGCAAGAACAATCAAAGGCAGAATGTTCAACCTGCTCGAGAGCTAAGGTGTTTACTCCGGAAGGCATCCTGAAAATGTCTCCGGGAGACTATAGGAGCGCAGGGCTATCAAGGGCAAAAACAGAATACATCCGAGGGCTGTCCCTTGCAGTCAAAAATGGACAGCTTGATTTTTCTTCTCTGGAAGACTGTGAGGAAGAAGAGGTCATCTCCAGACTCGTTGCGCTTTCAGGTGTCGGAAGATGGACGGCGGAGATGTTTTTGATATTCGGACTAGGAAGGCCGGATGTCCTTTCAGTCAATGACACGGGCCTCAGAAGGGCATTCAAGTTGGCATACAACCTCCGGCAGACACCATCAGCAGATGAGATGAGATCGATTGGCGAACCGTGGAAGCCTTACAGAAGTGTAGCAAGCTGGTACCTCTGGCGGGTGATTGACTGAAATGCTCACCAAGGGTTCGAAACCTCCTTTGAATGTGCCATGCCCGGAGGGCGCCCCTTGAAGTGATAGTAATATTGTCAGCGCCAGCTCAACGCATGCTTTACGGTTTTCGCTCTAAGCAGTTGACCATTAACCACATTTTGAAATGTTTCTTGGATTCCGTATCGGATCATCCCCTGGGAATGGAACAGGGTAGTCCCCGGTAAAGCAGGCATAGCAGAAATGTTCGGCGTCGGTTTTAACACAGCTTCTTAACCCTTCCAGACTCAGATAGTGCAACGAGTTGGCGGTGATATATTTTTGAGTCTCCCTGATCGTGTGGGACGAAGCGATCAGTTCCGATTTTTGCGGGGTGTCAATGCCGAAGAAGCAGGGATGGGTGATGGGAGGAGAACTGATTCTGACGTGAACTTCCTTCGCCCCTGCGTTACGAAACATCTTGATGATCTTGCGGCTGGTCGTACCTCGGACGATCGAGTCATCCACTGTGATGACCCGTTTTCCATTCATGAGGCCCTTCACCGGGTTTAGTTTGATCTTGACTCCAAAATGGCGGATCGACTGTTCGGGTTCAATAAAAGTCCGTCCCACATAGTGGTTCCGGATCATTCCGAGCTCCAAGGGAAGCTTTGACTCGAAGGCATAGCCGATGGTGGCGGGAAAGCCGGAGTCCGGGATGGGAACGACCATCTCCGCCTCAACCGGCGATTCCTTTGGCGAGTTGTATTCCCAAGTTCCTTTCTCACCTGGTAGACGTTTCGATTAAAGATGAAACTGTCAGGCCTGGCAAAATAGATGAACTCGAAGACACATTGGGCATTACGGGTCCGGGGGAAGGGCTTGAAGGAGTGGATTCCATCCCCGGTGATGTGGAGGATTTCTCCGGGTTCAACCTCCCTGACGAATTCGGCGTTGATCAGATCGAGGGCACAGGTCTCTGAAGCAAGGACCGGAGAACCCTTGAGCTGACCCAGGACGAGGGGCCGGAATCCCTGGGGGTCTCTTGCAGCGACCATCTCATGTTCCGTGAGGAATGAGCAGGGAGTAGGAGCCTTCGACCCGTTTGAGAGCCTGGATCGTCTTTTCGACGAAGGTCTTTTCTTTTGAGTGGGCGATGAGATGGACGATGATCTCCGTGTCCATGTTGGACTGGAAGATGGATCCATGCGATTCCAATTCGCCTCGAATGAGGAAGGCATTGGTCAGGTTGCCGTTGTGGGCGATCGAGATGCCTCCCTGGGCATAGTCGACCAAGAAAGGCTGGGCGTTTTTAAGTTCACTCGACCCGCCGTGGAGTATCGGACATGGCCGATGGCATTCTTTCCGGTGAGTTTTTTCAGGTTGTCCCGGGTGAAGACTTCGGAGACAAGCCCCATCTGCCGGTAATGATAGAGCCGGGTTCCATCAGAGGAGACGATACCCGCGCTTTCCTGGCCGCGATGTTGAAGGGCATAGAGGCCTAAATAGGTGAGATTCGATGCTTCCGGATGATTAAAAATGCCAAAGATACCGCACATGATTTACCCCTATGTAAAATTCTACGCGATAAATCGAAGGCGAAATTTGAAATTTGAAAGATCGAATGTTAATTCGAAATGCAAAACGATTCTGTCCCAGCGTCACTTTATTGGAATATTTGATTTCGGTCATTTGAAAGTTCGGATTTCGTATTGGGATTTCGAGTTTGCAGCTATATTTCAGACATTTGGAGAATTGTCTTTCAGGAAAGTCTTGAATCCTTCGTATCCGTTGGGATGATTCCGGTGCCATTCCCAGGCTGTTTGAATGATGCTTTCAAGGTCCGGATACTGGGGATTCCAGCCCAGTTCGGACTCTGATCTTTTCGGAGCTGGCAACGAGCCGGGCCGGGTCTCCGGGTCGCCTTTCCGATTCGATGGTGAGAATCTTTCTTCCCGTCACCTTTCGCATCGTTTCGATCACTTCCTTGACCGAATACCCATTTCCATTGCCGAGATTGTAGATTCCGGATTCGCCTCCTGCCTCCAGCTTTTCGAGGGCCAGGATATGGGCCTGGGCAAGGTCCGTGACATGGATATAATCGCGAATACAGGTTCCATCGGGGGTCTCATAGTCTGTGCCGAAGATAGAAACAGGTTTTTCGTTCAAAGCGGCCAAAAGACCGATGGGGATGAGATGGGTCTCATGTCGAATGGTCTTCCCCCAACTGACCGGACGGATCAGCGCCTGCTGCATTGAAGTATCTCAGAGAGATGTAGTCGATTCTTCCCGCCTGGTTGAAGGCATGTAGGACTCGCTCGAAGATCCATTTCGTTTCGCCATAGGGATTGGTGGGTTGACAGGGATGGATCTTCCCGGATCGGGACCTCTCTCGGTTCTCCGTAGACCGCTGCAGAGGAGGAAAAAACAATTTTATTTAATCTTTAATAATTCCATTATTTCAATTAATTGTATGCTATTTTTAACGTTATTGTTGAAGTATTTAAGGGGATTCTTCACCGACTCTCCGACCAGACAGTCAGCAGCAAAATGCATGACGGAGTCGATGGAATAGGATTGAAAGGTTTCCTTCAGCTTTCTCAGGTCAGTTCAGGTCACCGTGAACGAAAGGGACAGTGTTGACTGCCTTCCGATGGCCTGTCTGGAGATTATCATAAACGACTGGACGATGGCCTTTTTTGAGGAGTTCTTTCACCACATGACTCCCGATATAACCCGCCCCTCCTGTGACAAGGATTGTAGACATCTTCATCCTCTTTCATAAAAATGGATAACAATTCTTTATAAGAAATTTAACTCCCCTTGTCAACGAATGGTGGGAAAGGTGGGCTATTGTTGTCCTGACAGAACGGTGTGTCCTTGTTTGAGTGTGTCTTAATTGCGCTTTATAGTTAAACTGGTTATTCTAGGACGTGAAATAGATTCCAGACCCGGTATACCTTATTGTCTTGGTCTACGCGGCCGTTTTAGCAATGACGCGATCTGATATTATATCAACCAGTTAGCTTGTGGGGAGAGAAAAGATGGGTCAGAAGAGCGAAATCAGAGACGGAATGAGGATCGAGTGGAATGTTCCAATCGAGATGGACGACGGCATCGTGCTGCGTGCGGACGTCTACCGACCCATCAGGGACGGAGATTACCCGGTCATCCTGTCGTATGGGGTTTACGCAAAAGGGCTGTCGTACCAGGAGGGCTACCCGATGCAGTGGGAGAAGATGGTCCGTGATCATCCGGAAATTCTCGTGGGGTCGACCAACAAGTATCAGGCATGGGAAGTGACTGATCCCGAGCGGTGGGTTCCTCACGGTTATGCTGTGGTGCGTGTGGACTCCCGGGGAGCCGGCAGCTCGCCGGGTTTTCTGGATCCCCAGTGTCCGCGGGAAAACGATGATCTCTATCTGTGCATCGAGTGGGCCGGCACTCAGCCCTGGAGCAATGGGAAGGTGGGGATGCTGGGGATATCCTACTATGCCATTAACGAGTGGTGCGTGGCGGCGAAACACCCGCCGCACCTGACAGCCATCATCCCGTGGGAGGGCTTCAACGATTTTTATCGTGACCCTTCCCATCATGGCGGTATCCTGTGTGAATTCATGAAGCGTTGGGCGCCCATTCAAGCGTTGACCGTCCAGTACGGGCTCGGAGACCGGGCGAAGAAGAACCCGAACACTGGAGAATCGATTGCGGGGCTTGTCACATTGACGGATGAAGAATTGACCAGGAACCGGGTCGACCCCTACGCTCGAAGTTAAGGCACACCCGCTTGACGGCGACTGGTACCGCCAGCGCTCAGCCGACCTGTCGAAGGTGACGATCCCGTTCCTCTCGTGTGCCAACTGGGGGGGCCAGGGCATCCATCCGCGGGGGAACTTTAACGGCTTCTCTGAGTCGCCTGCCGAGCAGAAGTGGCTCGAGGTCCACGGTGACACCCACTGGTCGCTCTTCTCGAGCGGCTCGCTCGCCCTGCAGAAACACTTTTTCGACTACTTTCTGAAAGGGTTTGAAAACGGGTGGGACAAGCAACCGCGGGTGGCCGAGACAAGGATGTAGGGGGTGATGATGGCCAGGAGGAGCCAAAGCTCCTTCATCTTCCACCGCCCGATCTCGACCAAGCCGAGGAAGCCGAGGAAGTAGACGGGCGCTGGAACAGCAGCCCGTCCCGCTGGTCGAGGAAATATCCCAGGAGCGTGTCAATCCGGAAGCGAAGGGGGATGCCCGTGAGCATTTCTTTCAGGAAGCCGGCGGTCTGTTTCCCGTCCATGGCGCCCTGCCAGGACACCGAAGTCGGGTTGAGCGAGCCGTAGACCGAGGACTGGAACAGGAAATATAGGCCGAGGTTGACGACGGCCGGCGCCAGGATCCAGACGACGTCCCGGGGAGAGCGGTGCTTCCGGGCCACAGCCCACAGGCCGTAGAGGAAGAGCGGGACGAGGATGAAGAAGTACTTGAGGGCGTGGAACCAGACGAAGGACGAGACAAGGAGCCCGAGTCCCGCCAGGACCGGACGGCTGATCTTTTCCGAGAATCGGAAGACCCGGAAGGCCGTGAACGCGAACAGCGAGACGATGATCTCCGGATAGACGTGGATCGAGTAGAAGAAGACCGGCGCCGTGAACGAGAAGAGGAGCCAAAGGAGCAGCGCGACCCCGTCTTTGCCGAACTTGCGCAGGGCATAAAGGTACATCTGAAGGCCGAGCAGGGCCCCGAAGAGGCTCAGGCCGAAGCGGACGATGAGGATGATACCCGCCTTCCCGAACAGGCCGCCGGCAGCGTAAAAGGGGAGCAAAAGCAAGGCGGTCCCCGGCGAATGGAATGAGTACTGCCCGCCCGGCTTCCGGCCCGGAAGGACATGGGGGGTGAGGGCCGCCCCGGGCTGCAGGAACCGCTCATGATCCCGGGCCGCGTAGTTGTTCGCCAGGTCGAGGTCGCCGTCGCGGAGCAGGCTTTCCGCGATCATCAGGTAGTGGGGTTCGTCGCCGCCGAACGAGGCCCCATTGAAGAACATTACGGCCGAACCGGCGTTAAAGACGACCACGGCCGCGACGAAGAGGACGACGAGGCGGCGGCGCCGGGGCCACCCGTGAGAAACGCCGTGCCTTGGTCAGCCAGCCGGGAGACGTTTCTCGGACGGTCAGGACCCCCCGGATTACCTTGAGATAGACGACGGCGGCGAGTGCGGCGATGAGAAAGTGCGTCAGGCGCCGTTCGAGGTCGTCCCGGGTCAAATAATGGACGAGTGAGAGGGGAGCCAGAGCAAGCAGGAACAGGGGAACATAGGTCCCGATGTCGAGCTCGAGACCGGCATGGTAGCGGACGCCTCCGACCTCGGACAGGACGGTCGCGGAAACGGCCCACAACCCCGCCAGGGCGACGAGGAGCATCCCGGTCGTCAGGATCCATGCGCCGGGCTTAAAGGCAAAGGCGTGATTGACGAACGTGAATCCCGGGACCTGGCTCCAGAACTGGAGGAAGAGCGCCGCGGCCCCGCAACTTCCGATGAGCGTCAGGACCTGGAATGTCCGCTTTGGACTCGGCATCGCCCGGATTTGT
>CAWHGS010000021.1:0-91084 GCA_963828805.1 uncultured delta proteobacterium
ACCGCGGGTCCAACTGAACATTCGCTACCCTGGAGAAAGGTTTCTGCTCCGGATGGAGAACGAGTGGCCGCTCGGCCGAACCCAGTGGACCAAGTTCTACCTTGACACTGACAGGATGGCCCTTAACCGGGAGCCGGTGGCAAGGGGCAGGTAGAGTAGGGTATGAGGCGCTGGGCAAGGGGGTCACTTTCTCGACGCCGCCGCTCAAGGAGGAGACAGAGATCACGGGCCCGATCGCAGCCAAGCTTTTCATCTCCACCTCCACAAAGGACACGGATCTTTTCCTAATTGTCCGTGTCTTTGATCGGAATGGCAAGGAGCTGACTTTCCAGGGCGCCCTCGACCCGAACACACCCATTGCCCAGGGGTGGCTCCGGGCCTCGCACCGGAAACTCGACCCGAAGCGGAGCAAGCCATACCAGCCCTTTCACCTCCATGAGCGGGTAGAGCCCCTGACGCCTGGAGAGGTCTACGAGGTGGATGTGGAAATTCTACCGACGTGCGTCGTTCTGCCGCCCGGGTACCGGGTTGCACTCACCGTGCGGGGAAAGGACTATGAGTATGAAGGGGATGTGGATGATTTCGGCAAGAAATTCTACTATGCCACCCGTGGGACAGGCGGTATGACGCATGCGGATCCCGATGACCGCCCTCCGGAAGTGTTTGGGGGTAAAGTCACCCTTTATTCCGGAGAGGGGAGGGAGTCTTATCTGCTTCTGCCGATCATTCCAAAAAAATAATCTCATCGAAGGTGCTTCGAAGTACCCGGGAACAAAAGGAGGAGCTCGAATGAAGAAAAGTGTGATGATTGCAATTTTTCTGCTGGCAGCAGGAAGTCTCGTTATGATGGGGTCCTCATCCGTGTGGGCACAGGCGAAAGGTCCCATTAAGATCGGTTTCATCACGACACTCACAGGCCCCGTGGCGGCCAACGGAAAGGATATGTTGTCGGGTCTCCAGGTCTACCTCGACGAAATCGGGTACCAGGTGGCAGGCCGCAAGATTGAACTGATCGTGGAAGACGATGAAGCGGCCCCGGCGCCTGCCCTCACGAAGGGGAGGAAACTGGTGGAAAAAGATGGGGTCCACGTCATTACAGGGCTCCTGGCTGCGTCGTCCGGTTATGCCCTTGTCCCGTACGTGGATTCCAAGGAGATCCCCACGACCCTGCCGGTCACGAGCGGAGACGATCTGACGCAGAGAAAAGGATCCAAATGGGTGATCCGAACAGGATGGACGAGCAGTCAGCCTAATCAGCCATTTGGAGAGTACGCTTATAAGACCCTAAAGTATAGAAATGTCAGCATCATTGGCTTTGACATGGCTTTCGGGTGGGAGTGTGCGGGGGGATTCCAGAGGACTTTCGAGGAACTGGGAGGAAAGATCCGGCAAAAGATATGGGTTCCCATCACGGTTGCGGACTTCAGTCCTTTCCTTCCACAGTTCCCGAAGGACATCGATGCAGTATACACCGTGCTCTCCGGCCGCGCAGCTATGCAGTTCGTTAAGCAATATCAGGAATATGGCCTGAAGGGAAAGATCCCTGTCATCGGAGGGACGATCACGGACGAACATGTCCTTCCTTCCATGGGCGATGAGGCGTTAGGGATCATTACGGCCCTCCATTACAGCGAGGCCCTTGACAATCCGGCCAACAAGAAATTCGTGAAAGGGTTCAGAGAAAAAGCGAAGAAAGCCGCTTCTTACTATTCTGAAGGCACCTACACGGGTGGGAGATGGATTATAGAGGCCATCAAGGCCATCAATGGGGACGTTGAGAACAGGGCAAAGTTCCTCGATGCTTTAAAGAAGGTGGAACTGAAGGATGTGCCACGGGGGCCCATGCGGCTGGACGAATACATGAATCCCATTCAGAACATCTATGTCCGGAAGGTGGAGCGGGTCGGAGGAGAACTTCAGAACACGGTGATTCAGACTTATCAGAACGTCTCGCAGTTCTGGACCTACAAGCCCGAGGATTTCCTGAAGCAACCGGTCTATTCGCGGGATTACCCGCCTCTCAAACCTTAAGGGGAGGCGAGAGAGGGGCTGGCAGGCAGAGAAGCGGTCAACGGGCCATTAGCCCTTTCAAACCTCGGGGTTGATGCGGAAATTGTCTCTAAGAAACGCCATCGCTTCTTCCCTCGTTTTGATCTCGCCCTCGACCTGTTTCTGCCGGATAAAGGTGAGGATCTCTCCGACCCTTGGTCCGGCACTGTAGCCCAGGGCCATGACATCGTGTCCGGTGACGAGGAGCGGGGGATGAAGGATCTCTTCCTGGCCGAACAGTTCCAGGAGGTGAAGGCAGTGGCTTTTCCACCACTTCATCATTCTGCCAGGATAGGGGGCCACGGCTCGCTTCCTTATCCGCAAGGGAATGGAGCACCAAGAGGGGAGTCTCGTCTCCCATCTCGATGAACCACCCGTTTGAGGGCGGTTTCTCTCGTCTCCGGGGAGAAGGTTCAGAATTCTCATATGATTCTCGAATGAGGCGAAGGACCCGATCTCCTTATCGGGTTTGAAAAGCGGAGTCTTTCCATGATCCTTTCGGCGGCCTGGCAGGAGAAGACTTCATGGTGGTAAAAATGAACCCTTCCCCTCTCATCTTTTGAAAAGGTGTCCTGTTTTCCGATATCGTGAAAAAGAACCGCATAGCTCAGAGACAGATCAGATCTTCTTGGGAAAGAGAAAACTTCTTTCTCTTTGATCTCGATCCACTCAATCGCCCATGGTATCTTCTCCATAGCAAGCAGAGTATGAGAAAGAGCGCCAAGGTGATGATGTTCATCCTGACCGAGGTCCTCGAGACCCCTCAATTCCGGAAAGAGGGCGAAAAGAAGTCCGGTCTCGTAAAGACTCCTCATCCCATTGCCCTGGCGGGGAGAGAGCAGAATGCGGTCCAGTTCCATCTTGACCCGCTCGCCGGGGATTTTCGAGATCAGGTCTCTTTTGGAGGAGATCTCTTCTTTCAAATTCTGATCCATGGAAAAATCATCGAGGGTGCAGAGGTATCGAATCGCCCGAAGCATTCTAAGCGGATCCTGATCAATGGAGCGGTCCGATCACGGTGCGGATCCTGCGATTCTCAATATCGTCTGTGGCTCCTTCTGCCCAGTGCCATGTTCCGTCTTCGAAAGAGAAGGCAAGGGTATTGATGGTGAAATCCCTTCTCAGGAGGTCTTCCTCAATGGTTTGTCCCTGGAAAAACGTGATATCCATGGACATGTCATGCCTGTACCACCCTGAAGGTAGAGGTCTCTTCGTCCTTGCCGACGCGAAAGAAATGGAATCCGGAAAGCCGTCTCAATGACCGGGATGAAAGGAGAGGCCTCTCTCGGAAGAGCGAAGTCATAATCTTTTCGCTGCCTTCGCAAGCCAGAGGTCTCGGAGATATCCCCCCACCAGATAAAAGGGGATCTTCTCCTTCTTCGCCAGATTGGAGAGTCTGAGAAGGATGGGATCTTTAAATAGTTCACTTCTGAAGGTCTTTTAGAGCCATTGAAATTCCAAATTTGATAAAGTTCTCATTTTTATGGTAACTTAGCGGTTAGAGCATAGTCGATCAGACAGAGCCTTGTCAATTAAAGAATGTTCGGGGGAGTGCGAATGGAAAAGACGATCCGAGAGGAACTGGAGGAACAGGAGCGGTTGATCTTTTCTCCCTTTGCCGCCCTGAGTTCCAGGACCAGGGGCCGTCAGCGTCCGGAGGAGGAATGTTCTGCTCCGGCCAGCCTTTCAGCACGATCGGGATCGGATCATTCACTCCAAGTCTTTTAGGCGATTGAAGCATAAGACCCAGGTTTTTCTGGCTCCGACAGGCGACCATTACCGGACGCGATTGACCCATACCCTCGAGGTTTCTCAGATTGCACAGAACCATCTCAAAATCTCTCCACCTGAATGAAGATTTGACAGAGGCGATCTCTCTGGGCTCACGATCTCGGTCATACGCCCTTCGGCCATGCGGGAGAAGATACGCTTAACGAGGTGGTTCCAGGAGGATTCAATCATGCGGATCAGAGCCTCAGGGTCGTGGATCTTCTCGAAAAGGATGGCCGGGGATTGAATCTGACCTTTGAGGTGAGAGAGGGCATTTCAAAGCATAGCAAGGGAAGAGGGGAGATTATCAGTCAAGATCCGGAGGATATGGCCTCTGACCCTCGAGGGCCAGGTGGTGCGGATTGCGGATATCATCGCCTATATCAACCACGATATTGATGATGCGATTCGCGGTGAGGTCATCTCCCTAGGGGATATTCCAAGGAGATTGCCTGAACTGTTTGGGAGAGACCCATTCCAAACGGATCAACACGATGGTGAACGATATCATCTTCGGAGACACGACAAAAGAGATAAGGGCCAGCTTTCCATCACAGAGGAAGTCCTTTCCGCCATTCTTAAACTTCGTGATTTTCTCTGGGACCGGGTTTATGACAATGAGAGCGGTCCATGCCGATTTTCACAAGGCCAGCAAAATCTTGAAGGAGCTTTATCAATATTTCATCGATCATCCAGATTATTTTTTGTCCTGATTGAAAAGGAATCTCTCTACGATTCTCTGGAGCGGTGTGTCTGCGACTTTCTGGCCGGGATGACAGACCGTTACGCCTTTCATCTCTATGAGAAACTCTTTCTTCCCCTTCCGTGGATGATTGTATAAATGCAGGGTGCAAGGGTTCAGGAGGTCAAGGGTTCAAGGAAAAGACATGAAAGCAGATGATCGCGATGAAACCGAACAGGAGACAGCTCAACGACGTGACCCACACGGGTGATCATCCTGGGTGCGGGCGGCAGGGATTTCCATAATTTTAACACCTTCTATCGAAACGCGTCCTTCCTTTGAAGTGGTGGCTTTTACAGCCACGCAGATTCCCTATATTGACAACCGGATCTACCCACCGGAACTCGCCGGCCCAAACTATCCCGAGGGAATCCCCATCTATCCGGAGGAAGAACTTCCCCGACTGATTCAGGGAATACCAGGCCCAACAGGTTGCTCTTCTCCTACAGCGATGTTTCCCATGAGGAATTGATGGATAAGGCCTCTCTGGTCCTTTCTGAAGGCGCCGATTTTCTTCTTCTCGGCCCCGAAGAGACGATGATCGAAAGCAGGGTTCCGGTCATCTCCGTCTGTGCGGTGAGGACCGGCTGCGGAAAGTCCGTGATCACCCGGAAAGATTGCCAGACTTTTGAAGAAGAGGGGAATCCGGGTCTCTGTGATTCGGCATCCCATGGCCTACTGCGGGTTTCAACCCGTTCTGCGATTTTCAGAGATGAGAGAGGTGGATGAAGGAGACCTGCACCATCGAGGAAAGGGAGGAATTTGAACCCTTAGTCGAGATGGGAATCACCGTCTATGCGGGAATCGATTATGAACAGGTCCTGCGGGAAGCGGAGAGAGAGTCCCAGGTCATTCTCTGGGATGGAGGAAACAACGATTTTCCTTTCGTCAGGCCGGATTGGGAGATCGTCCTTTTGGATGCCTTAAGGCCCGGCCATGAAAAACTCTATTACCCGGGAGAAGTCAACCTGAGAAGGGCGGACCTCCTCATCATCACCAAGGTGAATGAAGCGCAGAGAGGAGTCGTTGGAAAAGATTGAAGAGAACATTTCCCTCATGAATCCGAAGGCAAAGGTTTTGGAGGCTCCCTCCGTCACCCGATCTGGATCATCCGGAATGGATTGAGGACAAAAGGGTCCTGGTCATTGAGGATGGACCGACGATCACCCATGGAGGCATGCCTTTGGGGCAGGGGCAGTCGGCTTCAAAGGGGTTGGCCCGTGAATTGGTCGATCCGCGACCCTATGCTGTAGGTTCCCTGAAAGAGGTCTATCAAAAATACCCTCATATCGGAAGTGTCCTTCCCGCGATGGGTTATTCAGAGGAACAGATGAAGGATCTGGAGGAGACGATTCGCCATACGCCTTGCGATGTCGTGGTCATTGCCACGCCGGCCGACCTTCGAAGAAGCTTGAAGATCGATCAACCTGCGGTGAGAGTCTCTTATGATTTTGACATTGATCTTTCGATCCCTTCATTGTCACTTTCTGAGATAATAAACTTAAGTGTTTCTTGACATTTGGATACCCTTGTGATAAAAAAATTCAATAACTTAATTAGGGTTTCGCGCTTTTTCTTCCGTCCCTAAAAAGGAGGGCCAAGGATGGCCAAGGAAATTTTGATCGCCGATCCGGACAAGGCTGATCAGGAAGAGTTTCAGAAGGATTTTTGAAGCCACGGATTATCAGCTCGTCTTCGCTGATAACGGGGAGGATGCACTGTTGAGAGATCAAGCTCTTTAACCCCGATCTCGTCATTGCAGGAGCGGGACTAAGCGAGAAGAGCGGTTTGGAACTGTGCGAAGCCGTTAAGAACGATTCGGAATTTAAACATATCCCTTTTATCCTCCTTACCGGGATGTTTGAGGAAATCTCTGAAAAGGAGCGGGTACGCGTTGGAGCCGACGGGATTATCTCCAAGCCCCTCCGAGAGGGAGAAATCCTGAATCTCGTCGAGCACTTGTTTGAAGAGAAGGGGAGTGGAAAGGTCGAAAGGAAAATTCCGAATCAGGAAAAAGGGTGGACCTCACTTTCCGAATTGGACAAACCGCGGCCCGAAAAGAAGCAAAATGTTCTGCTCGATGGACTCGATGACGAGGAGGAAGAGATCGTTGATCTGGTGGAAGTGGTAGAAGAACCCGAACCCAAGATGAGTATCGATGACTTCATCGCTCCGGCCAAGACCAAGACAGGGCCGATTGGAGACATTGAACCCTTGGAGTCCTGGGATAAACTCTTTGAAGACGAGAAGAAACCCGGGAAAATGTCGTTCGAAGAAAAACCATCAGAAAAGGATTTTGAGTTTTCCATCGAGGAAGAGAAAGAGACAGGACCCAAAATTGACTTGAGGTCGGAGACAAAAGCCCCTCCCGAGGAGGAACTTTTTGAGAAGATTGAACTGGAGGAGATCCTCGAGAGGGTAGAACAGTTAAAGCCTTCCATCGAGAAGGAATGGCCCTCAGATACGGAAATAGACAACAGAATTGAAGAGGCGCTGCCCGGCCCCGAAGTACAGAGCACTGAGGGTTGGATGGAACTCCGGGATTTTGAGACGGCCCTCAAGTCAGGGGTGAAAGGAACGGAAAAGACCGAGTCTGGTGAACCCGTCGGAGAAGGACTGCAGCCCTTCTCCCTTGAAGAGCCGAAGGAGGAGGGGAAGGCCGAATATTCTGAGTCGATGAAAGACCGGATGGGCGACTTTCCTTTTGAAGAGTTCAGAGAGGGAGAGCGTAAGCAACCTCCGGAGTCGGGTGAAAAGGCGTTTCAGGCTTTAACCCTTGAAGAGCCGAAGGAGGAGGGGAAGGCCGAATATTCGGAGTCGATGAAAGACCGGATGGGCGACTTTCCTTTTGAAGAGTTCAGAGAGGAAGAGCGTAAGCAACCTCCGGAGTCGGGTGAAAAGGCGTTTCAGGCTTTAACCCTTGAAGAGCCTGGAGAAGAGGAGGGAACAAAGCCCGGCGAATCGATGTTTGACGAGATCCAGTCCTTCATCCGTAATGAGTTAAGAAAGGAGACTCCGCTGGAGATCGCTCCGGGGCTTTCTGAGCTTCCGGAGATTCCCGTGGGGAGTGAGAGAACCCCGGCCGCAAAAATTCCCCAGCCCGTTGAAATCGACTTTGAGGAGGAAGCGCTCGGCGAACTGGCTGAGGAAGAATTTCCTGACTCATTTATCGAAGAACTGGGGGAGGATGAGATTCATGTCATTGAGGAACCCGGACAAGAGCCCGTAGAAGTGAAAGAAGAGGAAGTCAAGATCTTTCATGAGGAATTGCCTTCGGGTTTTCCCCCAGGAACTCGAATCCCCGGGTTTTGTTCAACGGGTTCAACCTGCAAGCCTCGTCAGAGAGGCGGAAGCTCCCCAAACCGGTTTAGAAGAGGTTCGGCCTCAGACAGGGTTATTTGATCGGCAGATCGAGGAGGTGATTGGAAAGGGCGTCCAGGAGATGATGGAAGGGTTTATCACGAAGGTCCTTCCGAGATGACGCAGAATATTCTCAACCTGACCGTAGAACGGATCGAGACGATGGTAAAGGAGATCGTTCCTGATCTTGCCGAGAAGGCGATTCAGGAAGAGATTCGCCGACTTCAGAAGGGAGACAAGGAGTAAGGAGGAAACGGTTGCAACGATGGCTGCAAAGGTTCTGGACAAATCCTATGACCCTCACCGGGTTGAAGAGAAATGGTATGCTTACTGGGAAAAGACAGGGTTATTTCCGGGCAAATGAGCATTCGACCCGTCCGCCTTACTCGATCGTGATCCCGCCCCCGAATGTGACCGGTGTGCTTCACATCGGTCATGCCCTTAACAATACCCTACAAGACGTTCTGGTGCGATTCAAAAGGATGAAGGGCTATGATACCCTCTGGGTGCCGGGGACCGACCACGCAGGGATCGCAACCCAGAACGTGGTCGAGAAACAGCTTGCCGCCGAAGGTCTCGACCGGCACGCCCTGGGAAGGGAAAAGTTTGTTGACAGGGTCTGGAAATGGAAGGCCCAGTCCGGAGGAACGATTATCGGCCAGCTCAAGAAGCTGGGGGCCTCCTGTGACTGGAGTCGGGAGACGGTTTACCATGGATGAAGGACTTTCCGAAGCGGTTCGGGAGGTCTTCATCCGGCTCTACCGGGAAGGTCTGATTTACCGCAGCCACTACATCATCAACTGGTGTCCACGCTGCCAGACCGCTCTCGCTGATCTTGAAGTGGAGCATGAGGAAACCCCTGGAAAACTTTACTATCTCAAGTACCCTTTAAAGGGCGAAGATCGTTTCCTGGTGGTAGCGACCACGAGGCCGGAGACGATGCTGGGCGACACAGCGGTGGCTGTCAACCCTGAAGACAAACGGTATCAGGCTGATGTCGGTAAAAAGGTGGTTCTCCCTGTCCTGGGCCGGGAGATCCCCGTCATCGGCGATGCCTATGTGGATATCGAGTTTGGGACAGGGGCGCTCAAGATCACCCCGGCCCATGATTTCAACGATTTCGAGATCGGCCTGAAACACGACCTTGAGCAGATCAAGGTGATCGATGAAGAAGGCCGGATGAGGGAAAACACTTCCATTTACCAGGGTTTGGATCGTTTCGAGTGCCGAAGCAGGATCGTGGACGACCTTGAAAGAGATGGAATCCTCCTGAAGACGGAAGACTACCGCCACATGGTTGGACATTGTTACCGGTGCAAGACCGATTGTCGAGCCCAACCTCTCACTCCAGTGGTTCGTCAGAACGAAACCGCTGGCCCAAACTGCGATGGAAGCCGTCAGGGAAGGCCGGACCCGGATCGTTCCCGAGGTCTGGGAAAAGACCTATTTCGAATGGATGGAGAACATCCGCGATTGGTGCATCTCCCGTCAGATCTGGTGGGGCCACCGCATTCCCGGCCTGGTATTGTGATGCCTGTGACGAAGTGATTGTGGCCAAGGAGACTCCGAAGGCCTGTTCGAGGTGCGGGGGAGAGAAACTCAGACCCGAGACCGACGTCCTGGATACCTGGTTCAGCTCCGGCTCTCTGGCCCTTCTCAACCCTCGGTTGGCCCAAAGAAACAAAGGAACTGAAGAGATTCTACCCCACTTCGGTATTGGTGACAGGGTTCGATATTCTCTTCTTCTGGGTCGCACGGATGATGATGATGGGTCTTAAGTTCATGGGAGAGGTTCCTTTCAGAGATGTCTATATCCATGGACTGGTCCGGGATGAGAGGGGAGAAAAGTACTCGAAAACGAAAGGAAATGTGGTAGATCCCCTGGACCTGATCGATCGCTTCGGAGCAGATGCCCTGCGGTTTACCCTGGTCGCCCTGACCATGCCCGGAAGCGACCTGAAACTCTCAGAGGCAAGGACAGAAGGATACCGTCACTTTGCAAACAAGATCTGGAATGCCTCCCGTTTCGTACTTATGAATCTGGAGGATTTTGAGATTGGAGAAATGGCCAAGCGGTATCCTCCGGAGGAGTTCAGTCTTCCGGACCAATGGATTCGAGGAAGACTGAAGGAGGTCATCCGCGAAGTGGAAGCCTCCCTCGAGGCCTATGCATTCAACGAGGCCACTCACATCCTGTACCAATTTGTCTGGCACGAGTTCTGCGACTGGTATCTTGAACTGGTCAAGCTCTATCTCTATGAGAGCGGAGACAGGAAAAGGCGAACTCTGACTCAGCGGACGCTCTTAGAGGTCCTGGACGCCATTCTCCGTTTGCTTCATCCCTTCATGCCCTTCATCACCGAAGAGATCTGGCAACAACTTCCGCAGCGAAAAGAGAATGAGTCGATCATGATGGCTGAATTTCCAAGACCCTGATGATCGATTTGGCGATGAAAGAGTCGCAGACGAGATGCAAGGGATCATCGGGGTGATCACAGCTTTAAGGAATATCCGCGGCGAGATGAATCTTCCTCCGGGAGAGCAGATCGCTGTTCTCCTTCGCACCAAGAACGAAGAAACCGAAAAGAGGCTTCGTCGGGATCAACTGTTCATTCAGACCCTGGCTCGAACAAAGGAGCTGAGGATCGGTCCGGATCTTGAAAAGCCCCTCTACAGCGCCTTTGTTGCCGTTCGGGATGTTGAGATCTTTGTCCCCATGGACCGGTCTAAGATGGAAGAAGAGATGAAAAGGCTCGAGAAGGAACTCGACAAGACCGATAAGGAGATCGCCTTTGTAGGAAAGAAGCTTTCCAATGAACAGTTCCTATCGAAGGCGCGTCCCGAAGTCGTTCAGGAGGAGCGGGAGAAAGCGTCTCAGTACCAAAGCCTCAAGCATAAGATCGAGGACAATCTCAAGAGGATCAAGGAAACCCTCGGTTAATAGCGATAGAGAATCCCAAGCATCCAATAAGAGGTAAGTCTTGCCACGAGGACATAAGAAAGTTTAAGCGCTTGGGTTGTTAGGTATCCGCCGGTTTCAAGAAGGAGCCGAAGGCAAGACGAAAGGGGTTGGAAATGAAGATGGATATCGAGAAGGTGGCAAGATTGTCGCGTCTTCAGCTCTCTTCGCAGGAAAAGGAGACCTTTGGAAATCAGTTAGATCAAATCCTTACCTATATGGAGCAACTGAATCGTCTCGACACGAAAGGAATTGAGCCCACATCCCATGCCATCCCTGTCTACAACGCCTTTCGAGAAGACGAGGCAAGACCTTCCTCTCCCAAAGAAGAGGTCTTAGGGATTGGGCCGGAAGAGGAAGAAGGACATTTCAAGGTGCCAAGGATCATTGAATAATGTAAAGTGACTAAAGTGTTCAAGTGGGATTAGGGGATCTAAGGAGTTCATGCTGTTCGACTTGAACCCCAGAACCCTGAATCCTTAACCCTTTTCTGATTTTAGATTGAAGGGGATGCTATGGAACTTTACCAATTGACGATTCACGAACTGCACAAACTGATCTCGCAAAAAGAGGTGACATCAAAAGAGGTTACCGCAGCCCTCTACCATCGGATCGGAGAGGTTGATGGAAAGATCGGAGCCTATCTTCTTTTGACGGAAGAGGAGGCTTACCGTCAGGCCGAAGAGGTGGACCGAAGAGTGTCAAAAGGTGAGAAGATCGGCGATCTGGCCGGTATCCCCATGGGACTGAAGGATATCCTCTGCACGAAGGGCATCCGGACGACGTGCGGGTCCAAAATATTGGAGAATTATGTTCCCTTCTATGATGCCACCGTGGTCAGGAGATTGAAAGAGAGAGAGATGGTGCTTCTGGGGAAGCTGAATATGGACGAGTTTGCCATGGGATCTTCGACAGAGAACTCCGGTTTTCAGGTCACTCACAATCCATGGAACCTCGAGCGAATTCCAGGGGGCTCGAGCGGCGGTTCGTCTGCTGCCGTGGCTGCAGATGAGACGGTCGCTACCCTCGGAACGGACACCGGGGGATCGATCCGGCAGCCTGCCCACTGCTGCGGCGTCGTGGGTCTCAAGCCCACCTACGGCAGGGTGTCGAGGTACGGGTTGGTTGCTTTTGCCTCTTCCCTTGATCAGATCGGTCCGATTACCAAAGATGTAGAAGACTGTGCCATCATGATGAATGCCATCAGTGGTTACGATCCTTATGACTCGACTTCTGTGAATATCGAAGTTCCGGATTATAAGAGCTTTCTTGTCAAAGATGTGAAAGGAATCCGGATCGGGATCCCGGAGGAATATTTCGTTGAGGGAATGGATCCGGATGTGGAGAAGAGTGTCCGGGACGCCATCAAACTCTTCGAATCATGGGGAGCGAAGATCAGAGCCGGTATCGCTGCCTCATACCGAATATGCCGTTGCGGTTTATTATATTATTGCCACGGCAGAGGCGAGTTCGAATTTGGCCCGCTATGACGGCGTTAAGTATGGTTTCCGGTCAAAAGGATATCGGGACCTCCTGGAGATGTACTCTCAGACGCGCGCAGAGGGATTTGGTCAGGAAGTGAAACGGAGGATCATTCTGGGCACCTATGTTCTCTCGGCAGGATATTACGACGCCTACTACCGAAAGGCCTCCCAGGTGAGAACCCTGATGAGGAACGATTTTGAGGAGGCTTTTCAAAAGGTGGATGTGATCTTGACTCCCACGGCCCCCACACCGGCCTTCAAGATCGGGGAAAAGGTCGAAGATCCTTTGCAGATGTATCTATCCGATATTCACACGATCCCGGTGAACCTGGCAGGGATTCCCGCTATGGTCGTTCCCTGCGGATTCAGCCACGAGGGTCTTCCCATCGGCCTCCAGATCATGGGAAGGCATTTTGATGAAGGGAAACTTCTGAGGGTGGCGTATACGTTCGAGCAGAACACTGACGTTCATCTCAGAAGACCGGCCCCGATCGCTTAATGAATCCAGGCCTGGACCCGGATTTCCCGCTGAGTTTTCAGAGGTTCAATATCCTTTTTCTTCAAGACTATTTCCGGGTCATCTCTTCAAGCCACTCCAGGTAGTCAAGGGAGCCTTCCAGGATAGGAAGGCAGATGATCTCAGGAACGGAATAGGAGTGGAGCGATTTTATTTTGGTCTCCAGCGCCTCAAATCTTTCCCGTCCGGTCTTGATGATGAGAAGCCATTCCTTTTCATCGCAGATCTCCCCCTTCCAGCGGTAGATGGAGCGAACAGGAGAGATCATATTGACACAGGCGGCAAGAGATTCCTCGACCAGTGCCCTGGCGATCGAAAGGGCCTCTTCCTCAGAGGCGCACGTTGTGAAGATGACGACAGCGTCGGTCATGGTTGCCCTCCGTGAAAATCTTAATATCCAATAAGCAAATTCCAAAGCACAAATAAACTTCAATCACAAATGTTCCAATAGCCAACCCAAGCGGTCCAGACTGTTCGGAATTCAGGCCATTGGAAATTGGTTCTTCTTCAGTTATTGGCCTATGGGATTTGGTTATTTTTCTGACATTTTATCCCAAGACTTTTCGAAACCCTTTAGGGCGATTTCAATATCCTCACGGGTGACATCGAGATGGGTCACCAACCGGATCAGTGTCTTTCCAGTGGCAAGGACAAGAACCTTCTTTTCTTTCATTGCCTCAACAATCTGGGACGCAGTCTTTCCCGTTTGGCTAATGTCAACGATGACGATATTCGTCTCCACGTGGTCAGGGTTGAGCGAAGTCCCTTTTATTTCCCTTAACCCCATCGCCAGACGTTTTGCATTCTGGTGATCTTCGTGCAGGCGGTTTACATGATGATCCAGGGCATAGATACCAGCGGCTGCCACTATCCCCGCCTGCCTCATTCCGCCCCCGAACATCTTCCGGAAACGGTGGACCCGATCGATAAAGGTTTCCGGATCCTGAGACGAGAGAACCCATCGGGGCTCCCAATCCCTTAGAAAGGCAGACCGACACAGAATCTGCATATTGGGCATATTCATGAGGTTTGATGCCTGTGGCAACGGCTGCGTTCCAGAGTCTTGCGCCATCGAGATGAACCCTCAGTCCCCTATGTTGGGCCAATTCATAAATGTCGCGCATCTTTTCAATGGGATAGACGCTTCCGCTTCCACGATTGTGTGTATTTTCGAGACAGACGAGTTTGGTAACGGGAAAATGGTGATCCAGGGGCCGGATCGCTCCTTCGATCGAAGAGGGTTCCATAATGCCACGAACACCATTGACCAGATAGAACTGGACGCCCGAAAGCGCCCCTGCCGCACCGCCCTCAAAATTGTAGGCATGGGAAGAGGCTTCGATGATCACATCATCTCCGGGTTGCGTATGAGACTTGATCGACAACTGATTGGCCATGGTCCCGGTGGGAACGAAGATGGCTGCCTCCTTTCCAAGGAGGCTTGCCACCTTTTCCTGGAGGGCGTTGACCGTGGGGTCCTCCCCGAAGACGTCGTCCCCGACCTCTGCCCCGGCCATGGCCTCTCGCATGGCCGGAGTGGGTTGGGTCACCGTGTCGCTTCTCAGATCGATAAACTCCTTCATGGTTCCTCCATCACGGGTCTTTCCGCACTCTTCGGATATTTCAGAATACACCCGATTAGATAAAATGTTGAACCGGGAGTGTCAAGCCGCATGTGAAAATGAAATTTCTTGCATTTGTTGGAATGATGCGTTATTTTGTTGTCTAAGGAGGTTGGGATCTCGTTTATGCAAAAAGGGGCGATGGTTCTATTCGCCTTTTGTCTCTTTCTTTTCGGTTGTCAGGCCAAAATGGTTTCCCCACCCCCTCCTGAACCTCTTTCCTACCTCTCCCCCTTCGTCCCTAACAGAAAAGCCTATTCTTCTTCCCGACCTCACCCTCTCCAATATCACAACGGATGAGTCGGGAAAACTGGTCATCGTTCTGTCGAATATCGGGAAGACCCTTGTATCCTCTCCATTCGGAAAATTGAAGATCTATGTGGACGATGATCTCAGATGGAGCATTCCTCTCGATGGCATTTCTGACCAAGCCTTTCTCCAACCCGGAGGAGTGACCAGGTACACAACACCCGTCGAACTGGAAGGCACCCATTCAGTCAGAGCGATCATTGACAGCGATGACGAGATCCTGGAAGAGAATGAATCCAATAATATCCTTAACAACAAGTCTGAGCTATGAGATGGTGGTTCGATTGCCGCCTCCATCATCTTCTCTCCCTCCTGTTCCTTCCAAACCAGAAGACCAGGAGCCCACCCTTTTGTCCCCGGAGATCAGGGTTACGGATCTCTCCCTGAATCCTCAGAGACGAGTGGTGGTGACTCTGGCCAATGTTGGGAAAGGGATTTTTCTCCTGAGAGACGGGACCCTGAAGGTATCTGTGGATGGGACACCCAAAGGGAGCTACACCTTGAGAAGTTCCTCAGATCAAGACCATCTTCTTCCTGAGGAGAGCATGACTTTTCCCACCTCTGTAACCCTTGCGGGTCGTCATGAAGTCTACGCCACCATCGACACAGATCCCGGGTTAAAGGAAAGAAGAAAGGAGAGCGTTGGGTTTAGGAAGATGTTGGAGGGCCTGCCGGTAGGACCTGACATCATCGTTAAAGAATTGGAGTTGACAGAGGATTATGAACTTTCGATTCTCCTTTCCAACACCGGGGAAGGAGAACTTCGGAAAGGAACGACGTTTCGGATCAGGGTCTATCTCAATGACCAGAAGGTCTCGGATTTCGACCATCTCGTCTCCGAACCCTTGAGGCCCCTCTCGGGGAATCGGTATGCCGTCGATCCACCCTATCGGATTCGAATCAGTGGAACCTCCAAGGTTAGAGTTTCCATATGGCCCAAAGGGATTTCCGATGATATCCGTCTCGATAACAACACAATCGAACGGTATTTCGTCATTTATCCTTTCAAAATAGGGCCCCAGAAGAGCGAGGATTTTCCGCTTTTCCCGTTTTCCTACCTCTTAAAGAAAAGGGGACAAAAAGAGAAAGTAAGGACAGAAGTGAGATGGGATGGAGGAGGATTTCCTCTCCGCCTGAGTCTAATAGGGTCGGGAAGTTCACAGAAACCTCCTGTTGTTTCAGGCAGAAGCCCGCTGAGATTGGAGGTTCCCATCGAAGAAGAGAAAGACCGGAGAGGTCAGCCATGGAGGATTTCCGTCGCAAACCTCATGGAGAAAAAGGTGGAAGGAACTCTCATTATCCAAACTCCGTGAATGAAAGGGGCGAGACGAGAGGCTGTTCAAATCGGTGATGGGAGAAACTGTGACGCCGGATGAGACGGGCGTTCCCCCCAAGATTAGGTTTCACATTGGGACGGAGCAAAAGAGACGGCTGACTACTCAAGGATCTTGAAATTGCAGTCGCGAGGAAGAAAGAATGATTCCGGACAGAGAGAAATGTTTACAATTGATGCAGCGATTTGAAATGCTGGAAAATATTGTTGCGCATAGCCTGGAGGTTTCCAGGGTCGCCCTCTTTCTCTCGGAGGAGTTGAATAAAAAGGGTCAAAGAATTGACCTGCGTCTCGTTGAAGCCGGGGCGCTGTTACATGATATTGCCAAAACCGTTTGTCTCCGGACGAAGGAAGACCATACCCGGGCGGGCTACTGCCTCCTGAAGGAGATCGGGTATGACCGGATTGGGGAAATCGTGGCGCAGCATGTCTGGTTGCTGAAGGAGGGGGATCCATTCTCTGTGTCTGAAGAGGAGGTCGTCAATTACGCGGATAAGCGGGTTCGCCACGATCAGATCGTTTCCCTGGATGAAAGGTTTGTGGATTTGAGAAAACGATACGGAAAGGACCCCCAATCGATCGCTTATCTGGAGAGAATGGAGAAATCCATTCTTGTCGTTGAACAAAAGATCTTCTTGATTCTAAAGATCGATCCCGCTGACCTTCAACACCTCTCGCAAGGCCCCGTTGCCTCTGCGATAAGAAGATCAGGGGAGGGGCAATCGGCCGGAGTGTAAATGCCATGACGGAAGCCTGTTTTGAGCAAGGCCCCATCCGGCCTCCAAGCGAGGCATACAGCCTTCTGCTCAGGGTTACGCGGAATTGCCCGTGGAACCGGTGTGAATTCTGTCATACCTATCAGGGTCAGCGGTTTAGCTTGAGAACCGTTGCGGAAGTCGAGAAGGATATTGATACGGTCCGCGAGGCCGTCTTAGCGCTTAGATCCATATCATGGAACCAGGGGTTTCGCGGGGAAATAACCGCACCGCTGGCCAATCATATTCTTCAACATCCGCATCAATTCCCGGAAGCCTATCGCAGCGTCGTCCTCTGGCTCTATACGGGAGGGAAAAATGTCTTCCTCCAGGATGCGAACAACCTTGTTCATAAGACAAAAGACCTTGTCGAAATCCTGGAGTATCTTAAAAGGACCTTTCCTTCGGTGGAAAGGATTACGAGCTATGCGAGAGCCAAAACGGTCTCAGGCAAGAGCATCGAGGAACTTCACGATCTTCGCCGGGCCGGCCTTTCTCGAATTCATATCGGGTTAGAGACAGGACATGACCCTCTTCTTGAGTATATTCAGAAGGGAGTGACCGCCCGGGAGCAGATCGATGCCGGCAAAAAGGTGAAAGAAGCGGGGATCTCCCTCTCGGAGTATGTTGTCCTTGGTTTGGGAGGGAAAGGGATGTGGAGAGAGCATGCGATCGATACAGCGGAGGTTCTCAATCAGATCAATCCGGACTTCATCCGGGTTCGAACACTCAAGGTTTTAAAGACGATGGCCCTTTATCGAAAAATCGAAGAGGGAGAGTTTGTGCTCCAAAATGATGACGAGGTTGTGTCTGAAGAACGATTGCTGATCAAGTCCCTGAATGGAATTGGGAGCACCTTTGCAAGTGACCATATCCTCAATCTGCTCGAAGAGGTGGAAGGAAAGCTTCCTGAGGAGAAAGGAAAGATGCTTGCCGTGATCGATCGATACCTGGCTCTTCCGAAAGAAGAAAGGGACCGCTTTCGGCTGGGGAGACGGGCCGGTCTCTATCGATCTTTGAATGATCTGTCAGATCCGGAGATTCGAATCCAGGTTGATCAAATCTTAGCTCGAATCGACGCAGAAGGCCGAGAAAGCCTGGAACAGGTCATCTCCGGGCTGATGGAGTCGTTTATTTGAAGGGGCGAATCGCGATGGTGGCTCCTAAATCGGGAGCATTGACCGCTATATCGCGAGCTATATATTTCGGCGGCGATTGGTCGATTGGTTTTCGAAATAACGAATCACGAGAGATCAGACACGAGTTATGCTTCTAATCATTGACGGATATAACCTCCTTCATGTCGGTCGGTCGCTGACCCGGCTGAGCGCGACGGATCTTCAGCGGGAGCGGGAACGGCTTATCGATCGGCTCGCCGTTTATCGAAGAAACAGGGTCTGCGACATCACGGTCGTATTTGATGGATGGCAGAGCGGGTGGGTTACAGAGAACAGGGGAAGGGAGAAGGGAATCGATCTGGTCTTTTCGAAACTCGGAGAAAAGGCCGATGAGGTCATTAAACGAATGATGAAAGAAAAAGGGGCAGGGGCGATGGTGATCACCTCGGACCGTGAAATTGCGAAGTTCGCCGAAAGGATCTCCGTCAGCGTG
This sequence comes from uncultured delta proteobacterium, assembly GCA_963828805.1. GTDB lineage: Bacteria > Desulfobacterota > BSN033 > BSN033 > UBA1163 > CAWHGS01. The sequence continues at coordinate 18,512 of CAWHGS010000021.1, forward strand.
GTCCCTTCGGAGCAATTTGTCGAAAAGATGGAGAAATTGGTCCTTCGAGCCTCAAAGGATTACAATGGGGGTGAAGAAGAGAACAATGGAGAAAAGAAGAAAGGGCCATCGAGAAGGCTTTCCAAGAAGGAGAGGAGGGCGAGGGCCGCATTAAAGAAACTCTAATCGTCAGAGGCAAGACGAGTTTCTGAAGAGCTTTTAGACTTCCTTCATTGGGTTTCTAAATCCGCAATCTACAATCCACCATCGGAAATCGATTTAAGACTTCCACTTATTCTCAGTTCCGTGCAGGAGGCGGGCAATATTGGATTGATGCCGGTAAAGGATCAAGGCAGCGATGACCACGCTGAGGATGAAGTACGCCTGGGAATCGCTTCTAAAAAAAGCAATGAGAATGGGAATCGTCGTTGCGCAGATAATTGACCCCAGCGAGATGATCCTCCATTTCCATACGATTAAGGCAAAGAGAAAGAATTCGATCAGCACGGCGATAGGAGAAATGACGAGATAGATGCCAAGGGCTGTCGCCACTCCTTTACCGCCCTTAAAGCCGAGAAAGATAGGAAAGATATGGCCCACGATAGGGCTCAACCCCACGATACCAATCCAGAGATCAGGGATACCCCACAGATCGTGCTGTGTCCACATGATGGCCATCCAGATTGGAAGGGCTCCCTTCAGCATGTCTCCTAAGAGCGTGAAAACTCCCGAGGGTCTTCCCCGCCGTCCGGTAGATGTTGGTTGCCCCTATGTTCTTGCTTCCCATTTTTCTCGGGTCCACTCTGGAGAAAAGCCGTGTGAGGACGATTCCGGTAGGGACCGAACCCAGGAGATAACCAAAGAGGGTGATGAAGATTCCAGTCGGCATATCAGGACCTCGATCTCAATATCAGCCTTTATCTTAACCTAACTGCTGAAAAGTCATTTTTCGCGGGCTGCTCAAAAATGCCCAGATGCAAGGCCCCCGAACATCCTGAGGAATGAGGCGTACTTGGATGTGCGCCGCAATAAGCCTGCCCCGTGCTTGACACGGGGAAGGATTAGGGAAACGCAGCAGATGGGCGTTTTTCAGCAGCCCGCTAATCCTTAGCCTCAACCGGACGGGTACCCGTTGTCCGCCGCCAGTTCACGAAGAAGATTCCCATGGAGACCATGGGAAGTCCCACCGTCAAGGATGTGGTCAGTTCCTCCCCCAGAAAGAGAATGCCGAAGAGAACTCCGAAGACAGGGGTAAAAAAAGTGAAAACGGAGAGTCTTCCGACAGAATACTCGTGAATGAGCTTGAACCAGATGAAATAGCTGATGAAGGCAACAATCACCGATTGGTAGAACAGGGACGACAGGACAGGCAGATTCAGATGAGAGATCCACCTCGGTTCGAGGATGAAACTCACGATCAGCAAAATGGGGATAGAGAAGAAGAGTTGATAAAGGAACGTGTTGATGGGATGGACCTTTCCTGCCATAAATTTCTTTATATAGATCGTTGTTGCTCCCCAAAAGAAGGCAGCCAGAATTTCAAGGAGGTCGCCTATCAGCATCGTTGATTTTGCTGTCCGCGGTTTTCCTTCAAAGACAACGCAGACCCCTACGAAAGCTAGGACGAGGCCGAAGACTTTCATGAGAGTCAACCGGTCTCCTTTTAGAAGAAAGTGAGCCCCAAGGACCACGAAGAAAGGACTCATGTAAACGAAGATAACCGATCGAGCCGCGTCCGTGTAAAGCATCCCAAAATAGATGCAGGCAAATTCCAGACCGAAAAGGAGACCTACCATCAAACCATGGAAGAGCCTGATATCGGTGTGAAACAGTTCTTCTCCTTTTCTGAAGCAATAGATTGCCCCGCAGAGAGAGGCCACAATGGATCGGAGAGCCGATGCAAAGACGGGAGAAATCCCCGTATTGGAGACCTTGACCGCAGGGTAATTCAGTCCCCAAATCAACGTCAAGGAAAGGACGACAAGGATTGCTTTAAAGTCGAGGTAGTCTTTGCTTGACGATTCTGCCATGGGTCGACAGTGCCTCTTCCTGTTCTTCTCTATCTTTTACCCTAAACAGGGGGGTTTTAGCAATAAGAAAGAGAGAGGGGCTCATCCCGGGTGAAAGAAATAGTGAATCAAGTACGGGCGGTACAACTCATTGCATATCGAACGTCAGTAGGTTAAAAAGTTAATCGATTAGCATAGGAGTTCAATCTGACAAAAGGATTCTCGAAGATGAAAAACGCTATCCATGAAGAAGTCCTTAAGGAGATCTTTCCCCGCAAGTACAAAAGGCGCCAGATGAGCCAGGACATTTACGATCAGCTCAAGAAGATGATCGCTTCCGGAAAGCTCGAGAAGGGGCAGAGATTAGTCGAAGAAAAATTGGCAAATCAACTCAATGTGAGCCGTAATCCGGTCCGAATCGCAATCCTGCAACTCCGAAAAGATGGATTGGTGACCTGGAGATTCAAAAAAGGGACGTTTGTCGCCTGATTCCTCAGATAGGACTTGCTTCGATACGATCGCAGGATATTGCTCATTCTGCCTTAATTAGAGTCTGTTTATAAATGTCTCTTTCCGTCATGCCGGACCTGATCCGGCATCCAGAACCTCTTGAAATACTGGATTCCGGCCTTCGCCGGAATGACGACTTTTTGGGATACCGTTCGTTTATGGACAGACACTAATTAATAACCCATGCTCGGAGGGCACCATCGAGTCATGAAGATGATTTTTGCTTTAGGAAGTTACGCTATGCGCCATGCTCTATGTGCTATGCTATTTTGTAGATAAAGGGACACGAACAATGGCAAAAACAATGATTGCACTTTTAGTCCTGACCACTGTAATTCTTTTGAATTCGTCAGGATGGGGAAGGGATTGGAAGGCTTACCAGGCGGCCAAGAACGGGGATATTTACTACCTCGATCCGGAAACCATCGAGAAGCTTCCGGATGGGATCGTTAGGGTTTGGGTCAAGACAGAAAGAACGGAGTTTGGAGGCGGAGACTTCAAAAAACATGTTCAGGAAGTTATCTCAGGGAAAAAAGAGAAAGTAACGGGTGAGATACTACAGCTCATGGATATCCATTGTTCACGGAAAACATTCCGTGTCGTCAACCTGATTGTCTTTGATAAGAATAAAGAAGTCAATGAATATTACAGTGATCCTTCGGAATGGACCGTGATCCCTTCAGCATCCGTAACGGACTTCTTATCCAAAGAAGTTTGCAAGTGAGGCTCGCGGGTTATTGGGGAGTGTGTTTCACGTTGGTCGGGGAGGAGTGTGAACCTCCAACAGTTTGAGAAAAGAGGGCGCTGACGATCGCCGAGCGAGAGAGGAACGATGGGAGATAGGAAGATACCTTTTTCTTGTCCGGTATGTGGCCGCAAAACCGAATATCCTGCCGAGGAACTCATAGAAGGGGCTGTCCTGGTCTGTCCCTTCTGTAAACTAACCCTCAAACTTCACGGCCATATGTTGCAGGACGTACAGAGGGAAATTGAAAGGTTGAAGGGGGAGGGATGAAGTTAGGGTGAAGAAGTCGATTCCCCAAGCCGCGCAATCCCGGAAACGCCACCAGGCAGGAAGAGGGCAGGGCCGGCACTGGACGAAGAGAGGGGGAGAGGTGATTCAATGCTAATCGAGTCGAGAGCGATCAGTGCCGAGGAGGTCGAAATCTATAGATCCTCAAAGTATCAAGTCATCACGATCATTCCTTCTGATCAAGATCCGGCAATGAATATCTATATTTTTGATCAGGAAGAACTTGACCGTTTTTTGAAAAGCTACAGCAAGTATGGAGAATTCATTATTTCAGTGAGCCAGGTCGAGGCAATGGCATGATGGTTACGACAAGGGGGCTCTGGAGACTATTGATAACCCAATATCCAAAATAGGCTGCCGATGAAGTCCGAAGCGGTTCCTGCCGGATGTCTGTCAGGCATCTTTAAGCGTCTTTATATAGTGCAAGAGTATTTCATCCGTGAGTTCAAGTCTGCGAGCAAGTTCTCTGGCGATATTCATCATGAGCAGGGAAAAGAGCGCAGTATCTTCTTTTCGTAACTGGAGAAGGGCTCGCCTCGACAAGACCATAATCTGACTGTCTTCAAGGGCGACCGCAGTTGCTGTGTGTTTGTGCATGGCCATCAACGATGCTTCACCGAAGCAATCGCCGACCGCCAACGTTTTCTTTTTCAGAACAACCTTTTGGTCGGTGATGAGAAGGTCAATCTTTCCTTTTTTGACAACATAAATATACGAGGGCTCATCCCCCTTTTGGAAGATATACTCTCCTTGATCGAATACACCTTCTTCTATATACTTGAAAATTTCATGAAGCTGTCCCTCTAAAAAGCCGCCAAAAATCGCGATCTGCGAGAGGATCGGAAGAACAGATTCAATGTCTGCAAGCGGGGCAAAGGGTCTCATGGTTGACAGATCCTCGGCGTGTAATGGATGACTCGATCGATATCAAATAATTATAGCAGATTCTAAACTTGAAGACTACAGAGAGTTTCCACTTGATTGACCCGCTACCGCCGAGAACTTCTGGGCGTTTCCTGGTTGTATCGCTCCATATAATCCGTTAAACCCCGTCTAAGCCATTCGGGGAGACTCGTCTTCTCAAAGGTGTCCGTCCTGACACAAACCGTGACATTGAGGCCTTCCACCACCACCAGCTCCTCTCCGCTCGTCAGTCGGTAGCCTTTATACCCCCAGGTGATGGAAGTCTGGCCGATGTTGATCACCCTGACTTCTACGTTGATCTGATCGCCGTAACGCATTCTCCGTCGAAAGTCGCTCTCGAGGTGAACCGTGGGCAGAGAAAGATTCTGTTTGTGTAGAACGTCTGCGTAATCGATCCGCAACTCGACGCTGAAGAACTCTTCCATGGCCAGATGGAAGTAATGCATGAAGCGGGGATAGTAAACAATCCCGGCATGATCGATATCACCGAAACAGACTTTGATCAGCTTCCGAAAGGGCATGGGTTGAATCACTCCTTCGTGAGATATCTCGAGCCGTCGGGAAAGCACTGGCCCCTTCACTCCGGCAAAGTGGATGGTCAGAACGATTCAGATTGATGAAAAGAGCCAGGACGCAACATCTGAGATGCTTATCACGAAACCAAGCTTCCTGATCCTGCACATTACGGAAGCGTCCAGTAGATTGGCAACGTAGAGCCCGACGATCAGAATCCAGGCAACGCTTCCGATGATCGCCCCGAGTAAAACCTTTTCCTTTCGGCTGGATGGAAGTAGGTTCCGCAAAGGATAAAACTCTTCTTGGATTGGCTTGAATATAAGGAAAAAGGATCAGTATGTCAAGAGTCCTTGAAAGCAGCACCTTTAAACTGGGTATTGCGCGTCATTCCCGCCCCGATTTTCATCGGGATAAACTCCAGCGGGAATCCAGTTCAGAAATACTGGATTCCCCCGCATCAAGAACGGGGCAGGCTAAGTCGAGCCCGGAATGACAATCAAAGTAAAGGAACTTTTGACCAAGTATACTGGTGAATTCGAATGAGTTGTTCATGCCAGTTCTACAATAGGCTTGACAGGAGACTCCGGTGTTGTATATGAGAAGGGAGAGCGGAAGAAGGGACGGAAGGAGATTGCCATGGTGAAAAAGGTCGGATCGCGGAAAAGCCGCACTGATCCCAAGACCGAAGTGATAAAGAAAAAGAGAAAGGAAATCATTAAAGAGACGAAAGACAAGGCACGGAACGTCAAGCGTGCGACTGAGGATACAGGCGCCTTCTGCATCGTCTGCGGCAAAAAGATCAAGAATGGTCAGCGCATTCGAGTCATGCCAAAAGACAAGACCTGCCAGGAAGTCAGGGTGTATCACTTAAGGACCTGTGGTCCAGGGTCAACAAATTGGGAAGCCTTTAAAACCAGTGGGAAAAGAAACCCCCAAAAATCTTCTCAATGGCAACAATTGAGTTTCAACTGGAAAAAATGAAAGGGTAGGAGGGGATGCAGGTAGAGGGGTCTATTTTGCAACCGACCGACTAAAGCAGCTGATGCCCGATGCCCGGTAGGGCGACATCGAATTATGAAAATTGCTTTTGTTTGAAGTTACATATGCGCCAGCATGCGCTATGCGAGTTTCTTAAATGAAGAGGCTGACGCGCGACCGCGCCGCGTCACCCAGGAATGTGGCCACGCCGCCGAGGCTGACGCCCTCGATGAGTTCCTCCTGTGAGATGCCCATGACATCCATCGACATCGTGCAGGCGATGAACTTGACGCCCATCTCCCGCGCCATGGCGAAGAGCTCATCAATCGATGCCACCTGCTTTTCCTTCATCATGGACTTCAGCATGGCGCTGCCGATTCCCCCAAAGTTCATCTTCGAGACCGGCATCTTCGCGAGTCGTTTGGGCGTCATGATCGCGAACATCTTCTCCTTGAAGCTTTTTCCCTTGAGGTGGGTCTCCCTCTTGAGCGCGGAAAGGCCCCAGAAGGTGTAGAAGATCGACACTTCCATGCCCATGGCGGCCGCGCCCGTCGCGATGACGAGCGACGCCAGTTGCCGGTCGAGTTCGCCGGAAAAGACCACCATCGTGACCCGATTGTCCGGCACGCGCGGGCTAATCTCCGCGAGCCGCTCATCGATGTAGGCTTTGATCGCGGGATCGATTTCGGTGCGCACTTCCGTCGTCATGACTTCCTCCGGAGATAATGGATGAAGGTCTTTCGGCCCTGCTCATCCGTTCCTTCTTCCTGCTGGAGGAGTTCGTAGTTCGCGCTCGTCTTGATCCATCCTTGGAAATCGAGGACCGAGCCGGGATCGGTGGCGATCACCTTGAGGACGTCTCCCGGAGGCGTGGCATCGATCTCCTTCTTCGCCTTGAGGATGGGCATGGGACACTTGAGACCGCGCGCATCGAGAGTTTTCTGTGCTTCCATCGGATCACCTCCTGCTCATGGCGCATTCGTTCTTGCCGAGTTCCAGTTCGATGAGCTCATCGGCCGGTGCGGGATCGCCGAGGTTGACCCGGCGAATCCGGGCGTATTGCACGGGGGCATGGCCGGCGGCTAACTCGGCTTCACGGAGAAACGACTCCTCATCCAGCCGCATCGAGGGATTCTTCGCGCGGAGATCTCCCAGTCGCGCCGCAACGGTGCCGTCCGGTCGCTGCTCCAGCGGGCCGCTCGAATGGGCGGGGAGGACCTGCACGTCATCTCCCACCGCGCGGAGCCGGTCGTGAATCGTCTTGTACAAGTCCCGTCCCCACTCCAGGGCGTGTCCACCCAGATCCGGGCGCCCCACGCCCGAGACAAAGAGGGTGTCGCCCGTCAGGAGATAGCCCCGGTTCACGAGGAGGCAGGTGCTCCCGGGCGTGTGGCCCGGAGAATGGAGGACATTCGACCGGCATGAGTTCGATCCCTCCGATGCGCAGGCGGGCGCCATCCTGCACCGGTACGAAATCGAAAGCGGCGCCCGTGAAATCGGCCGGGTTGCCCCAATAGGGAATCTTCTCCGCGCGCGCGAGGCTGGGAGCACCGGAGACGTGGTCCGCATGGAGGTGAGTGTCGAAAACTCCCCGCACGACGAGTCCCTGGCGCGAAGCGAAGTCGCGATAATCGTCGATCTGGCGATGCGGGTCGACGATGACCGCATCCTGTCCACGGGCGATCATGTAGGACAGGCATCCCTTTCCAAACCGGTTGGCCTGCCAGATCCGGAGGGGAGAGGGAGTCGGGATCGGTCGGAAGATTTCATCCCGTCCCCATTGGACCATCCCGCCGGAAAGGTTCTGTGACGCGATGCCGTGCGGCTTGAGAATCTCCGCGACAAACTCCGAGGAATCGCCTTTGGCGCAGACGACTACCACGTCCCTGGAGCGACCGGCGATCCACGATTTCACCTTCGCGACGGAGGTCTCTTCGTCCTCGATGAATGCAAAGTAGGGAATGTTGAGCGTCTCGGGCATCTGCGGGCCTTCGATCTTCCACCGCGCGAACTCCTCCTTATTCCGAACGTCGAGGATGAGGGGCGGATCGGGGGCGTGGAGTCGTTCGAACAGTTCCCGCGGAGTGGTCATCATGGAATCCTAAGAACTTGCTTTAGGATGAGTCGACTATATCATTAAATTTAATAGCAAAACGAATAGTATGTCAAGAAAATAAATTCCAAAGGTAATTGGGAGCTGAGTCAGCTCAAAAACCATAAGTAACCCAGACAACCATTAGACCAAGGGCAATGGCTACCATGGCCGTAAGGACTAAAGAGAGTAACTTTCCAGGCGTAAGAAAAAGCCCTCCGTGGTCTATCCGGTCATCGTTCGGTAAGATATTTGGCATGGCTTATCACCTCCAATGCTTCTGTCTCTATCGATCATCATATATTGAACGGCATGGGAAGTAAATAGGGTATTTACCGTATTTTACGAAGGAAAAGATTGTATTTTGAACAGGGAACAGGATTGAGAAATTCGGGACAAACAAGAGACAGCAAAACTCTGGCCGAGCATTTCCAGGCGAATCCGAAAACGGTCTTCCGAGTGTCGATAAGTTAAGGTGGGATATTTTCACCCTACCTTTGTTCTTTGGCAGCTGAATATCGGTTTTTTTTCGAGGAGTAGCACCTACAAGTCAAGGGTTGGGACGAGATCCCAGACATGAGGATTGCTGTTTTTGTTTAGAATTACTGGAGGTTACACCCATGAGCGACCATTTCACGGTCAACGAACTGGCCAGGTACTTCAACATTAATCCAAAGACCATTTATCGAAGGCTATGGGCTAAGGGGAGTCCTGCTTACAAGATCGGACGGGTCTGGAGGATCGCCAGGAAGGACATTATTTGACTGAAGAGGTAAGATTGTTGATGGTTTCTTATGTCCAATCGAGTCCATAGATTGTTCTTGACATTAGATCTTTAGTGGTGTATCTTAGGGATACACTTCATGTAAAGGAGATTCGGAATGTCACCGAGAGCAGCGAGAAGGAATTTTTACCTATCTGAGTTGCAATTAAAACGGCTCACCCTGATGTCAACGAAAATGGGTTTATCGGCTTCTGAAATTCTGAGAAGAGCAATCGATGAGTATTGGGAAAGGTACGAAAAGAAGGCAAAACAAGAAAGGAAGTGAAACCTGATAAACCAAACTCGTTAAGGTCAAGATGAAAGAGAGGGTTAGACCGAGAGACCTCTATCGGAAGTAGTTGGAACCGCTCTTGAAGAAGATAAGGAATGGGGGCCAAGATGGAACTTATAACTTTCGCTTTAGCTTTCACTATTCTGTTATTTTGTGCTTTTGTAGCTTCATTGATAGCTATGCGCAAAGGAAGGAGTGGATTGAGGTGGCTCTTCCTCGGATTTTTGTTGGGTCCCTTTGCACTTGCCGTGGCTTTACTTGTGCCGAGTTTGAGTAAGAAATGCCCTAAATGTGCTAATTATGTGAGAATTGAAGCCCACATTTGTAGATGTTGTGGTTACGGATTTCGACCCTCATCAAATAAGAATCGTGATTCTTTCAGAATAGTAGAAGCGACAAATAACGAGACAATCATTGGAAGGATAGATGATTCTGAGACTGACAAGACAATCATTAAGAGGATAGATGATTTTGAGAGTAACGAGACAATCATTAAAAGGATAGATGATTCTGAGAGTAATGGATAAGAAACCACGTTTAGGATCAGACCCTTTGGAGTGGATAAGGGATACGAGGAAAGAAGCGGAAGGGGAGATATGAGGAAGAGAAACGGAGTTATCCTTGCGGTCATTGGATACATTGTTTTCTTTTTCTGTATGGAAGGATGGGGGGCGAATTGGAAAGTTATCGGGGAAGATCTTGAAGATAGTGTATGGGAAATTGATGAGGCAAGCATCTCTCGTCAGCCTAATAACATTGTTAGGGCTTCCTTTAAACAACTCATTCAACAAAAAGTGTAAACAATTGGGTAAAAAGCTTTGGGGAGAAATACACTGATCTTACTTCTTCCATAGAATTAGATGAATATCACTGCGCGGAGGAAAAAATGCGCCTATTAAGCGTGACTGGGTATTCTCTTGATGGTCGGGTGATATATTCAGATCATTCTGCTAAAGAATGGCGATTTGTGGTCCCAGAATCAATAGGGGAGACCGTGTTTAAACAAGTATGCAAAAAACCTAAATAATAAAGGCAAAACCACTCCCCGTGAAAAAGACAATGGCGACGAGGAATATATTGCACTCCCTGACCCTAATGGCAACCCCCTAAAGTCCATAAAGAGATCATTTCACACGGCACTAACGAAAGCGGGGATCAAGGATTTCAGATGGCATGATTTGAGGCATACGAGCGCAAGCCATTTATTGATGAGAGGTGCATCTTGAAGACGGTTCAGGAACATTTGGGGCATACGTCAATCGCAATGACGCAGAGATATTCTCACCTGAGCAGGAATTTGTGAGAGAGGACATTCAAAGATTGAACGGTATTGCGGAACGGTGGCGAAAATGGAAAAGGAAGTCAACAGGAAGATAGTAAGAAATTAGTAAGAAATGACCAAATTATCAATGGAACATCCAACCCTATCCTATGCAACCGCTTAAAACCATTAAAAGAAAATGGTCGGGGAGAGGAGATTTGAACTCCCGGCCTCTTGGTCCCGAACCAAGCGCGCTACCAAGCTGCGCTACTCCCCGAACCTGTTTAGAGTAAACGATTTGTTTTCAAAAGTCCAGAAGCTTTGAAAGAAGTTTTGAAAGAAGGGCTTCAATTCAGACACTGGACTTCAGACGCCAAAGTTCAGATTTCAGAGGTCAGACGTCAGACTAAAAAGAGAAAGTGGCCAAGGGCCACATAAGGATAACGGAGAGATGGTCTGATCGGAGGCGATGAGAGAACAGACACGCCGTGCCGGCAGGCAGGGACACAATTCTTGAAACGTCCGGTATCTGACGTCTGATGTCTGACTTCTGACGTCTGGTGTCTTCAGCCTTCAGCCTGTTGCCTATTGCCTATCGCCTGTTGCCTAATACAGGGTTGACAACCTTCGGCGAGTTGGGTTAATTTTCATCAACTTTTCAAATTTCGTGGGGTCGAAGATGAAGATCGAATTCATTCAAGCAAGGGACCTGCCGGATGCGTGGTTTCAGTGCGTGTACAACATTTTTGATCACGGATATGAGTATACGATCGATCGGGGGAGCTTCAAAGGCCACCAGAGACTCGAATACGATTACATCGTCGTCCAGATCGCCCATCCCGCGACAAGGCCCCTCATTCCGGATATTCCCCCGGGACTGAACGTTCCTCCGCCGACCTCGATGGAGTATGTGGAGCAGTATGTCGAAAAGCTGATTACTTCGATCAAAGGAACTCATGAGCAGTATACCTATGGCGAAGACCTCGAGAAACAGATTGATGAGGTCATCAAGATGTACCGGGAAGAGGGGTATAACACGAATCAGGCCTATATGGCTGTCGGCAATGCCAATTCCATTCTCCTCGAAGACCCCCAGTGCCTTCGCGGAATTGATACGCGGGTCCGCTATGGAAGACTCCATTTCATGCTCTACTTCCGCTCCTGGGATTTATGGGCGGGTTTTCCGTCAAACCTGGCGGGTATCCAGCTCCTGAAGGAATACATGGCAAAGGAGATCGGAGTGGAGGATGGAGAGATGATTGCCTCAAGCAAGGGCATGCATCTCTATGACTACTGCTGGGATCTTGCCATGACAAGAACTGGAAGAAAAAAATAGAGGTTTCAGGTCTCAAGTTTCAGGTGTCAGGTTTCAGGGTTCTCTGCTTTCGACATAGGCGTAGGCGCTGTGGTTATGGATGGATTCGAAGTTTTCAGATTCGACCGCATACCAGGTGATGTTCAGGTCCCGTTTTAACCGCTTGGCAATTTCTCTCACCACATCTTCCACAAACATCGGGTTCTTGTAGGCTTTTTCGGTGACATACTTTTCGTCGGGTCGTTTCAGAATGGAATAGAGATCACACGAGGCGCAGTCCTCGATCAATTGAATGATGTCTTCAATCCAGATGAATTTCCTGAACCGAAGACGGACGGTGACGATCGATCTCTGGTTATGGGCGCCGTACTTGCTGATCTCCTTGGAGCAGGGGCACACGGTCGTTATAGGAACAACGATCCCCACATAGAAGTCGTCCTTTTCCCTTCTGATCGCTTGATCCGCAGAACCGGCAGATGTATTCCATCAGACTTTTTGAGCGGGTCACGGGCGCTTCTTTTTCAATGAAATAGGGGAATTCAACCTCCAGATGGGCAGACTTTGCTTTCAGTTTCAGTTTCATTTCAAGCAGGATACTTGAAAAACTCTTGATGGAGATTTCTCCCTTAAACTTGTTGAGGATTTCGATGAAGCGGCTCATGTGGGTCCCCTTGAATTGGTGGGGTAGATCCACATACATGTTCACGCTGGCAACGGTATGCTGAACGCCCTTTGCCTTATCAAGAACCGTAATGGGGTACCGGATATTCTTGACCCCAACCTTATTGATCTCGATTTTTCGATGATCTTTTTGGTTCTGGATATCGTCCATCTTATCTTCCAAAATAGGTGGCGCTGGCTGTATCGGACTCCCACGCCGTCACCCTTTTGAGTTTTACGGGATAGCGGGTTAGCTCCGGTTTCAGTTTATCGAAGATATATTTTGCAATCGTTTCAGAAGAGGGCTCTTTCTTCGCAAAATAGGCGAGATCGTTCAGATAGGTATGATCCAGGGTTTTCAGGATCTTTTGGAGTTTCTGTTTAAGAATCCCGAAATCGAGAACGATTCCTTCCTGACTCAAACGATTCTTGACAACAGAGGCTTCAATCTTCCAGTTGTGGCCGTGGAGGGCTTCACAGCGACCCTGAAGGCAACGCAACCGGTGAGCCCCTGAGAAATGGGAATAAACGGTAATTTCAAACATGAACTCTAACCCACCAGAATGATCCGAACATCCATGACATTCGTCCGTGTCGGCCCTGTCATTAAAAGGTCCCCCAGTTTTTTAAAGAACGGGTAGGCATCGTTGTTCTCAAGATTGGCCCTGGGGTCGAGTCCGATCCCGCGAGCCCTCTTGACTGTCGTCGAGTCGGAAATGGCTCCTGCAGCATCGGTAGGCCCATCCGTTCCATCGGTCCCTCCGCTGAGAAGAACGACCTTTTCGATTCCCTCGATCTCCAATGCACCGGCCAGGGCGAATTCCTGATTTCGCCCTCCAAGACCGTTTCCTCTGATCGTGACCGTCGTTTCTCCGCCCGAGATAAGACACGCAGGTTTTGGAATCGGGTTCCCGTGCTGGGCGACTTCCCTGACGATAGCGGCATGGAACCGGGCCGCCTCTTTCGTTTCACCCACAATGGAAGAGGAGAGGATGAGCGTATTGAAACCAAGCGATCTCGATTCCCTCGCTGCCGTTTGAAGGGCAAGAAGGTTCGATCCGATCAGCAGATTGTAGACCCTCTCAAAGGACGGATCTCCGGGCTTCGGCGTTTCTCCGATCTTTCCTTCCTTTCCGGACAGGAGATGACGATAAACGGACGGAGCGACTTCGTTCACGAGGTTGTACTTCTTTAGAATTTCCCAGGCCTCCTCAAAGGTGGAGGTATCGGGCACCGTGGGGCCGGAGCCGATGGAATCGAGCGGGTCACCGACGACGTCGGATAGGATGAAGGCAACCACCGTCGATGGATAGGCCAGTTGTGCGAGCCTTCCCCCCTTGATCTGAGAGATATGCTTCCGGATGGTATTGATTTCTTTGATATCGGCGCCGCAGTCGAGCAGGAGCTGGGTGACTTCCTGCTTTTCTTCGAGCAGAATGGGACTGGCAGGCATAGGCATGAGAGCGGAGCCTCCCCCGGAAAGAAGAAAAAGGACAAGATCCCGGGGACCCGAGTCTTTAAGAAGCTGAACCATCTTCTCCGCTCCGGCGATGCCCTTCTGGTCAGGGATGGGGTGGCTCGCCTCGATGATTTCCGTCCGGTTCAACGGCAGGGCATGGCCGGTTTTGGTCGTGATGACGCCTTTTGTGATTCGGTCACCAAAGACCTCTTCGATCGCCTGAGCCATGGGAGCCGAGGCCTTTCCGGCTCCAATCAGGTAGATATTGCTGAAATTATTCAGGTCAAATTCGATTGGGAAGCCCTTCCGGCCTGACGACACGGAGTCGGCTCTTCTCAATTTCAAGAACTTCTTTCAGCCTTCGATAAGGGTCGGCTGCCGAAACAGCCTTTGTGAAAAGGGTCTTTGCAATGGTTCTGAGCTCTTCAATAGAAAATGTTTTCATGTGACACTCCTTGAAAACGTTAAACAATCTTATAATTGAAAACTGTATTAGTCAAATCCGTTTTACATGACGCAGGCTTCTTTGTTATAGTGAAAGGAATGAATTCTCCTTCCCGATTCCGGGGGCCCCATGGTTATTGAGGGGAAACTTCCTCTCCGTTACGTCCTTACCGTCACTGAACTCACCCAAGAGATCAAGAGCCTTCTGGAGAAGCGATTCTCAGAAGTCTGGGTGGAGGGTGAGATCTCGAATCTCCGAATCCCGCCATCGGGGCATCTCTATTTTACTCTGAAGGATGATCTTAGCCAGATCCGGGCCGTTCTTTTCCGGACGCAGGCCCGTTCGCTTCGTTTCCTTCCGGAAGATGGACTGCACGTGATTAGCCGGGGACGGGTGAGTCTCTACGAAAAGCGGGGCGACTATCAACTCATCCTGGAAACGATGGAGCCCAAGGGAATCGGGGCCCTTCAACTGGCCTTTTTGCAGCTGAAGGAAAAACTGGAGAAGGAGGGGCTTTTTGCCCAGGATCACAAGAAAGCGATTCCCATGATTTCCCAGAGGATTGGAATCGTCACCTCTCCCACAGGGGCTGTGATCAGGGACATGCTCCATGTTCTCGCGAGGCGATTCGAAAATCTTCACATCCTAATCTATCCCGCGCGAGTTCAGGGGGAAGCGGCCTGGCAGGAGATTGCCCGGGGAATCGAATATTTCAATCGGGAGAAGAATGTTGATGTCTTGATCATCGCAAGAGGGGGAGGGTCTCTCGAAGACCTCTGGGCGTTTAACGAAGAAGGGCTCGCAAGGGCCATCTTCAGGTCCCGAATCCCGATCATTTCCGCCGTTGGACATGAAACCGATTACACGATTTCAGACTTTGTGGCTGACCTGAGGGCGCCGACTCCTTCCGCGGCGGCGGAGCTTGTTGTCAGGGATAAGCGGGAGCTGAAGAATACCCTTTACCACTTGAGTTACCGGTTAGAAAGTCAGATGGATCAGACGCTTCAGGAGCTTCGAACCGATCTGAACCACCTTCGAAAAATATTGGGAAGTCCCCGCAAGGCCATAGAGAATTATTTTCTCAGAATCGATGAACTTTTCGGTCGGCTTCAGCGGATGATCTCCTGGACGATCGAGAGATGTCATGAGAAGAATCTTCATATCAGCAGGGCTCTCTCCCTCCAGAGTCCGAAAGGAAGATTAGGTCACCAGCGTTTACTGTCCCTGGAGGCATCCAAGCGCCTTGAGCAACACTTCAACCATACGATCGGGATTCAGAGGGAGAGGCTCAAGGGGTTAATGGGACGATTGGATTCGTTGAGCCCTCTCTCAATCCTTCAGCGAGGGTACAGCATTACGAGAAAGATCCCGAACCTCGAGATCCTGAGGGATGCCGCCCAGGTCTCCCAGGGAGATCAAGTGGAGGTTCGGATTCACCGGGGCTCCTTGCTCTGCGAGGTGAGAGAAACAAAAGGGCCGGAGGGAGGGTATTGACGAAAGGGTATATTATTATTTAAAATTAATAGTTTATACTTATGTAGAAAATAGGTTTCGTCTGACGGCAAGGATGCCCGTATCGTCATTGGGCAACGTTCTTCGTATTGAGAAGTTCACGTAAGCGGTTCGACCTAAACGAAACGCCTGCCTGCCGGCAGGCAGGGGCTTGTAACCGTAACCCTAACCATAACGCCCGGACTATTCTCATCGTTCGAGGGTGTCCTTCGGGCATGGCGCATTACTTAGAGAGCGGGGGAGAGGGGGTAGGAATGGCGAAGGAAAAATTTGAAGAGGCCCTCAGTAAACTGGAGAAGATCGTCTCAAAATTGGAGAAGGGAGATATTCCCCTGGAAGAATCTCTGAAGTTTTTTGAGGAGGGGATTCGACTTTCAAGATTGTGCAATCAAAAACTGGACGAAGCTGAAAAGCGGGTGGAAGTCCTTCTGAAAGATAAGGAAGGAGTATTAAAACCTCAGCCTTTTGATCCTTCGGTAAACTCAGGACAGGCCCCTTGACTCAGGACAGGTCCCTTCGATGAGCTCAGGACAGGCTCTTTCGGGTCATTCAGGGCAGAACGATTCAAGGTTGCCGGAAGACTCTCCCGTCAATGACAATGAATAAGGAATCCGTGATTCAGACAGTAAAAGACCATACCTGCCTACCGCAGGCAGGGACCTCAGATATCAGACCGAATCTGAAAATAAAGGGAAAAGGCCCAACAGAAAAGGGGATGAGAAACACTTCAAGGGTTAATTTCCTATTCTAAAATAGTCTGGTGTCTCAGGTCTGAACTCTGGTGTCTGAATTGCAGAATAAGGAAGAATTTCCGTGGACCTTCGAAGGTATCTTGAAGAGAAAAGGGGTGTCGTCGATTCGGCTCTCCAAAAGTGGTTTCCGCCTCTGGAAGGCACCCACAAGGATGTGACATTTCTTTCCTCTCTTCACCTGGCGATCCGCCATAGTCTGTTCGCCGGGGGGAAAAGGATTCGACCCATCCTGTGTTTGGCTGCCTATGAGGTGGCAGGGGGAAAGGGCGAGGGGATCCTTCCTGTTGCGTGCGCCCTCGAGATGATCCACACGTACTCTTTGATTCACGATGATCTTCCTTCCATTGATAACGACGATTACCGAAGGGGGAAACCAACCTGCCACAAAGTGTTTGGAGAGGCCATGGCTATTCTCGCCGGTGATGCCCTTCTAACAGAGGCTTTCAACATCATGACCGAGCGACCTCCGGGAGAAAATTGGGGCGAAGGGTGGGCACACATTGAGGTCGTCAATCGGGTGGCCCGGGCCGCAGGGATTAACGGGATGGTGGGAGGCCAGGTGGTTGACATCGAATCCGAGGGAAAAGAAGTGGATCTCCCCACGCTTCAGTTCATGCATACCCATAAAACAGGAGCCATGCTTCTGGTCTCAGTGCAGGCCGGAGCAAGATTGGGAGGCGCCACGGAGGAAGGTTTCAAGGCCCTCACGCGATACGGGGAGCGGATCGGGCTTGCGTTTCAGATTGCAGATGATATTCTCGATATTGAAGGAAAGGTCGAAATCCTTGGAAAAACCCCGGGGAGTGACCGTTCGAAAAAGAAGGCCACCTATCCCTCGGTGGTAGGCCTTGAGGAGTCAAGGAGGATGGCGGGGGAACTGGTTGAACGGGCAGTGGAGGCCCTAAGTCTTTTTGGAGCGGAGGCAGACCCCCTGAGGGAAATCGGACGGTTCATTGTTACGAGAAATTCCTGACAGAAGGAAGGATAATATTCCTACGTTGATTGATTCGATAGGCGTTGCAGACCTAACCCGGTGTGTCTCAAGAAACACAATCATGACTAAATTACTGGAACAGATTCATTATTCGTTTGATGTTAAGAAACTTGACTTCGAGGAGATGGTACGTCTCTGCAGCGAGCTTCGGGAAGAGATTCTTTCGACCGTATCCAAGAATGGAGGGCATCTCGCTTCCAATCTGGGAGTCGTGGAATTGACCCTTGCCCTGCATTATGTTTTCGATCTTCCGAGGGACAAGCTGGTCTGGGACGTGGGGCACCAGAGTTATGCCCATAAACTCCTGACGGGAAGAGAGGATCGTTTCCATACCCTGAGGCAGCACGGAGGGATCAGCGGGTTTCCAAAGAGGGAGGAGAGTCCTTACGACACGTTCGATTCGGGCCACAGCGGTACATCGATTTCTGCGGCCCTTGGAATGTCTGAAGCCCTCAGGCACAAAAGCGACGGAGGAAAGGTCGTCGCGGTGATTGGAGATGGGTCGATGACCGCAGGCCTTGCCTTTGAAGGCCTGAATCAAAGCGGCCATATCAAACGGGATCTGATCGTGGTCCTGAATGATAATGAGATGTCGATTTCTCCGAATGTGGGCGCCCTCTCATCCTACCTCAACCGACTCATGTCCGGGGAGTTTATCAATCGGTTCCGGGACGAAATGATGGCCTTTCTTGAAACCCTTCCCGGCATCGGAAAATCGGTTTCCCGGTTTGCCAAACAGGCGGAGGAATCCCTGAAGGGTCTGCTGATGCCGGGACTCCTCTTTGAGGAGCTCGGCTTCAAATACATCGGGCCCATCGATGGCCATCGTCTCGACTATCTGATTGAGACATTCCAGAACATCCGGAAGATGAAGGGGCCGATCCTGGCCCATGTGGTGACCCGAAAGGGGAAGGGATATCCGCCGGCGGAAAAAAATCCTGCCCGTTTTCACAGTGTTTCCCCTTTTAATGTCGAGACAGGGGAACCTCAGCGGACTGTGTCGAAGGACGTTCCGACTTTTACAGAGATTTTCGGGAAAACACTCTGCCAGCTCGCAAGAGACAATCAGCGTATTATCGGCATCACGGCAGCCATGCAGAGCGGCACAGGGCTGGAACTTTTTTCAAAAGAATTCCCCGATCGATTCTATGACATTGGAATTGCCGAACAGCATGCGGTGACGTTTGCCGCCGGACTTGCCCTGGAGGGAATGAAACCGGTGGTGGCCATCTACTCCACTTTTCTCCAAAGGGCCTACGATCAGGTTCACCAGGATGTCTGTCTTCAGAACCTCCCTGTCGTCTTTGCTCTGGACCGGGGCGGGGTCGTCGGAGAGGATGGCCCCACCCATCATGGTCTCTTCGATTTTTCTTACCTCCGCCATATCCCGAACCTCATCGTCATGGCGCCCAAGGATGAAAACGAATTTCAGCACATGATCCGGACCGCCATCGAATGTCCTAAGCCGGTTGCGTTCAGATATCCGAGAGGCAAAGGGATGGGTGTTAAGATGGACGACGAGAGCCATTCCATCGAGATTGGAAAGGGAGAGATCCTGAAGGAAGGTGAAGATGTGCTGATCTTGGCCATTGGTTCAACCGTCTATCCGGCCCTCCATGCATCCGAGCAACTGGAGAAGGATGGGGTTCATGCGGCGGTGATCAATAGCCGCTTCCTGAAACCCCTGGATGAGGAACTGCTCTGCCTCTGGGCAAGCAGGACCCGGAGAGTCGTCACAGTCGAAGAGAATGTTCTTCAGGGGGGGTTCGGCAGCGCGGTGCTCGAACTCTTTCAGGAGAGAGGACTTTCTTCGATCGAGGTCAGGCGCCTCGGCATTCCTGATCTCTTTGTCGAGAACGGTTCCCAATCCTTTCTGAGAAACAAATACGGAATCGATTCGAATAGTATTGTCGAGGAAGTCAGGGTGATGCTGGGAAAACATTTGAAGAGTCACGCAACGATTCAAAGGCAGTGAAAAAGGAACGTCTCGATAACCTCCTGGTCGACCGAGGGCTGGTCTCAAGCCGGGAAAGGGCTAAGGCCCTGATTGTTGAGGGAAAGGTCCTTGTTGATCAGCAGAAGATCGATAAGCCCGGGGCAACGGTCCGTGTAGAGGCTCAACTCGAATTGACCGCCCAATTGCCCTATGTGAGCCGTGGAGGACTTAAACTCGACGGTGCGCTGAGCGCCTTTGGGATCGATCCGGGGGGAATGGTGGTGATGGACGTAGGAGCTTCGACAGGAGGATTTACCGATTGTATCCTCCAGCGAGGCGCGAAGAAGGTTTATGCGGTGGATGTCGGCTATGGGCAGTTGGCCTGGAAACTGCGAAACGACCCGAGGGTGGTCAACCTGGAACGAGCCAATATCCGCTACCTTCAACGAGAGGCGGTTGAGGAAGAAGGGGTCGACTTGATTCTCATCGATACCTCTTTTATTTCGATCGAAAAGTTCCTTCCCCACCTTCTTGGATTTTTAAAGGAAGGGGGGATCCTTGTGGGTCTGATTAAGCCCCAATTTGAAGTCGGAAAGGGAGAAGTGGGGAAGGGGGGCGTTGTCAAGGATCCCGCGTTGCATCAAAAGGCGATCGACCGGATCTCAGCGTTCAGCAGGGAATTGGGGTTGAGGGTTCTGGGCGTGGCCGAATCTCCTCTTCTCGGTCCCAAAGGAAACAAGGAATTCTTTATCCATTTGCTTAAGAAATCGCATAGCGCATAGGGCATAGGGCATAGCGTAACTAATTAAATTAATTAGAGTCTGTCCATAGACTCACGGTTTCCAAAAGGTTGTCATTCCGGCCCCGTACAGCCGGGGTAACTCCAGCCGGAATCATTCTTTCAAGAGGTTCTGGATGCCCCCGTATCAAGTACGGGGCAGGCTCCTCAAGTCCGGCATGACGGAATAACGGACTTTATAAACAGACACTAATTAGAGAATTACGTGTCCGTAACGCTTTAATTTCGATCCATGATCGGTGGAGGATGGGTAGACCCAAAGAAGCTCAAGACGCAAAACTCTTCGTAAGCCTGATCACTTCAGACGAGGTGCTTTTCGAGCAGGGATTGGTCGGTCTCGGCTCAACCTTTGGCGAGACGGACTGGGTAAGTGAAAGGTTTCCGTTCAACTTAACAGAATATTATTCGAAAGAAATGGGTTCGCCCCTCTTTCGCCACTTCATCACCTTTAAAGACCTGAGACCGATTCCAAGGCTTCCTGAAATTAAACTGACGACCAATCGTCTGGAAGAACAATGGGCCACGCGGGAGGGAAATCGGCGAATCAATCTCGATCCGGGCTACCTCTGCCTCCATCATGTGGTCCTTGCGACAACAAAGGGATATACCCATCGCCCCTATCTCCGGGATGGCATCTACGCGGATCTAACGTTGATTTATCGAGATAAATCGTTTCAGCCTCTGGAATGGACCTATCCGGACTATCGGCAGGCTTCCGTAATTGATTTCTTCAATCAAGTCCGAAAGCGATACCTCAATGGCTTGAAGCAAGGAGTGAACGATCCATGTTAAAATCCATGACAGGCTTTGGAAGGGAAGAAGGAGAGACAACGCTCGGGAAGGTGGGCGTTGAAATCCGATCCATCAACCATCGGTATTGCGATATCAATCTAAAATTGCCCAGGAGATTCAACCCTCTTGAGGCCCGGATCAAAGAGATGATCCGAGCCGAGGTTGCGAGAGGAAGGGTCGATGTCGCCGTCAAACTTGATGCGAAAGGAGAAGGAAAGATCCAGTTCGATGTGGACCTCTCCCTTGCCGAACAGTACTACAGGGCCCTCCATGTCCTTAAGGAAAGATTCCAACTCCAAGGGGAGATCACTCTGGAGCATCTGGCCGGCGCAAAGGATTTGATCACGGCAAAAGAAGAGGTGGAGGATGTGGAGGCTTACTGGCCTGAGATCGTTGCTGTCCTGAAGCAATCCCTACGAGACATGGATCAAATGAAACGAAACGAGGGAATCAGTCTCGGGAAGGACCTCGGGCAACGGTTGGACCGCATCTCCCAATTATTAGGGGATGTTCGGGACAAATTGCCCTTGACGCTGAAGACCTATCAGGAACGGTTCAAGGAGAGGCTTCGTACGCTTCTCGACGGGACGGAAATGGATCCTGTCCGTTTCCAGCAGGAGATTGCCTCCTGGGTGGAACGGACCGATATCACGGAAGAGCTGGTCCGGGCAGAGAGCCATCTGACCCAATTTCGAGGCCTCCTTGTGAGCGAGGAACCGGTCGGTCGAAAGATGGATTTTCTCCTCCAGGAGATCCATCGGGAGGTCAATACGATCAGTTCCAAGGTGAACGACGCAGAATTTTCGCAGAAGGCCGTAGAGATCAAGAGTGAACTCGAAAAGATCCGAGAGCAGGTCCAAAATATCGAATAGGAGGGGACATTGCGAAGCGGGGTCGAATTAAAGAAGAGAGGGAGTGGCCTTGTTTTCATCATCTCCGCTCCTTCCGGCGCCGGCAAGACCACGCTGATCCGGAAGGTGATGGAGGAGCTTTTGGGGCTTCAGTTTTCGGTCTCCTACACCACACGCCCGCCCAGAACAGGAGAACAAGAAGGGAAAGATTATCATTTTGTTTCCACCGCGCACTTTTATGAAAATGGTGGAAAGAGACGACTTTCTGGAGTGGGCCGAAGTCCTGGGGAACTATTATGGTACGGAGAGGCCCAATCTCGAAAACCTCGAACTGGAAGGGAAGGACCTGATCATGGATATCGATATTCAGGGAGCCCGGAAGGTTCTTCAGGAGATGAGCCATGCCGTGGCGGTTTTCGTCCTTCCTCCTTCCCCGGAAGCCCTCAGAGAACGTCTTGTGGGGAGAGGGCTTGATCTGCCTGAAGTCATCCAGCGCCGTCTCACCAACGCCAAGAAGGAGATCGAAGAGGCTCATCGATACCGGTATGTGATTCTTAACGAAAGGCTGGAGGAGGCGGTGGAGACCCTGAAGGCGATTATTCTGGCCGAACGTTGTCAGAAAGAGAAACGGTCAATCTTCGAAATAAAAATGAAGGAATGGGAGGCTTATCATGGCAAGAATCACGGTTGAAGACTGTTTGAAAAAAGTGGATAGCCGGTTTGAGTTGGTGATCCTCGCAGGGCGGAGGGCGAAAATGCTTATGAAAGGAGCCAAACCCCTGGTCGAGAGACATAATCGCCCCATCGTGACCGCTCTTCGAGAGATCGCATCCGGGAAGGTGAAGTTCATAGATCCGAGGGAGAAGGGACTGAGTGACAAGCCTGCGGATCATGCCTAGAAAGTTCGCTGCTGAGTCGGACAACTTAATGACTTAGAAAATCGCATGGCGCATAGGGCATAGCGCATAGCGTAACTTCATAAACCAAGAACCGGTTTCATGGTTCGAGCCTGCCTACCGAAGCCTTGGCGCAGGCAGGCGTTTCCCGTGTCCGTAACTCTTTGAATTATCATGCTTCGAGGGCGCACAAACGGCCCTCCGTCTCCCTGCTGCCTTGTTTTGCCTCTGGGGCCATGTTATCATTTTTTTTGGCTTGAAGTCTGAGTCATGATCACAAGAGAAGCAAAGAAAGGATTTTGGAACGTGGAGAAGAATGGCTATCGGGAAAGGGTACTGGGGATCTACCAATTGATGAATGATCACCTTTATTTTAACCGCCCGGACCTTGAAATCAAAGGAGAAAAATATAATTCAGCGATTCTGTTTAGCCTCCTCACGGCTCTTAAGCAGGGTAAAGAGTTGATTATCGGCGAACCCGGATTAGGGAAAACGACCTCGGCGGAATTTATCTGTTCTCTGATTTACCAATTCCCCCTTGGGATGATTTGGGCAAGCGAGGTCTCGGGCCATCCGGAGCAGACAGAAGAAAAGATCATTGGCCGCCCGGACCTCGGGAAATTGAACCAGGGAGAGGAGGAGGTGGTGTGGACCAACTTCACCCAGATTCCAGCCAAGATCGTCGATGAGATCAATCGCCTGCCTGAAACCAAACAGAGCATGATTCTCGACGGTGTGGACCGGGGAAACTGGGAATACCTGAATGAGATGATCATCAACGAGGAATACTGTCTGTTTGCCACTGCCAACTATCAGGATGGGGGGACCAACACCCTCATCGCACCCTTGGTGGACCGATTCGACGTGATGATTGAATCGAAATACCCGGGAGCCAATCTCTCCTTTCAGGTAGGAAAGAACAGCCGGAAGGATCACTTTCTTCGGCACCCCAAGATCGAAAAAGAGTTTCATCGCCTCTTTAAATCGAAGATTGCCTATGACAAGAAAATGGCTAAGATGGAAGAACTCTGCGACACCTTCGGTGAATTTGTGCACGACACGCTTGGGGTCAGGCCCCTTCAGAAGCGTGACCGGGAACAGATTCGCGCTGAAATGGAAGACCTGGCCTATGATCTGGACGCGAGTGCCTTTACGCGGATGGTCCTGGCCGAATTCTCATTTTGTGAGCATTACGGGCAGAAACGGTCGGTCGAGAACTGCGAAGAGGGATGTCATTACTCCGGCTACCTCTGTCACGAAGTCAAGAATTGCGCCTCTAACCGATTGCCCACTTCAATCAAACAGTATGCTCAGGGATTGGCATGGCTCTTACAGGATTCGGAGATTGATATCGAACATATCAAGTCCGTCATCCCCTTCACGCTGGCCCACCGGGTTCAATGGAAGGATCAGGTTCTCTCCCAGAAGGAACGGGCGAAGCGAGACGACCCTTTTTCCATCTACCTCGTGAAGGAGGCCGTCAAGGTCATCTTACAGAGATACCGAGAACAGAGTGATCATCTCAAGGATGCTTTGGCCGTGGGTTCAAGAATCTTCCAGGGGGAATCGCTTGAGCCTCTGGAAGGAGACCACCCTCTCTACCAGGAGATCAGGAAAGATCTCGAGCGGAAGAAACATTAAGTCAGCCTCAGCCTCTCGCTTCCGTGATGCAGGACGGGCATTCATGTGAACTCATATCATCATGAAGACAGCACCAGAGCATAAGAGAGAACAGCCAGAACATTCAGAGCCCGTAGACCGGTTGACCCAAAACCCCTTCGAAGAATTTGGCGCCTTCGCCGTTTCCCCCAGGAAACTGCCTCTTGATGAGATTGTTCATTCGACCGAGGTGGTCATGGACCGAATCCGCAAGGGTTACGAAAAGCTCCTGGAAGAGGAGGCCAAAGAGCTGGTCTGGATGGTTCAGTACAATACGATCATCAAGGCCTATGAAGTCGCAGAGCGGTATGTCAAGGAGATCGAATATGCAGCAGAGGACATCGAGGATTTCTGTTTTGCCCTGGAGAACACCCAGAAGATCCCTTATCTGATCCCTGGACCCGCGGGTCTCTACATTTCCGCCCTATGCAACTACGTTCAGGAAGAAGAGATTCTGCTTAAGCTTTCAGAACTGAAAACAGAGATCAACCTATTAGGGTTTCGGCTTCCTAAAGGGAAGCGTCTGATGATCGAGGGAGACACGGGTGATTTCACGGGAATCGGGGTCGAGGGCGGAGAATTGGTGATTGAGGGAAACGCCAAGAACTGGACCGGGGCCGGGATGCGAAGCGGCAAGATCCTGGTACGGAAGAATATCGGTCTCCATACCGGAGAATGGATGATGGGAGGGGAGATCCATGTGGGCGGCCGAGTCAGGGGCCTCGGAAATATCGTCGAGGGAAAGGTCTATGAAAGGGACAAGCTTGTTTACCCCGGGAAAGCCCGTTATCCCAATCTTTACTACTGAGAAGGAGTGAAAAAAAACACATTGCCCGCGTCACGGTCATTCCGGCCCGCAGGGCCGAGGCAGAGGCAACCATTTTTTTACACGTTCTGAGTTTCAGTGAAAAATCCTGAGGTTGACCCGTTTAAAGAGATGAAGCCGGACAAGGACCATCAAAAGGTCGTTATCGAAAAGATTTGGCCGAGTGTGAAGCGGAAACATCTCTTCCCTGAGATCCCGGTGCCCAGGATCGGGGAAGAGGCCGATTTTGCCAAGGGGGGGACAGGGGAAAACGAAGGGGTCGGGCTGGAGATGAAGGAAAAGCAGATGATCCTCAATTCCGCTTTCGTTTCCAAACTGAAAGGTCAAATTCCAGAGGAACAGGCGATCGAAGCCCTGCTCGATCATGGGATATCCCATTATACGTTCTGCCCGTGGGATTTTCATACCCATGTCCAATTGTATGCGGAAGCAAAGAAAGTGGTCAACGACAAAGCCTTGGCAAAAATCATCGCCAACTATTTTATCGATGTGGTGGCGGAGACCTACTGTGTTAAAAAGAGAACAACCGATATTCCAGATCTGCGCCGGTCCCTTCCAAAAGGCAAAGTGGATCAGGTCATTGCCTCCCTTTACCAGAAGATCTGGGGCATAGACCTCGGGATTCCTGTTGCATCCAAGGGGAGTGGTCGACAGGAAGAGACCGTTCGGCGGCTGGCCCGGATTCCTTATCTGGATCGACCGAGGTGGCGTGATAGCATTCAAAAATTTGCCAGGTCGATGAAGCCCCTTTTGATGGAGGAACAGAGAGAACAGGAAGCTCAGGACGGAAAGGGACAACCCAACCCCATGGGGGATCATGATTTCAACCACTATTCGCTCGATGAGATCGACCAGGGGCTGCGTGATTACGCCCAAGAGACCATGAAGGTGGCTGACTTTCGAGAAGTGGTCGATGATTTTTCGGAGGATCTCAAGGAGGCCGGCTACGGAATGGAAAGAGGGATGGGCCGGGGTCAGGGAAATCCCCTGGATGCCGATATCCTCTTCTACATGAAATTGGCTGAAAATTATGCGGTTCCCCTCCGAAAAACCCCGATGGAGCAGAAGGGAACCTTACACCCTCATTCCCATTCTCCTTGGGAAGTAGGATCGCCTTTTCAGGATATTGATGTGTGGACCAGCTTCGGAAAAATAATGCCCGGTGTGACTCAAATCTGGAAAAGGCGTGAAGGAAAAGGAAGAGGGAAGGTTGAAGGAGTTCCCGATTGTCTGATTGCCATCGATTCCTCGGGCAGCATGATCAACCCCCGGAAAAATATGTCCTATGCGGTGCTGGGAGCAGCCTGTGCAACCGATGCCTATCTGCGGAATCAATCAAAGGTTGCTGTTTACAATTTCAGTGATGCTCCTATGGGGGGAAAAGATGTCCTCGGGTATACCTGCAGGCGAGAGGAGATCTACCGTACCCTGTGCAAGTACTTTGGTGGAGGGACAGCCCTGGATCTTGATGATCTCTTGCCGCTCATCCGAGGAAAGAAGAGTCTCGATCTTTTTGTCATTACAGATATGAAGATCACAAATCTCGAGACCTTGATCGGATACTTCGAAAAGATTGAAAACCGGATCACGGCCGTCCATATCGGCGAGAATCCCTATGCGGCAAGATTCGAGAAGGCGGTGGGGAATCGAAAAAATATCAGTGTCTTTACGGTCAGGAAGAAAGAGGATATCCCGCATATCGTACTGGGAAAAATCCGCGACTATTTCAGCGCTTCCGCGGAAAAGCTCTAAATTTTTCGAATCGCATTTACGATCCGGAGAGAATGTGTTAGAAGAATCTCACTCTCCCTTGATTCAAATGTGAATGAGGGAAAGAATGAAACCCTTTTCAGCCACGAGGACGATTGAATGAACGAGCAAATATTGGAAGCACGGCATACCCATCAAGAGATTGTGCGAAAGTACAATATGATTGCATCTGTCTATGACCTGTTTGCCATATTGATGGTGTCGAAAGCACAGCAACGGGCGCTGGAAATGGCAGCCATCCGAAATGGTGAGAGAGTTCTGGAGGTGGCCTTTGGCACAGGCCTCAATTTCATTGAGATCCTCAAGCGGAATCCGAAAGGATGGGTGGAGGGCATTGACGTTTCAACGAAGATGCTTGAAAGGACCAGGAAAAGGATATCGAAAGTGGGAAACAAAAACTACGTCCTTCGTCTTGGGGATTGTCGACGGCTGCCCTTTGAAGATGAGACCTTCGATGTGCTGATGAACCAGTATCTTCTTGACATCCTGCCGGTTGAGGATTTTGTTCCCCTTCTCTCTGAGTTTAAACGCGTGTTGAAACCCGGAGGGAGGATCGTGCTTGTTCACATGACGAAGAGTGAAAAATGGGTCAATCAGATCTATGAAGGCATTTATAGATTAAAACCTCCCCTATTGGCAGGGTGCAGAGGGGTAAGGGCGCAGCCCTTTCTTGAGGAGACCGGCTTCAAGGGTTTTCAAAGGCAATTTGTTTCTCAGTTTGGGTTTCCTTCTGAGGTGATTAGAGGGGTCAAGAAATAGAATTGGTTTAGGACAAGGCAGTTATGATTCGCATCACTCTGATTCTATTAATTATTTTATGCGGTTCTCCCTCGTTCGCTCAAATTTATAAATGGGTGGATGAGCATGGGGGAGTCCATTATGCAGATGATGTTACCAGCATTCCTGAAAAGTACCAGCGCAACATGATAAAGGTTGACGGAGTGGATCTGGGGCCGGGTAGAGGCGCGAATGAGAGCCCGCCGAGGAATAGGGAAGACAATTATAAGGATCGGTTAGGCAGGGGGGAAGACTACTGGAGGGGGCGGGTAGCTGAGTCGAAGGATAGAATGAAATCTTTACAAGAAAAGGCCGAGAATTTGAGATTGAAATATAATGAATTGATCGACAAGATTTAATGAATCGAGAAGTTCGGTCGAAAGATCGGGACTCAGAAACGAAAGGGATCAAATCAAACAGGAAATGGACAAGAATAAGGCAGAAATTGAAGAAGTGAAAAACACCATCGAGAAGAAGATCCCAGAGGAAGCAGAATTTTACAAAGCGAAGCCGGAATGGACGAAATAGCGACAAATTTCATAGAGATTAAAAACAGTATCGAATCTCACAGATCTCTTGTAAATGCTTAACCTATTGTAACCTAAAGAGTATTACTAATTCTCGATCTTCCTATAACAGGTTTGCAATAAAGAATGTGACAATTTGTAAAAGAAAGAAGAAGAGAAATTAATTGGTATTAATTTTGCAGACGTAAGAATATGAGCAATTCTCCTCCAGAAATGGGCAAGATGCCTGCCTCAATACCTCAGGAAACAGGTTAATCTCCAAAATTATTTAAATGGCATCAAAAATGCATTTCCATACTCAAAGGTTAAGTCAATGGAAAAGCAGAATGCTGACAATCAATACGGTCTTTCGGACCTGACTCCGCAAACCAAGATGGGTGTCCTGGCCATCGAGAAGCGCAGACACCCGAGGTACAGCGTGGAGTTGCCGTTGGACTATTCTCGAATTGATGGGAGGGCGACCCTTGGCGGAATCGTGGCAAATGCCAGCGAAGGAGGTCTTCTCGTCTATCTCCCCGAGATCATGCAGATGGGAGACTTATTGAAAATTGAGATTTTCTTCGCGTCGGGACTGGAGTTGAATTCGGTCAAGGCTATTGCAAAAGTGGTATGGTACGATTTGGCGGCGAAAGAGAGCTGGGGAGAGCACCGATACGGTCTTCAGTTCCAATCGATCGAAGAAAAGGACTACGAGAGACTGAAAATCCTTTTGAGGGATGTTGGAAAATAATCCGGGCGTTTTGGTTAGGGCCGGGCGGTTACGGGAACCTCTTGAGAGGAAGAACGTTACCGAATGACGATACGGGCATCGTTGCCGTGACTGTTAGACGAGACATTTATTTTTCCAGGTAAAAGCATACTGTCAGGAGTGTTTTCCCCTACCCCAGAGCCCATAAAAAGTGGCTGCCCCGCTTCCTAAAGAGATACAGAACTTTTCTGTTGAGAATATCCCAGCAACCCCTCGATTATTCCCTTGACATGTCGGAGATAAAAAAATATCTTGAATTATTCTTAAAATTTGTTTAAGAATAGGTTGTGTCAGAGAAAATCTCAAATTGTTTTTCGGAAAGGTGATCAGGGGGAAGGAGACAAACCCAAATTTGATTAGAAGCAGACCTTCGACAAACGTTATTTACCATGAGAAGAGTCGGGTTATTCTCATGGGGATCGGAAACAATACCGTTGAAGAAAAAGAATCTTTCTGTGTTGAGCTTTCTGCAAAATACAGCATCCAACGATCCCTTTTGAGAAAGATTGTCGATCAATGCCCCATCGTCATCAAGAAGAATGTTACCCTTCATAAGGCTGAGTCTCTGGCCAGGCTTCTGAAATCGTTCGGGGCCCAGGTTGCTGTGGAAGTTAAAAGAGACAGCCCACCCATCACTCTTGAATTCCAAAAATCGGACCTCCACCTTCTGAGCCTTGAATCAACCTCTCTCAGAAAGAACCGCGGGGGAGGCTGGAACGTCATCGGAAGGGCGAAAAACATCTCTTCGGAAACGTTAAACGACGTTTGGGTGCTTATCCAGCTCTTTGGAGATTTTGACGAACTCCTTACTTTTGAGGAGGTTCCTCTGGCCCTTAATCCTTTTCCTCAATCAGAGACCGCCCCGTTTAAGGCCATATTCGAAGGAGATCTTTCCGTCCAGAAGCTCTCAATCACTTTTAAGAATGCGTCGGGAATGCCACTGGCGGCTTTGGACAGCAGAACCAAACCCGAATGGATCAAAGTTGATTTCGATGAGGGAGATGAAGCGGTCATGTCAATCGTGCTGACGAGACCTTCTCGACCGATTCCGTTAGATCCGCACAGAGGCGAAGCAAAACCGGACAGCTCCTCAGGCTCTCTCTCAGAGGATGTTGAAGCACCAGGGGCCGAATGGGTTCCGGTTCATTCTGAGATCGTGGAAGAAGCGGTTTCCATCCCACCGGTGAAACACCTTGAGGAATCGGTGTTGGACACGGTTTCTCAAATGGGAGAGGGGGGTAGGACAGAAGCAGATGAAAATTGGAAGGGCCTTCTCGAAAACAAAAGGGAGGAACTCCCCGAAGGACCGATCGAGGCAAGAACAACCCCGGTTGAGGAACACCAACGAGTAGATTCTATCTCCTTGCCGTCTCCTTCCCTTCCTTTTCCTGAAAAAATTGAAGAAAAGATGGAAGAAATAGAGTTGGTTAGAGCCTCGGAAATAAATCGTGATCAGGAAGACCAGCCCGGACTCCTTGAGGGCTCCTTTACTCGATGCTTCTGCTTTTGAAGAGGCAAGTCGGCTCATCCAGGAAATATCCGAAAAGAATGAGGAAAAAGAGAGGGAACCGGTTCCCTTTCCGTGGATCGAGGAATTCAGGAAATCGATTGAGAGCTATTTCCAAGAACACCCCGATCCTTTTTCGCGCTGGTTTCAGAGTCAGCAGGAGAGAAGCGAATTTAAGGATGGTTTCCACTCCCTCATCACCATACTGATCCATGCCCGGTTCGATCAGGCGGACGAAGCGCTGAAGGCGCTCGAAAATACGCAGCGCGTATTTGCACTTGCCTTGAATCCAAACACGGCTCCGAATGCAATTCCAGCCCTTGAAGGAACGGGCTTTTTCACAGGTGAACAATGGCGCGATCTCTTTGGTCGGGCGTTGCCGAAACTCCAGCAGGTCTGTCATGGCATTCTGGAAAGAAGAAAGTGGGAGGCCTCTGAGATTCAGAGATTGATTCAAGTCATTCCCCATATGAGCGATAAATCAAGCCGGAAATCGGTTCGATGGATCTCGGATCTCACTCCGGCGGTCGTGGAGATCGATTTTGAAACCCTGCCTGTCTCCATCCACGAAAACGTTTACCGGGTTGCTTGTCGGTTGGGAGTGGTTGATCCCCATTTCGATTTCTATCAGGGCAGGAACTCCATGGGGGATCGAAAAATTCAAGCCTTTGCGTTGAGCGCTTTTCCTAAGAATCCGTCAAGGATTGAGGATCCAATGACCTGGATTGGAGGGACAGAAGAGGGTGGGCATTGTTTCCCTCTGAACCCCAGTGTCTGGGGTGTCTGTTCGAGGCTTTTTGTCAGAAATTCTTTCTCCATTTTGATCCTTCGGAGAAGGGGATGAGCCACCGTTAATCTGCAGGTGGAATGGAACCCATGCAGCTTTCGTCAATGAGCAAAGAGAGGCGGCGATTTCCGAGATTACTTCTGGATTTACCCCTTGAATATCGCGTCGTGAACGCACCCTATGCTCATGGGGGGATCGTCGTTAATGCGAGTGAGGTTGGATTCCTCATCCAATCCATCAAAAACATTCCAATCGGGACAAAACTGATGGCTGCCGTTCTCTTTCCGAGGGGATTTGAGTTGAGCAGTTTTGAGGTGCTCGGGGAGATCATCTGGAAAGACCTCCATTGGGAGGAGGATTGGGAGGGATTTAATTATGGATTAAGAATTATCCAACTGCTCGAAGAAGACCGCGGGAAACTGAAACAGATTCTCAGCAGGACACATCCTTCTCAAAGACGTCTCGTATCAGGCCTGAGTTTCTTCGAACACCGGTCTCCAGTGAACCGTAAACTAAACCCGCTTCAGAGTGAGAGTGAAACCGTGAAAGACGCAACCGAAGAAAAAGTGCATTATGGCATTGTCAATTTCGAGAGGAGAAGATTTCCCAGATTTACGATCGATTTACCCGTCGAATATCAGCATGAGCATTCGGATACGCATTATTCAGCAAGAGCTCTGAATGCAAGCGAAGGAGGACTTCTAATTTATTTTCCAGAAAAAGTGGAGATCGGTGATGTCCTGAAATTAAAACTCTTTTTTACGCTCGGCCATGACTTGAATACGGTAGAAATGACCGTTGAAGTAGCCTGGATCGACATCCATCTCGGAGAGGGATGGGGAGATTACCGATCGGGGGTTAAATTCGTGGATATCTCCTCAGAAAACCTTCTTAACTTAAAAGGGTTTTTAAAAAACCTCTCAGAATAGAACGCAGGCCTGTCCAAACCCTCGTCAGACCCATCAGCCACCCATTTAGTCTCTTACTTAAAGTCTAGACTTTCATCGGGAAAGGGACGAGAAAAAGAGAAACGAAAAGGATCGCTGATGAGCATTTTTGCGGCTTTGTCGGTGCTCTTCGTTGGGATCGTAAAGGGGAGGGAAACGATGAATAAGCCTGTCCCCACGATTCCAGCGGCGACTCCCAATGGCCTTGCCATGAACAGATCCGCCAAGGGCAAATCGTCACCGGTGTTTTTCGTCTGGGCCCATCCTTCCAGAGAAAAAGCTAGAGTGACCACGACGAATACAAGTAAAACAGCCAGTAGTTTCTTCATTCTTTTTGCCTCCATTCGTCATTTAAGTATACGTTATCATGGATACTTTGAATTGTCAATTTTTTCTTTAGCGGGGATACAACAATAAATTTGAATTAATGCTTCGAAAATTTGACTACCCAGAGTGTGACCCCCCGACTGATCAACAGCTTCAGTAAATTGAACCGAATCCTCATCAGTTGAAGATAAAACGTCAGCTCTCTCCTTGAGAAATTTCGCATTTTCTCTCCTGTCAGTGTTTCAGCTCGGAAAATATCCTTGAGTTTATTGTAAGCAATTTTGTTGCCATTTTTACAGTATGTGGATTAAAGAATATAACCATTTGAAATAATAAGCTAATACATTATTTTAATAAGAAAATTGCACTTCTATCTGACTTTTTAGTGACATGTATTGTTACCGAAATGCAAAAATGTACAATGGGAGCGCAACGGCACTTCTGCCTTTCCGCCCAGCCCGTACCTATGCGGCTCGAAGCGCGCAACGGCAGAAATGAAGGGCATCATGGTTTTCCTCGCCTCACTCTTGCCTTTCCCTGCAATCGGAGAACCTTCATGGCCCAGCTTATGAACGTCAAGCAGCCACTCCCGAACCCTTACCCTGAACTTGAAAAATTCATTGCCAGGTTACCGATAAAGCCCAAACAAAGGCCGTGGGAAGCGCCAAAAAGCGGTTTGTCCAGCCGGTTCGGCTTGCTTCCGGTGATCTGAATATGAAAACCGGGGAGGGCAAGGGACTCATGAGCCTTGACAATTGAACAAAAAATCGATATATAACCTTCGAATTCAAGAAGATAATTCCCATCTCAAATTGAACGCCATGGACTGGACACTGCTTCTCAATTCAACTTTCGAGCCCCTAAAGGTCGTTCCCTGGAAAAAGGCCGTTGTCATGGTTTTGCTTGAGAAAGTAGAGGTTGTTGAAGAATACGATCGAATGATTCGGAGCATCAGCGCTGTGCTCAGGCTGCCTGCTGTCATCCGTTTGAACCGCTATATTAAAAAGGGAACTCCCATCATCAAATTCTCCCGCCAGAACCTCTACATCCGAGACGGGGGAAGATGCCAGTATTGCGCATCTCCCTTTTCTCCGAAGGAACTGACCTATGACCACGTGATTCCCCGGTCAAAGGGGGGGGAAACGGAATGGACCAATGTGGTCACCTGCTGTGTGAGATGTAATTTAAGAAAGGGAGGAAGAACACCTGAAGAGGCCGGAATGTTCCTGATTCGAAAACCAAAGGCACCCATCTGGATTCCCCTGATCACGATGAGTCTTGGCCTTAAAGAAACCCCGGAGCCTTGGAGGGATTATCTCTACCTCAACTCGAGATTGACCTACTAAAATATTTGGAGAAGAACACCTCACTGCTTACCGAATCCTTCGAGATGCAGAGGGCATCGTTTGCTTGTGAGAAAGGGCGAAGGAGATGAAATATCTTTGGGCTCCTTGGAGAATGGATTATATTTTGGAGCGGAGAGAAGAGGGTTGCCTCTTTTGCCGAAAGGTGACTGAGAGACGGGATCGAGCAAATCTCATCCTCTATCGAGGGGAATATAGTTTCGTGATGATGAACAAATTTCCATACAACAATGGCCATCTCATGGTTGTTCCGTACCGTCACTGTCTCGACTTTGAAACTCTTCGCAGAAAAGAGACAGCGGAACTTTTCGACCTGTTAGGTGTGGCCACCCGGGTACTGAGGGATAACCTTCATGCTCAGGGGTTTAATGTCGGAATCAATATCGGAAAGGAAGGAGGAGCGGGGGAAGATCATCTTCATATCCATGTCGTGCCGCGGTGGGCAGGCGATACCAATTTTATGCCGATCCTTGGGGAAACAAAAATTATCCCTCAATACCTGGAAAAAACCTGTCAAACCCTTCATCTGGGATTCTGCAATCTTTTAAAGAGAAGGGTGAAACGGAAAGGATTGAACCGGAGATGAAAACTTTCTTCTGGATGATCGTCTTTTTCTTTGTCGTCCTCTTTGCGATCCATTTTTCCCTGCAAAACGGACAGGAGGTGACCCTTCGGTACTCCTTGCTGAATTATCACTGGGAAATTCCTCCCATCCCTCTTTTCTTGATCGTCTTCCTCTCCATTTTCGCGGGCGTCCTGATCGGCGGCTTCGGAGACCTTTACAGGCGGTTTCAATTAAGAAGGGCTCTCCGTCAGAGACAGAAGACGATCGAAAAGCTGGAGAAGGAGGTTCAGACCCTCCAGGGCCGGGTGTCGGCCCCCTCTTCTTTTGGCAACAGTGATCGGTAAACCCTGAGCCTGGTTTAAGACCGAAAAGTCGTGCCTGCGGAATGGGAGAAATGGATTTCTTCAGTGGCGATTCAAAATCAGTGGTGAATCCAAAAGACATGGTCAGGGCCTTTACCCATCAAAATGGGGAGGCCTCAGACGAGCTCTTTTTAGAAAACCTGGCATTGGTCACCTTCACCTCCCAAGATTTGCATTCACTTGTCCAATCCCCCCAACAGGCCCGCCTCATTGGAACGTGGAGAAACCGAAACCCTCGCATTTATCGTGGGCAGGGTTGGGTTGCAGTGCAATCTCCCTTGGGTGCTCCGGGCACGATTATGCTCTTAGAAGAACTGGTTGCCTTTGGAGTGAGGTGCATCATCCTCCTGGGTTACTGCGGAACAATCCAGAAGGGGGTCTTCCTGGGAGACCTGGTGCTTCCACTGGAGGCAATTCGAGAAGAAGGAACCTCTTATCACTACCTTCCAAAGGGCGAGAAGAGTTTGCCGGACCTTGGGATTCAAAGAAGACTCTTCGATTCCCTGGACAGGATCGGAGTTCCACTCCACCAGGGACCCATTTGGACGACCGACGCTCCCTATCGGGAAACAACGGAGAAGGTGAGACGATACCGAATGGAGGGCGTCTTGGCTGTAGAAATGGAGATGGCGGCTGTCTTTGCTTTCGGAAAGGCGGCGAAAATATCCGTCGGGGCAATCCTCATTGTTTCCGATGAGGTCAGAGAGGAAGGATGGCAGATTGGGTTCTTCTCACCGCAAATCCGATCCACGAGAAAGCGGGTGATCGAAGCCATCATCCACCACCTTCCCGAGTTGGCCTGTCTATAAATTTCCCTTGCATCTAAAAGTGGATTATGGTATATTTACGTTGAAGTCAGGGTCTGCTGAAAAAGCGGGCAAAAAGCCCGCTTTTTTATTAAACGGCTCCCTTTTTCAAGTGGTCAGGACATGGATCCTCAGGACGTCATCGAACGCGTTCATCGACTGGTAGGTCCCGTTTTGTTGAGTGGGGGATTAGAACTGGTAGAGGTCGAATATCGAAGGGAAGCGAGGGGTTGGGTTCTTCGGCTTTACGTCGATAAAGAAGGGGGAATAACGCTCGACGATTGCGCCCAAATCAGCCGGGAAATCGGAAGGAACCTGGATGTGGAGGATTTCATCACAACCCCCTATATTCTCGAGGTCTCCTCGCCTGGTTTAACGCGATCCCTGAAAACCGAAAAAGATTTCATGAGATATCGGGATTGCCTAGTCAAGGTAAGAACGAACCAACCGGTCGAAAATCGGAGACAATTTACGGGAAGGCTTCGAGGGGTCGCGGAAGAGGGGATTCAAATCGAAGTCGATGGAAAGGTTTTTCTGCTTCCCTTGTCATTTATTGCCAAGGCCAATCTCGACATTGAATTTTAGAGACGGAGTGGAGTGTTATGCCATCAAATCTTAACTTTATCATTGACCAGGTAGGAAAGGATAAGGGGATCGACCGGAAGGTGATCATCGAGGCTCTGGAGCAGGCCGTTTTGACGGCTTCCCGCAAGAAGTACGGCCATCAGGGAGAGATTGAGGTTCATTATAACGAGGAAGCAGGGGAGATTGAACTCTTTCAATTCAAGCAGGTCGTTGAAGAAGTGATGGACCCTTCGACCGAGATCTCTATCGTGGAAGCCCAGGAGCTGGATTCGGAGGCTCAAAACGGGGACAGTCTGGGGGTCAAGCTTACAACCGATTTTGGGCGTATCGGCGCTCAAACGGCCAAGCAGGTGATCATCCAGAAGGTTCGTGAAGCCGAACGTGAGAACGTCTTTAATGATTTTAAAGATCGAAAGGCAGATATCGTCAGCGGGAACGTTCAGCGCATGGAGAAGGGGAATCTCTATGTCAATATCGGAAGAACAGAAGCCGTCCTTCTCTCAAAGGAACAGATCCCGGGTGAAGTGTATCGTCAAGGGGATCGACTTCGCGCCTATATCTTGGATGTCCAAAAGAATTCAAAGGGCGTACAGATCTTCCTCTCCCGGACCCATCCCGGATTCCTCGTCAAACTTTTCGAGAATGAAGTCCCTGAGATTTCGGAAGGGGTGATCAAGATCATCAGTGCTGCCCGGGAACCAGGGGAGAGGGCCAAGATTTCGGTTTATAGTTCTAACCGCGATGTGGATCCCGTGGGAGCCTGCGTGGGAATGAGGGGTTCTCGAGTTCAGAGTGTGGTGCAGGAACTCCGGGGAGAAAGGATTGATATTATCCCTTGGGTCCAGGATCAGGCGAAATATATCTGCAATGCGTTGGCGCCCGCCAAGATTTCCAGGGTCTATATTGACGAAGAGAACCGACATATGGAGGTGATCGTTGCTGACGATCAACTCTCCCTGGCCATCGGGAAAAAGGGTCAGAATGTCCGCCTGGCCTCCAAATTGACGGGTTGGAAAATTGACATTAAAAGCGAATCGAAGATGGAAAAGATCTCTGGCGAGATCTTTGAAATGTTCAAACAACTTCCTTATATCGGCGATGTGACGAGTCGCATCCTCTACAATGAGGGGTTTCGTTCGATGAAGGAGATTTCCGAGGTCGATCCGGAAGAATTGGTGAGGATTCTGGAGATCGAAAAGGAGAAGGCCCTTGAGATTATCCGGCGCGCTTCTGAAGGACCGGTAAAAGAGGGCTCCGAACCGACCCGCGAGGAAATTTCCGCTCCCTCCGGCCCAGCAGGGGACTCCGTCGATCGAATCGAAGGAGTGGGTGAAAAAACGGCAGAAATTTTAAAAGCCAATGGGTTTCAGACGGTTCAGGATCTTTTGGGATCCGACGTCGAAAAGCTCTCCTCCCTTCCGGGAATTGGCCCCAAAAAGGCTGAAAAGTTGCTTCAATCCGCTCAACGGTTTATCGGGGGAGAGAAGGAATGAACCTCATGAGGCACGTTCCTATCCGAATGTGCATCGGATGTGGAAATCGGAGGACGAAGGGCGAGCTGATTCGATTTGGCCGGGAGGATTCTCGCTCCGTTTCGCTCGATGCCCGACGACACACGGGCAGAGGTTTTTATCTCTGTCCTGATCCGGCGTGCTTGAACACCGCTCGTAAAAAAATGAGGCGCCGCGGTTTTCTGGAGGGTGTGGATTTTGAGGTTTTAAAGTCCCGGATGGATCGGGAGAAGGAGAAGCGGGAGGAAGTGGAATGACAAAGGTAAAAGTCCTCGATCTGGCGCGCGAAGTCGGGATGGAGGATGACAAGTTGCTCATGAAACTGAAGCGCATGGGCGTCAAGATGAAGGATAAGAAATCCGAGGAGCCCGAAATTGTAAAGCCCCTCTCCGATGAACGGGTCATTGGAAGGGACTCTGAGAAAGAGATCGTTGAGAAGCGCGTTAAGCCCACCGTGATTCGGAGGAGGACCCGAAACCTGGAGCAAAAGGTAGAGCCGGCTCCACCGGCCGAGATCCCATCGCCTCCCCCCGCTGTCCCTGAGCCGAAGGTTCAAGAGAAGAGGCCTCTCAAGGAGGCAGAAGGAACGGTCCAGGCAGCGGTGCCAAGGGAGGTCGCAGCCGGGACCAAGGGGACGCAAAAAGGAAAAGCGGAAGGGGTCCAAGAAGCCCCGCTTCAGGCGGAGCCTCCGACAGAGGCAAAGGAAGTCACCCCGGTCCGTCCGGAAGAGAAGAGGGTTGTCCCTCCGCCCGTTCCTTCTCGAGAGGCTGAGAAGAGAATCGAGATCCACAAAGAGGGTCCTGTTCCCAGAATTCAGGAACCCAAGATACCCCTCCCCAAAGTCGTGGAAACAAAGCCCAAGGAATCCGTGGAAGAGAAGAAAGAGATCCAACCTCCCCCCAAGA
Source organism: uncultured delta proteobacterium (assembly GCA_963828805.1). Lineage (GTDB taxonomy): Bacteria > Desulfobacterota > BSN033 > BSN033 > UBA1163 > CAWHGS01. The sequence goes on from CAWHGS010000021.1 coordinate 57,253, forward strand.
AAAAACTTTTGGACAAGGAGGAATCGGAGGCCCTTGCGGTAAAAAAGAAAGGATTCGTTAAGAAGAGAAGGATGATCGAGGAAAGGTTGCTGGTTGAGGGGGAACCCTTGGAGGAAGAGGTGCGGGTCGAGAAGGAGGGCGAACCTTTGCTCAAACCCTTTAGACCGGTGAGGAAGAAAGTGGTGGTCAGGGAATCGAAAAAGACCGAGGTGACGGTTCCAAAAGCGATTAAAAGGATTATCCGAATCGCTGAAATGATCACCGTCGGAGACCTTGCGAAACGGATGGGCGTCAAAGGCGGAGAATTGATCAAAAAACTGATGGCCATGGGGATTCTTGTTAATATCAACCAGACCATTGATACGGATGTGGCCTCTCTCGTGGCGAGTGAATTTGGCTACGAAGTGGAAAAGGTTTCGTTGGAGCACGAGGACCTTTTGGAGCGAAGGGAAGACCAACCCGAACAGCTTAAACCCAGACCCCCCGTCGTCACGATCATGGGCCATGTGGACCATGGCAAGACCATGCTTCTCGATGCGATCCGGAAGACGAACGTGGTAGACGGAGAGGCCGGGGGAATCACGCAGCATATCGGTGCTTACGATGTGGAACTCGAGAAGGGCCATGTGGTTTTTATCGATACTCCCGGTCACGAAGCTTTTACTGCGATGAGAGCGAGAGGCGCCCAGGTGACGGATATCGTGGTGCTTGTCGTGGCTGCCGATGACGGTGTGATGCCTCAGACCAGGGAGGCGATTGATCATGCACGGGCGGCCAAAGTGCCCATCGTGGTGGCCATCAACAAGGTGGATAAACCGAGTGCCAATCCGGAAAAAGTGATGAAGGATCTGGCCGATTACGCTCTGATCCCAGAAAAATGGGGAGGCAGTACGCTCTTTGCGGAAGTTTCGGCAAAGCAGAAGAAGGGGATCAAAGAACTCCTCGAATTGATTCTTCTCCAAGCCGAGATGCTCGAGCTTCAGGCCAACCCGAACAAGACTGCTCGGGGCGTAATCATCGAGGCAAAACTGGACCGGGGGAGAGGTCCCGTGGCTACGCTTCTCGTTCAGGAGGGAACGCTCAAGGCAGGGGATGCGTTTATTGCCGGGTCTCATTATGGAAGGGTGAGGGCCATGTTGAATGACAGGGGCTATAAGATCGAAGATGCGCCTCCCTCGATACCCGTCGAGGTTGTGGGTTTCTCGGATGTCCCGGAAGCCGGGGAGACCTTTATCGTGATCCCCGACGAACGGTTGGCGAGACAGATCAGCCTGCATCGGCAAGAAAAGGTGCGCGAAAAAGAACTCGCAAAACTGAGTAAAGTTTCACTGGAAGAGCTCTATGATCAGATCAAGAAGGGGGAAGTGAAGGAACTCAACGTCATCATTAAAGCTGATGTTCAGGGATCGATTGAGGCCATAAGAGAAGCTTTGAGAAAACTCTCTGCGGATACCGTTAAGGTCAATGTGCTCCATGAAGGGGTGGGTGGAATTACCGAAACCGATGTCAATTTGGCCTCGGCCTCCAATGCGATTATTATCGGATTCAATGTCCGGCCGGTCACCAATGCTCAATCGCTTGCAGAGAGAGAACACGTTGATGTCCGAACCTATTCCATCATTTATGATGCCATCAACGATGTTAAAAAGGCTTTAGAGGGCCTCCTCGAACCCACCTATCGGGAACGTTTCCTTGGAAGGGCGCAGGTGATTCAGGTCTTTAGCGTCCATAAGATAGGGATGATTGCAGGGAGCGTCGTGACCGACGGGAAGGTCGTGCGAGGGTCCCACGCCAGGCTTCTTCGGGATAACGTGATTGTTTATAACGGCAAGATTGGTTCCCTCCGGCGCTTCAAGGATGACATGAAAGACTGCAGCCAGGGCCTTGAATGCGGTATTGGAATCGAGAATTTTAACGATGTGAAACTCGGGGATATCATCGAGTCCTATGACGTTGAGGAAATTCGTCCCCAACTGGCCTGATGCCTCATTGGATTTCAGGAGACCGTAGGAAGAGAGGATATTCCGGGTTCCGGTGAGATGGAAGATGGTGATTGGAGTTTGTCGAATTCACCTCCGCATCCCGGAGAACCATTCGTTGAAGGAAAAGCGCCATGTGATCCGAAAATTGATCGATCGGGTCAGACACCGGTTCAACGTGGCGATCTCGGAGGTGGACGACAACGATCTGTGGCAGCGGGCCCAGATTGGTTTCTGTACGGTTGGGAACGACCGTCGTTTCGTCAACTCGAGTCTCGACAAGATCATCGATTTTATCGAGAAGATGTACCTTGCGGAAGTGATTGAAAAAGAGATGGAAATTATTACCGTTTGACCGGAACGTGCCCCGTCCCGCTCTTTGCGGGATAGGCGGGGTCAAGGGGCGCAATGTGAAACGAAATCACCCTAGGGGGAAGCCCCGGCCTGTGGCCGGGGAGCTTCACGTGCGCAGGAAAAAAGATGGAAGGGAAACGGTCCGAAAGAGTTGCTGATTTAGTTCGGAAAGAAATCTCCGAAATGCTGGTGAGGACGATTAAGGATCCTCGTATCGGCTTTGTCACCATCACCCGCGTGACCGTTACCGATGATTGCCGATCGGCCAGGATCTATTACAGCGTGGTGGGGTCCCCTGATGAAAGGGAGCAATCCCTGGAGGGACTCAACAGTGCAAAAGGATACATTCGAAGAGAGCTCGGCCACCGAATGAAGTTGAAATACACTCCGGAAATCGTCTTCCAGTTCGATCCGTCGGTCGAATATGCTGTTCACATGGGAGAGTTGATCCATCACCTCCAGGAAGAAAGAGAAAAGAAAGAGGGAGACCATGGGGATTGATGGGTTTCTCGATCGTGGATAAACCCGAAGGGATCACTTCCCTCGATGTGGTCCGTCAGGTCAAACGACGACTGGGGATCAAGAAGGCAGGTCATGTGGGAACCCTCGATCCTTTTGCCACAGGGGTACTTCCAGTGGCTCTTGGCGAGGGAACGAGACTGATTCCTTTTTTGAGCGAGGAACCCAAGCGGTACGAGGGAACTCTAAAATTAGGGGAGGAAACGACGACAGACGACCCCACAGGCGAGGTCATTTCGAGGAGGCCTTGGACAGGGGTAACCCCGGAAGAGCTCCGGAAGGCCTTCCAATCCTTCTCGGGAAAGATTCTGCAGATCCCCCCCATGTTCTCAGCGGTTAAAATGGCAGGAAAACCTCTCTACCGGCTCGCCCGAAAGGGACTGGTGATTGAACGCAAGGAGCGCGAGGTTCATATCTTTCACCTCCAAATTGAGGGGGTGGATCTTCCTCATGTTCAATTTCAGGTTTCGTGTTCGAAGGGAACTTATGTTCGTGCCCTCGCAAAAGATATTGGTCGTGAGATTGGATGCGGTGCTCACTTGACCCATCTGCGGAGGGTTCAAAGCGGGCTCTTCTCAATCGAGAAAGCGCTGTCATGGGAGGAAGTAAAGGACTTAGAACCCGAGAAGCTTCGGCTAAGGGTTCTCCCTTTGGAAGAGGCCTTACCCGGTCTCCCGGAGGTGATTGGAGATCAGCGAATAGTACAAAAGGTTCGTCTGGGACAGGGAATGCGGGTTCGGGATCTCTCATCCCAATTTCCTCCAGAATTTGATCAGGGGAAGTGGATCAAGATCACGGCTCCCGGAGAGGGGTTGGTTGCTATTCTAAAATCGGAGGTCAAACACAGCGACATCCCATGGGCGCAAGGGGATTCCGTCGTATTTCGGCCTCTCAGAGTCTTTCATGCAAAGCCTTGAATATCGATCATGTGAAAAGGAGAGAAACGTATGGCACTTGTTCTGGAGAAAACGAAGGAGATCATTGACCAGTTCAGAACTCATGAAAAAGATACCGGGTCACCTGAGGTTCAGGTGGCGCTTCTCAGCGAGCGAATCCGATATCTCACGGAACACTTCAAGACCCACAAACGGGACCACCATTCGCGAAGGGGCCTTTTGAAACTGGTGGGACAGAGGAAGAGACTTCTGAACTATCTCAAAGAGAATAAGGTCGATCGGTATCGCCAGATCATCGATAAACTGGGTCTACGAAAGTGATCTCCGGAGGAGATATTCTTGCGAGCCCCAACCCAATAAAAGGAGTGAAAAAAAATTATGGTTGAGAAGTCGCACGTCGATTTTGGTGGAAGGACCCTCTCCATTGAAACAGGAAGAGTGGCCAAACAGGCCAATGGTGCTGCCCTGGTCCAATATGGAGAAACCGTTGTCCTGGTCACGGCGGTCACCGCTAATGAGAAACGGGAAGGGATCGATTTCGTTCCCCTGACGGTCAATTACCAGGAGATGACCTATGCTGCGGGAAGGATCCCCGGGGGGTTTTTCAAGAGAGAGGGAAGACCCACGGATCACGAGACCCTGATCTCTCGCTTTATCGACCGCCCGCTGCGCCCCCTCTTTCAAAAAGGCTTTCGATACGAGACGCAGATCATCGCCACCGTTCTCTCGGCGGACACGGATAATGAGCCGGCGATCTTGGGGATGATCGGTGCGTCTGCAGCCCTCACCTTTTCCGGGGTTCCCTTCGGGGGTCCGATTGCAGGAGCCAGGGTAGGCCGGATTGATGGAGAATTTGTGCTCAATCCCACACACGAAGAACTCGGGATGAGCGACATTGACCTCTTTGTGGCCGGGAGCGAAGATGCCATCATCATGGTGGAAGGGAGTGCCCGAGAGGTGAGGGAGGCGGAAGTGCTGGAGGCCATCCTCTTCGGGCATCACTCGCTGAAACCCGTCATTGATCTTCAGAGAGGGATTGCGCGGGCCCTTGGAACAAAGCCAAAGGATTATGATATCCGTAAACTGGATGAAGCAATTTATGCAAACGTGGAGAAGGCGGTCGGAGAACAGCTCGTGGATGCGTATCGCATTTCAGAGAAGATCAAGAGAAGGGAACGTGTGGAGGAGATCTTCCAGTCCGGTCTTCGTGATTCGGGGGCTGAGGATGAGGCTTCTCAGAAGATGGTCAAGGTGGCCTTTGAGGATCTGGACCGTAAACTGATGCGAAAGCTCATTTTGGGTCAAAGAAAGAGGATCGATGGAAGGGGGCTGGCAGAGATCCGTCCCATTTCCTGCGAAGTGGGAATCCTTCCGAGGACCCACGGTTCCGCGCTCTTTACGCGAGGAGAGACTCAGGTCCTTGCCGTCGTCACCTTTGGTACCTCTGAAGATGAACAAAAGATCAACTCCCTCATGGGGGAGACCTATAAGTCCTTTATGCTCCACTATAATTTCCCTCCTTTTTCTGTCGGAGAAGTTTCTCCGCTTCGGTCTCCGAGCCGGAGGGAGATCGGCCATGGAGCCTTGGCGGAAAAGGCGATCCTGCCCATCCTTCCTTCCGATGAGAAATTCCCTTACACGATACGGATTGTCTCGGAGGTCTTGGAATCGAACGGGTCCTCTTCGATGGCAACGGTCTGCGGTTCAACCCTGTCTTTGATGGATGCCGGCGTCCCGATCAAAGCGCCTGTGGCTGGAATTGCCATGGGTTTGATCCTGGAAGGAAACGAAACCGCTATTCTCTCCGATATCCTCGGGGATGAAGATCATATCGGGGATATGGACTTCAAGGTGGCGGGAACAGCGGAGGGAGTCACCGCAATTCAGATGGACATCAAGATACGGGGAATTTCGAAGCCGATCATGCAGCAGGTTCTTGAACAGGCCCGAGAGGGAAGACTCCATATCCTCGGAAAGATGAAGGAGACGATTGCCCAACCCCGGAAAGACCTCTCCCCTCATGCACCGAGGATCATCACCTTGCAGGTTAAACAGGAAAAGATCCGTGATATCATCGGCCCGGGCGGCAAAACGATCCGCAGTATTGTCGAGCAGACTGGCGTGAAGGTCGATGTCGAAGATTCTGGAGTCGTGAAACTCGCCTCGCCCAATTACGAATCGATCGATAAGGCCATTGCCATGATCAAGCAACTCACCCAGGAAGTGGAGATCGGAGGGTTCTATACGGGGAAGGTCCGGCGGATTCTCGGTTTTGGAGCAATCGTTGAACTCTTCCCTGGAACGGACGGACTGGTCCATATCTCTCAATTGGCAGAAGAACATGTGAAAGAGGTCACTGATGTGTTGAAAGAGGGAGACGATGTGCTCGTCAAGGTGATCGATATCGATCCTCAGGGCCGAATTCGATTGAGCCGAAAGGCGGCCTTAAAAGAGAAGCCAGGCGAAACACGGGATAAGGGATAGGGGAAGACGCATGGGTGTATCAGAATATCAGAAGACGATCCTTGGAAATGGTATCAAGGTCATCACGGAAGAGATTCCTTATCTTAAATCCGTTTCGATTGGCGTGTGGGCGATCAGCGGATCGAGGGATGAACAGCCTCAAGACAACGGGATTTCCCATTTCATCGAGCATCTCCTGTTTAAAGGAACGGAACGAAGGACGGCCTTTGAGATCGCCAAAGAGATCGACTCGGTCGGAGGAACGCTCAACGCTTTTACCGGAAGGGAATATACCTGTTTTTATGCCAAAGTGATCGATCGGAATCTGCCCCTGGCCATTGACCTCTTGGCCGATATCTTCCTCCACCCTCTCATGGAACCGAGCGACGTGGAGAAAGAGAGGATGGTCATCCTCCAAGAGATCCGGATGGTGGAAGATACACCCGATGATTACATTCACGATCTTTTCAACCGCGTCTGCTGGGGAGATCACCCGTTGGGATTTCCGATTTGCGGCACCACCGAGCGTGTCCAATCCTTCACTCGCGAACAGATCCATCACTTCTTTACGAAGAACTATCCGCCCCATCGCATCATTATTTGCGCGGCAGGAAGCCTTCAGCATGCGGAAGTGGTCGCACAGGTCGAAAAGACCTTCGGCCAGATTCCGAAGTCGACTGTCTCGCAGCAACGGTTAACCCCCGAACCGATTTCGACCACCAATACCTGGAAACGGGACCTGGAGCAGGTCCATATCTGCCTCGGAACGAGGGGACTCCAGTACAGTCATGCTCTTCGCTTTGCTTCCTACGCACTCAATACCATCTTGGGAGGAGGCATGAGTTCCAGGCTCTTTCAGGAAATCCGCGAGAATCGGGGGTTGGCTTATTCTGTTTACTCCTACCTTCCGGCCTTCATCGATACGGGATTGTTTGTGGTCTATGCAGGAACAAGTGGAGATTCCTATCAGGAGGTCATTGACCTTATCCTGAAGGAGTTCAACCGCCTTAAGACCGACCCCTTTAGAAACGGGGAGCTGGAAACCGCAAAGGAGCATCTGAGAGGGAATCTTCTTCTCAGCCTCGAAAGCTCGGATAGCCAAATGACCCGACTGGCAAAGAATGAAATCTACTTTGATACCTACATCCCAGTGAATCAGATCCTTGCCGGCATCGACAGCGTCAAGGAGGAAGAGATCCGTCAGCTCGCGACGGAACTCTTCGATGAGCGCTATTTCTGCCTGACGATGCTGGGTCCCATGGACGGGAACGGTCTGGTGAAGAGTCCATTCGAATCATGGAAAACGTGACCATTCAAATCAAACCCTTGGAAAGGGGGCGATCTACGCCCCTCCCCCGATACATGACTCAGGGGGCTTCCGGGATGGATCTCTTTGCCTGTTTGGAAGAGGAAATTACTCTGACTCCCGGACAACGGAGGCTGGTCCCAACCGGAATCTCCGTGGCAATCCCGGAGGGGTTCGAAGGCCAGGTGAGACCCCGGAGCGGTCTGGCCATCCGGAACGGGATTGGTGTGGTGAACGGCCCGGGAACGATCGATGCCGATTATCGAGGCGAGATCGGTGTCCTTCTCATCAACTTTGGAAATGAGCCTTTTACAGTTCGGGACGGGGACCGCATCGCCCAATTGGTCATTGCCCGGGTTTTTCGTGCAGTCTGGGAAGAGGTGGATCATCTTCCCCTCTCCGGGAGACAAGAGGGGGGATTTGGCCACACGGGCCGATGAGAAGGGTTGAGAAAAGAAGGGGGGATCCATTCAGGCAGAGGTTCTCTCCCTCTGCTTTTTCTTTCCCCCGACATCGGGCGGAAACGATGTTGGATCAATTTCTTCATTACCTCACCGTTGAGAAGGGGCTTTCCGACAATACGATTGAGGCTTATCATCACGATGTGGGCCGTTTTTTGGTTCACCTGAGAAATAAGGAGATTCAAGACTTTTCAAGGGTGGATAGAGTGAATCTCCGGGCCTTCCTGGCCGGGTTAAGGCGACAGGGGCTTTCAACCAGATCTATCGCCAGAAACCAGGCTGCGATTCGAACCTTCTTCCGTTTTCTGCTCCTGGAAGGGATTCTGGAATCCGATCCTGCTGAGGATTTGGAATCCCCGAAAACAGATAAACACCTGCCTGAAATTCTGACCCTGAGAGAAGTCGAAGTGTTGCTGGAACAACCCGATCGAAAGACACCCCTTGGGATCCGGGACCGAGCCATGCTCGAAACGCTCTATGCAACCGGCATCAGGGTTTCAGAGCTCATCCAGCTTTCCATCCACCAGGTTAATCTCGAGGGGGGATACGCCCTCATTTATGGAAAGGGGTCGAAGGAAAGAATCGTTCCCCTCGGGAGTGAAGCCATCCAGTGGATCACCCACTATGTGCAGGGTGTTCGAACAGGCCTTTTGACGGGGAAGGAGAGTCCCTCTCTTTTCTTGACCCGCTCGGGAAAGGGGATGAGCAGACAACGGTTCTGGAAGACCCTGAAAGGCTACGGTCAGAAAGCCGGAATTCGGAAAAGAATGACCCCTCATCTTTTGCGTCATTCTTTTGCCAGTCATCTTTTAGAGCGGGGAGCGGATCTTCGTTCCGTCCAGACGTTGCTTGGCCATGCGGACATCTCAACGACTCAGATCTACACCCATGTTACCGGCGAGCGGCTAAAGAAGGTTCATAAGAAGTACCATCCGAGGGGCTAAGTTTACCCCGGTCAATGAAGAAGGGGGAACGAATCATTTACAATAAGATATTGAAAACGTTGCGGACTCCCAACGGATGAGGGCTGTTCTGAAGGGATGGGTCTCCAGGGTTCAATAGCCACGGACCCATCATCCTCTGCGATATTTCATCGGGTAGTTATGGAAGTGATTACCACCCATACGAATGCTGATTTTGACGCTTTGGCCTCTATGGTGGCAGCCAAGAAGATCTACCCCGGCGCAGCTCTTGTTTTTTCAGGGTCCCAAGAGAGGAGTCTTCGAGATTTTTTTATTCACTCGACGCTCTATGCGCTGGAGATAGAGCGGATGAAACATATCGACCTTGAAAAGGTAAATCGTCTGATTCTGGTCGATACCCGGCAGATGAGCCGCATTGGAAAGTTTTCAGCACTTGTGGGAAAACCGGGTCTGGATATTCACGTTTATGATCATCATCTTCCTTCTTCCGATGATCTGCACGGTAGCGTGGAGGTCGTGGCCGAAGTCGGATCGACGGTCACCTTGATGATCAGGATTCTCCAGGAGAGGGGAATCGACATCACTCCTGACGAAGCAACGGTGATGCTCCTGGGTCTCTACGAAGACACGGGAAACCTCACGTTTTCTTCGACGAAAGAGGACGATTTCGTGGTTGCAGGGTATCTGGTCCGAAAAGGGGCCAATCTCAATATCCTGTCCAATCTGATCACCAAGGAGCTGACGGCGGATCAGGTCTTTCTCCTGAATGACCTCATTCAATCTGCAACCCGGTATCATATCCACGGGACGGATGTGGTGGTCGCGCAAGCCGCCGCCGACCATTATATCGGCGATATTGCCATTCTCGTCCACAAGCTGAAGGATATGGAAAACCTGGATGTTCTTTTCGTCCTGGTCCAGATGGAGGACCGGGTGTACCTGATCGGAAGGAGCCGTCTTGAGGAGGTGAATGTGGCTGAGATTGCAAGCGAGTTCGGGGGCGGAGGTCATCCTACCGCCGCTTCGGCCACGCTGAAAGGGATGCCCCTCACAGAGGCGCTGGACCGTCTGGTCAAGACCTTGAAAGAGATGGTGAGGCCCAAAAGGGTTGCGAGAGATGTGATGATCTTTCCGATTAAGACGATTCATCCTGATCAGACACTGGAGGAGGCGGGGGAGGTCCTCAGGCGTTATAATCTGACGATCCTTCCCGTTCTCTTCGAGAAAAAAGTCGTGGGTATGATTTCCAAACAGGTGGTGGAGAAAGCGATTCACCATGGTCTTCAGGGTTCTCCGGTGCGAGAATACATGACGACCGAATTTGCCGTGGCCCCTCCCGATGCCCCTTTTTCTCGAATCCAGGACCTGATCATCGGTCAAAATCAGGGCCTCCTTCCCATCATCGAAAAGGACGAGTTGGTCGGGACGATCTCGCCGGGAGAGGTGATGCGTGCCCTTCAGGAAGAGATGAAATCCTTAGGGGACTCGACGGCTCTCGACGCCCAGCCCCTTCATGCCCGTAAGAAGATCATTTCAAAACTGATGAGAGAACGATTACCCGAGCGGCTGCAACGCCTCCTGGAGGAGTTTGGAAGGGTGGGAGACGAACTGGGCTACTCGATTTATGCGGTGGGCGGGTTCGTACGGGACCTCCTCATGCGTGTGGAGAACTTTGATATCGACATTGTGGTTGAAGGCGATGGGATCCGATTCGCAGAATCTCTCGAGAAGCGGGTATCCTGCCGGATCCGAAGCCATAAAAAATTCGGGACGGCGATCATTCTCTTTTCAGACGGTCTAAAGGTCGATGTGGCGACAGCGCGTATCGAGATCTACGATTCGCCCGCGGCCCTGCCGACCGTGGAGAAAGGGTCGATCAAGTTGGACCTCTACCGGAGAGACTTTACGATCAATACCCTGGCCATCCAACTCAACCCAAAGGCCTTCGGAGAGATCATCGATTTCTATGGCGGAATGAAGGATGTCAAAGAAAAGGTCGTCCGAGCCCTTCACAATCTCTCGTTCGTTGAAGATCCCACACGCATTTTCCGGGCCATCCGATTTGAACAGAGACTCGGCTTCCAGATCGCAAAGCACACGCAAAACCTGATGAAGAGTTCGGTCAAGATGGGTTTTTTACAACGACTCTCCGGCGGCCGGGTCCTCTCGGAACTCCTCCTGATCCTCAAGGAAGACAATCCCATCCCCGCCCTCAAGCGGATGAAAGATTTCGATCTGCTCCGTTTTCTCCATCCCAATCTCAAACTGGACGGGGACGCCTTCGAACTCTTCGAACGGATCCATCATGTCACCTCCTGGTTCGATCTCCTCTTCCTGGAAGAACAGTATGATCGTTGGCTCATCTATTTTTACGGGCTGATGGATGGGTTGAAGGGAAGGGAGATCGAGGAGATGGGGCAACACCTCTGCATGAATGAAAGAGAGCAGAAGCGGACAGTCGAGGGGAAGAGGCAAGCCGACCAAACCCTGCTTCTCTTCTTCTCCTGGATCCATACAGGCTATTTGCCGAAACGGTCTGAAATCTATGCAAGCCTCGATTCCTTTTCGATAGAGACGAAGCTCTTTATGATGGCGAAGACGAATCAGACGACCACCCGGCGATACCTCTCTCTCTATTTTACTCAGTTAAAGGACGTCAAGCCATTGCTCAGAGGAGCCGATCTGATCGAGATGGGAATGAAGCCGGGGCCCTTCATCAAAAAGACATTGAGTAATCTTCTCAAGGCGAGGCTTGACGAACAGGTCGTGAGCCAACAGGACGAGTTTGAATTTATCTTTAAGGAACGAACGGTAGAGCCATGACGTCACACGACAGGTCCCAGGAGGAGGCCCACGCCTATACGGTCCGATTGGAGATGTTCGAGGGTCCCTTGGACCTTCTTCTCCATTTGATCAAGAAGAACAGGCTGAACATCACGGATATCCCGATCGCCCTCATTACCGAACAGTACCTCGAATACCTCAAGCTGATGAAGGTCCTTAATCTCGACGTTGCAGGAGAGTATCTCCTGATGGCGGCGACCCTTCTTCACATCAAGTCAAAGATGTTGCTCCCGGCCTCTTCGGGGGAGGAGGGGGAAGAGATAGAAACCGACCCGAGGGCGGAACTGGTGCGAAGGCTCTTGGAGTACCAACAGTATAAGGAGGCAGCACTCGAACTGGAAGATCGGCCCTTGTTAGACCGGAATGTGTTTGCCCGGCCCGTGTCCCAGGAGACAGAGGAGACAGAAGAGGAGGAAAGAGTCGAGGTGAGCCTCTTTGAGCTCTTGGAGGCTTTCCGGAAGGTATTGGACAAGGCAAGGCTGGAAACCTTCCATGACGTGACCCTGGAGCCAATCACCGTAGAAGAGAAAATCCGGGAAGTCCTATCCCTTCTCCAAAAGGAGAACAGAAGCATGGCTTTTCACACTTTCTTTCCGGATCAAGCCTCCCGGGCCACGGTCGTGGTTACCTTTCTGGCCGTGCTTGAACTTGTGAAGATGAAAGTGATCCGTATCTTTCAGGCCTCCGCCTTTGAGACGATTCGTCTCTCGCTCATTTGACGGAGAGTCACTTTTTTTTGACCTTCAGCGTTGAGTCGCTGCAGACGGTCTATCAGGGGAGGGTGTTATGAAACGAAAACGAATCTGGGTTGGGCTCTTGGCGATCGTTGTGGTCCTCGTTCTCTTTTTTTCTGGTCTCGTTCTCATCGTTCGACTCTCCGGGAAGTCGAACCGTCTTCCCTTTGGCGACAAGATTGCCGTCGTGGAGATCCACGGCGTCATTACGCAGTCCTTTCCGGTCATTGACGAGATCCATCACCATCTCGCGGACGACGCGGTGAAGGCGATCATCTTGCGGATCGACTCTCCCGGTGGGGGGGTAGGCCCTTCCCAGGAGATTTACCGTGAAGTCCTGAAGGCCAAACAGAAGAAGAAGATGGTGACCTCCATGGGCGCAGTGGCAGCCTCAGGGGGGTATTATGTTGCGTGTGCGTCCGACCTCATTGTTGCAAACCCGGGGACGATTACAGGTTCCATTGGCGTGATCATGCAGTTCTCGAATTTCGAGGAGCTTCTAAAAAAGGTCGGGATCAAAGGGGTTGTCCTCAAGAGCGGAGAGCACAAGGATATCGGTTCTCCATTTCGGGAGATGACCCCGGAAGAGAAGAAAATCATGCAGGAAACGCTCGATAACGTCCACCAGCAGTTCATCCGGGCCGTGGCCGATGGCCGCAACCTCGATCCGGCAAAGGTTCTTCCCATTGCGGACGGTCGAATCATGACGGGAGAGCAAGCGAAACAGCTCGGCCTCGTCGACAAGATGGGAAACCTCGACGATGCGATTGAGGAGGCGGCAAAACTGGTGGGCATCGAGGGCAGGCCTCACGTCCTCTATCCGAAGAAAAAATTCACCCTGTGGGAACTCCTGATGAAAGGCATGGTCTCTGCCGTGATTGAGGCGTTGAACGAGAAGGGATTTGAACTGAACTATCGGTTGCTGTTACCTGTGGACTAAGGTGACATTCCAAACTCTTTCAGCCACGCCGCAATCCGTTTCATATCCTCCCAGACCTCTTTTTTTCGTTCGGGATTGCGCAGCAGGAAGGCCGGGTGGTAGGTGGGAATCATCCGGATTCCGGTGAGATCAAAGCATCTTCCCCGGAGAACTGTAATCTTCTCCCGCGTTTGGAGAAGTGATTGTGCGGCAACGGTCCCGAGGGCGCAGATGATTTTGGGTTGAATGACCTGAATTTGTCTTAAGAGAAAGGGCCGGCAGGAAGAGATCTCATCCGACTCCGGGTTGCGATTCTGAGGAGGCCTGCATTTCACGATGTTGGCAATATAGACCTGTTCACGCTCGAGATGGATGGACTGAAGGATCTTGGTCAAGAGTTGGCCTGCCTTGCCCACAAACGGTTTTCCCTGAACATCTTCTTCGTATCCAGGGCCCTCTCCAACAAGCATCAGGGCTGCCTTTTCATTTCCCTCCCCAAAGACAAGGGTTTTTCTCGTTCGGTGGAGCTTGCAGCGTTTGCACTCTCCAAGGTCCGCTCGAACCTCCTTGAGGGTCGATTTTTGCGGGGGGAGGACTGGAAGAGCATCTAACCCCATCTCCCTTAGATATTCGAGGTAGGATTTAAGATCGTCGATCACTTCACGTCCTTTAATATCCATCGGTTCACCGGGAGTATTGCGCAATCTTTTCGTTCAATTTTGCAAGGAGGGCATCAAAGCCAGATCTTGGGCGGCGCGTTTCTGCCCAATTGCTACTGCATTGAAACTTTCTGCCATCAAGCCGAGGAACCCAATCGCCTGTCGCAAAACACTCGCCCTAATGCAACAGCGAGTCAGGAAGACGGAAGTGAGTCTCTTCCCGTTCGCCTTCCATCTCGATGACTTCACCCACCCCATACTCGCGCAGCCTGTTTAGAACGGTCTGCACCATTGCCTCCGGCGCCGACGTTCCAGCCGTCATTCCTATTCGGGTGGTTTCCGAAAACCAGTCCGGATTGAGATCGTCTACATCCTCGATCAAATGGGACCGGATGCCGTTCTGCTCTCCCACCTCCCGCAACCGGTTCGAATTGGAACTGTTTCGGGCCCCGACAACGAGCAATAGGTCAATGTCCTTGGCCAAACGACGCACCGCATTCTGTCGGCTCTGTGTGGCATAACAGATGTCGCTCAGTTCCGGGCCCTGAATCGTCTCAAAGCGCCTTTTTAATGACCGGATTACATCACGGGTATCTTCTGTGCTGAGGGTCGTCTGAGTCACATAAGAGAGCCGTTCCGGGTTCTTGACTTGAAGAAGCTCGATTTGAGAGCTGTCCGGAATAACATAGACGGCTCCCTCGACGCGGCCCCGGGTGCCTTCGACTTCAGGATGGCCGGGATGACCGATGATGATCACTTCCAACCCCTGCTGACTGTAACGCTGGGCTTGAAGATGGACTTTTGTAACCAGAGGACAGGTAGCGTCGACAATCCGAAGGTTCCTCTTCTCCGCTTGATTGACAACGGCCGTCGAGACGCCGTGAGCGCTGAAAATGGTCACTTCCCCGGGAGGCACTTCGACCAGACTTTCAACAAAACGAGCACCTTGATTCTTTAGGTTGTCGACGACGTGACGGTTGTGGACGATTTCGTGCAGCACGTAAACGGGCGTTCCATACTTTTCAAGAGACCGTTCAACAATCTTGATCGCGCGAATCACTCCCGCACAAAAACCACGGGGACGGGCAAGGATGAGTTGTGAATGTTTATCTTTCATGCCAGAAGAGGGTGGAAACAGACCGGTCCAGATCCACCTCAAAGAAGTAAAGCATCTTTCATATTGGTAAACTATACTTTTTCCATTCGCCAAGGTCAAGTGAGATCAGGTAAAACAAGAGGGCATTGGATTCAGGTTGCAGCAATGGCCCGTCGACTGCAGACCGGGCGAGAGGATTGTCTTTCGCGCTCTCGCCGATCCAGCCACCATGGAAATCGATCTTTGGCGAAAAGAAATAGAGGACAGCGAATCTTTACTATCGTCAACCACAAAAAAAGTTGTCATTGCGAGGAACACCGTGACGAAGCAATCTCCAGAGATCCCCCTCCCTCGCAATGACAGCCCCGGGCACGTCTACTTATTTGGAACGTTTACCATAGAAAGGGATTACCGACACCTCTCCACCCTCAGGTTATTCCGGGTCTCCTGTATCTGGTTTAAGGCCTGCCGCCTTGATTCCCCAGACAGCGCAGAGTTCATCATTTTCAGAAGTATCGCCGCTGATTCCCACGGAACCCAGGATTTCTCCGGTTTGAGAACGGACCAAGACCCCTCCGGGAACGGGAACCATCCGGCCTCCGGAAAGATCGGAGAGGGCGCCGAAAAACATCGGAGCTTTCGCGGCTCTCCTGGCGAGTTCCCGCCCTCCGAAACCCATTCCCAGGACCCCCCAGGCCTTTCCCATCGCAATCTCCGCCCGAAGAAGGCTGGCCCCATCCTCACGTTTGATCACCTTGATCTGTCCCCCCGCATCAAGCACAACCACCGCTAATCGGGCAAACCCCAATTCACGGCCCTTTTCGAGCGATTTGTCGACAATTAGATTAGAGAGTTGAAGTGTCAGATTTTCCATGGCAGGAGCCTCCTTGGCAGTTTATTTCCTTTCATCATAGAAGCAGGATATCCAAGTTGTCAAGTTTCCTTTTCTTTCTAAACCCAAACTTTGTCATTGACGAAAAACGGATAAAAGTTTATATTTCGTCCTGTTGCCCCTGTAGCTCAGGTGGATAGAGCGACGGATTCCTAATCCGCAGGTCGCCTGTTCGAGTCAGGCCAGGGGCGCTTTTTTTGTTTGTATCCCAGGTCAGGCGGAAAATAAGATGAAAGCTGAAATCATTGCGGTCGGTTCAGAACTCCTCTTGGGTCAAATCGTCGATACCAATTCGGCCTTTATTGCGAAGCGTCTTGCAGAGAATGGAATTGAGATGGTGAAGACACAGACGGTAGGGGATGACCTCAAACGAATGGAAGAAACGATTCGAGACTCCATGCGGCGATCCAACATCATCATCACGACGGGCGGGATCGGCCCAACAGAAGATGATCTGACCCGAGACGCCATTGCAAATGTGACAAACGTCCTCTGACGTTTCAGCCGCATCTCATGGAGCAGATCGAAGCCATCATTCAGAGACGTGGGTTCCGTGTCGCTGAGAACAATCGAAAACAGGCCTATATTCCCGAAGGGTGCAATCCCGATTGAAAACCCCAAAGGGACAGCCCCGGGGTTTATCGTCGAGGGCCCGACATGGGTTACCCTCACCATTCCCGGCGTCCCTTCGGAGATGGAATACCTGATGGAGAATGCGGTCATCCCCTATCTCCGTAAGCGATTCCAGTTGGAAAGACAGGTCATCCGTTATAAGGTACTAAGGGCCTGCGGGATAGGGGAGAGCGCTTTGGGTCTTCAAATCGAGGATCTCATGAAAGAGGGGAGGAACCCCTCGGTTGGAACCCTCGCCGCTATCGGTGACATCCGGATTCGAATTACAGCCAAAGCTGAAGATCCAGGAGAAGCCGATCAACTGATCTCCGAGACCGAACAGGAGATCCGAAGCCGCCTCGGTACTCTGATTTATGGAATCGATCAGGAAACGCTTCAGGGGAATACGCTCCGCATTCTGGAAGAACGGGGACTCAGCCTCTCTGTGATTGAAACGTTTACCGGAGGCGTTGTCTCGCAAAAGATGGCGGCCACTGGAAGCTCTTCCTTCGTCCAGGGCATGGTTCTTCCCGCCCCAGTTTCCCAAAGGAAATTTCTCGGGATCTCCGGAGAAAGAGTTCGATCTTCTCATCCAGGACCCAACAAAGATGGCTGCCTCATTGGCCGAAAGAGCTCGGAAGACCATCGGGACAGATCTCGGATTGGCCCTGGTCGGACGGGTAACCGAGGAGCAGCCAAGAGGCGAGTTCAAAATAGAAGCCTGCAGCGTACTCTCCGCCCCGACAGGCTCTGAACAGCAGGAATCCCCGCTCGGAGGGGAACCTCAGATGGTTCGGGAAAGGATCTCGATTCTGGGAATAGACCTTCTCAGGAAAGTTCGTGCTTAAAGTAAGTTCTAAAACATAGGGTTTACCTCGAAGTTATCTAAGGAGAAACAGGGAAGAGAATGTCCCGCCAGATCATCCAGTGCCCGAAGTGCAAAGAATGAGATCGAGATCTTCAGAAATCCTATCCCCACGGTCGACATTATTATCGAGTATAGGGAAGAGGGAATCGTGTTGATAAAACGGAAAAACCCGCCCTTTGGTTGGGCCATTCCTGGAGGTTTTGTTGACTATGGTGAATCTCTGGAGAAAGCAGCCGTTCGAGAGGCAAAGGAGGAAACAAATCTTGATGTGGAGTTAGTGAGTCAGTTTCATACTTATTCTGATCCTAATCGAGATCCGAGACATCATACGATTACAACAGCTTACATAGCAAAAAGTAAAGGAACGCCTGAGGCAAGAGATGACGCCTCGGAAATCGGTGTTTTTACCAGAAATACCCTGCCTGAAGAGATTGCCTTCGATCACCGTCAAATACTGGAAGACTATTTTGGCCAAAAACAAAGAGTTCCAATAATCAACCCCGGATGACCAAACAATTTCCAGTCTTCCGGTATTTAAAAACCAAGGAGAATTTGTTATTTGATTATTGGTGCCTGGAATTTGATTATTCTAATTTCGTAAGGGCCTCCTCAATTCGGTTCAATCCCTCACGGATATCCTCCATGGAGGTAGCGTAAGAAAGCCTCTGAAAGGCGCCTGCGCCAAACTCGATTCCCGGAACTACGGCCACCCTAGCCACCTCCAGGAGAAAAGCAGCCAGGTCTGAAGAATTGACAATCTTCTTTCCCTGGTAGGACCTTCCGTGGTAGGAGGAGAAATTCGGAAAAACATAGAAGGCACCTACCGGTTTGTAACACGAGACCCCCTTCATTCCATTCAAGCGGTCCACGATATAGTTTCTCCTCTGATCAAAGGCTGACACCATCCTGTCCACCTCTTCTTGAGGTCCCAGCAGAGCCTCCACAGAGGCCTTCTGGGCAATGGAGTTTGGATTGGAAGTGCTTTGGCTTTGGATGTTAGTCATTGCGGTGACGATCTCTTCGGGCCCGGCGGTATAACCGATTCTCCATCCGGTCATGGAGTAAGTCTTTGCCACTCCATGGACAATGATCGTCCTCTTCCTGATTTCTTCGCCGAGAGAGGCAATACTCGCAAACTTGAATCCATCATAGACGATCTTTTCATAGATCTCGTCTGAAATGAGGAAGATGTTCTTTGTAACAGCGATTTCAGCAATCTTCTCCAAATCACCCTTTGTGTAAGCGCTTCCCGTTGGATTGGATGGACTGTTGAGAACGAGTGCCTTCGTCTTTGGAGTAATGGCCCTGACCAGGTCCTCTGGTTTTACCTTAAAGTCATTTTTTTCTTCGGTTTCAATCACCACGGGAATGGCATTCGCCAATTCAACGATCGCCGGATAGGAGACCCAGTAGGGGGCTGGAATGATCACTTCATCTCCTTGGTCAAAAAGCGCCTGGGCCAGATTATAGATGGCATGTTTCCCCCCGCAAGAGATCAAAATTTCCGACCGTTTGAAGGTGAGCTGGCTATCTCTCCGAAATTTCTCAATAACGGCATCCTTTAATTCATCGATCCCTCCAGCAGCAGTATACTTGGTGAACCCACTCTCAATAGCCCTGATCGCGGCCTTTTTGATGTTATCGGGTGTGTCAAAATCGGGTTCTCCAGCCCCAAAACTAATCACATGAATACCCTGAGCTGTCATCGATTTGGCTTTGGCCGTAATGGCGAGGGTAGGGGAGGGCTTTAGGTTTCTTGCTCTGTTTGAGAGAATGGACATGGCTCTTCCTCCTTAAATTGATCTACATCTTAAATAGAATATCCGAAATCCGACCGATCTTTTCCACTCCCTTGATTTCATGAGGGAACAAGGGGGTCTCAATCAATTGGATCCGATGAGAGTATCGGTTGGTCAGTTGTTGGATGTAGGCCTGCTGCATCTCTTGCCTTTTCTTGTGAAAATCGCAATCTGCCTGTAGAATCACATTGTTAATAATCAAATAGTTCACCTTCAGTTGATATTCATCAAAGTCGCTGATGATTCGTTCGGTCTGCTTGACCCCCAGGGCCTCTGGAATCGTCACAAGGATGAATTCGGACTTCTGTGGATCTCTGATAAAGCGGACGACCTTTTCAGCCAAATCCTCCCATCCACTGATAATTTCAAGGAGGGAGCGCTTCCCTTTCTTCAAGCGGACAGTATCCTTTAATTTTTCGAGATAACTGTAGAGATTCATGTAGAATTTGGTCGCCGCTTCAAGATGTTTCAAGAAAATCTGGGGAAGGTGAAGGAGTCTCAGGGTATGACCGGCCGGGGCTGTATCCCAAACGACCAGTTCGTACCGGCCGCTTTCGACCAACTCCAGGATATAGTTGAGCATATATTCTTCTTCAATTCCCGGTGCGCCTCCGATGTAGTCCACAAAGTCATAATCCACAGAAGCAAACGATGAAATGACCTCATAGATCTCCGGCCCGAACCGTTCCTTCCATTTTTTTGATACCACCTCTGAACTGATTTCAATGCCATAAAGATCCTTCACCGATTCAATCGGAGTTTCCTCGATCACCGATCTCCATTTCAAAGATATCGGAGAGGGAAGGCGTTGGGTCGCTGGAGATGATCAACGTCTTTTTTCCCTGGAGGGAGAAATGGAGGGCAATGGCCGAGGCGCACGTCGTCTTTCCGACCCCGCCTTTACCGCCAATCATGATGAGCCGTTTGGCTTCCCGATCCAGGCGCTTCAACGAAGGAATCATCGCTGTCTCCACGCAAATTGCATTCGGAATGATTAAACTTTATAATGAAAAGCATGGGAAGGTCAAGATCTCGACTTGGCAAACCAAGAATAGGTTCTTAATCCTTTTAGATTTCCGGAGAACGAGATTGAAGACAGGGTATATCGAAATCGATGGGGAGTTATGCAAAGACTGCAGACTCTGTATCCACGTCTGTCCCCACCATCTGATCGTTCCTTCCCTCAGAATGAATCAGAAGGGGTACTGTCCTGTGGAGTTTAGCGAAACGCAACTTAGAAACGAGGAGCGAAAGTGCACCGGTTGCAGCCTCTGTGCAATCTCTTGCCCTGAAGTTGCGATTGAGGTCTATCGTGGCTAAAGTACTGATGCGGGGGAACCACATCATCGGGGAGGCCGCTGTCCTGGCAGGGTGCCGCTTTTACTTCGGTTATCCAATCACCCCCCAGAATGAATTGCCGGAGTACATGGCTGAAAGGTTTTCAAAATTGGAGGGTGGGGTCTTTATCCAGGCCGAGAGCGAGATCGCGGCCATTAACATGGTGATCGGAGCGAGCATGGCCGGGGGTAGGGCGATGACCTCCTCTTCAAGCCCCGGGATTAGCCTTAAGCAGGAAGGCATCTCATTTTTGGCCGCCCTCGAATTGCCTGCTGTCATCGTCAACATGACCCGTGGTAGCCCTGGGCTTGGGAATATCGCTCCCGCCCAGTCCGACTATTTTCAAGCGACTCGCGGAGGAGGGCACGGCGATTACAGGACGCTCGTCCTCGGCCCCAGTTCCGGCCAGGAACTGGCAAACCTGACCTTCGAAGCCTTCGACCTTGCGGATAAGTACAGGATCCCGGTCATCCTCCTTGGAGACGGGATGCTCGGCCAGATGATGGAGCCGGTCGAATTTCCACCTGAGATTCAAGTCAAAAGACCTGCCCCGCAAAGACTGGGTTCTGACAGGAGCCAAAGGGAGGCCGAGCCGCTTCATCCGATCCCTTCTCCTCGATCCAATGGAGGAGGAAGAGCACAACTGGAAACTGATGCGAAAATATGAACAGATCTCAGAGGATCAGATCCGATACGAACCGTTTGCTCTCGATGACGCGAAGATGATTGTCGTTGCCTTTGGGACCGCGGCCAGGATCGCAAAAGGAGCCATCAAGCGGGTGAGAGAACAGGGGCTCAAGGTCGGCCTGATTCGGCCGATCTCTCTCTGGCCCTTCCCCTCCAAAGCCATCAAAGAGGCTGCGAAAAAGGCGACAACCTTTTTCGTTTTTGAAATGAACATGGGCCAGATGGTGGAGGATGTCAAACTGGCTCTTGAAGGAAGCGGAGAGGTCCATTTTTACGGAAGGCCGGGGGGCATCGTTCCAACCCCGCTCGAGTTATCGCGGGCGATCTCCAGCCAGTATCATCAAAAGCGATTGGACAAATAAGGTTCAGGGTGGGGTCGAGATTCAGGTTAAATAATAATCGAATCAGTTCCATCCGGCGCCCTCCCGAATGATTGGGATCAATAAATGAAAAAGGTATTTTCGAGGCCCAAGAGTCTAAAAAAAGCTCCCTTTCACTATTGTCCCGGGTGTGGCCACAGTATTCTGCACCGTTTGATCGGAGAGATCATCGATGAGATGAAACTCCAGGACAGAATCATCGGTGTTCCACCGGCCGGGTGCGCTGTTCTGGCTTACAATTACTTGGACATCGATATGGGTGAGGCGGCCCATGGAAGGGCGGCTGCCGTGGCTACAGGATTAAAGCGAGCCCTGCCGGATCGAGTCGTCTTCACCTATCAGGGGGATGGCGACATTGCTGCCATTGGGACTGCCGAGACGATCCACGCCGCAGCCCGCGGAGAAAACTTCACGACGATTTTTGTCAACAATGGAGTCTATGGAATGACAGGTGGGCAGATGGCTCCTACGACGCTTCTCGGACAGCCTTCAACCACCTCTCCCGGCGGTAGAATGGGAAAGAGGGATGGTTACCCGATTAACCTCAGTGAGATGTTAGCGTTGGCCAAGGGAAGCGCCTACATCGAAAGAACGGCGCTGACCAGTCCGGCGAATATCTTGAAGACGAAAAGGGCGATTGCAAAAGCCTTTCACGTCCAATTGGAAAGGCTCGGGTTCTCCCTCGTTGAGGTTCTTTCTCCTTGCCCGACCAACTGGAAAATGAACCCCGCTGAATCCTGGAAATGGATCGACGAGGTCATGGCCAAGAGTTTCCCCCTCGGGGTTCTCAAGGATGCGACTGGGGAGAAGCACGATGCTCATTAAGACCATTTTTTCCGGATTCGGCGGCCAGGGGGTGATTATGATGGGCTATCTTCTTGCCATGGCTGGAATGGCTGAGAAGAGAAATGTGACCTGTCTCCCTTCTTATGGAGCCGAGGTCAGGGGAGGCACAGCGAACTGCACGGTGGTCATTGCCGATGAGGAGATCGCTTCCCCGGTTGCTTCAGAACCTGAATTTGCCGTCCTGATGAACAATCCCTCCTTGTTTCGATTTCAGAACCAAATTCAATCCGGAGGCGCCCTCTTTCTCAATTCGAGCATGATCGAGTCGCGCCCCGTTCGCGGAGATCTGGAAATCTACGAAGTCCCGGCGAATGAACTCGCAAAGCAACTGAATGAGGATAAGGCGATGAACATCGTGATGATGGGGGCTTTCATCAAAAAGTCGGGGGTGGTCTCTTTTGAAACCATGGAACAGGTTTTGAAAGAAACTTTTTCCCGGCGGAATCCGGGAATTTTGAAACTGAACAGGGCGGCTCTTTTGTTGGGTTACGATTATCTTGAATAGGGGGAAGAGGGAATGTCCGTCAAACAGATCTCCGTCAGCCTTGAAAACGTCCCTGGAAAGCTCTCCGAAGTCAGTGATTACTTAGAAAAGAACAGGATCAACATCATTGCCCTGAGCGTGGCCGATACCGCCGACATCAGTGCAGTGCGTTTTGTGGCCGATGCCCCTGAAAAGGCTGTCAACGTCCTCAAGACCCATGGTTACTCTGTCGCGGTAACAGACGTCCTGGCGGTTGGGACACCCCATCACCCCGGCGGCCTCAATGCCGTCCTGAAAGCCCTCAAAGAACAGAACGTCAACGTCCTTTATCTCTACGCCTGCCTGGGTGCGGCGGAAAAGACGATCCTCATCATTGGAGTTGACAAGATGGAAGAGGCCGTTCAGGTCTTGAGAGAGAATTGGGTCCGGATGTATGATGAAGACCTCTACGCGTTTTAGGATAGGGTGGTCATGTTAGAGGTAGCTGTGAAGTCCTGAGAGAAGATAATTAACCCCGAAATAGGTAAACATAACAGCCGCAAATCCGATGATCGAGAGGACGGCCGCCTTTCTTCCCCTCCAATCTCGTGTCAACCGAGCATGTAAGAAAGCAGCATAGATGAACCAGGTGATGAGAGACCACGTCTCTTTGGGGTCCCAGCTCCAGTAAGTTCCCCAGGCATAGTTAGCCCACGCCGCGCCGGTCACGATGCCGAGGGTCAGCATCGGAAAGCCTATCACAATCGATTTATAATTAATTTCATCGAGGATCGGGGCGGAGGGTAACCATTTGGAAATTTCAGCGGATTCCCCTCCCTTTCGGTCACGAATCAAGTAGAGGATGCTGATCCCGAAAGAAACGGCAAAGGAAGCATATCCAAAGAAACAGGTCGTCACATGGATCGTGAGCCAGTTGCTCTGGAGCGCTGGAACCAGGGGGGTGATCTTGGCATCAATCCCGGGGATGATCGACGTAAGGGCGATGGCCAAGAAGGCGAAGGGGGTGACAAAGACGCCGATGATCCTTTGTCGATACTTGAACTCCAAAATCAGATAAAGGAGGACAATGGTCCATGAGAAGAAAATGAGGGACTCGTACATGTTGGACAAAGGAACATATCCATACCCTGTCTGGTGCGTTTCGATCCAGCGAAGCGCCAACCCCGCGGAGTGAAGAATCAGGCCGATAGAGAGGATCACTGTCGCAAGGCTTCCGATTCCCCGATGCTGGCTGGTGACGAAGATCAGGTAACACAAGAAACAAACGAGGTAGATCCCCATCGAAAAATTGAAAAGGAGCTGACTGGAAAGGGGAGACGTCATGGGTTACTCCACAAGAAAATCATTCAAGAATAACCGACGAGAAAGGTGTTGTCAATTTCTCTCGGTCATTTTTTTGAGAGAAGTGGGACCGGAGAGAGGGGACGAGATTGAAGAAACCCAGATATTGTAGAAAACCTAACCATGCGGACAGGGGTGAACCGGTCGGAAAGGATCAGGGCGAACCTAGCGAGGGAGCAGTCCCGTCCCAGACCCCTGCGGGAGTTCACTGTGGGTGACACCCTCCTCCCTAAAATGTCAATTTGACCGCCGTCTGAAGCCTTGAAGAGCGGTTACCCATGGCCGTTTTTGCACCCATTAAAAGGCGGGGAAAGAGAGGCTTCAGTGGGAGAAACAGGTCGTTTTTAACTGATCTCTATCCTGCAGGACCTCCTTCATTTCTTTCAATGAGAAGAGGAAGGCGGAAACGAGGTTAGGATCAAATTGCTTGCCCGCCCATTTCAATAGTTCCTTTTTGGCCTCCTCCCGCGTCAGGGGTTTACGATACGGGCGATTCGACGTCATGCTGTCATAGGAATCAGCGACGGCAATGATCCTTGCCCCGAGAGGAATCTGGTTTCCCCTCAATCCCTCAGGGTAACCGTTCCCGTCGAAGTGCTCATGATGGTGCTCAATATACGAGACAAGCGTGGGAGAAAGGTTGAGGGGGGATAGAAGCTCAATCGCTTTTCGGGTGTGCTGTTTGATGATGGCCCAGTCGGTGTCTGTGAGGGCGCCCTTCTTATTGATGAAGCGGTTGCTGATTCCAATCTTCCCGATGTCGTGGAGATAGGAGGCAATTTGGAGCTCGGTCCGATCTTTCGGGGGAAGGGAAATCTTTCTTGAAATGAGGTCGGAATAATGGCAGACTCGCTCAGAGTGGCCTGACGTATAGGGATCTTTTTCTTCAAGCGTGAAGGATAAGACTTTTGAAAATTCGAGACAGGTCTGATGGTCTGAAACACCCAGGTCATTCAGATGGGACGAAACCAGGTCCTCTCTTCCGGGAAGGAAGAAGCCGTTTGAATTCATTTGAGAAGAATGGGAAGGGGTTTGCGAAAAGGACTGTCTCAGAAAGCTTCTTGCCTTTAGCTGGAGTTTTCTCCGCTGCAGGGCTTTCTCAATGATGCCTGTGATCTCCTTGACATTAAAGGGCTTTGATATAAAATCGAAAACCGCGTGACGGATGGCTTCAATGGCGCTCTGTAAGGTTCCAAATCCGGTGATGATGATGACCATCACATCGGGATCGATCACCCGGATCTGTTTCAACGTTTCAATACCGGACATGCCCGGCATCCTAAGATCCAAGGTAATGACATCCACCTCGATTTCCCCGAGGAGTTGGAGGGCTGAAGAACCATCTTCAGCAGAGTAAACGTTATAATTGGGTTTCAGAATCATTCGGAGCGATTCTCTCGGACCGATTTCATCGTCAACAATTAGCACGTTCGGCAAATGGGAATTGATATCCATTGATCCCTCTCTCAGTTCGATGAAGTTACGAATAGATTTATTAAAGCAAGAAATTTGCCAGATGGAGTAAAAAGGCCTAACATATCTTTAATTACCTGAAATTAAAGGATATAATTTGTTGGAGGGTCAGATCTCTCCAAGTATCGAAAGGCAGAATCCTTGCCAAAGGATGAGCCGTCACGGTCCTCAATAACACGTAACTCTTTATAATTTAAGAGTAAAATCGAATTTACCCAAATTGGACAGGGCTTGACAAAACTGTTATTGTTCTAAAATCGATCTTGTGCTATCCTGCAGAATTCCGAGCTTATCTATCTTGTATTTTAGAATGCGGCGGCTGATTCCCAGCAACTCTGCAGCCTGAGATTGAACGTTGTTTGCCCTCTTGAGGGCATCCGAGATGAGCTCCCTTTCAAACTCCTCTTCAGCCTTCAACAGGGAGACATTTCCCTGGAGGATCGATTCCTTAAGGCCATTCGTCTTCGGCGTATCGAGAGAAGAAAAGGGTAATTCGGAGGGCTGAATATACTCGTTTGGCGTCAATGCCACCATCCGTTCGATCAAGTTTTCCAGCTCCCGTACATTTCCAGGCCAACCATACTGAGTCATCCAGGTCAAAACTTCTTCACTGACTCCTTTCACCCTCTTGCCATTTTCTTCATTGATCTTCTTAATAAAATGTTCGATCAAGAGAGGAATGTCCTCCCTTCGGTCTCGCAATGGCGGAATCACGATAGGAACCACATTGATCCGGTAATAGAGATCTTCCCGGAATTCCCCCTTCTTGATCTGTTGAGTCAGGTCTTTGTTGGTGGCCGTGATGAGCCTCACATCGACTTTGATCGTTTTGGAACTCCCCACCCGGTTGAACTCTTTTTCCTCTAAAAACCGGAGAATCTTTGCCTGGGTGGCGAGACTTAATTCACCGATTTCATCAAGGAAGAGGGTTCCTGGGTGGGCCACTTCACAGCGCCCCAACTTCTTCTCAATGGCGTTTGTAAAGGCTCCTTTCTCGTGGCCAAAGAGCTCGCTCTCCATCAATGTTTCTGGAATCGCGGCACAGTTGATCGTGATAAAGGGAAAATTCTTCCGCGGGCTTTGATGATGAATCGCCCGCGAGACCAGCTCTTTGCCCGTTCCGCTTTCACCCATGACGAGAACGGTCGCCCTGGAAGGAGCGATCTGTTCGATCAGATGAAAGATATGCTTCATCCCTTTGCCTTTTCCAATCATCCTCCCGAAGTCGTACCGCTGATCGATTCTCTCGCGGAGGTACTTCACCTCCTTCAGCAGGGCTTGATTGGAGAGCGCCCGGTTGACGATCAAACGAAGCTCGTCCACATCGAAAGGTTTCGTCACATAATCATAGGCGCCGAGTTTCATCGCTTCGACAGCGGTTCGGACCGTCCGCGTGGCGGTGATCATAATCACAATCGTGTCGGGGTCTTCCCGTTTCATCCGTTCCAACACCTTCAATCCATCCAGATCTGGAAGCAGAATATCCAACAGAATGATGTCCGGGGTGTGTTCTTTCATCTGCGAAAACGCCTCATCTGCGCTCTTGGCAAGAAGGACCTCGAACTCCTCCTTGAAGACCATCTTGAGTGATTCCCGGGCTCCGATTTCATCATCCACAATCAGAAGGCTTTTCACAAGGCGTTCCTCTCCTGCTCAGACGTTGCTCGCAGGGTAATAAATGACCTTTCTTCTCTCAATGGGAAGTCGAAGGGAGATGAGGGTTCTCGGCTTCTTCTCATTGACGTCAATCGTCATTCTTCCCTTATTCTTTTTCAGGATTTCGTGGATGAGCCTCAACTCCAGTTCCTCGGCTTCCTCGGGTTGTGGGGAGGAAATGCCAAAGACCGTGTCATAGGTGTCCATCGTCTTTTTAAAACCCGTGAAAATCATCAGGATCTCAATCCATTCCCTCTCCCTGTCGGAGCGGGCTTCTTCTCCATCGGCTTGCTTCGGCTCCACAAACAGCTTCGTCAAAAATCCAATGCTCCCGTGGGGAGGAAGGAAGGGCAGAACATACTGAAGCAGCGAATGAAAGATATAGCGCAGCTGCTCATCGTGCATCATGGTTTCCGGAAGATCTTTCTCCAATTTCTTGAATAGCTTGATTTTCTTTTCTTCAAAAAGAGCCTCATGTCGCTTTAATACCTCTTCGAGAATTTGATGAATCGTATTCGATTTGTTGAGAGGCGTATTCATCTTAACGTAATTGAGGAGACCATTCAGCACGAGATCAATCTTTTCGATGTCATCGCTCACCACCTTATAAAAAGAGTCCCGGTATTCCCCGTCATTAAATTTCTCCCGCAGCAGTTGCGTAAAGGTTTTGATCGAGACCAGGGGGTTTTTAATCCGGTGAACCAGTTCGGCCAGAAAAAAGATCCAGGGGAGGGACTGGTGCTCACGGTCCGAGGGGTCTCCATTCGATTCATAGGGAGTTTTGAAATCCGTTCTCTTGAGAAAGCCAAAAAAAGAGTTCTTCTCGTTTTCCGCATTAAAAAAAAGATCCTTTTCCATCAGGTTCTCTCCCTCTGAAAAAATGGCGCTTCGAAGGATCACCGTCTCCAATTCTTTGAGGTTTCCGGGCCACCAGTAACTCTGCAGTAGGGAAAGGACGTTAGGAGAAATCCCTTTCCTTTTCAGGTTCATCCGGGTGGCATAGTCAAGCAATAAATGACGAGCGATCGTCGGAATATCTTTGCTTCGATCTCTTAAGGGAGGAACATAAATGGACAGGGTGTCAAGCCGCCGGTACAAATCCTCAGAAAATTTTCCCTGGAGGACTCTCTCCCTCAGATTCTCGGAGGCGGAAGCAATCCACCGGAGGTTCTTCACGATCCGTTTTTCACCGTTGAATTTAAAGAGGCCCTCTTCCATGAGATCGACAAGCCTTAATTGGTCTCCCTGACTCAAATATCCGACCTCTTTAAAAAAAAGAGTGGCCGGGATCGCTCCGTAACGCGTCTCTTTAAAGAGAAGGCTGAGTTGGGGCAGGAGGGTTCCCTCCTTCACTATCTTGCAGTCGATCTTATAGAAACGGTGGTATTTCCATTCTCCCGTTTGGTAAACGACCCTTGCAACCCACTCCTTTCCGACCCCCTGTTCGCCCTGAATGAGGACGGGAACATTATTCTGGGCAGCTTTTTGGATCAAAGGGATGATCTGGGCAGGAATGATTCGCGCTTGTAGGATATCTTGGTATTGCATCGTTCAATGATTAAAAAGGGTTCAGCTGGTTTCCAAACTCCCTCTTCCGGGGCAGAGTGTCCCGATGGAGGGGTAAATTGACATAGAACGTGGATCCATTGTTCGGCTGGCTTTCCACATCGATATAGCCTTTATGCTCCTGGACGATCTGGTTGGAGATGGATAGCCCAAGTCCGCTTCCCGTATGCTTGGTGGTGAAGAAAGGGTTAAAGATACTCTCCAGGTATTCCGGCGGAATTCCACACCCGGTATCGGTGAACTCGATCTGAATATAGGGGTCTCCGTTGGATTTGATGTAAGGCCTTGTTTTGACGCATATCTTTCCGCTCTCTGCTGTTGCCTCAATGGCATTGATCAAGATGTTTAAAAAGACCTGCTTCATCTGCTCCCGATCGATCGGAACAGGAGGCAGATTCGGAGGAAAATCTTTATTAATATGGATCTGTTTTTTCTTGGTTCCGCTGGAAACGAGAAGGATGATTGAATCCAGGATAGTATTGATATCTTCGGCCTCTACCTTTGGGTCGGAAGGTCTGGCAAACTCGAGAAGTTCATTGATCAGGCTTGAAATCCGGTCAACCTCTCCCGACACAATGTGGAGAAAATGGTTCCGAAACTCCTCATCATCAAATCGCTCCGGCAAAAGCTGCGTAAAGGTTTTTATCGCAACGAGGGGATTCCGGATTTCATGGGCTAGGGCAGCCGTAAGGGTTCCGAGAGAAGCCAAACGGTCGGCTCTTTGCATATGCGATTTTGATTTCTTAAGGTCTTCCGTCAGTCTTCTATTCTCAAGGGCATTCGCGGACTGGGTTGCAAGGATGGATAAAACTTCGACATCTTCATGGGTATAGGGATCGGGAGGCGACTTCGAGCCGAGACAAATCAATCCGTTTAGATTTCCGTTCAAAATCAGTGGGATGATAATGGCAGCTTCCAGTAGAGACATGCGTTCAGAGAGATCGGCTTCTTTTACAAGTTCATCCCGAAGCAGAATATCCCCTCGTTTCAGGAGTTCTTGAGAGAGGGGGTCCTCTCTGGCGAGGATCGATGAGGGGCTCATTCGACCCTTTGAGTGAACCGATTCAACCAGATGAAACCCTCCCTTTTCTTCATTCAGCAGGAAAAGAGAGGCCGTTTGCGCACCCATGGCTTTTACCATGGTCTCGAGAATCTGCTTTGCGAGCGATTTCAGGTCGGGAATAGAGTTCAGGGCAATACTGAAGTTTTTTAGGGTTTCAAGGAAGGGTTCTCGGTTTCCGGACATCGGTCCTCTGTTGAAATGGACTGCCATAAGGATTTGCCCTACCCAATGGGTATCATGGAGCGAAAATCTAAAAAATAGGCATTGTACCGATTTCAACGCTATTATTATCGTTATTTTCCGTTCTGTCAACAATTTTGTACATCCGCCTTTTTGTCGCTTTTGGGTGGAAGTCAAAGGCCGAGAAGACTCGAATGAAGATAAATACCTTTGAATTATGGCCATTTACAAAACGTCTTGAAATGATTAAAAAAATATGCTATTGTTTTTTTGAATTTTTATACAAGGAGATACCGATGCATACTGATGGAAGTAAACGATTTGATAAGAGAAACATCGAAAGCAACCTGCGGAGAGGGGTTATGGTCTCAAAGGAATATGAGAATTATCTCAACAAATTACCCGATGCAAGCGATAAGATATTTGATCCTGAGGACGAGTCTCCGGTACAGCAAGAAGACGTTGAATTACGAAGCGGTCATGAGGGAATGACGAAAAAGAGAGGGGGAAAAGGCAAAGCGAAGGGGTAGTGCCATGCCTATTTATGAGTACCGGTGCAATCGATGTCGTAGGGAATTCAGTTACTTTCTTGTTCATTCAGAGCATCCGGGCATGGTGAACTGCTCGTTTTGCCATAGCAAAAACGTAAAACGAGTATTATCCTCTTTTTCTGTCCATCAGACAGAGGAATCAAGACTCTCCAGTTTTGATACATCGAAACCTCAAGGGTTCGATTTTTATAAGGATTCCAGGAACGTTGGGCTTTTTGCAAAGAAAAAGATGCGAGACCTCGGGGTTGATCTGGGATCCAAAATGGATGAAATTGTCGAAAAGGGAAGGACCGGAAAGATTTTAGACGATTATCAAAAATAGAGCGGTGATACAGCTTCGAATATAATGGAAGAAAAAGATTATTACAAAATCCTGGGCGTCTCTCGAGATGCGACGGAAGACGAAATCAAGAAGGCTTACCGCCGGGTCGCCATGCAGTCTCATCCCGATCGAAATCCCGGGAACAAAGAGGCAGAGGAAACATTTAAGTTGACCTCTGAAGCTTATGAAGTATTGAGGGATCCCGAGAAGAGGGGGATTTATGATCGTTACGGCATCGAAGGTTTGAAGGGATCCGGATTCACCGGATTTCGAGGGTTTGAAGACATTTTTTCAACTTTCGGAGACATTTTTGAAGATTTTTTTGGTTTTGGCCGAACGAGTCCTAGAGGATCCAGGCAGCGCCCGGGAACAGACCTGCGGTATGATCTTAAAATATCCTTTCTGGATGCTGCTTTCGGTAAAGAGACCGAAATTGACTTACCCAAGACTGTCTCCTGTGAGGCCTGCGGAGGATCGGGAGCCAAGCCTGGAACTTATCCCTCGCAATGCTCTGTTTGTCGTGGTTCTGGGCAGGTCACCCGTTCCCAGGGTTTTTTCACGATCAGCACCGCTTGTCCTCAATGTCGGGGAGAAGGAAAAATCATTGAAAACCCGTGTAAAGAGTGCAAAGGTGCCGGGAGAGCCAGGAAGACCCGCAAGATTCATATCGCCATTCCTCCCGGAGTGGATACCGGATCAAAACTGAGAGTTCGCGGCGAAGGGGATGATGGGCAGCGCGGCGGACCGCCGGGTGACCTTTATGTCTTTATCTATGTTGAACCCCATGATTTCTTCTCACGGGATGGTGATGACGTGGTCTGTCAGATCCCCATCAGTTTTCCCCAGGCCGCTCTTGGATCTGAAATGGACGTACCCACACTCAACGGGAAAAAGAGATTAGCGATTCCTCGAGGAACCGAAAGCGGTGAACTGATCCGAATCCGGGGAGAAGGTTTCACAAAATTGAGAGGACACGGAAGAGGCGATCAAATTGTTCAGATCATTGTCAAAACTCCCAAACACATGACAAGGCAACAGGAGGAACTGCTGAGAGAATTTGAAGAAATAGGGAAGAAGAAGGACCCGAAGGAAGAAGGGGTTCTAAGGAAGTTCTTTAAGAAGAGAATGTAAAAGTTAACATAATATTTATTATCAGACATAACTCTACGGTAATGCCTTTCACTCCATCAGCCTTTCGATCACCGGAATGATTCTTTCAGGCGGAAAGAGTCACCGGATGGGTGAAAACAAAGCCTTTATCGAAATTGAAGGGATGCCGATCATTCAAAGAATCTGCAATCTCTTTCGAGGATTATTCCGTGAGGTCATTATTGTCACCCATCAAAGGGAGTTATATCTCCACTTGGAGGCAACCGTTCACGAGGACCTCTTCCCAAACGCAGGCGCTTTAGGGGGTTTGTATACTGGACTGATCTATTCCTCGTTTCCTTATGCCTTTACAGTGGCCTGTGATATGCCGTTCCTCAAGGCTTCTGTGATCGAATACCTGAGTCAACAAGTGGAACGATATGATGTGGTCGTTCCTAAGACGCATGATGGTCTGCAACCCCTCCACGCGATTTACTCCAAAAACTGTATCCCGCCTATCCAAAAGATGCTTCAGGAGAAGAAAACAAGAATTATTGATTTTTATCCTCTGTCCGTGTTAAAATGATTGAAGCAAGAGAGATTCTTGGAATCGATCCCGAAATGGAATCTTTCATCAACCTCAACACGCCAGAGGAATTGATTCGATTCAAGAAAAAAACCTCAACCGCATGATCCATAAAGAAAAATCCCTCTTCCTCGTTTTTGCTCTCTTTTTCCTTTTGGAGATGTTCTCTTTTCCATCGGTGAGTCAAGGAACTTAAATGAAGATGAACAATTGATCCATGTGGGCGTTGGAGCCTTCCAGGATGGCCTATACGACATCGCCGAAAAGCAATTTTCCCTCTTTCTCGGGATTTTCCAGCCCATGGAAAGGTCCACGATGTTTCATATCTGTTGGCGAAAAACCTTTCTGCTCCAGGAGAAATGGAAGGAGGCCAAAGCTATATTCTCAAAGATGATCCAGGAAAACAAGAGCGTTGACTCGATGGATTATGCTCTCTTCTGGATGGCTCAAACGGAGATGAAGATTGGGGAATCCCGAATATGAGCCGAAGATGGCTTCTTCTCCTCACAAGAAATTATCCGAGGTTTGAATGGGTTGATTACGTCTACTATCACTTAGGCTCCCTCGGGATTGAACTGAATCGGTTTACCCTTGCCGAATCCTTCTTGAATAAGGTCCTGCTTCTCTCCAAACGGGAAGAACTGATCCGCAGGGCTTCTTTTTGGCTTAGGGATGGTTTCCTTAAAGCAGAATGAGTTTGAAAAGGCGATCCTTTATCTGAAACCCCTCTGGGAAGACTTAAGACGCCTTTCCCTATCCTATCGGAAGGAGATTCTTTTTTGGCTCAGCGAAGCCCAATTTAGATTAGGACAATTTCAAGAGGCAAAGCGGAACTACCAGATCTTTTACGATCAGTTCAGAACGGATCCCCTGATTCCCCATGTCTATTGGCGAATGGGGTTTTGCGAATACCGTCTCGGAAATCAAAGAGTACTGGGTGCGATGG
>CAWHGS010000022.1:0-74498 GCA_963828805.1 uncultured delta proteobacterium
AACTGAAGGCCATGTCCGACCCGGAGGCCGTGGCGGGGATGGCGCGGTTCGGGATCAATCCCGAGAACGCTCTTGGGATTTCGATTCCGGATCTGAGGCGGATGGCAAAGGAGACTGGAAAGGACCATCTCCTGGCCCGAAGGTTATGGGACTCCGGGATCCACGAGGCCCGCATCCTTGCCGGCATGATTGATGACCCGGAAAAGGTGAGCGGAGAACAGATGAACCGGTGGGCGAAAGATTTCGACTCCTGGGATGTCTGCGATCAGTGCTGTTCGAATCTCTTTGACAAGACCCCGTCTGCCTATCAGAAGGCTGTTGAATGGACGAGGAGAAAGGAAGAATTTGTCAAAAGGGCCGGGTTTGTGCTGATGGCCTGCCTGGCGGTTCATGATAAGAAAACAGAGGATAAAACCTTCCTCAAATTCCTCCCCATCCTAAAAAGAGAATCCCGGGATGAGCGCAATTTCGTCAGGAAGGCGGTCAATTGGGCGCTCCGGCAGTGCGGGAAGAGGAGTCTGTTCTTGAATGAAGCAGCCATCCGCACCGCCAGAGAGATTGAGGAGACCAACTCAAAACCCGCGAAGTGGATCGCCTCCGATGCCCTCCGCGAATTGACCGGTGAAAAGGTCAGAAAAAAATGGGATAAACGAAGATGACCGAATGACTGTCAGAAAGGACGGGTGATGTATCTCTTCTTCGATGTCGAAACGACAGGACTGCCGAAATACTGGAAAGCCCCGGTCACCGATCTCAGGAGCTGGCCTCGGGCCGTTCAGATCGCCTGGGCAAGATACGACGCCAGGGACCGACACCTCATCACAGAATCATTCATCGTGAAACCGGAGGGCTTCAGTATTCCTCGGGAAGCTGAGCGGATTCACGGCATCTCGACGGCTAAGGCTCTGGCCCACGGAAGACCGTTGAACACGGTTCTCAAGGCATTGGCGGCGGCCTTTGAGGAGGCTGAGGTCGTGGTTGCTCATAACCTGGGGTTCGATGAGAACGTCATTGGCGCTGAGTTCCTGCGCCAGGGCCTCGAGATTCCCTTTCTTGATAAGAAGCGGATCTGCACGATGATCGAATCGACTGACTATTGTCGCTTACCAGGCCGGTATGGCAGCTACAAGTGGCCGACCCTCCCGGAGCTGCACTCGACCCTATTTGGAAAGGACTTTCAGGGCAGTCACGACGCCGAAGCGGATGTCACAGCCTGCGCGAAATGCTTCTTCGAACTGAAGAGACTGCGTGTGCTTCAGGTCAGAAGCAGGCGCGACTAGCCCTCTCGAACCGCAACTGTACGGGAAGATCTTATCATCTACAGATAATTATTTACTTTTCGATACGACGATGACCGTCATTTCTCGGATGTCTTTACCAATATAAGGCCGCTGAACCTTAATCCAGAGCTTTGAACTCGCAAGATCCTTTGCACCGTCAAATATGAAATAGGCCTCCCACAAATCATATCTTTCATGTTTTTTAGGTTTGCCTGAGGTTCCTGAAGCACCGGGCATCATGTACTCTTTGGCAATGTTCTTGTAGAACGAAGCCACTTTTTCAAAAGCATCCGATGTCGTATAAATAGCGGGTTCGACCCCTGACATCTTGGCTGTAACGGCAGCCTCCTTTGCTTCCTTGGTTGCCTTCTCATCCATTTGGGCGCCCGGATAAGGCTTAAACTCGGCGGCAATGACAAAAACAGAAAATACGAAAACCATGAATAGAGAAACACAGGCGATCTTCTTCATCTTATCCCTCCTCAACTGTAGTGACCCACAAAAGAGAGGTGTCATTGCGAGGAACACAGTGACGAAGCAATCTCCTGAGATTGCTTCGCTTCGCTCGCGATGACAGCCCGGGGTATGTCTACTTATTTAGAACGTTCACTGTAGTTCATACGTGTTTATTGTTTTACCAGTTCCACGCGTCGGTTCTTTGCCTTTCCATCTTCTGAATCATTTGAAGTGACCGGGGCCAAGGGACCAATACCATTTGCCTTGAGCCGGTCTGGTGCAACCTTATATTTCGATACAAGGTCTTTGACCACGGCATCAGCTCTTGCCTGAGAGAGTTTCATGTTGTAATCGAGTCCGCCCACATTGTCGGTATGGCCGACGACGTAGAGTTTCATCTGCGGACTTTGGGATAGAAGTCTTGAAATTTCTTTCAAGGCCGGCTCGGACTCCGGCTTGACGTCTGCCTTGTTGAAATCAAAATAGATGCCATAGATCGCCACTTTTCCTGAAGTGCTGATATCCCGGATCATGGAGCTTGCATCGGCTAAAACCTTCTGGACCATCGATTTTTTCTCGATAATGTTTAGGGTATAGGATTCTCCCTGATTAAAGGCCCTCACATGAAGCCATGTAACGGCCCCACCTTTTTCCACTTTCAAGTAAGTGTTGCCGGGTTCCTCATGGATCAAGACCCCTCCGATTCTATTCACAGCATTGTTGAAATTCCTAACAATCTGAAGTTCAGAGGGGACCTTAGTATTCTGTTTGACGTAATAGTCAATTTTGTAACTAGTTCCCTCCACTGACATCTCCCCACCATCTTTGTTCCGGAACTTATACTGACCAAACTCTTGTTCTTGGCAATCCTCAATATAGAAGTTTGGGATCCTTGTGATGAGAGGGTGATCTTTACATCCTGCTGCATCTTTGTCCTGCGATGAGGCTATACTGGCGATTAGGAGCAGTACCATGAAGATAAAGAACGCCAATCCGTGACTGTTTCTCATGTTCATGTACCCCCTTTCCCTTGCGAGCTATCGACCCATTCCGTTTAGAGATTAGGTATTACAGAAGTGCAATCATTGTCAAGCTTTTTTGTTCCCGGGCTCCGAAAGTCGAATCGAGATGAAAGGGATTTGAAGATGGAGTCATTCTGTGGTGAGAATCCTTTTGATCAATTGGGAAGGGGAGAAAAGGTGTCCTGTCGCCTTTGTGTGCGATCATCTTCTGGCGGGCTCTTCTTTTCGTCCGCCGGGACACTAAAGCACAATTTTCTAAATAATCCGCACCACCATGAAAAAGGCGCAGTTGTATTGATTACGACGCTTAGAATGGTTTATATGTCTTACCAAAGCCTACCAAGAGAAGTAGGGTACTTTACGTGAAAGATACGTCTCCCCGGATCCTGCTCATTAACCCCTGGATCACTGACTTTGCTGCCTACAACTTCTGGGTTAAACCGCTCGGGCTCCTCTCTATTGCCGGTTTCTTAAGAAAAAATGGATTTCAAGTCTCTCTGATCGACTGCCTCGACTTCTATTCCAAGCGGAAGCAATATGGGGATGGAAACTTTTTCAAGACATGGATTGAAAAACCGAAACCTCTTAAATCTATTCCGAAGCATTATAGTCGATACGGAATTTCTGAAGAACTCTTACGAGACAGATTGTCATCCATGGAAAAACCGGATGTGGTCGGCATCACTTCAGGAATGACTTACTGGTATCCAGGATTATTCGAACTGATCCGAATCATAAAGAAATCTTTTAAGGAAGTGCCAATCATCCTCGGCGGTATCTATGCCACCCTGTGCCATGACCATGCCCAAAAGAATTCAGGGGCAGATTACATTGTTCAGGGAATAGGGGAGTTGGAAGCATTGAGACTAATTTCTGAATTGACTCAATGAGATCCGTGACCCACCCGTGCAATACAGTCTTTCCACCGAACTCCGAACCCTGAACTCCCACGCAATCGAATTCAACCTTCTTCCCTATCCTGCCTTTGACCTTTATTCTCAGCTTGACTTTGTCTGTATCGCCACTTCGAGGGGATGTCCCTTGAGATGTACCTATTGTGCTTCCAAAATTCTATATAACGGTTTTAGAAGGAGAAATCCCGACGACGTAGTTGAAGGAGATAGAATACTGGACGACTCATTACAGAGTAAATAATATTGCTTTTTATGATGATGCTCTCTTAATAAATCACCAGGACCACATTGTGCCAATTC
This sequence comes from uncultured delta proteobacterium, assembly GCA_963828805.1. Lineage (GTDB taxonomy): Bacteria > Desulfobacterota > BSN033 > BSN033 > UBA1163 > CAWHGS01. The sequence goes on from CAWHGS010000022.1 coordinate 3,973, forward strand.
TAAAAGAGGTGATTAAGAGAAAAATTCGATGTAACTTCCACACTCCCAATGGTCTCCATGTAAAGGAAATTGATGAAGAGTTGGCAGACCTTCTCTTTAAGGCAGGATTCAAGACCATTCGTCTGGGTTTTGAGACGGCGCACGAAGACCACGCAGATCGAGACAGGAGGAAAAGTTGGAAACCAGGATTTTGTCAGGGCTGTCAAGAATCTAAAAAGGGCAGGGTACTCCGGGGATGAAATCGGGGTCTATATCATGGTTGGACTGCCCGGGCAGAGGGCAGGGGAGGCAGAGGAAAGTATCGCTTTTGTGCAGGAGACAGGAGCGAGACCCATCCTTGTGGAATATTCACCCATCCCTCATACGCCTCTGTTTGAGAGGGCAAAACAGGCGTCGCAATTCGATCTTGAAAACGAGCCGTTATACCAGAACAATTCCATATTGCCCTGCCAATGGGAAGGATTTACAATGGCCGATTATAGGAGACTGAAGGAAGGCATAAGGAGATGAATCGTGAAGCCTTATGAAATTATAAAAGATATTTTTATTATCGGAGGGCCTGATATCACAGATAGCAGGGATGGCTGTGTCTATCTGATCAATATGGGAGAGCTCGTCCTCGTCGATTCGGGAGCGGGGTGGAGTGTAGATAAAATAATGAAAATGTCAAGAGATTAGGGCTTGATCCTGTAAAATCTTGGAACGATTCTTCTCACCCATTGCCATATCGACCATATCGGGGGCGCTCCGGATATCAGGAAGAGGTATGGAAGTAAAATCTGTATCCACGAACTGGACGCCCCTCCGCTGGAAGACGGAGATCCGATTTTAACAGCGGCAAATTGGTATCAAACCGCATTTTATCCTACAAAAGTTGACAGGAAATTGAATTCCCCGGAGGAGATACTGGAGATTGGCGGAGAGAAGATCTTTTGCCTCCATACCCCGGGACATACACCAGGTTCCATATCTATTTATATGGATAAGGATGGCAAACGCATCCTGTTTGGACAGGACCTTCATGGTCCTCTCCTTGAGGAGTTTGGTTCGAATTTGGAGGATTGGGATCGGTCGACGAAAAAATTGCTTGACCTCGAAGCAGATATCCTTTGTGAGGGCCATTTTGGAATCTATAAGACAAAGAAAAAGGTAAAGGATTACATTCTTTCCTGTCGCCGCCAATACGGGGTCGAATAAAAAAAGCCTAATGAATTCCACTTTACCAATATCAATTGATCCGAAGCAGAAGGAGAAGAAAAACAATTTCCCTCCACATAAAAGAGGATGGAAGAATCGTGGTTTATGCTCCTTATCACACACCGAATAGGGAGATCGAGAAATTCGTCGAGACAAAGCAGCCATGGATATCCGGAAAGTTGCTGGAAAGAGAGAGAACGATCAAGCCGGCAGAAAAAGGGTTTCTCCCCGGAGAGGAATTCTTGTATTTAGGGGAGTCGTACCCATTAGAAATTGAAGACAACCTTCAGCGAAAATATCCATTGTCACTCTCTTTTGGGAAATTCATCCTCAATAAAAGCTGTATCGAAGAGGCAAGATATCTCTTTATCGAGTGGTATAAGGAAGAGGCAAAACGAAAGCTGTCCGAGAGGGTTGACTATTACAGCAACAGGCTTCAGCTCTTTCCAAATGGAGTGAAGATAACGAGCGCCCAATCACGCTGGGGCTCCTGTTCGCGGGATAACCGTTTGTGTTTCAGCTGGAGACTTGTGATGGCGCCCCTGGGCGTTCTCGATTACGTATTGATTCACGAACTGGTTCACATCAAAGAAAAGAATCACTCGGACAGATTCTGGAACCATCTGGGATCGATCATCCCGGACTACAAAAGCCATCGACGCTGGCTGAGGGAACATGGACAGCGAATGCGGCTCTAACCAAAGTATTTAGTCTAAGACGAGTCTACGAAAATAGGTATCCTTTTCAGATTTCAAATAGTCAAACCAAACAATTAATTATCGCAGCCAAAATAGATCATTCCTATCCAATGATCTCCCAACTCAGTGCCATCATAATAAGAGAATATTCCGGTGTCTTTGATGAAGGATTCGGAATGCATAATTTTTTCATCTTTTATCGCCTCTCCGAATGAAATTCTTATTTTAATAAAAATTAAACATTCCAAATAGTTATAAAATCACAACCCAACTTGTTGGCCCCAATGCCGCATATTAAAAATATTTGTTTTTGTTCGCTATTTTTGAGATAATCATAAAACAGTTAATAATTTCAGTATATTACAAAACATTCGCTCTCTGGCATGCTTCATGCAATATGTATTCTTAGATAAACAAGAAAGGAGAACGAGAGATGTTAAAAATTAAAATCGCATTAAAATCGGGTTTTATGGCTGGCTTGATCAGCCTGATCGCTTCGCCTGCATTTGCACGGTCCATCAACATGAAGGAGGGTGGAACGGCTCTCTGGATCTTTCTCATTATCGGTGCGGTTATCGTCCTCCTTCAATTGATCCCGGCGATGATCCTGTTCTTCAGCTTTATTGGGACAACCACGACGATGGTTTTCAAGAACGGGAAGGGTGTAAAGGAGGAAGGCTTCTTCCGGGAAGCTGAGCCGGTAAAAGTGAAAAAATGAATCGCCATCGAGAGTGCTTTTGAGAAGATCAAAAGGGAGTCTCTTCAAGAAGAGGTTATTTCTTTCCTGAAGCCACAATGGGTTCGGTATAACGGCCCTAAACGAGGAAGTCCAAGCTTAACCCACATCGTTCTCATTCCATTTCTTCTCCAACACCCCTGGCGTGAATACCATTCGTTGCCTAACAGCGATCTTATTAGGTTGAGGCAATCTGCTCTCCAAGCTTGCCTCAGTTGATCCACCCCATAACATCCGATGGCAAGGTGAGCGGCGCCAAGAACCTCTCGGTGTCATCGGGCGGACCGATTGTTCTCGAAGATCTTCAAGGAAATCAGGAAAGAGATGAAATCTGTTGACATCGTTGGTGTGAAACAGTAAAGTAGATATTCATTTCAATAGGGAAGGGTATCCCACGAAAGGGAGGTGATGGATTCAACAAGATTCTTACGAATATTCCATAAGGAGGGTATGATAATGAGAAATTCAAAGTATGTCCTTTTTTCTTTGGTAGGGATTTTATCGGTTTTTTTGATGTCCTCCACACTTTTTGCTGCTGAAAAAGAGATCAAGATCGGTGTCCTCTATCCCCTTTCCGGAGCCCTCGCAACGATTGGAAGGGATCTGCAGAGGGCTGCGGAATTGACCGCAGATCTGGTCAATAATAAAAACCCTGAAGTCGATATGTTCATGGCAAAATGGGGAGGGATTCCAAACCTGGGCGGAGCCAAAATCAAACTGATCTTTGCTGACCATCGGGGAGAACCGGACCGTGGGGCAGACCTTGCTAAACGTCTTATTCAGGATGATAAAGTCGTTGGGTTAATGGGCGCCTATAATAGCTCGGTAACAAAGACCGTCAGCGCTGTTGCCGAACGATATGGAGTTCCCATGATCAACGATTCCTCCACCTCTCCGGATCTCACGAAGAGAGGATTCAAATGGTTCTGGCGCACCACACCCCATGATGACTTTTTTAACAAAGACCTCTTCGAACTTCTCAAGGGATTGACAGAAGGAAAGGTGAAAGGAGTCAAAGCCATTCCAAAGGATCAGCTCAAAAACCTGGTCTATGCCTGTGAGAATACCGAGTGGGGAGCCAGCGTGGCAAAATCCCTTGAGGGTTTTGCCAAGGAGTATGGGTTCAATATCATCAAGGGAATCCTTTATGACTCGAAGGCCCCTGATTTGACCTCTGAAGCCCAGGCCCTGATGGCTGCCAAACCGGATTGTATGCTCTTTGCTTCTTATCTCTCAGACTCCATTCTCATGATCCGAACCCTGAAAGGAATGAAGGCATCACCCCGCTTCTTCTGGGGACAGAATGCCGGATTTGAGATGGCCGATTTTCCCAAAACCCTTGGAGCGGATACCAATGGCGTCCTGACCCGAACGGTCTTCATTGCCAAGATTGCAAAGGTGAAAAAGGTTGCCGGTCAGGTGAATGAGCTCTACAAAAAGAAATACGGAGATGATCTGACGGGTGCAACAGGTCGATCCGTCGTAGGCGTTCAGACCTGGGCCTATGTATTGAATCGAGCCGGATCAACCGATCCGAAGGCGATTCAAAAGGCCTGCAATGAGATCAACATCCCGGGCTATGAGTTGGTCATGCCCTGGGAAGGTGTCAAATTTGATGCCACGGGTCAGAACGTGCTGGGCAGAGGCTTGATCGGACAGTATCAGTTGACCAAAGAAGGAAAGATCGATCTCGAGATCATCTATCCCTTTGATCTTGCTACAGCCAATATGACCTATCCCTTCCCGGGATGGAAGTGAACAACAGTGATCAGAAGTCAGTGTTCAGTGGTCAGTCCGAAAGAATTCAGGGCTGACTGCTAATGCTGCGGCTATTCGTTAGAATGGTCTATTTGAACTTCGCAAATTACAACCACCAATCTCCCATAAGCTAGGCAACCAATGATCAAAGAGGCAGTTTCGAGTAACTATTTTGGACATTTGGAATTATTGGATTTGTTTCGGATTTGGCGTACCCGTTATGGAAAGGATCTTTCATGATCATCATTGATGCGATTCTTCAGGGAATCCTGATGGGCCTTCTCTTTGCCCTCGTGGCCCTTGGCCTGACCATCATCTTCGGGGTGATGGACATCGTCAACTTCGCCCACGGCGAATTTCTGATGATCGGAATGTATGCGGCCTACTGGACCAGCATGCTTCTCCATATCGATCCCCTTATTACCCTTCCGGCCTCTGCGGCCGTCGGAATGCTCCTCGGATTGGCATCTTATTACTGTCTGGTGAAGTACCTCCTCCGGGGGCCGATGATTGCCCAGCTCTTCGGGACCTTTGGTTTGATGCTCTTCTTGCGCTACCTGGCGATGTTTATCTGGGGCACGGATTACCGGATCATCCAGAAAGGATTGCTCGTTGGAAAAAGCCTTTCCATCGGTCCCTTCCATTTCGATTGGACGAAGCTCTCTGCCGCCATGCTAAGCCTCCTTGCATTTTTTCTTGTCTATAATCTTCTCCATCGAACCAAATTGGGGAAGGCCCTGAGGGCGACGGCTTTAAACAAAGAAGCGGCTTCCTACATGGGAATTCGGACGGATCGAATGAATGCCCTTGCCTGGGCGATTGGAGGCGGAACGGTCGGTATTGCCGGGGGGCTGTTGGTCAACTTCTGGTATGTCTATCCCACCGTAGGACTCCTCTTTGTCATGATTGCCTTTGCCTCCGTTGCCCTGGGTGGGTTTGGGAGTATCAAGGGAGCCTTTTTCGCGGGAGTCTTTATCGGCATCATTGAGATGTTATTCCCGATATTCGGTCACCTGGTCGGTTCCGATTTTCTGGGACCCCATTTTAAATTCACGATCGTTTACTTTGCCTACTTCATCGTTGTCGTTTTGAGACCCCAGGGACTCTTTGGATGGAAACATTAAGAGACGCTTTTGACTTCAGGGATTTTTCAAAGACCGAGCGGATCGTCTTCGGCCTCTTCACGATCTTTTTACTCATCTTTCCGTGGCTTGGGGCCGGATCGTTTGTAAAAGTGGTGTTGATCCAGTTCCTTCTCTTTTCTCTCTTTGGAATGGGGTGGAATACGATCGGTGGTTACGGTGGTCAGGTGGAACTCGGGAAGGCTCAGTATGTTGGGATTGGAGCCTACACCGTGGCGTTGATGATGGTCTGGTGGAAAATCCCTTTCTGGGTCTCCATGCCGATCGGGGTTCTTATCGCCATCGGGTATTCTTTCATCATCGGCTATCCTCTCTTTCGGCTGAAAGGTCACTACTTTGCCATTGCCACCATCTGCACCTCCCTGGTGTTGCAGGACGTCTTTATCAACTGGAAGCTGGTCGGTGCAGCCAAAGGAATCGAACTTCCCATCCGGGACCAACCCGATTTTCTCTACATGCAGTTTAAATCAGATACCTACTACTATTATTTCATCATGCTCTTTTTTTTCATCGCTCTTTTTTACATGAACCGGTTTCGGAAGTCGAAACTGGGTTATCAACTCCGGATGATCAAGGATGATGAGGAGGCAGCGGAGAGCCTCGGCATTGATGCACGCTGGTGTAAGATCAAGGCCTATTCTATTGCCTCAGCCTTTGTGGCCGTAGGAGGCGGGTTTCTGACGGTTTACAATTTTTATATCGATCCCTATTCGGTCATGGACCTCGACCTCTCGATTAAGATTGCCTTGATGGCCATGCTCGGAGGAGCGGGTTCCTTGTGGGGACCCATCATCGGCGCGGCCTTTCTCGTTCCCCTCGACCGTTTTTTGGGCAGCTGGCTGGGAGGCCACAAGGGGTTGGTAGGGTCTGGATTTTATGATTTACTCGGCCCTCATCATGGTCGTCTCTGCATATCAACCCCGTGGGATCTGGGGCATTATTGAGCAATTCCGAAGGAAAGAAAAGGTGCATTAGACAGTGGCGTTTCTTAAAGTCGTCGATCTCGTCAAGGATTTTGGCGGCCTGGTAGCCAATAACCGGGTCTCTTTCCACATCGATCAGGGAGAGATCATCGGATTAATCGGACCCAACGGCGCCGGCAAGACGACCCTGTTTAACTGCATCGTTGGCTACCACAAGCCCGATTCCGGGAAAGTGATCTTCAAAGGAAAAGACATCACAGGATTTAAGCCTTTTATGACGAACCGGGAAGGGATCGGCCGGACCTTCCAGCTCATGAAGGTCACGACCGGCATGAACGTCCTTGAAAACGTGATGGTGGGAGCCTTCTGCAGAACGGATGAACGCTCTACTGCTAAAAAGGAGGCCTCCGAAATCCTGGAGTTTTTGGGCCTTGGTGAAGTCAAGGAATATCATCTCAACGAACTCCCCATTGCCAGCCAGAAGAAAGTGGGACTGGCCAGGGCTCTTGCTACGAAACCGGAGCTGTTGATGCTCGATGAAGTTGCTTCCGGTCTCAACCCGAAAGAGACCGAGGAGCTGGTGAACGCCCTGAAGAGGATCCATCAGGAGAAGAAGATCACCCTTTTTCTGATCGAACATATCATGGAAGTGGTCATGCCCATCTCACAACGGGTGATCGTTCTTGATAGCGGCGAGAAAATTGCAGAGGGGTTGCCGAAAGAGATCGTGAAGAATGAACGGGTGATCAAGGCTTACCTGGGAGAGAAGTATGCTAAAGGTCTCTGAGATTGAGGTTCGATACAGTGGCGTCCCCATCATTCACAATGTCTCCCTGGAGGTGAACAAGGGGGAGTTGGTTTCCGTTGTCGGTTCCAATGGCGCCGGGAAATCGACCCTTCTCAAGACCATCGCGGGGGCCCTCCATCCCACCAAGGGATCGATCCAGTTTGAGAATAAGGAGATCAGCCATCTTTCCACCCCGGATATTGTTAAAGAAGGAATCACCTATATCCCGGAAGCCCGGCTCATCTTTGGTCCCCTTTCCGTTGAAGAGAATCTCGAAATCGGGGCCTATATTTTAAACGATGATGCGGAGATGAAGAAGAATCTCGAATCTGTCTATCACCTTTTTCCAAGGCTTAAAGAGAGACGCCTTCAACTCGGCGGGACCCTTTCCGGTGGAGAGCAGCAGATGCTGGCCATCGGAAGAGGCTTGATGTCCAACCCCAAGCTTCTCATGCTCGATGAACCCTCCCTGGGTCTCATGCCCAAACTGGTCGATGAGATGCTTGAAGCGGTCGCCAAACTGAAAACATGCCGGGCAAGACCATTCTCCTCGTCGAACAGAAAGTCCGCGAATCCCTCGAACTCTCCGACCGCGGCTACGTCCTCCAGACCGGCCGCACCATCCACCACGGCACCGGCAAAGACCTCCTGAACGCCGAAGTGATTAAAAAGGCATTTCTGGGACTGTAAAATTTCAATTCACATAGATATAAGTCAAAAAGAAGAAGAATCATCTAAACCGGAACTATCGGTCACTGGCCGAAGCCGCCTGGCTGCGATGAATGATATTTAAGGAGTGTTATGGCTATCAGAGAGATACTCTTACTGGGCAATCCCAGGTTATATGAAATGTGTGAACCGATCAGGAGAGAAGAATTGCACACGCTGGACCCAATCATTGAGGATCTGCACGACACAATGATACATTTCCGGAAACAACACGGAGCGGGCAGGGCGATTGCTGCGCCTCAGATTGGTGTGGCAAGAAGATTGGTTTACATGAATATAAAGGAACCGATTATCTTCATTAATCCTATTCTTGATCAAAAGAGTCCAGAGATGAACGAAGTATGGGATGACTGCATGTGTTTCCCGGACCTGCTCGTTAAGGTCCAAAGACGGCGGCAATGCAGAATCACTTACAGTGACATGGGATGGAAAGAGTGTAGCATACTACTGGAAGGTGCTTTATCCGAACTGTTACAGCATGAATGTGATCATTTGGATGGTATCTTGGCGGTCTCACGGGCCATCGACAAATTTTCCTTTGCCCTAAAAAGTCAACCGAAAACGGATTTTTCATGATTTCTCCTTTTCTGGCGCGAATTACCATCCTATTTTTCCGTATTCGGAGTGCTCCTTTTTCTGGAATGGCTCGTTCCTTACGCCAGATCTGACCAGAAAAAATGGTCCCGAATCGCTTTCCATCTGGGAATCAGCATAGCCAACAGTATTGTCCTATATCTCCTCATGACCCAGCCCCTTATCTCCGCGCTTTCATTTACCCGAACACATCCAATGGGCATTGCCCATCTTTTGGGCCTGAAGGGTTGGAGTGAAATCATACTGACAGTGATCGCCTTTGACCTCTGGGACTACTGGATGCACCGGGCCTACCATCGATGGGGAGTGATGTGGCGCTTGCACAAAGCCCATCACAGCGATATGGAGATCGATGTCACCACGGCGGCGAGATTCCACATCGGGGAGTTAATACTATCGGGAGTCTCGAAAGGCCTGATGATTCTCTTCTGGGGTCCCTCCCTCTGGGGGTTGGTGACGTTTGACATTCTTCTGAATGTCGCGGCCCAATTTCACCACAGCAACCTGGGGATCCCTTTCAGCATCCAGGACAGAATCGAGAGGATCTTTGTCACTCCAAGAATGCACCGCTGCCACCATGCCCTTCATCCTGATTGTTACGAAACCAACTACTCTGCCATTATCAGCTTCTGGGATCGACTTTTTAGGAGTTACCACTGGGCCAGGGAAGAATCTGAGCTGACTCAGATCGGATTGTGGAAACCCCGGGGGCCTGAAACCATGAAACTTAACCCGTTCCTTATGACCCCCTTCGCTGACTCTTCTCGGAAATAAAAAACCGCTTGAAGGGGCTTTTTTATCAGTCCGAAATTGATCCGACACTCTACTTGATTTCTTTAATGTTTATTCCTTCATATCCATATCGGGGTTCGCCATTCACCTTATGGATCTTCGTGTCGGATGACCTCGAGTTTGTTTCCCTTGGGAATCATCCAGAAATCGATATCGAGTACATCTTTGCTATCAGCGGATTTAAAATCACTGCAGGTAAAATAGATCGTTTTACCGTCCTTTTCAAAGGTGCGAACAGGATCGTGAACCTGGATGATCTTCAGGCGCCAGTCTTTGTTCAGTTTTTCATCATGGATGACGAAAACGCCCCCTGTTGCCTTCGCCTGGTCTTTAGTATGCTGTCTGATCGATTTCTTAACAAAGTCCGCGGTGATACCTTTCGTCGGGCGTTCCTGTCCTACTGATCTTCCTGGATGCTCAATGGTCGATTTCTGCTGCTCAACCGATGTGCCTGGATGTTCCGCCGAAAGCGCAAGATTCGAACTCCAACGGAACTCTGAAACAAAAAGAACAAAAAGACCTGAAACGAATATTTTCATCATGTCCTTTCTCCTTTCGGTAAGGTTTAATATAAAAATGGATACAGGACAGATAAAAGTCAAGGACAGCCTCCAGCCGCCTTCTTGAATAGGATATCCCCATAGTAGGCTGTAGCCGATTCTCCGGTATTGTCCGTATCGGTCATGATTGCAACGCCAGAGATCATGGGAGGGGTTTCACCGAAGGCCTTCCTGTAATCCTCAAGGATATTTCGCTCTTCGCATACCCACTGATTGATCTTTTCTTCGCCGCTCTCCACAACGATCATCATGGCCCGGTTCGTGTAAGGGTTCGGAACAATCGTTTCCACGGGGGCGTGACCCTCCCAGATATAGTTGATTGCCGCAAGGGGTGGGTATTGTCCATAGAACAGCCGGATTGTTTCATATTTCATCTTCTCAAAGAAGCTTACTTTCGAGGGGTCATATTCAAAGGTGATGTAAATCCGGGCCGGGTAATCGTCTCCCTCCTTCTTATGCACATCCGCCTTTTTCAGGATGTTGCCGACCTTCCAGCGCCACTGGACGATCGGGTATTCATCCGGGTTGATTCGAATCTTCCTGACGAGGCCGGAGGCTGAAGCATTCGCCACGGCCTTAACGACAACGTTGTCCCCATCCTTCACCAGCATGTAATCGGTGTGTCGCTCAATCTTTTTGAATGTCAGAGGGTTCCAATCGGTCGGAATGCCTTCCCCCGCTTTTTCCCTGGAAAACATTCCCACTTCAAGCACAGAAGAAGTCTGAGAGAAAGCGATTGGGGAAAAAGTCGAAAAAATGATGATAAGAACTACAGATCCGATCCATTGTCGTTTCCGGCTTAACATCGTAAATCCCTCTATAGAAATTCTATGGCGAAAATTAACAATAAACAAGGGATTTTTGTAATTCTTCAGCCGCGGTGATCCCATCGGAGAAGGTGGTCCCGGCCTTTCAGTTACGCCTTTATCCAAATATCCTTGCTCACGCATGCTGTTTCAGATATAGTTTAAATAGTCTGCGGTTAATTTTTGAAGGAGGGGCGCGATGAAGAGGCTTGAGCCAGGTTACAGCGAAAGAGATGAGATCGCTCATCCGGAAAAACAAATGGGACACGCCTACAGCAGGGCTTGCAATGGGCTATGCTCAAGCCAACCTCGTCATCCTTCCCGGAAAATATGCTTTTGACTTTCTCCTCTTTTGCCAGAGGAATCCGAAACCCTGTCCGCTGCTCGAGGTCCTGGAATCGGGCAGGTATCGAACCGAATTTCTGGCTTCAGATGCCGACGTACGGACCGATATTCCGAAGTATAACATCTACCGTAAGGGGAAATTAGAAAAAACGGTGAAGGAGATTAAGAGACTCTGGAGGGATGATTTTGTCACTTTTCTACTGGGGTGCAGTTTCTCCTTTGAAGAGGCTTTACTGAGGGCAAAGATCCCTGTCCGTCATATCGAAGAGAACAAAAATGTGCCCATGTACATTACCAACATTTCCTGTAAACCCGCAGGAACTCTTCATGGACCCCTGGTCGTCACCATGAGGCCCCTGCCTCCGGATAAAGTCGTTCGGGCGACCCAGATCACCTCCCGCTATGCCGCCGTTCACGGAAGCCCAATCCATATTGGTGATCCTTCAAAGATTGGGATAAAAGATCTGAAGAAACCCGATTTTGGAGATCCTGTGACCATCAGGAGGGAAGAGGTTCCGGTTTTTTGGGCCTGTGGTGTGACACCCCAGGCCGTTGTCATGGAGGCCAAACCGGACTTCTGCATCACCCATGCACCCGGACACATGTTCATCGGCGATCTCCTGAACGAAGAGCTGGCTACCCTCTAACCTTCAAATTCCCAGGCACCGTTTTTTTGCTTTGGTGTTGAATTAAAAAGGGGCAATCCTGTAAGGATTACCCCCTCATCTCTTATTGCCCTATTTTCCGCTTCTCAAACCTGGCCCAGGGCCCGATCAAGGATGGTTACAGCCTGTTCCAGCTGATCCTGGCCAATGACCAACGGAGGCTGAAATCGCAGGACATTGTTGAATACACCTCCAAGCCCGATCAGTAACCCCTGGCTAAGGCAGTAATCTCTCACCTTTTTGGCCTCTTCAGATGCCGGTGTTTTGGAAGAGCGGTCGCTGACAAGTTCGATACCGATCATGAGGCCTTTGCCGCGAACTTCTCCGATCCTGGAGTGTTTGGCCTTTAACTCCTCAAATTTCCCCTTCAACCACACGCCTTTTATGGCAGAGTTTTCCACCACCTTCTCTCCCTGGAGATAGGCAATGTTGGCCACTGCAGCAGCGCAGGAGACCGGGTTTCCTCCAAAGGTGGAGAGATGATCCCCTGGCTTGAAGGAATCGGCGATCTCTTCCCGGGCAATGAACGCGCTCAAGGGAAATCCGGCGGCAATCCCCTTCGCCATGGTCATAATATCAGGCTCGACGCCGTAATGTTCAATTCCAAACATCTTCCCCGTGCGGCCAAACCCTGACTGCACTTCGTCGATCAATAAAAGGATTCCGTGTTTTTTCAGAATTTTGTCAATCTCCATAAAGTAGTCATCCGGCGGAACGATGATCCCTCCCTCTCCCTGAACCGGTTCAGCGATAAAGGCGGCAACGCTGTCATAGGTGTTAAACCGGATGATGTCTTCGAGGGCCCGGGCACAGCGGAGGTGACATTTCGGATATTCGAGTTCAAAAAAACACCGGTAGCAATAAGGGGTTGGCAGAAACGTGCACCCCGCCATGTAGGGTCCACCCTTTCTCTTCCTTGCACAATTTCCGGTTACGCTCAGCGTGGCATAAGACCGGCCGTGGAACGAGGCCTGAAGGGCAATAAATTCTGTCTTTCCCGTAAACTGCTTGGCCAGTCTCAACGCTCCTTCGATGGCTTCTGCCCCGCCGTTCCCGAAGAAAGTCTTTTGAAGCCTTCCGGGACTAATTTCTGCCAGTTTCTCGGCCAGGTCTGCCGTAGGCTGGGAGTAGTAGACATAGGAGCAACAATGGACCAGTTTGTCCATCTGGGCTTTGGCCGCCTCGATGACCTTCTCATTGCAGTGGCCGGCATTGACAACGGAAATCCCGGCAAAGCAATCGATATATTGTTTGCCCTCGATATCGGTGACCGTGGCTCCCTTGGCTTTGCCGATCACGACCGGTTCCACCTTTGCAACCATGGCGGTGTTGACATACTTCTTATATTTTTCGACGGTATTCATCCCTCTATTCCTCCTCTGGTCTTATTTATACCTTCTTGTAACCCCGGTTCTGCCCTTGTCCCGGAATAAGAAAGATCATCTTAGGACCCATCGTAAATCATTTTCCCATTTAATTTCAATCTTCCTGAAACTTACCCGTTATTTAGGGTCTGTCCATAAATGTCGTAATCGTTTCTTTTTGTCATTCCCGCCTGCCTGCGCTGAAGCCGCTTCGGCGAAGGCAGGTGAAAACGGGAGTCCAGCCTTTTCCATGGGTTCTGGATACCTCGCTGGAGTTTACCCCGATCTTGATCCGGGTCATCTATTGCAAAGATGTGAGGGAGGAGGGGAGCTGTTTTGATGCGGGTTTCGGCACCGTGAGGTACATGATGATTGCGGAGAGCAGGGCAAGGACCGACCCGAGCCCGAGGGCAGCCGTCCAGCCAAACCACATGGCCACATAGCCGGTCACGCCCGGCGCCACGATGGCGGCAAGGGCGCTTCCCGTATTCATCATCCCGGTGATGAACCCTGCCTTGCGCACGTTCATGTCCATGGGCAGACTCCAGAAGGCCGGAAAGTTCATGCCTGCCAGGGAGATGGTTACGGTGATGAGCCCCACGGCCACCTCGGCATTCCCCGCCTGGGTCACAAGCCACAAACACGCAGCCATTGCCGGCGCCCCGGTATAGATCAGGGTTCGCCTTGCGCTGCCGGTTGAAAAACCCCTCTTCACCAGTGCATCCGATAGCCAACCCGCTCCATTCGTGCTGATCAATGCCGCCAGCCAGGGCAGGGATGCAAAAAAGCCCATTTTGATCGTGGTGTAACCGCGCGCCTGGACAAGATAGGTCGGCAGCCAGTTCAGGAACAACCACCAGGTATAGGTGAAACAGAAATAGGCGGTGGCAAGCCCCCACACCGCTTTCGATCGAATCGGGGCATCACCAACGGAGACGCCTGCTTCCGCCGCCTGACCTGCTTCAATCTCTCTCAGGCTCTCTCTGCTCATGCCCTTGTGCTGGGAAGGATTTTCAGTGCTATAGAGCAGCCAGGCAACGGTCCACAACAACCCCAAAATGCCATAGAAATAGAACATGGCCTTCCAGCCGAACGCGGTCATGATCCATAGGGTCAGCGGCGTAGCAATCAACGGTCCGGCGGCAACGCCCGAAAGGTTCAGCCCCTGAATCCGAGCCCTTGCCTTTCGCGGCACCCACCTTGAGATCACGCTGGTTGCCCCCGGGAAATTTAAGCCTTCAGCCAGGCCCAGCAGTCCCCTGACCAAATACATAAGGAGCGGAGTGCCGGCAAACGGCGTCAAGAGCGTAAAAAAGGACCATCCCACGCTCCCGGCTGCGAGAACTCTCCTTCCGCCGAACCGGTCGCCAAGGAGTCCTGCGGGAATCTGCGTGAGGATATACCCGACCCCGAACATGGACATGGCCAACCCCATAATGCCCATGTCCCAGTGGAAGAGTTTCATGATCGTCGGGGCCGCGACGGAGAAGTTGACCCGGTCAAAATAGCAGATCATGGTGTTCACGAAAACAAAAAGCCCAATGATCCAGTAGGCGGGAACAGACCGTTGTTTCACCTCTGCTGCAACGCGATCTGAGTGTTCCATGGATGTTCTCTGGCCCTCACCCAAAGTGAAGTCCAGGATTAACCCGAAAATATGATAAAAACCGCGTTTTAAGGGTTTGAAAGCTTACCTGCCCGCGAAATCAACTGTCGGGAAGACTTTTCTTTAGAACGGGGTAACTATACAAAAACGGGAGGAGTCTGTCAACAATAAACCCGCAAGAGTGGAAATGGGGATGCTCTTAAGTAATTCAATTAACAAGGAGGGAACCCGGATGATAAGGGAGGGACCAGGAAGAGACAAATCTCCAGAAACTGGTTCGGTGTATCCACCTGAATCCGAGCGCCTTGCCGGAGACGTACGTTTTAAGGTACGCCCCAGAGGGGATCGATTCGTAAAGGTCTTAAAACGGCCGTTGAAAAATGCAGCTACGGACAGACGATCCTATGAAGAGCTTCCGGGACCGATTGCGGAGAGATCTTCAGCCAGTCTGGGGTAGGGTTGTCGGCGTAGTCTTCGCGGCTCTTGATGCGAAAGGCTTCGTCCCACTGGACCACGGACAGGACCTGGTAGGTCTTCTCTTTGCAGTTGAGCACCACCAGGTTGGTCTCGTTCCTGGTCATATTATTGATCCACACTCGTTTAAGACCTTCAGACGGAGAGGTAATGCTCGCCGCGTCATAACGGAAAACTCCCGTAGTCGCTTCCGCGAATTCTTTCCAGTCCGCAGCCCATCCCTTCCCATCACCCAGTGACAGCCCAATGACGAAGAGAATCAACACGAGCCTGATCCATAAAGATTTCATTTAAGTACCCTCCTTTTCTGTTCCCCCCTGTTCCTGAAGGCCCTGTCCTGAAGGTCAAAAAGACTCCTGCTTCATTCCCCTCCCATCCCTGAGTCCCCTTCTTTGACCTAACAATCCGAATGCCGTGGGCGAGAAAATGCAATTAGATTCCTCATAACATATTCTTAAGGCTCAGTCCATCCGACCTGTTGTATCACCAGGTTGATTGAGGAATGACTACCTATCGGAGACGCCCCCAAATAATTTTCATGAGTCCCTTATTGAATTTCCTTTCCGGATAAAGTAAGTAAGAGGAAATCTTGAAAGGTAAGGGACCCCGATAGGTGTTTTCACTTTTTCGGAGACAAGGCAAAATCTTAAGCGATTGTAATCAGATGACGGACGAGGGACTGATTCTAAAAATCGAGGGGCTTACGAAGGATTATGGACCCGTCAGGGCGGTCGATGATGTCTCGTTTTCAATCAGCCCCGGCAAGATTGTCGGACTTCTCGGGCCGAATGGCGCAGGCAAAACAACAACGATCAATATGATTCTTGGTATCCTTGAGCCCACCCAGGGATCCATAGAAATTTTTGGGAAAAACCTGAGAGATGACCGTTCCAGGATAAGCAAAAGCACCAATTTTGCGGCAGTTTACGCCCATATGCCCGCCAATTTAACCGTCTGGCAGAACCTGTACGTTTTTGGCTTATTATATGAAGTGAAGAATCTCAAGGAAAGAATTGAATTTCTTTTGCACGAATTTGATCTGGAAAGGTTCTCGGACACGAAAGCCGGTTTGCTTTCGTCCGGCGAAGGCAGCCGGTTGAACATTGCCAAAGCCGTCATCAATCATCCCCGATTGCTCCTTCTCGATGAACCAACGGCTTCGCTTGATCCGAACATTTCCCAACTCGTCCGGGAAAAAATAAGAGGATACGTGGAGAAGACAAAGACCGCAACCCTCTGGACTTCCCATAACATGCAAGAGATCGAGGCGGTGTGCGACCAGGTCTTATTCCTTTCCCACGGCAGAATCCTTTTGAGCGGCAATCCGAAAACCTTACCGTCTGAATACGGCAAGAAAGACCTGGAAGAGTTATTCATCACCGTTGCCAGGGAACCTCTTTTCTTTGGATCATAAGCCATGTCATTTACGAGAGTTTATGCGATTTTTCTGAGGCAAGTATTTCTCATCAGGAGCAATCCAACACGGCTCGCCACCATTTTCTTATGGGTCATCGTTGATACCATACAATGGGGTTTTATCAGCAAATACCTGGGCTTCTCTGGGCCAATCCACCTTCAGCTTCGTTACGGTCATCCTCGGGGCGATCATTTTATGGGAATTTGTAACGCGCACTCAGCACGGGCTGATGAGGGGCTTTCTGGAAGATATCTGGACTCAAAATTTCATCAACTATTTCGCCTCGCCTCTTGAAATCAGGGAGTATCTCGCGGGGCTGGTCCTGACGAGTATAGCCACAAGCCTGATCGGTTTTTGGATCATGGTTTTAATTGCGGGTTTGGCCTTTGGTTATAACATCTTTAAAATCGGACTCTTTCTTTTGCCTTTTGTGTCGATCCTTTTAGTCTTCGGAATCGCCATGGGCATCTTTGTTTCTGCCATCATTTTTCGACTCGGTCCGTCAGGGGAATGGCTCGGCTGGCCAGTTCCATTGATTCTTTCTATCTTTGCAGGCGTCTATTATCCCATTTCGACACTGCCGGCGGCCCTTCAAATCGTTGCCAAATTCATGCCGCCCTGTTATGTCTTTGAAAGCATGCGCACATACTTTCCACCGGAACCTTCTCTGCCGATTTATACGTTATCTCTGTTCTCTGCCGATTTATACGTTCATCTCTTAGTCGGTGCTTCACTGGCAATGATCTATCTTTTGATGGCGTATCAATTTTTCATCGCCATTTACCGCTACAACTTAAAGACGGGTGCGATATTCGCACGGTTTAATGCCGAGGCTTAGATAGAGCCTGGTATTCTAGAAAGAAGAGTCCAATCCGCGAAACCGGGGGAGGTTGCTTAGTTAGGAAAGCGATCATGCTTCCACAGGAAATCTCGCCGATAGCGTTCACGCTTATGGCTGACGCAGTGTCTGTCTTATTGATGGCGTATCAAGTTTTCAATCGCCATTTACCGCTACAACTTAAAGACGGGTGCAATCGCACGGTTTAATGCGGAAGCATTAGTGTGTAGAAGCGGGCCTGAATCAAATATAGAGTATCCCCAGGGATGGAAGCTAACCGCCATAGCTAAGAAGAGTAGGGCC
The DNA here is from genome assembly GCA_963828805.1 of uncultured delta proteobacterium. Classification (GTDB taxonomy): domain Bacteria; phylum Desulfobacterota; class BSN033; order BSN033; family UBA1163; genus CAWHGS01. Next base: position 21,707 of record CAWHGS010000022.1, read on the forward strand.
TAGCTGAAAAACGCCCGTCTGTTCCGGCTCCTGTTTCAGAAGAGCGGGGAGTCCGGTTGGGAAGAGAAGCTTCGAGGTGCCCTCCGGGCATGGGGCATCAGTTCGACAAAAGGTAGGCCAGATTGTCCAGAATGGTGGTGAAGAAGACATTCTTGACCACAAACCCTTCCGGAACCGTAACCTGGTTGGGCGTAAAATTGAGAATTCCTCTTATCCCTGCGTCCACCAGAATCTGGACGACGCCCTGGGCCTCGGTGGGAGGGGTTGCGATCAAAGCGATTTCAATCTTCCGGTCCTTTGCCACTTCCTTGATACGGCTGATGTGAAGGACCTCCATCGGTTTCCCCAATTTTTCGGAGACCTTTCCAATCACCTTCGGAGGGTCAATATCGAAGGCGGCAACGATCTTATAATTCTGTTTCAAAAAATCCTTGTAGGAGAGAAGGGCGGAGCCAAGGTTTCCCATGCCGATCACGGCCATTCGCCACTCCTTGTTTGATCCCAGGATTCGCTTGATGTCGCCGAGCAGGTCCTTGACATAATAGCCCACCCCTCGAATCCCAAACTCTCCGAAATAGGCTAAGTCTTTTCTCACCTGGGCGGAGTTGACGGCACATTTGCTTGCAAGCTGGGCAGAGGAGACAACCTTTTCACTTTTTTCTTCCAATTCTTCAAGACATCTTGAATACCGGGAAAGTCTTCGAATCGTAGCCTCAGGGATCTTGGAATATTTCAAGGTTGTGACTCCTTTCACAAATCTTTTTAAAAAATTTATTAAACTCTTACCCTTTTGTCAAGTATATTCGTCATACGTCATCGGGTAACTCATCCGTTTTGGTCGGAAATCAATCTCGAGGGACGGGGTTGTCTCTCCGGAGAAAACGTGGAGCGGCTCCTTTGAGCGTTGAACAATGGGGCAGATGCCCTTAAAACGGTCCCTTCAGCAAAAGCTCTCCAGTGACCTGCCTCCGATGCTCCGCATTTCAAAGTTTCGCCTGCCTGCCGGTAGGCAGGCAGGCGAAACGACCCCGTCCCAATCGCACGCGAGACTGAGGGGGTATAGACGAATCTGAAAGGCGGACCCTCATCTTCTCTTCGAACCGGGACTGATCATTTTTCCCTGGGCGACCTCTTGTTTCCTCTTTGCCAACTGCTGATTCGCCTCGTCAAGACGACGATTGGCGAACTCAAGGAGTTCACGCGTATATTCCGGATTATGAATTCCATTTCCCTTCTTGGCTAGCTGGTAATTAAACTCCGCATCTCCAGAGAGTTTTCTGAAGACGAAGGTATGGCCTCCTCTTTTTTCCGCTTTTTCGATCTCTTCCTTCACCTGATCCAGTTTGGGAGCCACTTTTTTCAGAAGTTCTTCACCGGCCGCCTTCCAATGGACAGCCATCTCCCCATAGCTTGGGTCATGGCATTCAATGCAGCGTTTCTTAATCGTATCGAAGGCTTCTTTCTTCTTTGAGGCTACGCCCTTATGGCAGTCGACGCATCCGACGACTCCCGACTTCTTGTTCGGGTTTTCCTTGACCCCGATCCCCCCTTTGCCCTCCATCAGTCTCCTGGCGCTGACATGGCACTCGCCGCAGCTTACCTTCTTGATCTCCTTCCCATGGTGGCAACCTGCGCAGTTCTTGAGATAGGTCTTACCATGATTCTCACGGGGTGAATGGCAATCGGAACACTTCATTCCAAGGCCTGCGGCATGGGTTTCATGGGAAAACTTGATATCGTTGAAGGGGACCGTCCGCTTTTCGATTCCCACATGGCAGAGGGAGGTGCAGGTAATGTTCGTCTTGACCTCCTGGGGCTTATAGCCTTTGTCGATGACTGCCTGGGCCTGTTCGGCTTTGTTGTTTGCCACGTTGAGGAGTTTGATGGCGTACTCGATATTGTGAACCCCCCGGCCGAGGAGAACGTAGCTGTAGTTGTGGCGCGCCTCGTCGAGAAGGGTCTTGGCCTTTCTAAACCCTGGAGACTTCCCCTGGGATTTTTCCGAGTCGTAAAGCAGCTTCTGTGCGTTGAAGATTCGTTGATTGGTTTCGTTTTCCATTTTGGAGAGGAAGTTTTTCCAGTGTTTTAACGTCTCATCAAACCCTTCCCCATGGCAGTCCACACAGGCCTCGCCGATGGCTTTTTCTTCGTACTTTGTGGTATGAAGGGCTGCCTGGCTCGATTCGGTCGTTCGATGGCAGGCGATACAGTCCACATTCGTCGTAAACATGAGACTGGGGGAATCAGGAACGCCAATCCCTCCTGTCCCGCGATAAAACTCCTTGGGGCCCCTATGAGACTCCTTGCTGTGACATCGATCGCAGTTGGAGGGGGTGTGAGAAATGGTCGGAATCTGGCCGATCTCGTGCCGGAGAGGGGTATGACAGGAGACACATTCGATCTTGTGATCCGTTACATGTTTCCTGTGGAGAGATTGAGAGGTATATTTGGTGACAAGAATCTCAGGTTCGTTATGGCATTCAAGGCATTTTCCCTCCGGCACATGGGCATCTCCCTGAACGACACTGAGATGACACTTTTCGCACGCAACCCCTCTCTCGATATACTTCCGGTGATTAAAATTCCAGCCTTTGACATTGATATCGCCTTTGGGTGCAATATGGCAGGAGGTGCAGCCTCCAACGGCGCAGGAGACGCAATCCTCCTCTCCCTTTGGACCGGCCTTATAGTAGTGGCAGATGAAACAGTTGATTTCATGAACCGTGAGATGGGCGCCCTGAACGATCTGGGCGTGGCAGGAGGTGCAACGAAGCTTCATTCCCCTTCTCAATTCCTCGAGGTGTTTCCCGTGCGAGAAGGCCACATTCTTATAGATCATGTTTGCTTTGAGATCTTCCGTTTTGTGACATCCCTGTTGGAGGCAGGCCGAATCGCTGATCTCTGCATGGGGCCTGCTGGGTTTTTTCCCGGAGATGAAGTAGGCAAGAGAAACCTGTCCGTCGACCCACTTCCCCTTCAGGTGGTTCCAAAACCCCGGTTCGTAGTGGCATTGGGTGCATGCGACATGACGATGGCTCGATGCCTTCCACGAATCGATGTAGGCGCCCATCTGGTGACAGGCGCCGCAAAAGGTGGACGTCTCTGAAAATTTAAGAAGGGCAATGGATAAAACGAAAAAAACAACAGTGCAAAAGATGAGTAAAACCTTGATCCCTTTCTTATGTTTGAGGGTTCCCCTTTTCGCCTCTTTGAAAAAGTCGATCCAAAAGGCCTTGACTAAATTGTACAGATTTTTTAAAGTCTCCATCAATACTCCCCCTTTAAAAACGAATTTTTACCCTTTTCAGGAGATTTATCAAGAGGAAAGATGGTTTCCCTTTTCGGCCGGAAGCGGACACGTTTCATCCTTTCAGGGCTTTCGCTTTTTTTCTTTATAAAAGGTGACTTTCTTCTCTCGAAGACCCTGGAAGACCCGATGGCGCAAAGGGAGGAAAAGGTCTTGGCCTTTCGGAAAGAAAGGGATCGATTTTTCAAGGAAAACGATCGTTCTCCCCTCAAGCAGAGGGACCGAAAAGAATTTAAAGGTCTCCCGTATTACTCCTTCGACCTCAGATATGCCATGATCGGATCGATCGAGAAGTATCCTGCGGAACCCAGGCCTCTCACGATCACCCTCCCCACCAACAGAGAGGCGGGAAAAAGATACGTAAAATATGGCCGTTTTGAATTTCAGTGGGAGGGAAAAGGGTATGTCCTCCAGATCTTCAGGCCTCTTGGAGGCGGGGAATGGTTTCTTCCCTTCAAAGATAAGACCTCCGGAGTGGAGACCTATTCGAAAGGACGGTATCTCTCTATTGAGCCGATGCCGGATGGAAAGGTATTGATCGATTTCAATCGGGCCCACAATCCCTTTTGCCAATTCAATGAAAAGTATACCTGTCCCTATGCGCCGGAAGAAAATTGGCTCGAAATCGCGATTCGGGCCGGGGAAAAGCGGTTTCAGTGAATGGAAAGATGAGGCAGGGTGAAAAAGAAGGGTTCAAAGGTCCAAGAGATTGTAATTGACCGGCGTTACGGCGACGGATTATTTTTTTCGATTCAACGATCAAAGAACTTATCTCGCCGGACCCCTTGAACCCTTATGATTTGTCAGCCTAAAAATTCCCAGGCAATCAAAAAGACACAGAAGAGACCGATGGCCAGCATGGAGAATCCGACGACCATGGAGAAGAGATCGGTCAGGACGCCGGGATACTTTGCCCGATAGGTCTCCAGTCTTTTCTCCACAACCAACCGCCGGTACTGTTCGGGCCTTTCCTCCACCAACTCATATTTAGGAAATTTTCCCGTGAAGATCACCGTGTCGATGGGGAACTTAGAAGGCCGGAGATGCGTATTGAAGAAATGGACCGTAAAGATGAAGCCCGAAGCCAGGAGGGCCTCATCGGAATGGACGATCGTTGCAATATTGAGGACCCATCCGGGCAGGAAGATGGTGAAGAATTCGGGAAACCAGAGCATCAGCCCTGAAAGCCCGATGGCAAACATCCCCCAGAAGACGGCGAGAAAATCGAACTTCTCCCAGTAGGTCCACCGGTCAAACTGAGGCTTGGGCCCTTTGTTAAAGAACCACTGGATCATTCCAATAATGTCTTGAATATCCTTCCATCGAGGGCACAGAGAGTCCGGACCGAAGAGCCTCTGGAGGGGATTGGGATTTCCCGGGATTTTCTTGAAGAAAAGAAAGTAGAAAATATAAACGAAGGTTGTTCCAAAATAGCCGAAGGTGATGATCGCACAGGTCCGGTGAATCAACCCGGCCGTCCTGGCCCCCCCAAGGAAATGCATCAAACCGCTCGCCCATGGAGCCTGAGAGAATTTCAGGGGAAGCCCTGTCAGGACGAGACCGATGAAGGTCGTCATCATTGTCAGGTGAAGGAGGATATCAAAAGAGCTGAACCGGCGATAGATATGGCCTGCCTCATCGGGCTTGACATGCTGGGGAAAGAAGATGCCTTTTGCTCTCAACTGTCTCCGCTCCCAGAAGTCCTTCCGCCACCAGAGAAGGGTATGAAACCAGAAGACCCCAAAGACCCAGACGAGAAGAGCGGTCATGAGAACGAAGGTCCAATAGAATACCGGGTCGCGTTTCGGGTCGTTATGAGTGGCGTGGGCCACCCATTGGGTAAAGTTGGCACTGGCCCCCTCATGACATTTTCCACAGGTTTCGAGCAACCGTTCTTTCGAGATAAGGGATTTCGGATTCTCCGGAGGAAGAATACTGTGAAAGCCGTGACAATCGGCACACCCTGCCACAAGACCCGGATATCCCAATTTTTCAACCTTTCCATGGTAACTCTGGTAATAGGTCTGGGTCGCAATCAGAAAGACCTTGTTTCGTTCCATCATCTCCTTATCGGCATGACATTTCTGGCAAACCTCCGTATGGAACTCCTTGCGAAAAGAGACCATTTTGCGGTCATCCCCCTTCAGGAGGGGAACCTTATGGAGACCGTGGCAATCACTGCAGGCCGCAGAATCCGGATTTCCGTCGAGGGCGGATTTGCCGTGGACGCTCTCAGAATAACCATCATCGGAATGGCAGGTCGTACACGTTTTAATGACGCGCACCTTATCCCCTTTCCAGGGCGTCAGTTCATGAATCTCTTTGTGACAATCTCTGCATTGAATTTCATTAATGAAATGGGCACTGGCATAATGTTCTGCCGCTTCTTTCTTATGGCAACGATGGCAGGTGACCGGCTGGGCATGGATTTTTGCCCCTTTCTTGTTGATATGTTCTTTCATATCGATGATGTCCCAGTGGCAACTGTTACAGGAGTTTGCTCCATGAACCGATTGGGCGAACTTTCTCTCGTTGATCTTGTTTCCGTGACAACTCAGGCATTCGGAGTTATCGAAACACTCATAACAGTATTCGCGGCCTTTGACGACGATCTTCTCGCCCTTTTTTTGAGGCTCAGGAGGGTTCACGCCTTCCGGGGGTTTAGATCCCTCTTTCCCGGGCGAGGGGCTGGCTGCCCAGAGCAATCCGCTACTTAAAAAGAAAGCGAGAGAGAAGGCGACGAGAGGAAAAAGAAAAGTTTTGACCTTCAATTCCATAAATCCCCCGATGTCAAAAAAAATTCCTCCACTTCTCCTCAGTCTAAACAGAGAGTCAGGGGAGGTCCTTTCAACATTAGATGATACGTTTTAGTTTTGATATTTGATTGAAGGAGAGTCGTGAATTCTTAACACAACAATAAAGGGATGTCAATGCCAATTTGATTGTTATTTCAACCTGTTCTCACTCCAAGCCAGGTCAGCCAGCATTTTTCTTGAAGAGTCAAAAGGGTCTGAAAGCCTTTCTCGTTTAATTGTCTCACGATCTCCCCGGCATCTTTTATAAAGAGACCGGAGAGGATGACCCATCTCTTTTCGAAAAAGGACTCCTGATGGATCAGAGACTCAATCACCTGAACATGGAGGTTGGCGCAGACCAGGTCCGCTTCTTCGTTGATAAACTCTTCAGCCTTTCCCTTTTTTACTTCGATATGCTCCATCTCTCCGTTAAGCCTGACATTTCTAAGGGCGGTCTCAACGGCCAATTCATTCCAGTCAACAGCCAGGACTCTTTGGGCTCCCCACTTGGCGGCAGCCAGGGCAAGAATCCCTGTGCCTGTTCCAAGGTCTAAGACGGTTTCCGGCTTTTCCTTCTGATAAATCTCCCGGAGGGCTTTAAGGCAGGACCGGGTGGTTGGATGGTAGCCCGTGCCAAAGACAACGCAGGGGTCCAGGTGGACCAGGATATGCCCTGGATCAACCTGACACGTTTCCCAGGGTGGCGCGATAACGAGGTTCCCCACGGTGAAAGGCTTCAGTTCCTCCCCGGCCTGCCAGGACTTGTAATCCATGACGTTTCTTGAGAGAAGACGAAACCGCCTCTTTTGAATGAAAGCCTGGACTTCGTGATCATGGGGTGCGGAAAAGAAGAGGCAGGAGATCTCTCCTTCATTCCAGCACCCGATGAAGTCTTCCTTAAAGAAAGTCTTTGAATCCGAAATCTCTCCGGAGACCTCGTAGACGTAAAGATCCTGATAGGGAATTCCCTTTTCCATAAACACCCAGTTCAGTGCAACTGTCACCCCTCCATGCTATCCCCGCATTGGGGAACGAGCGATGATTGTTCTTGCGAAGCAAGAGGCAACCGATGAATCCTTTCCAGGGCCTGGCCAGGACCAGGTATACCCGCAGGCTTAGATTGAAAAGCGAGGGTAGGCAAGCCAAGATCGCCTTCTCCTATTTTGCATTGGGATACGGAGCCTCTTGACAACCTCATACCAAATATTATCCTTATAAGGAGTTGCAGGAGGGTATCTTATGCCTACCTATGAGTACCAGGCGGTTAAATCCGACAAGGGTTGCGGCCACTGTCGCAGAGGTTTCGAGGTCATCCAGCGGATCACAGAGCCTTCTCTGGTTCGGTGTCCCCGATGCCAAAGTGAGGTCCGCCGGGTCCTCTTTGCCCCCAATTTTGTGGTGAAGGGGAGTCCCGTTTCACAAACAGACAAACAGATTAAGGAATACGAAAAAGAAGGAAAGTGGAGCCACGCAGCCGAGCTGGCAGACAAGGCGGCCGAAAAGACGAAACGGGAAGACCTGAAGACCCGGGCCCTGGAGGACTATAAAAAGGCAGGGTATAATTTTGACAAATATGACACTTAACCGTCTACCCGCGTAAAGGAAAAAACGTCTCTTCTTGCCTGGAGAATGAAGACGGGGCGGAAAGAATGATCGAAGTGATCCAGGTGGCGAGGAACGGTGGAAAACCCCTTCTTCTCTCTGTCGTCAATTGGGGAGAAGTTTATTATATCACCCTGAGGGAAGCCGGTCGGGAGCGAGTCGAGGCAGTAGTCGCATCTTATTTCAACTCTTCCGATCCAGGTTGTTCCTGCTGATTTGGAGCTCACCAGGCAAGCTGCGGAGTTTAAAGCCAGTAAAAGGATGTCTTATGGCGACTGCTTTGCCGCGGCCTTGGCAAAGCTCCGAAAGGCCGAGCTCGTCACAGGAGACGAGGAGTTTAGACAGATTGAAAAGGAGATTAAGATTCTGTGGATTTAATCCATTTTTCGCACACGCCTAAAGGTTCGAATCAACCTGCCTTGATCCTTGCGGCATTGAAGTCATGATCACCCTGACCCATGTCCAGAAACAGTTCGGGAGCAAGATCCTCTTCAAGGATTGCTCGCTTCAGATCGGGGCGAGAGACCGGATCGGTCTCATCGGTCCCAACGGCTCCGGAAAGACGACCCTCTTCAGAATGGTCCTGGGAGAGGAACCGTCGATGGAGGAGAGATCCTGATCGCAAAGGGGGTGAAGGTGGGCTATCTTCCCCAGGAGGTCGTCTCTCTCAGGGGGAGCGGGGTTCTGGAAGAGGTCTTAAAGGGAGCCTCCGGGATCACATCCCTTCAAGACAAGATGAAGATCTTGGAGGAGGAGTTGTCGACGATCGAAGATCCGAAGAAACAGGAGAGACTGGCCAGGGAGTATGGAAAACTTCAGGATCGATACACCCTCCTTGGCGGGTACGGGTTGGAGGCGGAAGCGAAGCGGATCCTTCATGGCCTGGGGTTTCAGGAAAGGGATTTCCAGAGGCGGACCGATGAACTGAGCGGAGGCTGGTTGATGCGGATTGCCCTGGCGAAGATCCTTCTCCAGTCTCCGGACCTCCTCCTTCTGGATGAGCCGACCAACCATCTGGATCTCGAGTCCCTTATCTGGCTGGAGGAGTTTTTGACCGATTATCCGGGCGCCATCGTGATCGTCTCCCATGACCGGACTTTCTGAATCATCTCGTCGACCGGATCGCGGAGATCGAAATCCAGAAAATCGACCTCTATTCTGGCGACTATGATCATTACGTGGAGGAGAAAGAGGCCCGGAGAAGGATCCTCGAGGCGACCCACACGACTCAGCAGAAGAAGATCGAGCAGACCGAGAGATTCATCGAACGGTTCCGATACAAGAACACCAAGGCCAGACAGGTTCAGAGCAGGATCAGGATGCTTGAGAAGATGGAGCGTGTCGAACTTCCGGCGGAGAAGAAGGAGATTCGGTTTCAATTTCCTGCCCCGAAGCGGAGCGGTCAGAGGGTGGTGGAGGTGAAGAATCTTCACAAGAGCTACGGCGATCTGAAGGTCTACCAGGGAATCGACCTCATCCTCTCCCGGGGGGATAAGGTCGCCCTCGTCGGGCCGAACGGGGCGGGGAAATCGACCCTTCTTAAGATCCTGGCCGGTGTTCTCGATTTTGAAAAAGGGGAGGTGGAACTTGGGAAAGGATGTGACCCGGTCCTATTTTGCCCAATACCAATACGATCTTCTCGATCCCTGAACATACTCTCTTTGAAGAGATTCTCTCGATCGCAACGGATGAAACCCAGACGCAGCTTCGGAGCCTGCTGGGCACTTTTCTCTTTAGCGGAGAGGAGATTGAAAAGAAGGTCTCCGTGCTGAGCGGGGGTGAGAAGAGCCGGTTGAGTCCTGGCCAAGATGCTCCTGAAGCCTGCGAACGTTCTCCTCATCGACGAGCCGACCAGTCATCTCGACATTCCCTCCCGCAACGTATCTGGAGACGGCGCTGAAACAGTTTCAGGGGACGATCTGTTTCATTACCCACGACCGGCATCTGATCAACCGGATTGCCAATAAGGTGATCGAGGTCGACCAGGGGAAGCTCAATGTCTTTCTCGGCAACTATGACGACTATCTCTACAGGAAAGAACAATCCCGGACGGAAGAGGGTCAAACCGAAGAAGAGACGCTTCCTCTCGGTGAGATCGTTTTCGAGCCCGCGAAAAGGAAAACCCCTTATCAGCTCAAGGAGGAAAGAAAGAGAGACGCTTATCAGAAGGATCAGTATCGAAGACAGTTGCAGAGCTTCGAGAAGAAACTTCAGGCGGTGGAGAAATCACTGGAAGAAGCGACACAGGAGCTGGATCAATTAAACGAACGGCTCTCCGACTCGACCCTTTATGTCAACCAGAAGGAGGCCTATGAAACCATACAGGCCCAGAGAAGATCCCAGAGTCGAGTGAAAGAACTCTCCGAACGCTGGGAAAGCCTTGCCCTGGAATTAGAGGAAAAGAAAGGGATGCCTGTCTACCGGGACCACCCTGACAAACCCTCATGAATCACTTTATTACTCAGGGCATTTCATGGTTTGCAATGTAGCGAAACTGTCATTGCGAGCGCCTGCCTGCGGTAGGCAGGAAGCGAAGCAATCTCCTGAGATTGCCACGTCGCCAACGCTCCTCGCAATGACCAGTTTTGTTCTCTAGAGTAAACTATATGTATGCTCCCTATGATCATATTATATTTTTGATTTGCTGAAGAGAAGGCATGGATGGATCTCCATTTTTTTCTCAAAGGGCTGATCATCGGCTTTTCAATTGCGGCGCCTGTGGGACCGATCGGTATCCTTTGCATCCGTCGGACATTGGCAGAAGGACGTGTGCCGGGTTTCATCTCCGGCCTGGGGGCTGCCACTGCTGACGCTCTCTACGGATGCATCGCCGGGTTTGGATTAACCTTCATTTCGAGCTTCTTAATCAACCAGCAGGGGTGGTTCCGGCTTGTCGGCGGGGTATTTCTCCTGTATTTGGGAATAAGGGTCTTCCTCGCGAGACCTCCGGAGGAGCTGTCTTCAAGGGAAGGAACCGGCCTCATGGGGGCTTATACCTCAACCTTTTTCCTGACCCTCACCAATCCCATGACCATTCTTGCCTTTGCTGCCATCTTTGCCGGGGTGGGTGTCGCAAGTGAAGGCAAGGGCTATTTCTCTGCAGGAATATTGGTGCTGGGTGTCTTCCTGGGGTCGACCCTCTGGTGGGTCATCCTCAGCAGCGGGGTTGGCCTGTTTCGGAAAAGGTTTGATCTTCGGGCGTTAAGATGGGTCAATAGAATCTCAGGCATCCTCATCGCGGGCTTTGGCCTGATTTCACTTTTAGGTTTCAGGTGATGAGGAATGGAAAGGCATTCTATTATGTAGAGGTCATTCCGGGGTTTCATGAGAAAAGAACGTGACCATCCGAATGAAAAAATAGGGAAGATTACCCGCAGATCAAGAGCCCTTTGACAAATCTGGGGTCGATTTCCTCTCCCGGAGGTATTTTTCCAAATTCTAATTCGAACAGGTCAAGGCAGAAGTCACGAAAGGCAAGGAGATGATCCCGTTTGTTTTCATCATTCTCGATGGAATCGAGCCAGTCTCTTAATCCGTTTTTGATCTCCATCTTAATCATCCCCTTTCCCTGCTCGTTTTTCTCAAACATACGAGAAAAAAGGTCATTGAGCTGCGCCTTCTCAATGGCTTCAAATCGGAACGACCCTTTCAGCGCCTGGTTTGCCAGCGCCGTGAGAAATAAGGTCGAAAGCGTGATCCCCCGCCAATCTTCAGGGTGACACCCCATCAGGTCCAGATTTTTAAGATAGCCGGGAGATACGTTCAGGTGCTTTCCTGAAAAATGAACAACCGCTTCAACCGTTTCAACGAGATTTTCCGTCTCTTTTAACTCCCGGAGATCTTTAAAATCCTCCACCTTTCCGTTCCGATCGAGGCTGGGTCTTCTCTTGAGAATCCCTTCAAATCGTTCCAGATAGGGAGGGTCCAGGAAGAGAAGATTCTCCCGATCTGCCCCAAACCATGGCCCGTTCACAAGGCTCTCCGCCTTCCTTTTCAGTAAATAGGTCAAACTCACGCCGGCTTGAAATAGCCTCTGAAGGGGAAGGGAATGGAGGATCTCAAGGGCCCTCGTCTCCTCTTCGCGACTCAGGTACTGGAGCCCGATGTTCAGGTAGTGGAAGACCTTTTTAGTAATTCTTTCAATCTCCTCAAAACGGGAGAGATCGGTGGCCTCTGCAACCATCGCCCTGTTGCAAAGAGCTGTCAGTTCGACCTTTAACCGATCCTGATCCAGAGGATCGTCGATCTTCCCAAGAACGGAAGAGAAAAAAGGACTCTCATCGGAAAAGGTCAGATAAAAGGTCGGCCGGCTTCGATCGCTTTCTTCTTCTTTCCTGACCGACGGAATCATTCCTTTTAGAGACAAGGAATCAGGATGTATGAAACGATAAATCTCCAGAGCTTCTTCAAAATCAGGGAACCCCTGCTCGGAGAGCCGTCCGTTTCGGATTCGGTATTCTCCCTCCTCGAGTTCGGAGTCCAGTTCCCAGACGAGAGCCTCCATCAGTCTTTGGTAACCCTCTGCCTCGATGAGCGAAAAGATCTTCAAAAAGGGCTCCAAAACCGGACGGGTTTCTTTCCCCGTGAAATGAATGAAATAATAATGATCCAGGGTGAACGGAGGCAATGTCTCCTCGACTTCCACAGGTTCTCCTTCGAGGGTGGAAACACGAAGGAACTTTTTCAAGAGGAGGGCGATGAATTCAGGATCCGTCGACCGGATAAACTGGGCGATCTTCTTTTCACCGCACTCGAGAAGGATCTCCAGCCAATGGAGGATCTTTTCAGGATCGAGCTCATCCCTTTTCCAGAAATCAAGATCCAGAAGAAATTGAAACTGTTCCGGGGTGGTGAGAGAGATGAGGGGGAGGCTGTCCTTTTCCCCCGCTTCTTTAACGGTCAGAAAAACCTCGAGCTCAGGAAGTTGTTGAACGAGCTGCTCCGGGTGTTTTGATAGAAAGAGGGTGTGAATGCGTTCTTTTCCTCGGGACCGAAGGAGAAAGTCCAACTGGCTTTTGACGGGGAGGGAATTGAAGATCCTTTCAGCCGCTTCAGGATCTTCGGGCAACTGTGATGGCAAGGGCAGAGAAAGAACAGGGGCAAACCCATTGTCTGCCCCTGCCTGTCGGCTTCTGTCTTCAGCCTTGTCCATTGTGTCCCTGTTAGTACCCTGGAGGAGCGGATGGACCGGCCGGTTCTTTCTTTGGCTTCTCGGCAATGACCGCTTCTGTGGTGATCAAAAGAGAGGCCACGCTGGCTGCATTTTGAAGGGCCAGGCGTACAACCTTGGTCGGATCAATAATCCCGGCCTCGATCATGTCGGTAAATTCTTCTTTATCGGCATCGTAACCAAAAGCGCCCTTCCCTTCCTTCACTCTTTCGGCGATCACAGACCCTTCTTGCCCTGCATTCCCAACAATCTGACGAATGGGTTCTTCGAGGGCCCGCTCAATGAGCTCGACGCCGATCTTCCGATCGCCTTCTAGCTTCATTTTCTTCAGGGCCGGGAGGCACCGGAGATAAGCCACGCCACCGCCCGGGACAATCCCTTCCTCAACGGCTGCTCGGGTTGCGTGGAGGGCGTCTTCGACCCGGGCCTTTTTCTCCTTCATCTCCGTCTCGGTGGATGCCCCTACTCGAATGACGGCAACGCCGCCCGCAATCTTTGCCAGTCTTTCCTGGAGTTTCTCCCGGTCGTAATCGGAGGTCGTCTCTTCAATCTGGACACGGATCTGTTTGATCCGGCCTTCAATGGCGGACGCCTTGCCTGCTCCCTCTACAATCGTCGTATTGTCCTTATCGATGACGATCTTCTTTGCGCGACCCAGATCGTCGAGCTTCAGCTTCTCCAGCTTGATCCCAACATCTTCTGAGATGGCCTTGCCGTCCGTCAGAATCGCAATGTCTTCCAACATCGCCTTCCTTCTGTCTCCGAAGCCCGGAGCCTTCACCGCAGCGCCTTTCAGGGTTCCACGGAGCTTGTTGACCACCAGCGTCGCCAGAGCCTCGCCTTCTATATCCTCTGCAATGAGAAGAAGCGGCCTTGCTGTCTTGGCAACCTGCTCCAGGATGGGAAGGAGCTCTTTCATGTTGGAGACCTTCTTCTCGAAGAGAAGGATATAAGGATCCTCCAGAACGGCCTGCATCTTTTCGGGGTCCGTTACAAAATAGGGAGAGATGTATCCACGATCAAACTGCATTCCCTCCACGACCTCGAGGGCAGTCTCCATGCCCTTGGCTTCTTCAACGGTGATGACGCCTTCCTTCCCCACCTTGTCCATGGCCTCGGCGATGATCGTGCCGATGGTAGGATCATTGTTGGCAGAGATGGTTCCCACCTGAGAGATCTCTTTCTGCTCCTTGATCGGTTTGGAGAACTTTTTTAATTCCTTGACGACTTCATCGACCGCCTGGTCAATTCCCCTCTTCACATCCATGGGATTGGCTCCGGCGGCGACAACCCTTAGTCCCTCCCGGAAGATCGCCTGGGCAAGAACCGTTGCCGTCGTCGTGCCATCCCCGGCGGTGTCGGAGGTTTTGGTGGCCACCTCCTTTACCATCTTGGCGCCCATGTTTTGGAAATGGTCATCAAGCTCAATCTCCTTGGCAACGGTCACCCCGTCCTTGGTGACCAGGGGGGAGCCGAAGGATTTTTCGAGAACGACGTTTCTTCCCTTGGGTCCTAACGTGACTTTCACTGCATTTGCTAAAATATTGACGCCTTGTAAAACTGCGTTTCTGGCCTCTTGATCAAACCTTATTTCTTTCGCCATGAGAATCCTCCTTTCTAAAATCGATCAACCATCATCCTTCAATGACGGCGAGAACGTCTTCTTCTTTCATCATCAGGTATTCCTCACCATCCATCTTGACCTCAGTTCCGGCATACTTGGCAAAAAGGATTCGATCCCCGGTTTTCACCTCCATGGGCATCTTTTTGCCATCTTTATTGATCCTTCCTGCGCCGGCTGCGATCACCTTTCCCTCGATCGGTTTTTCCTTTGCCGTGTCGGGAATGATGATCCCGCCCTTTGTTTTTTCCTCTTCCTCTAACCTCTTTACGATAAGACGATCATGAAGCGGCCGAACTTTCATAGACATAAACCTCCCTTTTTGATAAATTACACCACTTTAGATAATCATCGAACCCTGAGTTGTCAAGGAGGCTTGATGTTTTTGATCAATGGTTCAGTATCAGCTCGAAAACATGCTATAATTTCAATAGGCTTTTATGGAAATAGCTTGACGCCATATTTCCGAAGATATATAATGCCGCTATTCCCGGTTTCACAAACCAATGCGGCTGGCAGAGATTCATAGTTCAAAACCCTGGGAAGGAGAATTACAATGCCGGAGAGGAAATTTAAGAAAAGGAAAAATGTTTTAAGGAACCTTCTGAAGGCCGGAAAGCCCACACTCGGGACACACATACACGTGATCTGGCCTGGAATTGTAGAAGTGATCGGGCACAGTGAATCCATTGACTATATCGAATTTTCAGGCGAATATGCGCCCTTTGACCTCCACTCTCTTGAAAATTTTGGCCGCGCCATCGATCTCTTTGACCATCTCTCGTCGATGATGAAAATTGATCAGGAGCCAAAGGGTTATCTGGCCAGCAGGGCGATCGGATCCGGGATCCAGAACCTTCTTTTTGCCGACATCAGAACCGTTGAGGATGCAAGAATAGCCGTGGCATCGGCGCGGGCTGAGACGCCTAAGACTGGAGGCCTGATGGGCGCAGCCATGCGAAGGGACGTCGGTTATGTGCTGGGACCAGGCTCCAAAGAGTATGTGAAGCAACTGGAGGAGGGTGTCGTTGCCCTGATGATCGAAAAACAGTCCGCCGTAGAAAAACTGGAAGAAATCCTTTCGGTCAAAGGCATCGACATGGTTCAATTCGGCCCTGCCGATTACTCCATGAGCATAGGCCTTGCAGGCCAGTGGAGCCATCCAAGGGTAAAGGAGGCCGAGCAGTATACGATCAAGACCTCCCTCAAGATGGGCATTGCTCCGCGGGTTGAACTGAGAGATTTCAGAGATGCGGAGCCCTACCTGAAGATGGGGGTCAAGCATTTCTGCATCGGCTGGGACGTGGATACCCTCTACCAGTGGTGCAGAGAACAGGGAGCAGCTTTTTCAAAGGCCTTTGGAAAGGATTGACTTATATCCCTTGCCCTTTGCCGGACAGGCCGCCTGCCCATCTCTCGGTAGCTCTTTCGAGCGACATCCGGGTTAGGGCTTTTTCTTGGAGAGAGGGACTCCCGCGTCGCCGATGTTTTCCTTCGGGATTTCATACAGAGCGATATGGACGCTCTCTTTTGAGACCCCAAGGGCGTCTACGACCGCATCCGTGACCTTCTTGATCAGATCCTCTTTCTTTTCCGGAGGTCTTCCTGCAACCATGGTAATGCTGACGTTGGGCATGATCAACTCCTTTCTAATTCTGGGATTAAGAATTCCCGGATTGGGGATTAGGTTTTAGGGATTGGCTAACCCCCATCCCAAGACCCTAATCCCAGGTTTACTTCTTCCTGGTTCTCATCTCTCCTGCCCTTTCTTTGATGGTCACCAGGTCGGATTTCATTTCGGCCCAGCCGTACCAGTGCATGTAGTCCGGGTTGACATGCATTACCCCCTGGTAGGTCTTCTGGCGGTGAAAGAGAAACATGCGGTAAAGGTCCTGTTCGATGCGGGTGGGGGCATCATAAAATGCGAGAAGATCCGGAAAGGCGAAGGGATACTCTTTCGGTTTTTTGAGCAGACCTTCCCTGTACAACTCCCCCACCGTTCGAATGGCCCCGGCCATGAGATTATCCGCAGTTCCGGATGATACCGTCCGCCACGAAAAAGTGGTTGGTCACATAGCTTCTGGAGTGACATTGGACGCAGATCCTGATCATCTCTTCACGCTTCGCAGACCATTCCTCTGCGCTCAGGCGAGCCATCTTGACGGTTTTAACGATTTCAAACCGTGGCGTGGGTTTCCCTTTGAGATCCAGGATTCCAAGAGCTTTTAGAATCTCTGTTCGATCGGCCATCCAGGCCACATCTTTTTCCGGAAGCCTGAGCGCCAGGAATCCCCACGCGGTCATAACGGCATGGTTTCCGCCGGGCATGTGGCAGGTCTGGCATTTGGGCGCCCGACCCGAATCCCCTTCAAGCTTATAGATGGCTCCATGCTTTGATGAGGACCACATCTCCCACTGGGAATGATCTTCTCCCATGTGGCAGGTATGGCAGGCCTGGGGTTTTCTCGCTTCTTCCTTGGAGAATGCATGTCGGGTATGACAGGAATCGCATTTTCCACCCTCGTATCCGACCCGATGACACCCTGCGCAACCCTTCTCGATGACTTCCTTGGGCTGACGGGCCGTGAAGGGGATCGCCGTCATGGCCGCCCATGCTAAGGAATGTTTGCCGGCTTTAAACTGCTCGACCTGTTTGGCGTGGCAGGGTCTGCAGGTGTCGGCATTGGGCATCCTCACTTTTTTATAATCGGTGGCATTTCGATGTTCAGACCCGTGGCACTGTGAGCACTCGATCTCGGCCTTTCCCATCGTTCCCTCGAGATACTGTTTGACTAACGTCGGATTGCTCTTCTGATGGCAATCCACGCAGGGACTGGGTTTTTGGGCAAAAACCGGATTCACGAGACAAAGGGAAAAAAGGCCGAACACGACTGCTTCTAAGATAAGAAATCTTTTCATCGTTTCATCCCTCAACCGGGTTATTATATCCTTTTGCCACGGCTTTGGCACGTGAATGGACGTCGTTCTTGTGATTTTCTCGGTTCAATGTTCCTCCTCACGTTTGGTGACCTCCAAACGTTTGAACAAACCCTGAATTATTCTTCGATGACCCGGTCCGCCTTCCTGAGGAACTCAGAAGGAATGACTACTCCCTGGGCCCTGGCTGCCTTTTCGTTAATGACCAGGCTCAGTTTTTCCACGGGCCCCCATGGGAGCTCTCCAGGCCTTTCTCCCTGCAGAATCCTGACCGCTTTCTTGCCGGCCAGGTAACCGACCTCAACATGATTGAATCCGTAGGCTGCCATCGCGCCCGCAGACACTTTATCCACATCGCCGACAAAAAGGGGAATCTTTTTCTCCCCGCAAACCTTCACAATCCCATCAAAGGCGGAGAGGGCCGTGAGATCAAAGGTAATGTTCATGGCCTGAATCTTTCCGGCAAGGGTTTGGGCAGCCTCCATCGTATCGGCCCTGCTGGAAATCGTCGTTTCAATGAGGTCTAACCCCAACCTTTTCGCTGTTTCTCTCATGTCCCGGATATGCAGGAGGGATACGGGGTCTCGTCTGTTGTAGAGGGTTCCCCACTTTTTCGCCTTGGGAAAGAATTGGGTGTACATCTCAAACTGTAATGGCACAGGCCAGCGATCGGTCACACCCGTCACATTGGTTCCGGATTTTGTTCCCGGAGGACTGTTTTTTGGAACAAGCCCTTCATCCACAGGGTTCGTCACGGAGGAAAAGACGATCGGTCGCCGGCGGGTCTTCTTCACAGCGGCCCGGGAAGCAATGGATGAAATGCTATAGATCAGATCCACTTTGTCTTTCAGTAATTTTTCCGCGATCTTCTCAGCATCGGCTCTGTTGCCGTTGGCATTGCGACGAAGATAGGTGAGATGAACTCCTTCCTTGAATCCAGCCTCTGTCAGAGCCTTCTCAAATCCCTTGATGTCCGCATCAACGTTTGGATGGGAGAGACTCTGGATGACTCCAAGCTTGATCACCTTCTTCGCATTCTTTTCTTGAGCAAAGAGGGTATTCGGGGAGGCGATCAGGATGAAGATCAAAAGAGGATACAGCTTTCTCAAAATCATCAACCTCTCTTAACCTATTTTATCATGAAACGATTGGAAGATTTCAACTTTTTTGGATCCTTTCGATTTGCCGGGGAGTTGCGGTTCCACCCATGCCTCCAAGAAGAACAAGAAAGTGGAGAGACCTGCTTCCCTGTAGTGAACGTTCCAAATAAGTAGACATGCCCCGGGCTGTCATTGCGACCCCGGACCTGATCCGGGGGAAGCAATCTCCGGAGATTGCTTCGTCATCCCGCGAAGCGCGGGATTCCTCGCAATGACAACTTTCTTTTGTCGTTCACTTTAGTCTAAAATGACTTGAAGAGAAATTTGATTTGGTATAAGGTTAAGCCATATGACCCGCCTCTTTCCCCTTCTTCTCGTTGGAATCTCGGCGGCCTCGACAGCTTCCATTTTTATTAAGCTCTGTGAGGCGCCGGCACTGATCATTGCCGCCTACAGGATGGTCTTTGTCTCTCTGATGTTGCTTCCCTTTGCATGCCGTCAAAAGGTTTGGAAGGACTGGAGCAAGTCTGGAATCGGATGGCTGGCTCTCTCCGGTCTCTTCCTCAGCCTCCATTTTGCCTTCTGGATCGGCTCTCTCCAATATACCTCCGTCGCCAGCTCTGTCGTCCTGGTTTCGACTCATCCGATCTTTGTTGGAATAGGGTCCTGGCTTTTTCTGAAAGAGCACCTCGGGATCAATCTGATTTTGGGCATTGGCCTTTCGGTTTTGGGGAGCGGGCTGATCAGTTTCGGAGACATGTCCGTTTCGGGAGAGGCATTGGCTGGAGATGGGTTGGCCCTTCTCGGGGCAGTTGCTGTATCGGGATACTTTTTGGTGGGGAGAAAGATGAGGAGAGATCAGAATCTCCTCTCCTATATTTTTCCTGTTTATTCGACCGCAGGTCTGGTGTTGGTACTTCTTGCTTACTTCTTTCAGAATCCTTTCTTCGGATATAAGGCATCCAACTATTTTCTCTTCTTCTTATTAGCCCTCATTCCTCAACTGATTGGCCACACCACGTTCAACTGGGCACTCAAATACATCCCTGCATCATTGGTGGCCATCACGATCCTGGGCGAACCCGTGGGGTCAACGATCCTTGCCTACTTCATTCTGGGTGAAGGGTTGAACGTGTGGAAGGTGTTCGGCGGGGTTTCAATCTTTTTCGGAATTCTGGTTGCCCTCTGGAGGAATAAACCAAGCGAGAACGGGCAGATTTCAAATCGTTTCGATTGAACGACCCCGCTGCAAGCAAGAGGGTATCAACAACCCCTTTGGGGTGTCATTCCGGGCTTGACCTAGCTTGCCCCGCACTTGATGCGGGGGAATCCAGTTTCTTTCCTGGACTCCGGCTTTCGCCGGAGTGACGATAAGCGAAACAAGCCACGGGGGATTGACCCGAAGGGGTTATCCTTAATATGAGGAGGGGGAAAAATGAGATTCGTTGTCCATGAACACCATGCAACCCGTCTCCACTATGACTTCCGATTGGAGATTTCCGGAGTTTTCAAGTCCTGGGCCATCCCGAAGGGACCCTCCATGATCCCATCGGATAAGAGGCTTGCCGTCATGGTGGAGGATCACCCCATCGAATACGGCAGCTTCGAGGGAATCATTCCTCAGGGACACTATGGAGCCGGGCCGGTCCTCATCTGGGACTCAGGCGACTTTGAATCCGAAGATGACCCTGAAATCGGCCTGAAAAAGGGAAAACTGACTTTCTCGTTGAAGGGTGAGAAATTAAAGGGCAGTTTTTCCCTTGTCCTGATGAAAGGGCGGGGGACCGGAAAGGATTGGCTCTTGATCAAAGGAAAAGATTCCTTGGCGAAAGAGGAATGGGTGATCAAAGAGGAACTGACTCCTGCGAGAAAGAAAAAACTGGTCGAGAAGATTCCGCCCTGTGAATCGAGCTAAGCTCGTATACAAAGGTCAATTTCAAATTTCAAAATCCAAATGTTAAAGAAATGCCAAAGTCAGAATGCCAATTATTTCTAGGATTTTGGTTTTGGATTTGCTTTGATATTTGAGCATTGACATTTGACATTGATTTACCAAGTTCATTAGCACCGAAACAGTGGAAGCTGAATAGGCTTTTTCTTCCGCAGGGCTGCTTTTACCCTGCCTGATCCGCAGAGGTCTCCCTTCAGGTCGGGATTTTTGCATTGGCAAATCGATGCATGGATCCCGAATTTTTCTGAAATCCCCCTTATTCTCTCGTACCCCCGCTCCCGGACCGAAGGAGGAAGAAGTTTGGACATTGAAGAAGAGCCGATGGCCTTCCACTCCCGGGTTCCAAAGCAGGATTCGATCAACCTTCGATGAAGCGGTGACAGCTCCTTCATCAACTGCTGATGAATGGCAGGACGGAGGTGAAGATAGCTCAAGGTAACCTTTCTTATGCCGAGCGTCTTCAATCGAATAAACAGGGAAACCATTTCGGATTCTGTGTCTGTCACAAAGGGAATGATGGGATCGATCCTCACTTCTGGAAGGATGCCCGCTTCTTTAAGCCTCTGGATGTTCTCCAGTCTCTTTTCCGGAGAGGGAGTACCGGGTTCGTATTGCATCCAGTACCGTTCTGAAAGGGAAACTAGCCCGATCTGGGCGAGGACTTTGTCCCGACATGGCTCGAAGAGCTGAATGAATCGTTGAGGGATGACCCCTTTGGTTAGAAAAGAGATTCCAATCTGATGATCCAGAAGAATCTGAATGGTCTTAAAGGTGACATCAAGGATGTCGGGATGGGTCTGAAAGCAATCGGACGAGGTGTTCAGGATTACCCACGGGGGCACTGTCTTTTTTCTGGACAACTCCACTTTTAAGAGGGCGGGCAGGTTAATGTAGAGATTTACCTCGCCTGTCTTCGGGGCTTGACTGTATCCCCGGGCATAGCAGTACGCGCACTGAAAGATGCATCCGCTGGTGATGTTCAGAGTGGGGATTCCCTGGAGACAACCGAACCGGGATGGAACAAGCACCTTTCCTTTTCGAAGTTTTGGAACGATCCTGTAATCCTCCATGATTTCAATTTACTCCGGTCTGGTGAAAAGATCAACCTATCTATTTTTTCTGTGAAGTGAAGGCGGTTTAGCGCAAGGAGAGGGTGATTGACATTAGCCTTGATTTCAGTAATATTCTTACCCAATTAGAAACCCGACACTTAAGGTAGGAATTGGAAACGGAAGCGGAGAAGCGAGAAGCCCCAAGAATTTTGATTGTCGACGACGAGAAGGACACTGTCGACATGATCACAACGCTGCTTGAACTGGAGGGGTACCATGCGTTTTCGGCCTCGTCCGGGGCCGAAGCAATTAGTTTCCTGGAAAGGGAGCGGCAGAAGACCCCTGAGTTTGAAACGCCCGTAGACCTGATCCTTCTCGACATCGTTCTTGGCGATTCAGACGGAAGGGATATCTGCCGGAAGATCAAAGGGGATGAAGAGTTGAAATTCATACCCGTCATCGTCCTCACGGTCCGAACAAGCCTTCAGGATAAGATCCAGAGCCTCAATATCGGGGCAGACGATTACCTCACCAAACCATTCATTAACGAAGAGTTGCTGGCTAAGGTCCGGGTGATGCTCCGGATCAAAAATCTTCACGATGAATTAAGGAGGGAAAAAAACGAGAACATTCTTCTCCATCAGGCACTGGAGAAACGGTACAGCTTTGGCAATATCGTCGGTAAAAACAGCAGGATGCAGGAGATCTATGAACTGATCTCAGACATCTCGAATACGGATTCGACCGTCCTCATCCAGGGAGAGAGCGGGACGGGCAAAGAGCTGATCGCAAGGGCCATCCATTTCAACAGCCACAGAAAGAATAAACCTTTTATCGTTGCCAACTGCTCTGCTTACTCCCAGAATCTTCTGGAAAGTGAGCTTTTTGGCCACGAGAAGGGCGCCTTCACCGGCGCCATTCGGCGAAAGATCGGCCGATTTGAGATGGCCCACGGAGGCACAATTTTTCTTGACGAGATCGGTGAAGTTTCACCGCCGACCCAGATCCTGCTCCTTCGAGTTCTGCAGGACCATCGGTTTGAGAGAGTGGGCGGAGAAGAAACCCTGGAAGTCGATGTCAGGGTGATTGCGGCGACCAACAAAACGCTGATCGATGAGATGAAAAAAGGGACCTTTCGGGAAGATCTCTACTATCGATTGAACGTGATCCCCATCTTCGTTCCCCCCTTGCGGGAAAGAGAGGACGATGTTCCCATCCTGGCATCTCACTTCCTACAAAAAATCCGCCAGGAAAAGAAGAGGGAAATTACAGGGTTTTCGCCTGAAGTGATGGAGGTATTCCTGGCCCATTCGTGGCCCGGAAATGTAAGGGAACTCGAGAATGTGATAGAACATGCGGTCATCGTGGCCAAACAAGAGAGGATATTGCCAAAAGATCTTCCTCAATCTTTGATCCAAAAGCCATTGTCTGATCAAAACATTGTAACTGTTAAAGATTTTGAAAGAAGCCTTATTCTGAAGACGCTGGAAGAGACAAACTGGAATAAGCAGCAGACCGCAAAGAAACTGAAGATTAATCGTTCATCCCTTTATGGAAAAATGAGGCGCTACGGCCTGATAGGTGAACAAAATCCATAAAATCCACACATAGCCGTACAAAATCAGCACACAACCGTACAAAATCAATACAATGCTTTAACTTATTGATAATACAAAATATTTTTTATAAAAATGCACTTTTTAGCAAAATAGTAAGTTTAAAAATAGACACCAAACCCTCATAGATATTATTCCAAATTAGTCCAATTACCCTAATATTACCCTATAAAACCTACTCGTTTTATGGAAATTTACCCTAAATGCCTTGATTTGGAACAAAAATTGCTTTATATCTGCCATCTTGATAAATTTTATATTTTGGAGGGTGTCATGAAATGTCATCGTTGTGGTGGGGTTATGGTCTTCGAAAAATTCTATGGTTCCTGTGAAGAATTTTTTGGATGGCGCTGCGTTCTGTGCGGTGAGATCGTCGACCAGGTAATCCTTGAAAATCGACTTGGACAGAGCCGTTGATATCCCTTTCGGGTGGTTTATCATTTTTACTCCATCTTGTTTGAAAGGGATTTTTTATGGCAGGACGGGTCTGCATCGTTGACCACGATTTTACCAGCCGGGGATATATCAGGGAGTGTTTAGAGAAAATCGGTCATCAGGTCGTTGCCTTGGATGATGGCTTCCAGATTAAGCCTCTTTTATCCTCTGAGAAATTCAACGTCTTCATCTTAAATATTGACACGCCGGGGGTCAGGGAAAGGGAGTTTCTCCTGGATATTCAGAGAACGACCCGGTCGCGCATCCTTCTTATGGTTTCGGCAAGAGGAGATGCCTTCCTTAAAGAAGCCATCGATCTGGGGGTCTATGGTTTCATCTATAAGCCTTTCAAACAGGATGAGGTTTGCACGATGGTCAACCATTTGACCCGATAGAGGAACGTGGAAGAGGAGCTTTTTGACCATGGAGGTTTTTTCGAGTGAAATCCCCGAATTTCCGCAGTTCAAAGAACTCTCCTTAAACGATAAACCCCTCTTCGACACGGTCTTTCAACAATTTCCCCCTTCCTCCTCTGAATTAACCTTTACCAACCTTTTCATCTGGCGGCACACCTACAAGACAGAAGTGACCCGTTATAAAAAATTCGTCTGTCTCCTGTCCGAGAAGATCGAAGATCCCTTTTTCTTTCCTATGATTGGAGAGGGAGATGTGATAGAATGTTCACTGACATTGCTTCATTATCTTGAGGAAAAAGGGCGGACTCCAAAGATGGCCCGAGTTCCCGCGGGAGATCATCTCCCGGATCGACGGGAAGGGGCCCGGCCTTGCGGTCAAGCCTGATCGAGCCCAATCCGATTATGTGTATCTTGTTGAAGACCTGGCAACTCTGAAAGGGAGGAAGTACCATCGGAAGCGGAACCATATCAAACGATTTAAGGAAAAATACTCCTACCGGTATGTTCCGCTTACCTCCGATCGGATTTCTGAATGCCTTGAACTGCAAGACAACTGGTGTGATCTCCGGAATTGTGAAGCCATCCCCAGTCTCGCACATGAGGCCCTTGCGGTCAAAGAGGCGCTGACGCACTTCGAAGCATTGGGAATGAAAGGAGGGGCAGTCCTGATCAACGGAAAGGTGGAGGCCTTCACTCTGGGAGAAGCGCTGAACCCTGAAACAGTCGTGATCCATATCGAGAAGACCAACCCGGCCTACGAAGGACTCTATCCTGCAATCAACCAGGCTTTTTTGGAGCAGGAATGGTTAGGATACACCTATGTCAATCGCGAGCAGGATCTGGGTGAAGTGGGATTAAGAAAGGCAAAGGAATCTTATTTCCCCCACCATATGGTCGACAAATATTCCATCACCCTGGCAGGGTGAACCGGAAAGGAGTCTGAAGATGGAAGAGAAAAAGGGATGGAAAGTCAAAACCTTCACCACCGAGCTCAGGATTTTTCAGACAATGAAGGAACTGGAGACTCTGGATGACCGGGTCGCTCAGTTTATTGCAGAAAATGAGGTGAAGAAGGTGATCTCCGTCAGCGATACGGCGACAACAGACACCAACGGCGCCACCATCGGGCTGATTCGTGTTTTGACCTACGAAATTTAGAAAGAGGCGAGAACATGACCCAGTGGGAATATCAGATAACGGTCCATGAATTGCCCGGTCCGCAGGCCGGGGGGCAAGGCCAGGGGATTGCATGCGATCAAGCCGGGCAGTGTTTCGTCCCCCCCGATACCCTTCGGGGAGGCCTTGGCTGGCTGGAAACGCTCTTCTGTGAGAAGGGGAAAGAAGGATGGGAGTTGGTCCAATCCGGGTATCATCAAAAGGAACTCCTCTGCATATGGAAGAAGCAGGTCGTAGCAGGGCAGAAGGGCTGAAGAGTTTTATCTTCTCCCGGATTGGAGAGCAGGGGGCCCTTCCTTTTTCCAAATTTATGGAATGGTGCCTCTACCATCCTGATTTTGGCTACTACCAGACAGAAGGAGAAAAGATTGGGAAAGAGGGTGATTATTACACCAGCCCCTGTGTCCATCCCCTTTTCGGATACCTCATCGCAAAACAGCTCTCCCAAATGGCGGAAATATTGGGAGGAGAAACCTTTGATGTCGTCGAAATGGGTGGAGGCAGAGGGTTTCTCTGTCAGGATATCCTCGATTGGGCAAAGGAGAAGGCACCCTCGTTTTACCAACGCCTCCGTTATACTCTGATTGAAACGGGTCCCCACCTTTTGCTAGAGCAGAGAAAGAGACTCATCGAGGAGGAGAAGTCCGGGAAAGTTTCCTGGATGAGTCTCGACACATTTGAGAAAGGGAAGGGTCTGTTTAAAGGCTGTTTCCTTTCGAATGAACTCGTGGATGCCTTTCCCGTGCACAGGGTGATGCAGGATCGAGGAGGGTTGAAGGAATTATACGTCGATCAGCGAGAGGGCCGGTTTTTGGAGCGATGGGGAGAGCCCTCCGATCCAAGGGTCGAGACTTATTTCAGACGGACAGGGATTCCGCTACTTGAAGGCCAGAAGGCAGAGGTGAATCTCAAGGCTCTGGATTGGATCGGGAGTGTTGGACGATGCCTGAAACAGGGTTTTGTGCTCACGATCGATTACGGTTACCTGGCTGAGGAACTCTATGCTCCTTACCGGCAGGAGGGAACCTTTCTCTGCTATTTTAAACACCAGATCTCCGAAGACCCTTATGAGAGGCTGGGAGAGCAGGACATGACTTCTCATGTCAACTTTACCGGCCTGATTCAGAGGGGAGAGGAAGCAGGGTTGACGGTGACAGGCTTCGTTCCCCAATACCGCTTTCTCATCGGGCTGGGTGTCCTTGAGGAAATGGAGGTCATGGGGAGAGATCTGCCGGAAATTGATGCGTTAAATTTGCGTCTGTCCATAAAGCACCTGATCGAACCGGAAACAGGAATGGGTGAGGTCTTTAAGGTTTTGATTCAGCACAAAGGGGTTGAAGACCCAAAACTGGATGGACTGAGAGAGCTTCGGTCGATACAATAACCTTAGGAATAACATCATGAGACCTGAAGCGACTTTTTCAGCATCCTGTCGGCTGCATTACGAATTTCTTGATCATTAGACGATTTTGGATAGGAGGGTGAATGAAGGTTTTAGGTATTTTGGGCAGCCCGAGAAAAGGCGGGAATACGGAACTTCTTCTGGAAGAGGCGCTCAAGGGTGCGGAGGCGGAAGGCGCCGAGGTAGAACGTCTCCGCATTACCGATTACAACATCATTCCATGCAAGGAATGTCTTGCCTGTTACAAGGACGGTAACTGTATCATTCTCGATGACATGGCGAAGATCTACCCAAAACTCCTCGAAGCAGATATCATCCTTCTCGCCTCTCCCATTTTCTTCTACGGAGTCACGGCTTGGGCAAAGGCCTTGATTGACCGGTGTCAGGCCCTCTGGGCAAGGAAGTATCAATTGAAAGACCCCTCTTATGGGAAAGAGGGAAGAAAGAGAAAAGGCTTTTTCATCTCTGTGGGGGGAACGAAGGGACAGAAAACCTTTGAGGGAGCAATCCTCACTGCCAAATATTTTTTCGATGTCCTGAATGCGGAATATGCGGGGGAACTGGTCCTCCGAGAGGTCGATGCCAAAGGGGATGTTTTGAAACACCCGGAGGCGCTTCAACAGGCCTTTGAAGCCGGAAGGAAGCTTGTCTCGGGCTGACGATACCGGGATGAGAACGAACGGGTATGGCTTTGCCTTCCGGGTAAGGGAACAAGATGAAACCAAGACTGAATGTGGTCTGGAACGAGGTTTATTGCAAGCGATGCTCCATCTGCGTTGAAGTATGTCCGGTTCAGGTTCTGTTCCTTGAAAAAGAAGAAATCGTGGAGAAAGAAGGCTGTATCCGGTGCTATCAATGTGAACGGTACTGCCCTGACATTGCAATTGAGGTGATGGAAGCGCCGTCCATGGAACGGAGCGGCGCGCCCCAATAACGATCCAAAGAAAGAAGGGAATGATTCGGCTGGAAGAGCGAAGAGAAATAGATGAGGAGAGCGGATGAAGCGACTCGTCTCCGGGAATGAAGCAATTTTTCAAGGAGCGGTCCGGGCAGGCGCCCTTTACTTCGCCGGTTATCCCATCAGCCCAACGTCCGAGATCCTGCAGCAGGCTGCTCTTTATGCGGAAGAGGAACCAGGGTTTCGATTTCTCCAGGCAGAGGATGAAATTGCCGCAGCGATTGCGACGATTTCGGCTTCCATAGCGGGAGCCAAATCGTTCACGGCGACCTCCGGACCCGGATTTTCGCTCATGCAGGAGGCCATTGGGTGGGGCCATGTCATAGAAGCCCCCTGCGTCTTCGTCAATTCCATGAGGGTCGGTCCGTCCACGGGAATGCCCACGCAGCCTGCTCAATCCGACCTGCTCCAGATTAAGGCAGGAAGTGCAGGTGATTATTACCCCATTGCCTTCTATCCCAATTCTGTGAAGGAGTCTTTTGAATTGACCGTAACGGCCTTCAATGCTGCCGAGCAGTCCCTGTCCCCCGTCATCCTCCTTGCAGATGCCTTTCTCTCCCATCTCTTTGAGGTTGTGGATCTCGAAGAAATAAGGGTGGAGGCCATTCCACGGAGCAAAGAACCCTTGGGCAGAGGGAAAAGACTCTTTACCGGAATCTCCCATGACAAGATGGGGAACACGAGGACGAGCCACCCTGAGACCTATCGCGAATGGCTCGGAGAGATAAAGGATCGTCATCAGCGGGCGGCTGAGAAATATCCTCTCTACGAGTATCTTCCCTGTTCAGGATCCGAAACCCTGCTCATCGCCTTCGGCATTACTTCGAGAGTCCTCCTTCCCCTGAAGGATCGTTTCTCTCTCTTTCGGCCCATCCGTATCTTCCCCATTCTGGAAAAAGAGTTAAAGGAGATGACCCAATCATACCGTCATGTCCTGGTTGTTGAGGGCAGTGACGGACAGTATGCCGGATGGGTGGAATGGGCCATCGGACGGAGGGTGCTCAAAGTCTCCTGCCTGGGAGGGGGGTTCAACCCTCAATGGATTCGCAGCCAGATTGAGGAGCAGCTGAAGGGAGCCGGCAGCTGATGGATCATTCCTACAAAGACCTCTTGAAGATGCAACGGTTTCCCCATACGTGGTGCCCTGGCTGCGGCATCGGGGCTGTCATGAAGAATGTGGCGATGGGGCTGGCAGAGCTTGGCTGGAATTATCAGAACACGGCCGTTGTCTCCGGGATCGGGTGTTCAGGGAGGATGGCCAGTTATATGAACTTCGACGCCCTTCATACTCCCCACGGTCGCCCCCTGACTTCAGCCGAGGCGATCAAGACCGTCCGTCCGGACCTCCATGTCATCGTTCTTTCCGGGGATGGGGATCTGGCGAGCATCGGTGGAAACCATCTCCTTCATACCTCCAGGAGAAATCCCGACATCACGGTCTTCTGCAACGACAATGAAATCTATGGGCTCACCGGTGGCCAGGCCGGACCGACCACACCCAGAGGAACCAAGACGATCACTTCTCCCAGGGGGGAATCCTATTTACCCCTTCGTCTGGGCCGACTCCTCACCGGGCAGGCGCCCTACTTTTATGCAAGGACATCCGTTTATCACCTCAACCATTTTAAGGAATGCATCCGGGAAGCCCTTCACTGGAAGGGGTTCAGCTTTGTTGACATCATCAGCGACTGTATTGAATTGAACGGGAGACGGTTGGGCTTCAAAACAGCCCATCAGATGTTCAAATGGTTTAATGAGCGGTTTCATGTGGTCGAGGGAGTGAGGGAAACCCTGAAAGAGGATGAACTCGGGATTGCGAGGATGGGGATTGAGGAGACGCCGAAGCCCGATGAGAAACCAGCGGCAAAACCAGATCTCTCCGGCGCTGATCTGAAGTCCTTCACCCTTGAGGAACTCCAGTCGTATGACGGCACAGGTGGAAAGCCGATCTATATCGCTTATAAAGGAATGGTCTATGACCTGTCGGCAAGCCGGCTGTTTCAGGGAGAGAAGAGGATGCGGTGCCATGTGGCCGGAAAAGATCTAACCAAAGACATGGATATCGCACCCCACGGAGAGGATCTCGTCCTTCAATTTGCATTGGCAGGCAAACTGAAATAGATCTCCCCAACTGGCCGCAACCAGCTTGTTTTGAGTTTATAGGGAACGACAAAAGAAAGTTGTCATTGCGAGGAATCCCGCGCTTCGCGGGATGACGAAGCAATCTCCTGAGATTGCTTCGCTTCGGCTCGCAATGACGGCCCGGAGCATGTCTACTTATTTAGAACGTTCACTATAGTTATCGGGATAGGGTAAACTTTCATTGATGGGAGTGTATGGAGTGGAGGCGCTTGAATGAAGCGGATCGTCATTACGGGCATCGGGGGACAATCGGTTCGATCGATCTCCCATATTCTTGCAATGGCTTTGAAGGAATTGGGCTATTTCGTGACCCTTCTTTTCGATTATGATTCTTCGATCCGGAACCAGAAGATTACGGGTCATCTCACTTATGATGAAAGGCCGATCGAAAATCCAATCATCGATGAAGCGGATATCCTGGTTCGGCTCCATCAGAAAGGCGATCAACTCATTGCACAAAAGACCCTTTGCGATACGGGGCTCTGCACCGATGAGGAGATTCCCTTTGGCGCAATGGGAATCGAAGGGTTTGGCCGGGCGATCTTCGGTAACATGATTGCTCTGGGCCGGCTCTTCCGGCTGGTCGACCTCCATATGAATCCTATCGAGCTCGAAAAATTATTGCCAAAGTCCTATGTGAAAGAGAATTTGAGGGCGATCCAGACGGGCTATGATCTTAACCTGTATGAAGACTGATCTTCATTGGGAAATGTGGATTGCGGAGTTTCAGAATGAAAGACTGTTCGATTCCAGCATTCCGAGATCAGAAATCCGAATTCGAAGTGAGGGGGTGATAAGAATGACTCAATGGCAATGCTCAAATTGCGGTTACACGTTCGGGACGGATATTCCTCCAAACCGATGCCCCTCTTGCAAACAAACCTGTACCTTCAGCGATGTAACCTGTTATATTCCTGATTGCGGAGGTCCGGGAAATATTGACCCGAGGCTTGCTGCGGGAAAAAGAGATGGCATCAAAAAGAAGGAATAATTAAATTATAGTCGGAAAGGAGAAGAGAGATGCGCTTAAAGGGTAAAAAGGTCGTGGTTCTTGCCGAGAATCACTACCAGGAGATGGAGCTATGGGTGCCCTACTACCGTTTGAAAGAAGAGGGGGCTGAGGTGACGGTGGTCGGGTCGGGAAGCAGCCGAACATACACGAGCAAGTTGGGTTATCCGGTGGAGGTCAACAAGGAAGCCAAAGAGATCGACATGGCCAAGTACGATGGGGTTGTCATTCCCGGAGGCTATTCGCCCGATCTCATGAGACGATACCCGGACATGGTCAGAATCGTCCGGGAAGCCCATGAAAAAGGAAAGGTCATCGCTGCCATCTGCCATGCAGGCTGGATGCTTGTTTCCGCAGGGATTTTAAAGGGGAAGAAAGCGACCTGTTTCTTTGCGATCAAGGATGACCTGATCAATGCCGGGGCGAATTATGTGGATGCGGAAGTGGTGAGAGATGGAAACCTGATTACATCGAGAAAACCCGATGATCTGCCGGCCTTCTGCAGGGAGATCGTCGAGGCCCTAGCGAAATAAGTTGTGGAAAGGAGATACCCCTATGGTCATCAGATCGGATAAGAGTCTTGTTTGCGAACACTGCGGAGCGGAAGCCGACATGGTTGTCGAAGGTTTTGAGAGCGTTCAGGACGTCGTCGAGAAAATGAAGAAGGAAAAGAAAAACCCTGTTTGTAAAAGCTGCGGGAAAGAGGTTGAGGTGGGGAAGATTCACCGGGAGCCGTTGGCCTGCGAACACTGTGGATCAGAGGCGGATCTGGTGATCGAGGGTTTTGAAAGCGTTTCGGACGTCCTTAAGAAAATGAAGGGAAAAAAGAAGCCCGTGATCTGTAAAAACTGCAATCAGGAGATTGTCACCGGGGCCGTCCACCAAGAACCCATGGCCTGCGAGCACTGCGGAGCGGAAGCCGACATGACCCTTGAAGGGTTTGAAAAAGCCGAGGATGTCATCAAGAGAAATAAGAAGCTCAGTTGCAGCGCCTGCGGAAAGGATCTCTCATGGACCCAGCGGGAGGATCTCAGGGCCATTGAGGTTGCCATGCAGAAAGAGAGAGAGGCTTCCCAGTTCTATTCGAAGATTTCCAAACAGACGAAGGACCCTCGGGGCAAGGACATGCTTGAGCAGCTCTCCGAGTTTGAAATGAATCACTACAACAAATTGAAAGAGTTGGCGGGATCGCTTCGGGAGAGCGGGGAATGGGTGACCTATGCGGGGACATCCTTGAAAGGTAAAACTCCCCATATCAAAACGGATAAACTGAAGGGACAGGACCAGTTGACGGACATGGATGCCCTGAAGCTGGCTGTCCGGGAAGAGAAGAAAGCGGGGGCCTACTATCGCTCCATGGCCGAGTTGACGAAGGACCCTCGCGGGAAGGAAATGTACAAACGATTGGCCGGTGAAGAGGAACTCCACGAGAAGTTGCTGAACGACCAGTATTACAGCCTCCACAACACGGGGATCTGGAGCTGGGGGGACTGATTCGATTATGGAATTCGGATTGCGGATTTCAGAGTGTGGATCGGGAAAGAATTTCATGTAAAGTCCTGTAATTAGGTTTCTTGAGACTGAACAGATTCGGGTGAAGGTTGGTCGGATGAACCCAGACTTCTCTATGCGCTATGCTCTGTGCGCTATGCGTGGTTAAGGCGATGGAAGAGAAGAAGTTTGAAGGAAAGAACAAGGTGATCGTCGCAATTGATAACATCCATTGCGCGGACTGTGCTCTCAACATTGAGAAATCGGTCGAGCACCTACCCGGGATCCTTTCGGCGGAAGTCAGTTATGTCATGTCCAGCGCAACCGTTTATTATGACCCCTACCGGGTCGAGGAAGACCGGATCAAGAGGGCCATCACCAAACCCGGTTATGTGGTCAAGGAGAGCCTTGCCGAGAAAACAAAAGCCTTTTGGCGAGAACTGAGACACATGCTTTTTCTGGTCCTCTCCGGCGTCACTCTGGTCTTTTCCGTGATTCTGGAGTGGACAGGCTGGGGGCCCGCTTATCTTCCCCATGCTCTTGCAATTGCCTCCCTGATCGCCGGAGGGTATCCTGTTCTGAAGAGTGCCATCCAGGCCCTGTTCATTCCGGATTTGAATGTGGATACCCTCGTTTCCATTGCAGCCATCGCGGCGACCTCTGTCGGAGCCTACCAGGAGGCTGCTGCCGTCGTTTTTATTATGTTGCTGGGCGAATTTCTGGAGCATCTCACGGTCGATAAGGCCCGAAAGGCGATCACCTCCCTGATTCAGCTCTCCCCAAAAACAGCCTGGGTGAGGCGGGATGGGAAGGAGCTTCAGGTTCCCATTGAAGAAGTGACAACGGATGAAACGGTGATCGTTAAGCCCGGAGAGAGGATTCCTGTAGACGGGAAGATCGTCTCGGGGTGTGGAATGATCAACCAGTCCACCCTGACCGGAGAGTCGATCCCCGTGGAAAGAGGGGTGGGAGAGAAGGTCTATTGCGGGACGATAAACGAATCCGGGTCCTGCGAGCTCGTAGCGACGCAGGTTGCCGAAGATACAAAGCTGGCCCAGATCAAGCGGCTGATTCTTGAGGCTCAGGCTCAAAAATCGCCGACCCAGCGGATCATGGACCGGTTTTCAAGGTATTTTATTCCAATCATCTTCCTGATGGCCCTTCTGACCTTCCTTGTCACCGGGGATCCGATCCGGGCCATCACCATTCTTATTGTAGCCTGTCCGTGTGCCCTGGTCCTTGGGACACCCACGGCCGTCGTTGCAGCCATCGGCAATGCGGCCCGCCAGGGGATCTTGATCAAAGGGGGGGTCTACCTTGAGCAGATGGGAAGATTAAAGACCCTTTTGATCGACAAAACCGGGACCCTCACCCAGGGGAAACCGAAAGTGGTGGAGGTCAAAACAGTTAACGGAGTAAATGAAAAGGAGGTCCTTTATTGGGCGGCCCTTGCAGAAAAACGATCCGAACATCCCCTGGGGAGAGCCATCCTGGAGCAGGCCGAGAGAGAGGGCTTGCAAGTTCCCCATCCGGATTCCTTTGAAAATTTCAGGGGGAAAGGGGTTAAGGCCCGGAAAGGATTCCGAGACGATCCTTGTGGGTCGGATCGAAATGCTTGTGGAGGAGGGAGTCACTCTCCCGGCGTCGATCCAGGATTATATCAAGGCAAAAGAGTCTGAAGGGATGACCTCCCTGCTCGTCTCCCTGAAAGGTCATTTTCTGGGAGCTGTCTTTATTGCCGACACTCTCAGGGAGAAGGCAAAAACCACGATGGATAAAATCCGAGCGGAAGGGATCTCCGAGATCTGGATGCTCACCGGCGACAACGAGCAGGTGGCCCGCCGGATTGCAGCGGATCTGGGCGTCCGGTTTGAGGCCGGGCTCTATCCCGAAGAGAAGGTGAGAAGGGTTAAAGAGTGGAGGCAGAGGGGAAGAATTGTGGCCATGGTCGGAGATGGGGTCAATGATGCGCCGGCCCTGGCCGCTGCGGACGTGGGCATTGCAATGGGGGCTGCGGGGACGGATGTGGCGATCGAGACCGCTGATATCGCATTGATGACCGATGAGCTTGATAACATTCCAAGGGTCATTCGATTGTCCCGAAGGGCCCTCCGGGTCATCAAAGAGAATGTGGTCTTTGCCCTTGTTTTCAATACCATTATGGTCGTTCTTTCAACCCAGGGGTGGATGACGATGATTGTAGGGGCCGTCATGCATCAAGTGAGTTCCCTGGTGGTCATCCTCAACTCCATTCGCTTACTGAAAAGAGAATCCTGAATCCTTCGCACCAGCCTGTACGGTGCTCTTCATCCTTCGGATTGTTGTCACCCCCCTCCTTTGACGTTCTGAATTTTGACCTCTTTTCTCTTGACACCCGATCTTGATATCGGTATTTTATCGAAACGACCTAAGCGCCAGGAAGGACTGGGGGACCACGGATGGCCAGAAAACCCACTTATGAAGAATTGGAGCAAAGGATCAGGGTCCTCGAAGAGGAATCCGCTAAAGGCAAACAGCTGGCGGAGGAGTGCAAACGCACGGAGGAGGCACTGCGCGAGAGCGAGTCCCGTTACCGAACGGTTTTCGAGGGCGCCCAGGACGGCATAGCGGTGGCTGACGCCGGGAGCGGCAGAAAGAGGTTCACTTTCTCGAAGCGTGTCGATCCATTGTGACGGACCCGGCACCGAGCCCGGCTCGGGTCAAAAAACCCCGGGTGAAAGTAGGAAAGGGGGTCTGTAACTCGGACGCGCCCCTGGCTATAAGGCCTTTTCAGGTGAGCCGTGATTTGAGTTGCTTTCTCGGGTTTCAACCGTTCAGCATAATAGAGAAGCGATTTTGAAATCTTATCATCCGACCACTTGGCTTCGATCAACTCCTCCGCACGGCCTTCCTTGATAATGACAAAGTCGATCTCGCGCCCCTCCTTATCACGAAGATAGCGAAGCTCGTACCGGTATCCGTCCCGGTCTTCGAGGAAGTGGAGTCGTTTCAAGAGGGAGGCTGCCACCAGATTCTCAAACCGTTCCCCTTCACCGGCAAGGACATCGGCGTTGTCAAAGAAGTAAACTTTTGGGGGTTTAAGCACGGCCCTGGGCAGAGATTTTGTATACGGCCGAACGGCAAAAAGAAGATACATCCTCTCAAGGACTTCAAGCCAAACCTTTGCCGTTTTTGGAGAAATCTGGAGGTCGGCAGCCATGTTTGAAAGCGTAATCAGGCTCCCCACCCGCTGACGCAACATATCCGCAAAGATTCCAAGAAGCGGAATGTTTCGAATGGATTCCAAATCCCGTATATCTTCACGGAGAACACGATCAAAGCGTTCCCTCCTCCAACGTCGAGCCGTCCGTTCATCGTTACTGATGAAAGGCTCCGGAAAACCACCGACGGTCATCAGCCTTTCAAAACCCTCTTTGGGCGATACCCCCTTTGGCAACTCGTCAAGGGTGAATGGATGGAGCCGCCAGGGATGGTACCGTCCCATGAGGGAATCCCCGCCACGGCGGTAAACGTCAAGACGCGCGGAGCCTGTCACGAGAAAAGCATGAGATTCGTGGGATGTGTCGTAAATGCCTTTGATCCATGCTTTCCATCGGGGGAATTTGTGCAGTTCATCAAAGATCAAAAGCTTATCCTGGATATCCCACCGCTTATTGAGGATATCCTGTCGATCTTCATCGAGATCCCAGTCGAAGTATCGTCCTGAGGGAAAATGGTCTGAAAGAATGTTTTTGGCGAGAGTGGTTTTCCCCACCTGGCGTGGACCGCTTAGAAAGACCATCTTTGAACGAAGATCATCCAGGATGCAGGGTGTCATGTAACGCATATGGCTATAATAACCTGAACTACAAAATAGTCAAGGCTACTTTGTAGTTGATTACAAAATAGACAGACTGCTTATGTTTGAGAATATGGGCTAGGGGACGTTGATGAAATCTATGACTTATGACCTCTCGATTCCATCTTCTGGACCGATTTCACCACGGCTGAGGCACAGACACCGACGTGTCTTGCAATCTCTGCCATCGGTATCCCGAAATCATGACTTCAAATGGTAACAAACCTTTGCCCGAAGCTCTGACACCCTCCTTCTCTGCCCTCCATTTCGAAGCTCTCCTTCACTTACGCCCTCGTTCTCGCACATCTTCGCGATCACTGGGTCAATCTGTTTTGCCCTTTCCTTCAGTCTCAGCTGTCGTCGCAGATTCGTGTCTGCCTCCTTCAACGTCTCCTCCACAAAATCACCTCCGCCCAAAATCCGAGCGTCATGAGGCACATCCTTTCCTGAATCTCTCAGCGAAAGAACTTGCGACCATCCGCCAAGACTCCGTATCAACCCTCCGCCCACCAGATCCAACCGTCTCCCTTGCCCCTTCCCCTCCTCCATGAACTTCCGGTATCTCCGGATTGCCTTCCCCCTCTCGTCGCTGAACCGTCTCAAAACATATGCTGTCTCTTGCCACTCCCTCCGCCTCTTCCCCGTCAGTACGCCATGCCCACACCATGCGTACCCTTCCAACTCCTCCAACGTCTTTACAATCCCGGCCCTCAAGGGATTCAAATGAATATACCGAACCAATTCCAGCAGATAGGGCTCCTCTTCGCAAACGATCGACTTGTACCGATTCTGAAACAGGTGCCCATGCCTCTGGTACTTCAGATTGTAGACAACCGCGTAACCGGTCAGCAGGCACCGCATGAATTTGGAGATCCCCTGGGACCCGCTGATGCTCAAGAGGTGGATATGCGTATCCATGAGCGCCCACGCCACGACGCTCGTCCCCATCTTCTCTACCTGCCGACCGATCCGGGAAGCAAACTCCTCCCGGTCCTGTTCGTCGCGGAATATCCGGCTCCCTTCAATCCCACGTACCATGATGTGATGAAGCACTCCCGGCGTATCCAGTCTCGCTTGTCGTGGCATAATTACTCTTTACCACAGTTCCTTTACCTTGTAAAGTGTCTATTTTCATCAACGTCCCCTTATCCCTTAGATTCCGCAGGATTTCACCCGCACGATCATAATTTGCATCCCTTGGATAGAGGGCCGCTGAATTCTACAATGCCTGTCTGATAGCCGGGATCCAGGGTTCCCAGATCGATTTCCTGATCTGCTCCGTTTCGGTGGGGAATAAAATCCCAATTCTCACCTCGGACGAAGATTTTCTCCATTATAAGAAGGAATTACCTATCTCTCTCTACGCAGCCGCGGACCCGCTGACCCGAAAAGGATGCAGAAATTTTTCTTGACCGGGGCGGGGCTATCTCTTAAAATTATGCACTGTACTCCCTGAGCGATTGGCCTCTACTACCCTGGAAGGGACAGAACATCAAAGGGGGGATTCTATGGACCTGAAACAATATGACGAAATCATCAAGTTTGCGATCGAAAAGGAGATCGGGGCCTTCAATTTCTATACAAAGGCAAGCCAGGTAGCCAAATATTCCGGCGCACGGGAATTATTCATCGATTTTTCAAAGGAAGAGGAGAAGCACCGGAAATTGCTTGAAGACATCACTGCCGAGAAGATTGCCGAGTTGAAAGTTGAGAAGGCCGTTCCCGATCTGAAGATCAGCGATTATATGGTCGATGTCGAATTCAATCCTGATCTTTCCTATGCCGATATTCTGAGAATGGCAATGAAGATGGAAGAACGGTCTCTCAAGCTATACACCGATTTAAAAGAGACCGCCCCGGGTCAGGAGATCCATAAGCTCTTTGACTTTCTGGCCCAGCAGGAGGCTAAACATAAGTACGCGATCGAAAAGAAATATGACGAGGATATCCTCAAATAATCGCAAAGGGCAGAGAGCATAGAGGAAAAAGAACTCTTGACCCCATGCCCTTGACTCTATGCGCTATGCAATAATCTTTTTTCCTGAGGAGGCAAGAATGAAAAAGTACAAATGCATGGTCTGTGGTTACATCTATGATCCGGAAAAGGGTGATCCTGACAATAACCTTCCACCGGATACCCCGTTTGAAAAAGTCCCTGAAGACTGGGTTTGTCCTTTATGTGGCGCTCCCAAAGACATGTTTGAACCGGCATAACCTTTTGGCCAACCTGAAACTATATTTATTCCTTTAAATCGATATCCCTTCCGGGTTGGAGTAAGGAACGATAGATTTCTTTCAGATTCTGGTAGTTATCCGTGGTGTGACGGATCAGCTCGAAGTCTTGTTCCCGGAGGGAACGAACCGGTTTGGCAGGGACTCCCAGGGCGAGGGTTCTGGGAGGGATAATCGTCTTTGGGGCGACGAGAGAGCCTGCGCCGACGACCGATTCCTCTCCGATCTCGGCCCCATTCAACACGATCGCTCCAATCCCGATGAGGGATCGTTTCTTGATCCTGCATCCATGAACAACTACACGGTGTGCGAGGGAGACTTCATCTTCAAGGATCGTCGGGTTCTTGTCTCCCACATGGAGAACGCAGGCATCCTGAATGCTGCACTTTGAACCGATCCGGATAAAGTTTGTATCCCCACGGACGATGACGTAGAACCAGATATTGCTCCCGACTCCTATTTCGACATCCCCAATGACCATGGCGTTGTCGACGATAAATGCGGTCGGGTCGACCTTGGGATATTTTCCCTGAAATGGCAGGATCATCTTTAAGGTTCCTTTCTTTTGCTGACTCGGAAGGGAGAGTATCCGAAGATTGGCCTTTTTGTCAATCCCTCAGACTCCAATCTGTATCCCGTGGCTTTTCGGCCTTGACGGAGAAGACATTATCTTATACAGTCCTGTGGGATAAGAAATTAGAGCCAGTGGACTGTGATGCCGAAAAGCCCTCCACCTCTCCGACTTTTTCTGATCTTTTTAACTCTCTCCGCGCTTCACTTTCTCTCCATGTTTTATCGCTTCTCGAATGCCGTCATCTCCCCCGATCTTGTCAAAGATCTGGGTCTTAATGCAGAGACCCTGGGCATTCTGGGGGGGGCCTTCTTCTACTCCTTCACCCTGCTTCAGATTCCAATGGGGCCCATGCTCGACCGGATCGGTCCCCGCATCGTTGTCAGTGCTTCCTCATTCATCGGGGCATTGGGCGCATTCCTCTTTGCCTCTGGAAACTCATTTTTCATGGTCTTCTTGGGAAGGATTCTGATCGGAGCAGGAATGTCTTCTGCACTGATGGGCTCGATGAAGGTCTTTATCCTCTATTTCCCTCCGGAGAGATTTGCAACCCTCGTCAGCATCCTCCTATCCATCGGAACGTTTGGGAGCATCCTTGCGGCCTCTCCCTTGGCCTATTTCACTTCTGTAATCGGGTGGAGAGGCATGTTCATTCTTGCCGGCGCAATGACAGTCCTTTTCTCCTTTCTAGTCTTCCAAGCGTTGGATGTTGAACAAAAGGCGGAAGGAGAGGGGGCTTCCCCGGCGGGATCAGAGATGGGGATTTTTCAATCGGTCCGGCTCATCCTGAAGTCTGTCGTTTTCTGGCAGCTGGGGGCTGTTGCCTTCTTCAGATACGGGACGCTTAGCTGTCTTCAGGGGTTGTGGCTCGTTTACTACCTCATCAGAATCAAGGGATATTCTTCTGTTGAATCAGGCAATTTCATCATCTGGCTAGCCATCGGCCAAATCGTCGGCGGCCTGGTTGCAGGTCAGCTCTCTGATCGGGTCTTTCATTCAAGAAAAGGACTGGCATTCGTGGGATTAGGACTCTATGCGGTCTGCCTCTTTCCTCTTACGGGAATGGTCCACATCCAGAATCCTGTCTGCTATGGAATCCTCTTCTTTTTCATCGGCTTTTTTAACAATTTTGGAATGTTGATCTACGCTCATGCCAAGGAGATGTTTCCAACGGCCATCTTGGGAACGGTGGTTACCTTCGTCAATTTCTTTACCATGGCGGGAGGGGCGATCTTTATGCCTGCCATGGGAAGAGTGATCGAATCATTTCCCCGATCAGGGAATTCCTATCCGGCCGAGGCCTATCACCTTGCCTTTCTCATCTGTTTTTTGGGGATGACGGTCAGCGTGGTCTTTTACGCTTTCTCCAAGAGTGAATCCCCCCTTCATTCAGAGGGGAAGGTTATCCGGCCCCCATAATAGCCCAAGAGGCCCACCACGGGAGTGAGGGTGAGCATCAGGATGGGATAGACAGAGTAAACCTGCTCAGGGGGAGTCGCCGGATTCAAGATGCGCCAGAGAACGAGGATGAGCTCCAGGGCGAGAAGCAGGACGGAGAGCTGAAGCTTTCTTTTTATGAAATGATTGAGTTTCAAACGGTAATTGACCCACCAGGTGAGGAGACCAGTGGCCATGGCAAAGGGAGAAGCGGCTGTACCAAGAAGGAGGAGAAAGAAGCTGGTCAGTTCGAGAGAAGGATTTCGGAAGAAAAGATAGAGAAGGATAAAGAGTGAAGCGGCCATGAGGAAAGCGATCGGGAAGTGAACGACCATGGGATGGGGGTGACGCCTCAAAAATGGGATTCGTCCGAGGACATTCTGGAGCCAGGGAGGAAGATGGTTTAGCTCCTCGGTTGGCCCGGCCCTGAGGACCCCGACTTGAGGGTATCGTTCAAGGACCTCTGGTCCGTGAGGCGCTGCAGCAATTTCTCCGGTGAGGTCTTTTCCGGAGAGATGCCGCTTCATATGGGACCCTGTCCCCCAGAGACGGCTTTTCGTGACATCGTATACTTTGCCCTGGAAGGCGACGTAGACAGGT
Organism: uncultured delta proteobacterium; assembly: GCA_963828805.1. Lineage (GTDB taxonomy): Bacteria > Desulfobacterota > BSN033 > BSN033 > UBA1163 > CAWHGS01. Next base: position 62,565 of record CAWHGS010000022.1, read on the forward strand.
TTTCCGTCTTTTCCATCAAAAGACAGGAGTTCTTCAGAGGTGATCTCTCTCATTTTCTCTTCCTCATATGATCTTTTGCAAAATTATATCTATTTCATCTGAAAGGTTCAAGAGGTTGGGCATTCTGCGGGGTTGATTTAGACGTATTAGAATGGTATTTTTATGTCACGGAGGGAGGATGCCTGTGAAGATCTTATTGGGTGTTGGTCTGGGAGGAGCTGCCGGGTTTGTCCTGAGCTATTTAACCCGAAGCATTGGGAGCTCCTGAGCGCTCACGTGTAACCCGTATATAGCGATCCCCTTAGGAGCGTTGATCGGGTTATTCTGGGCCTTAGGTTAAGGCTCATGGATTGCGGAATTCGGATTGCGAATTTCGGAGTCAAGACAACAAGGCAGACGATTAACCAACGGCTGGGAACCGATATGGATAAGTCTGAATTGAAACAGAGAACAAAACAATTCGCCTTAAGAACAATTAAGTTGGTCGAAGCTTTGCCAAATGGCCAACCTGCTCAGATTCTTGGGAGGCAGCTATTACGGTCAGGGACCTCAATCGGATCAAATTATCGTGCCGCATGCCGAGCAAGATCTTCTGCTGATTTCATAGCTAAGATGGGAATTGTCGAGGAGGAGGCTGATGAAACTTTGTACTGGATGGAATTGTTGGTGGAAAGCGGAATCACTGAAACATCTGAGGTGAACTTTTTGATGAGAGAGGCAACAGAGTTATTAGCAATGACTGTCGCGTCTATTAAAACCGCCAAGAGAAGGGTTAAGCAATGTTAGGCTCTCTCATGGAGATATCATTTTGCAATCCGCAATCCGCATTCCGAAATTAAGGGGATCTTTATGTCTCAGCTAAGACAGGATCGTACGACCAAGGAATGGGTTATCATTGCGGCCGAGAGAGCCAAGAGGCCCCATGACTTCAAAAGGATTGAACCGACCATTGAAATGCCTCCCTATAAAGCGGATTGTCCCTTCTGCCCGGGGAATGAACATCTCACGCCTCCTGAGACGCTGGCCTACCGGAGCGGCGGTCCCCCCAATAGCAGAGGGTGGTGGGTCAGGGTCATTCCCAACAAATTTCCTGCCCTTGTGCCTGATGGTAGCTTAGAGAGGAAGGAAGAGAAAGGTTTTTTCAGAATGATGGACGGGGTCGGCGTCCATGAAGTGGTGATTGGAAGCCCCATTCATAATCAACGCTTCCCTTTTTTGGATGATAAGCAAGTGGAGGAACTTCTCCTGGCCTATCGGGAACGATACCTTGGCCTAAGGGGAGATGAGAGAATCAAACTGATCATTATTTTTAAGAATCACGGGAAGAGGGCCGGAACCTCTTTGGAGCACACCCATTCTCAGATTGTCGGTACGGGTATTGTTCCATCCAATATCCGAAGAAAATTGGAGGAGGCATCCCGGTATTATGATGATCATGGGTGTTGTGTCTATTGTGATCTGATTGAGGAGGAACTGAGTATCGGAAAGAGGATCATCATGGAGAACGAGAAATTTGTCGTCCTCCACCCTTTTGCTTCACGTTTCCCATTTGAAACCTGGATCATTCCAAAGAACCATCAGGCTTCTTTCGGTCAGATTTCGATGGACGATTCAAAAGTCTTTGGAAAGATTCTCAAGGCGACCCTTTATAAGCTCTATATCAAACTGAACGACCCTGATTATAACTACGTCATCCATACCTCCCCTATCAAAGACGAAGGGGAGGATTACTACCATTGGCACCTTCAGATTATTCCCCGGCTGACCACTCCAGCCGGGTTCGAAATGGGCTCCGGGATCTATATCAATGTTGCCTTCCCTGAGGACACGGCTCAATTTCTGAGAGAAGACTAGTCAATACCGAACTTAAGACCATGTCTCCCTGCTTTTTCTGAGGAGAGATTTAGGACTAATCTGTCAGCAAAAAGGATAGGAAGTGAAGGAAATGGGCACGAAAGTCATCATTGACTGCGATGTGGGGGTAGATGATGCCCTGGCTTTAATCCTGGCCTTTCATTCACCTGAACTGGAGGTGAAAGCAATCACGGGAGTGAGCGGAAATGTCCCATTGGATCTGGTATTTAACAATATTCAGAGGGTCCTTTCCCTTATCCAGCCCCACCCCAAACCCCTGATCGCCCGAGGAGCGGATCGCCCGTTAAAAGGGGAGCCTGTTCATGCCCATTCCTTTCATGGGGAGGATGGACTTGGAAGAGCAAGCATCGTCCGGAAAAGAGGGAGAGGACGACTGGCAGGTTTTTTCGGGCCGTGCGGATGAACTCATCGCGCAGTTGGCCCGTCGCTCGCCCGGGGAGATGACGCTGATTGCCACTGGCCCGCTTACCAATGTCGCACTGGGGATCCAGGGGGATCCGAAAGGAATGGAGAAATTAAGAGAAGTGGTGATCATGGGCGGAGCTGTCCGAACAAAGGGGAATATTACTCCCGCGGCGGAATTCAACTTCTATGCTGATCCCATGGCGTCAAAGATCGTCCTGGAGTCAGGATTACCCATCACCCTGGTTCCCCTTGACGTCACTCACCAGGTCTTTCTCTATCCCCAGATCATGGAAGAACGGCTCAAATCAATTGAGGATCCCTTTTCTCGATTTGTTGTTGAGGCAACCGGATATGATTTCATCAAGCGGCAATTTAGACCCAGGGCGAAAGTCTATCATCTCCATGACCCCCTTGCTGTTGGAGCAGTGATCGATCGAACGATCGTCAAGAAAGAAAAATTAGCCCTTCAGGTTGAGGTTGAGGAAGGGGAGCATTATGGCCGGGTTTCCGAGACACAGGGGGAGCCAACCGCCGAAGTGTGTTTGGAAGTGAATTCGAAGAAGTTTCTGGAGCTTTTTTTATCGAGGGTGAAGCAACATCCCGAGAACTGAAGCATCGAGTGGAATTCTCAGAATCGGGAATAAGGGGGAGGGGAAAGGCAAATGGTTAAAGCCATCGGAGGTAAGAATTTATATGGCTACTCGATAGGAATACTGGTCCTGGAAACGAAGTTTCCAAGAATCCCGGGGGACATGGCGAATGCAACGACCTGGGACTTTCCTGTTCTTTATAAGATCGTTAAAAAAGCGGCCCCTGACCAGGTTGTGCGAAAAGGAGCCAAAGGGTTACTGGAGCGTTTTATCAGGGGAGCACAAGAACTGGAGAGAGAGGGCGTGAGAGCCATCACGACCAACTGCGGATTCCTCGCCCTGTTTCAAAATGAATTGGCTGCCTCGGTCAATATCCCCGTGTTCACCTCAAGTCTCATGCAAGTCCCGCTGGTCTATTCGATGCTGAAGCCTTCCCAAAAAGTGGGGATTATCACGATTCACTCGAGGTCATTGACCCAACGCCATCTTTCTGCGGTGGGAGCGGATCAAGTGCCTCATGTCATCCTGGGGACAGAAGGAGGGAAAGAGTTTTCTCGGGTAATCCTCGATGATGAGCTGGAACTGGACGTCGAGAAGGCCAGGGGGGATTTAGTCCGGGTGGCAAGAAGAATGAAATCTGATCATCCCGAGGTCGGAGCTGATCGTACTGGAATGCACAAACATGCCACCCTACGCGGCTGAGATGCAGAGAGAAATCGGCTTACCGATTTTCGATATCTATACCCTTGTTCTCTGGGTGTACCAGGGCATCCTCAGGAAGGATTTTTCCGGTCACATGTAAACAGGTTTTAAACGATTTCGCTCTCCACGCTCTGCTCGGTGCATTTTACGAATAGCGTTTACCTCAATGACGCTGGAAGACCAATGTGCACAAGATCTCGCGGAATCGAACCACGGACACGAGGATTTTCAGTCCGTTCCGGACAATTCTTCTAACCCCTTGCATTTGGTCCGGTTTCCCGAGAAGGGAAGACTATTCTTCCATGATGGCATTTACCGAAGCAAGAACCGGCACCGTGGGTTGAAACCTATACCTTCTTCGCTCAATCTGTCAACCACTTCGCTTTAAGTCTGGTTGATGGCAACGTAAATGTCGTGTATCAGGCACAAAGCGGTAATGGCCCCGGCATGAAAAAGGGAGGCATTCCGTTATGGTTTAAAAATATGCTTATTTCTTGCCTTTGGGTAATGGAATTTTGATATTTTTAAACTTTCCTCTTGACATTGGTTTAAAATTATTGTTATTTAAGTACCATGGGTAATGAAAAAACATCAAAAATAAACCAGCTCATAAGCAAATGGCCTCGGGGAACCGTTGCAACGGCTTCGTACCTGAAGCGGCAAGGGTTCACTTACGACCTGCTCACGAAATACCGCCGTAGCGCATGGATCAAATCTTTCGGGCAGGGGGCCTATGTCCTCCCTGAAGATCGGGTCGAGTGGCCCGGAGCGTTGTACGCAGTTCAATCCCAGCTTGAGCTTGAAGTTCACGCAGGGGGAAGGACTGCCCTCGAACTCAAGGGTTACGGTCACTACGTTCCCGAGGAGACAAGAACTCTCTTTCTTTACGCTCAGCCCAAGGTGATCCTGCCCGCCTGGTTCTCAGGAGAGCGGTTGGGACTCAGCCTTGTGGTGACTCGGACAAGTCTTTTCCCCGGGAACAGCCGTGAGGGGTTTTCTGAATGGAAGGAGAGGGAGTTTTCTATTCGGATATCCTCGCCGGAGCGGGCGGCCATGGAGATGCTCTACCTCGTTCCGCAAAAGATAAGCTTCGAGGAGTCGCTTCTCATTATGGAGAGTCTTGTTACGCTCAGGCCCGAAGTCGTTCAAAAGCTTCTCGAAATGTGCCGGTTTGTCAAAGTCAAAAGGCTTTTCATGTACATGGCCGAAAAGCATAGACATCCCTGGGTGGAAAAGCTTGATCTTTCACGGATAGATCTCGGCAAAGGGAAGAGGAGGATTGTATCCGGGGGAGAACTCAATCCCAAGTACAATATCACGGTCCCCAGAGAACAAAGAGAAGGAACAGTTTGAGAAAAGATACGGTCTTTTTCAGACAGGCGGAATTGCTCCTCCGGGTCTTGCCACTTGTAAACCAAGAGGAAGTCTTTGCCCTGAAGGGTGGGACTGCAATCAACTTCTTCTTAAGGGATCTCCCTCGTCTTTCCGTCGATATTGACCTGACCTACCTTCCAATAAACGACCGCGAGGCTGCTTTAACTGACATCGACAAGGCCCTTCTTCGAATTTCGGAAAGGGTGGAGAAAACAATCCCCGGTGTCCGTGTATTTTCCAAGAGAGACCGTGAGTTTAACCTTGTCGCAGGCTTACTCATCCGCCGTGGCGACGCAACGATCAAAGTTGAACCCAACTCTGTTCTAAGAGGATCGGTATTTCCAACTGAAACGAGAATCCTCTGTCAGAAGGCACAGGATCTTTTTGAGCTTTCAATCGAAGCTCGCACACTTTCTTTCGAGGATCTTTACGGAGGCAAGGCCTGTGCAGCTCTGGACCGGCAGCATCCGAGGGACCTTTTTGACATCGATATGCTATTCAAGAATGAGGGGTTCACAGAGAAAATACGCAAGGCGTTCATTGTTTATGTTGTAAGTCACTCCCGACCGATGGTCGAACTCCTCAATCCGCATTGGGGCGATCTGCGCCCGGTCTTCGAGAAGAGAATTTCAGGGGATGGTGGTCGAACCGGTCACAGCCGAGGAACTGAGGATTGTAGGAGAACAATTGGTATCCAGGCTTCACGAGGAAATGACCGAAGAAGAAAGACGGTTTATCGTATCCGTTAAAGAGGGAAAACCCCAGTGGAATATGTTGGGAGTGCCCGGAATCGAGAATCTCCCTGCTGTTCAATGGAAGCTTCAAAACATACGCCGGATGACACCTGCCAAACACCGGGAGGCGCTACGAAAACTCCGCGATTACCTTGGCGTGTAGCCACGTATTTGATAATTCCTGTCCGTGTCCCCTCACAGGCGGAAATAAATCAAGAACTTCATGATAAGAACAGGGTAGCATCGAGTACCGGAATTGCGATATTGCAAGACCCGGAAGCTTCCTCTTTTCCTGTACCGTAGTTTCTTTCTAGATCATCGGTGTCCGTCTTGACGGCACCAGGCTCGCAATATTGCAATTCCATCTGTTTTCCGCGCCTTCCCACTCTTGGTTCCAATGAAGAGACGCTCTGTCGCAATGGCAATCCGCATTTTGCGCGTAGCCGGTCACATTTCGGATAGGTTTTTTCTATCAAAAATTTCCTTAATTGTCGAAAAGCCTCTCTCAAGAAGAGCGGCTGGGAAGGTGAAGGTTGAGTGAGAGATAAAGCCCCGCCATTTGAGGGCGGTCTTGAGAAGATTGAAATAGTGAGATCTTAGAATCGAGCAAGGCAAAAAGCAGTAACAAAAACCACCACGAAAAAAGAGCAGACAAAAAAGAGTGCACGATAAGCCTCCTGGTATGATTTACAAGTCCGATCTTTCGGACATCGATGAGTTCGATCTCACCCTTTCTTCCGAGGGCCTCGATCTCCTTCGTGAATCCGGATCGCGAAAAAAGCCCAAGACGAAGGTCTATCTCTTGGCCCTTCCGACGAAATGAGGGACGCCTTTCTGCGAAGCTCCTTCAGGATGTCGATTCCGACCGGCTTCTTTGACCATTTGCACTCAGCCGCAAAAACAGGTTCATCTCCTGCCACTGCAACCAGGTCGATTTCTTCATTTCCGTTCCACCACCGGCCAGCCCGGTCGTAACTCAGTTTGATCTTTTTCTCATCGACGAGGTACCGGAGAATTTCGACACAAATCTTATCGAAGACCTGGCCGATGAAGTTGTCCAGATGGGGAAGGATTTCCTCCTCCATGACCTTCCGCTCCCCGCCTTCCACGAGACGGCTTTTATAGGGAAGAACAAAGCGAAACCAGAAACGAAAGAAGTTATCCGAAAGACGGTAAATCCCCTTGCGGCTTTTCTCCGGATGCTTTTCCGTGACCGGAGTTTCTCTTTCGATCAATCTCAGATCCTGAAGGACGGAGAGGTACTTGCTGACCGGACCCCGTTCAATCCCGGTCCTCTGAACAATATCGTTCATGCGGGTATTTCCAAAGGCAATAGACTGGAGGATCGAAAGATAATGTTTGGGGTCCCGGAGTTCCTCCATCAGGATGAATCGAACCTCATCATGGAGAAACGCTGTCGGTTTAAGAATCTGTCTTTCAATGTTTTGACGTATGGAAAGCTTATCGGAGAATTGAATCAGATAGGCTGGCACTCCTCCGAGGATGGCATAGGCCGTGATTCTTTCTTCGGGGGAATATCCCGGGAAGAAGTCTTTCAACGTGCGAAGTGGCAGAGGATGGACCAGGAGCTGTCCGGTCCGGCGACCGTAGAGGGGGCTTTTGTGACCCAAGACCTCCCGCTCCATAAAACTGATAAAGGACCCGCAGAGAATCAGATAGAGCTTCGAATCTTTTCCCATCTCATCCCAGATTCGCTGGAGAACCGAAGGAAGGGCCGGGTCGCTTGAGCAGAGATAAGGAAATTCGTCGAGGACCAATACGATCCTGTCCTTCTCCGCGAGGGTGATGATGTATCGCAAAAGGGAGTCCCAGCCGGGAGGGGTGTCAGCTTGGAGAAGGGGGTTCGGATAGGAGAGATTAACCGCCTCTGAAAATCTCCGTCTCTGGTCTTGATCTGCTCCAAGATCAGCTACGAAATAGATCGCCCTTCCTTTCGCAAAAGCTTTTCTCAAGAGCTCGGTCTTTCCAATTCGGCGCCGTCCGTAAACGATAACGAGCTCCGCCTTGTTTGAGGTCATCCGTTCAAGCAGAGACTGAATCTCCGATTCCCGATTGACAAACATCAACTCAACTCCTTTGTCTTCTTCAGAGTAGTCTACTTTAAAGTAGACTAATTTGAATCAATTGTCAAGCAGAAAAGAACCCCCACAGGAATGCCTCACTGAAGCATGGTCCAATGGGTAAGGTCCCGCGAAGCGGGGCCTTCAGGGCGAGGCCTTTAGGGCGACTAAAGTCGCCCCTCCCCCCGTTTAGGTGACACACTACGCCCAACAGCAATTCCTTACCCGCGCAAGGTTGGGGAGCGAATTGCGGCTGGGAAGGTGGAAGTTGGTCTGAGGTAGGCATCAGGTCCGGAATGACACAATCTGTGAATCTATTTCTGAGGCATTAGCGGAGAGCAACGGATTTGCTGTAACAACGCCAGGTTGAGATCCGGAAGAAGTTGATCGAAGATCACCGGGAAGACCATCAAAGGGGATCAAATGAAAGGCTCAATCGGGATGCCCCTCGATAACTTTCCGCTTATGGCCCTTGGTCTTCCCAACAGGAACCGATGTTGGCTGAACCAAGCGCTTTTTGAGACTAAGCCAAAGGGGATCCTTTTCAAGAAGCTTCCGGGTTTTTTCATGTTTCTCTTCCCAGGAAAGTCCCTCGTCCTCTTTGTCAATTTCTTCCCGTCGCTTTCGCATCCAGCCGACCGCATCAAATATCTTTTTCACCCGATAATACCTCCTTCGGAGTATGATGGGCCTCAGGTATTTCAAGGAGGCGATTCCGGACACTTTGAGGCGCTCCTTGAAGCTCCCGCAACGTATGCTCCGAGAGAACCATTATGTAGACTCCTTGGATATACAGTTGCCACAAAGCAAGAGTCGCTTCGGCAAATTCGCTATCTTCGCAACCACCTATTACGGAAGCGTCAATATAAACGTAAAATCTTTTCATCCGGATTTCTCCTTACTACTTCGAACCTCACCTGGAGGCGGTCATTCGTAGGCCTCCTCCCACATCTCTCCTTCATAGGTGATGTGGACATCCCCTTCGAAAAATACCTTCTTGATCTGATCGGACTCTATCTCGAAATGGACGGTGAGTATCTCGCCTCCGCTCGTTTTGATGGATACCGGTGATTTCACAAATCCCTTAAAGGCTGCAACCAGAGCAGACGCTACAGCACCCGTCCCACAGGCCAGCGTCTCGTCTTCCACCCCCCGCTCATAAGTGCGGACAGAGAGTCGTGAACCGTTCTCCACTTTGACAAAATCGGCATTGGCTCCAGCTGGGGCATAATGCGGATGAAATCGAATCACCCTCCCCATGTCGACCACATCCACATTTTCAACATTTTTTAAGAATAAAATAGCATGAGGGACCCCGGTGTTAATGCTCGATAGCGTCAGTTCCTTTCCTTCGATTAAAATCTTTTCGTCCAGCTTCAGGCTATGAGGCTTGGTCATTTCCAGCTTTACCCGTTTTCCATCCACTTCACCAGAAATGATCCCTGCCAGGGTCTCGAAGGTCAGGGAAGGCCCGGCAATTCCTTTCAAATGGGCAAAACGAGCCACGCATCGTCCACCATTGCCGCACATCTCTCCCTCGCTCCCATCTGCATTGAAGAATCGCCACTTAAAATCAGCCTTCTTTGATTCCTCTACCAGAATGAGCCCATCGGCACCCACAGAGACCCTTCTTCGACAGACCTTACGGGCAAATTTCTTCATCCGATCTTCGTCCAGGAAAGGTTTTCGATGGTCGATGACGATGAAGTCATTTCCGCTTCCGCTCATCTTCATGAAAGGAATTTTCATGGTTTTCTCCTCAATCGATTCAGCCGCTAAAGCCTTCGACGTCTACCTAGGGGATGGTGCTTGGTACGACTCATACCCTTTACGCTTTACGGCCGAGTTAGGAACTCGGGTATCTTTTCTCCTCTGACCAGATCCTCATAGTCCTCCCTTTGCCGGATTACAAACATCTGATCATCTCGAACGAGGACTTCAGCCACCCTGGGTCTCGAATTATAATTGGTGGACATGGAGAATCCGTAGGCACCAGCGCTCATTACGGCAATGAGTTCTCCGGCTTCCAGTCTTGGAATTCTTCGTCCCTTGGCCAAAAAGTCGCTTGACTCGCAGAGGGGACCCACCACGTCAGCCACAATCTCCTCACGTTTTTCCTCGTTGACAGGAAGAATGTGATGGTACGACCCATAATAACTGGGCCGGACCAGATCATTCATGCCTGCATCCACAATCACAAACCTTTTCTCCTCATTCTCTTTGGTATAAAGAACCCTCGAAACCAAAATCCCTGCATTCCCAACGATCACACGACCTGGTTCTAAGATGAGGGTACAGCCGAACCCCTTAATCTCCTCAAGAATGGTGGACGCATATTCTACGGGATCAGGAGGCTCCTCATCCTCATAAGTGATCCCAAGGCCACCTCCCAAATCCAAATATTGGATTTTCATCCCTTCATTTCTCAAATCTTTGACCAGACTTTTCAGCTTCCGCAAACTTTCCATAAAAGGCTCAGCCTCAATAATCTGTGAACCCAGGTGGCAGTCAATCCCAACAACTTTCAAATTGGGCAATTGAGAGGCCATCCGGTAGGCCATCGGGGCGCGAAGGATATCAATGCCGAACTTATTCTGCTTCAACCCGGTTGAGATATAAGGGTGTGTCTTCGCATCAATATCAGGGTTGACACGAATAGAAATAGGTGCTTTTTTACCTATTCGGCCTGCCACTTCGTTGATGGCCTGAAGTTCCTGGGAAGATTCCACATTGAACATCAGGATACCCGTTTTCAAGGCATATTCAATCTCATCTCCTCTTTTGCCAACCCCTGAGAATACAATCTTTTTCGGATCGGCCCCTCCCTTGATCGCTCGGTAGAGCTCTCCTCCTGACACCACATCCACACCGCCGCCCAAATTGGTGAAGAGGCGAATGAGAGCCAGATTGGAATTCGCCTTAGCAGAATAACAGACCAGGTGCGGTATTCCTTCGAAGGCGTTATTGAAGACCGTGAAGTGTCTCACCAGCGTGCTATAGCTATAGAGGTAGAACGGAGTCCCAACTTTTTTTTCAATCTGATGGATGGGAATCCCCTCACAATGCAGCTGGCCATTCTTGTATTCGAAGAAATGCATTTTGCGCTCTCGCTTAGTTCGGAGCAATTAGTTCGGAGTTCGGAGAATCTAGTTTCACAATGTTTATTTCTGTGTTATCAGGCTCTGACTCCGCACTCCGAACTCTGAACTCCGAACTTTAGTAGATGTATTTCACCATCACTTCTTCCGAATGTGGACTTTCATTCTTTCGAACCGAGGTGTCCACAGCCGTCACCGCGTACTCATAATCTTGCCCTAATTCAACTTCGGTATCAAGATAGGTTTCCTTTGTCAGAGGGTTTTCCGTCAATCTTACAAAGTCTCTTTCTCCGGGTCTCCTTCGATAGACATAATAGCCTAACAAGTCAGCTTCCTGGTTTTTCCTCCAGTTCAGCTCGATCCCGTTCTTAAGGGGAATGGCCACCAGCCCCAGGGGTGAACCGGGAGGAATCATGTCGGTGGGAGTTGCTGCGACCTCTTGAGAATCCTTTCCCTCCACATCCGTTTTAACCACTCGCCTTAGGGTTCGAACGGAATAAATGTATTTTCTTTCATTCTCTACACTCAAATCAATGAATTGGGTCTCAGGCAGAGGCTCCCTATTCAGGGGGCTGGCGGAAAAGGATTCATCCTCTCGTCTCCGGTAAACATTATATCCTGATGCACCCTCTACGGGCTCCCAGGAAAGATCCACCCTTTTGTCCCCTTGTTCCTCCTTTACGCTCTTGGGTGGATCAAGCGGAGTGTCCCAATACACCCAGACAGGATTGGAAGGGGAGTTTGGATGCCCTCTCCGATTGACTGCGACAATCTCATACACATAAACCTTTCCCGGTTCTTGATCTTCGATGAAGATGGATAATTTCTTGCCCTTTTCTTCTCCTTTGCCATCCAACTTCATTTCATAAACGGGTTTTGGTTTTTCTCCACATCCCGTGCATTGATCTCCAACGATAAGGCCCTCAGATCTTAAGACCTGGAAGCTTTCCAAATCGGTCAAAGGCGTCTTATCGGTATTCTCCTTTGGAGCCGTCCATTCTAAAAGGACGCGCCCTTCTCTTGGCAGTGCCGCAAGGTCCACAATCCTTTTTGGAACAATGGACTCCCACGGCAC
>CAWHGS010000023.1:0-24995 GCA_963828805.1 uncultured delta proteobacterium
CCCGGTCGGATTCCGACTTTTCCGTATTTGTTTTTCCTCAACCTTAGCCTAAACCTTAACCTTATTTTTTTGAGGTATTAGCAGTCTGATTGGTTGGTCATTTGCCGAGTCTTATCGGTTGGCGCGGTGGCTAACTCTACACTCATGCCTTCAGTCTTTGGGGTCTGTTTCTTCTGCGATAATCCCGTAGGCGTTATAGGAAGGAGGGGTTCCTCTTTTCTCGGCCGAGATGGTTATTTCCGTGTAGTGAGGATGAGACTTGCGATTATGGGCAATGAGCGCCCTGACGACGTCCCATCCTATCTTATTCTGCTCCGCCATCTTCGTAATCTCCTCCAGGGCCGTCCGATTGTCGAAGGGCGCGGATCGATAAGATCTGGGCTTAATCAGCGCGTCATAAATGTCACTCACGGCGACGATTTCTACCATGGGATCCTTGAGCAAGACGCTTCGGGGGTATCCCGAACCATCTCTCCTCTCATGATGATCGAGGGCCACCCTGCACGCAAGGTGCTGAACATCTTTATAGTAATAGCCGAGAAGCACGTAGCTTGCCGCTGCGTGATGTTCCAGGAAAGCCCGCTCTGATTTGGTGAGTGGTGTGGCCTTTTTCAGGATGTGCAGGGGCACGCAGATCTTGCCAATATCGTGGGTCGGACCCGTTGCGAACAACTGGATACACTCCTGGTATTCAGGGATCAAATCCGTTGCCAGAAGCGTAGACAGGGCAAACACCATGAGAACATGGGCGTAGGTGTGGAAGTCATGTTGCTTGAAATAGGTCAGCGATTGCAGAACGGGAATGGGAAAATGAGCTGTCTCCAGAAGCTTCAGGAAATCGATCCGTTTTCTGTCTGAAAAAATGGTCCCATAGGGAGGAGTACTGAGAAAGTTCAAAAAGTCGTCTTTAACTGAACCGTGCAATAGGAGGGGATAGGTCTCAAAGGAATGAGCCCTGTGTGAATCCATAATGGCATCTAACGTCTCTTTCGTCAGAAGGGTGCCGGGAGGGAACAATAATTGCTGATCGAGTGTCTGTATCGGATGCTTGAGTGTTATTCCAGGCATAAGGGAACGCTTTTTTATTGCTACAGTATCACTCTGAGTGAACGGAATGTCAATATATTTCAGGAATTGTCTGCAATTCAGACACTGGACATCAGACCTCAGACACCGGACTATTTTACATGGGAATTGACCCTTAACGTGTCCTGATCCCCTTTTGAGGCTTTGCACTCTAGTTTCATCTCTCGTCTGATGTCTGAAGTCCCTGCCTGCGGTAGGCAGGTATGGCCTCTTACTGTCTGAATCACAGCAGGAGCGGGTGAGGCCGCGATTTCCAAGATTAAGTTTTGACTTTTCTCAACCTCAAGCCTTAACCTTAGCCTTAGCCTCAATCTCCGTCTCAATTTTTCTCAAGGTGGCAGGCCACAAAATGGCCGCTTCCGATATCGGTAAGGGGCGGAATGGTCGTTGTGCAGATTTCTTTCTTACGGGGACAACGGGTGTGGAAATGACAACCGGCCGGAGGATGCATGGGGCTCGGGACATCTCCTTCGAGAATGATCCTCTTTTTAGCGACACCGGGGTCCGGCATCGGAATCGCCGAAAGAAGCGCAATGGTGTACGGATGGGTGGGAGAAGTGTAGAGCTCTTTGTCCCCGGCGATCTCAACGATCCTTCCGAGATACATCACTGCGATCCGGTCGCAGATGTGCTCCACAACGGCCAGGTCATGGGCAATGATGACATAGGAGAGTTTGAATTCCTCCTGAATATCCTCCAGGAGGTTGATCACCTGCGCCTGGATGGAGACATCGAGAGCCGATACCGGCTCATCCCCGATGACCAGTTTCGGATTGAGGGCAAGGGCCCTGGCAATCCCGATCCGCTGTCTCTGGCCGCCGCTGAATTCATGGGGATAGCGCTGGGCATGCTCGGGATAGAGCCCCACCTTCTGCAGAAGATAGGCCACCCGTTCCTTCCTCTCCTTCTTCGTCCCGATGTGGAAGACCTCCAAGGGCTCGCCGATGATCCGCTCAACGGTCTTTCTGGGATCGAGGGAGGCATAAGGGTCTTGAAAGACAATCTGCATATGCCTTCTGAAGGAACGCATCTCTCTGTCATCCACCTTGCAGATGTCTTTTCCCTCAAAGAGGATCTCACCTTCCGTAGGTTCGATCAGTCTCAAAATGGCCCGCGCCGTGGTCGATTTCCCGCATCCGCTCTCCCCCACGAGTCCCAAACTCTCTCCCTCATTGACGAAGAAACTCACACCATCGACCGCATAGACATGGCCGACGGTCTTGGAAAAAATCCCCCCCTTGATGGGAAAATATTTCTTCAGGTTTTTGACTTCGAGTAAAGGCTTCACGGATGCGGCTCTCTCGTTCATCGTTCCATCAACCAGCAACTGCAATAATGGCCCTCTCCGATTTCCTTGAGCTCCGGTTCCTTCTCCCTGCAGAGATCCATGACCGAGGGACATCGTGTCGAAAATTTGCAGCCCGGGGGAAGGTCATAGAGGCTTGGAACGACCCCCGGAATCTCAGCGAGACGAATCTTTCCAACCCGGAACTTATCCCCGAGGCGGGGGATCGATTTCAGCAGGCCCATGGTATAGGGATGCCGGGGATCTTCGAAGAGGGTCTTGGTTTTTGCCTCTTCCACGATCTTTCCGGCATACATCACCAGAACCCGTCTCACCATCTCTGCGATGACGCCGAGATTGTGGGTGATCAGGATGATGGCCATCCCCAGTTCCTCTTTCAGCTTGGTCATGAGGTCAAGGATCTGCGCCTGAATCGTGACATCTAGAGCCGTCGTCGGTTCATCGGCAATCAGGATCTCAGGCCGGCAGGCAAGGGCCATGGCGATCATCACCCTCTGCCTCATCCCTCCGCTCAGTTCGTGGGGATACCGCGCGACACACTTCTCAGGCGTCGGAATATTTACAAACTTCAGCATCTCGACCGTTTTTTCGAGAGACTCCCTGTTGGAGAGGCCCTGGTGGAGTCTGAAGGTTTCCTGAATCTGATTCCCGACCGTAAAAACGGGATTGAGGGAAGTCATGGGCTCCTGGAAGATCATGGAGATCCGGTTTCCCCGGATCTTCCTCATTTCATCTTCCGGCAGTTGAAGAAGGTTTTTCCCTTTGAATAAGATCTCTCCTCCCACGACCTTTCCGGGAGGAACGGGAATGAGACGAAGAATAGACAGGGCTGTCACGCTCTTGCCGCATCCTGACTCTCCAACGACCCCCAGGGGTTCTCCCTTGGCCAGCTGGTAACTGACGCCGTCAACCGCCCTGGCCACGCCTTCATAGGTGAAGAAGTAGGTCTTCAGATTTCGAATGTCGAGAACCGCGGGGTCCTTCACGTAAAAGGAGTCCTCCCGAAAAGAACGGTCTTAATATACCTTAACTTTCAACATATTTCAAAATCTATTTTGGAGGAACCTCTTGCAGGACGTCCGAATACATCTTCGGATTTCCCATGGCGCGGGCCGTGATCGTCTTTTCGATAAAGACCGAATCCCCCCCTTTCGCCGTGGCCCAATGCTCCTTCTCCTCGATGAGGATCTCTACTTCCCCGGCCCCTGCCTTCTTCGCCTTTTGATAAGCCGTCTCGCGGAGACCTCTCTTTCCTTCTTCCGTCGCCTCTCCGAGATCGCCAAAGAAGGCTACCCCTGAGGAGGAATGGATCCGGAATCCCTCCTGAAAGGGCTTGATGCAGAGTTCTTCCTTGATGACGATCGCGCTCGTGACCGCGCCGACGGCATTGGCAACTCCGGCATAAAAGGGAATCACGGCCTGGGTCCCCAACTTTTCGGCAACCGAGGGAAGCAGAGGCATGGGCAGGCGCTCCGATTCCGATGATCTTGTCTCGAAGGCTGACCTTGAACTGAACCCCTTCGGTGGATGCTCTCCCTGCGGAAGGATTGGTCGAGAAAGAAATTGCAGAATTCACATTCGTCCAGTCCTTTGACGGAGTGGATCGATCCGGACAGAATGAGCTCAAGGATCTGAATCCCCATGGATCGATCCATGGCCTCTTCCAGTCTCTGAATGAGCGCAGGAAGACTCATCTTCGATCGATCACAGAGGATACGGACCCCCCGCTCTGCCGCATCCCGGTCCCAGGCCTGAAAGATTCCGGTAATGTGAAGAATATCGGTCGGAGTGATCCCGGCTCTTCTGAACGAGGCTCCGCCGCTCGAGATAAGAGATTCTTCTCAGGATCTCGCTTGGCATCTGGTCCGTGACTCGAACCAATTGAAACAGGGAGAGGGGTTTTTCCGTCACCTCGGAAAGGATCCTCTCCGATAAGGGATCGAGTCCCTCTTCGGTCCTCTGCCCGATCCGGATCCAGAAATCGGTCTGATTGATCCAGGGAGAGAGGCTCCGGTCTTCCTGGATCCGTTTCAATTCTTCGTTGATCTTCGGATAACAGTATCCGAGATAGGAGAGAGGGATGATCCGTTTCGGACCGACCTTCAGTCTCCTTCTTCATCGAGGCGTGATCTGACTGTCTCCGCCCAGGGCGATGGTCCGGATATCAATCGCAATGACATTGGTCTGCCAGCTCCCTACCCTTGCGCCATTGGGATTGAGGCGAGGAAGTCCTTCCTTGAGCAGGGCAATATCCGTGGTCGTCCCTCCGATATCGACGATCACCGCATGTTGAACCTCTCCGGACTGTTCGAGCAGATATTTCGCTCCGATCACACTTGCAGCAGGGCCTGACAGGATCGTCTCGATGGGACGATCCCGGATCACCGACTCGCTCATCAGGCTTCCATCCCCCTTGACAATCATCAGGGGAGCGACGATGTTCTGTTCCCGAAAAACCCGTTTCACGGACTCAATCAACTGGTGGATGATCGGGAATCAGGTGAGCATTCAGAAGGGCGGTCGTGGCCCGCTTGACGGCATCCAGCTGAAGGGAGATTTCATGGCCGCAGATCGACGGGCTGATCGGTCGATTCCTGAATGAGACGCTTGACCTGAAGCTCATGATCCGGATTCCGGACACTGAAATAACCGCAGACAGCATAGGCCTCAACCTTGTCCTTCGTGGAATCGAGAATGGCTCTCACGCGATCGAGGTCGAGGGGCTCTTTCTCCTCGCCCTGAACCGTATGACCTCCCGGAGACGAGAACCACCTCCTCCCGCAGTTCAGGAGGATAATCCTCCGGCCCGTAGCCGATGAGGATGCCGCAGACCCTGCGCCGGACGCCTTCGACGATGGAGTTGGTGGCTAAGGTGGTGGAGAGGGAGATCAGGTTGATCTTGGGAAAGTAGACCCGGTCCAGCCGCTTCAGGACATCACTGATCCCCTTCGCAAGATCGTCTTTCGTGGTGGGCGCCTTGGCAAAGGAGAGAATCTTTCGCTCGCCCAGGTCGATCAGGACCGCATCGGTATTGGTTCCACCCACATCGATGCCCAACCCGATGTTTTGACTCATTCAAAGGACTCCAAAAAGAAAAATTCCAAATTCCAAATGCCCAAATAAGTTCCAAACTCTCAATGACCGAAACATCCCGTTCCATCACTCCCGATTTCCTCCCCGAGAGGGAGAGACCGCAAAGGGCTCGTGCTCGTTTTGGAATCGGAAATTGGTGATTGCAGCTTATTTGGGACTTGGTGCTTGGAATTTGGGATTTCTGCACCTACCCGATTAATTCCCGGACCTTCTCCACGGCGCTGGCGCATCCGGGGCATAACCATCGGCTCCAATCTCTCTGGCAAACTTCTCCGTGACGGGTGCTCCTCCGACGATGACCTTCACGGTGTTACGAATCCCTGACTTCAGCAGGGATTCGACCACCTCCTTCATCTCTGGCATCGTTGTCGTGAGAAGGGCGGAGAGTCCCACGATATTGGCCTTGTTCGATTTAACGGCTTCCACAAACTTCTCCGGAGGGAACATCGATTCCAAGATCAATGACCTGATAACCCGCTCCCTCCAGGAGCATCGCCACCAGGTTTTTACCAATGTCATGGAGGTCTCCCTGCACGGTTCCCATGACGATCTTTCCGGCAAGCTTGACACCGGCTTCCATCAGCTTCGGACGGAGAACCGTCCATTCCTGCCTGCATGGCTTTGGCCGAGATCAGAACCTCGGGCAGGAAAATCTCATCCTTCTGAAACTTGTCTCCCACCACACTCATTCCGGCGACGAGTCCATCCTTCAGGATCTTTGAAGGAGGAATCTTCGCATCCAGGGCCTGCTGAACGAATTCAGGCAACTTTCTGATAATTTCCCTTTTGAAGTTCTTCAGAAATCTTTTGCAGCACATCCATATGTTCTTCTCCTCTGTATAAAATCCTAAATTCCTGACAGTTACCCGGTGATTCCGTTCACCTCAAAGTTTGACACGATGCGCCAGTGCGAATTTGCGTCAACTCACGGCCTGATTTCCGGAAACATCCGCCTCAATTGATCATTCAATCTCCTTCGGCAGGCCCAGGGGTTTGTGCTCCTTCAGAATCTTTTTTGCAAACGCTTTGGCCTTTTCCTCCACGCAGGGCTTCCCCGACTTTTCCCAATTGATTCTGAGCTGGCGGTCGCTCAGTTTCGGCACATAGTGCTCCTTTCGCATCCATTGGACCGTATGGGGATCCGCCAGGAAATTTCCTCCGGGACCGACCCTTCGGTAAACATCGACGGCCATGGTCTCATCCGTCACTTCAATTCCCCGGACCGCCCTCATCACCATACCGATGATTTCATTATCGATGACGTATTGCTTGTAGCTGGCCGTGCTGGCAAATTCCACCAGACCGGCGGCATCGTGGATGAAATTGGACCCCGAAAGGGCCACCAGGGTACTGGTCAGGGCCTTTTCATAGCCATTCTGGGTATCCACAATCTTTGAGTCCGACATTCCGGCGGTGGTGTAGTTCGGAAGGTTGAGATACTGGGCCATGGCTGCCGCCCCCGCGTTGATCAAACCCATCTCCACAGACCCGCTCACGTACCCCATCGTCTTCAAGTCGGTCGAGGTGGCCGTGCAGGCATAAAGAACCGGGGTCCCGGGATTCACGAGCTGGGTCAGCACGACTCCGCTCAGGGTCTCTGCATGAAGCCCGGTGAGAAGACCGGCAATCGATACAGGTGAGGTCGCTCCTGTCAGGGGCTCTGCCGGAATCGCCACCGGCATTCCCGCCTGGGCGATGTGGTAAAGGATATCGCCATAGAGATCGTCGATCTTCAGGGGGCTGACGACGCAGGTGATAAACGAGATGAAGGGTCGCTCCCTCAGGGCCCTGGGGCTTCCGGCAATCGTCTCAGCCATCTTGATGATATCGAGGGTTCCCTTCAGGGTATAGATCCCTCCCATGAGGTGCTTGGAACAGTTCATGATCGAAGAATGGAAACGATTGATGTCCACCTCCTGAGGCGGAAGATCATTCGGATAGACAGGAAGGACCATGAAATGGACGTTCTCCAAGAGCGTCACACAGTCTGGCAATATCCCGGACATCCTTCAGGAGGGTCTGCCGCTTCTCGTCGGTTTCAAGATCGATCACGTTGAGGACCGTTCCCCCTGTTCCGAGATAGACATTCTTTCCCTCACAATAGAGATCATGCTTCTCCTCCCGGCCGCAGAGGACCACTTTCTTCGGCGCCCTGGCAATCGCATCCTCCACCATGGACCTCGAAAACTTGACGAGTTTCCTTGAAGCGTCGCAAACGGCGCCGTGCTTCTGAAAGGTATCGAAGGCGAGCTTGCTATGAACCTCCACCCCGATCTCCGAGAGAAGGATCATGGCAGAATCATGAATCTTGCGGATCCCCTCATCCGTGAGGGGTCGGTACTGACCCCCAGCAATCGGTTTCATTCTTTCTCCTTTCTGTTCTCAGTAAATCTCAGTCTCATTTTAAGAAATGCCTCCCACGATATCAAGAGACACGGATGTCGAATCGCTTTCGGATCTCCTGATCGACCTTTGGATCGATCCTTTTGGGTGTATGGGTCTTAAGGATTTCTCTGGCCTTTCTCCGGGCCCTTTCGCGGCCGTCGAGAGAACCAGACTTCTCCCAGGCCTCCCTGCTTTGACGGTCTCCTTGGGTCTGGTTGAAATATTCCTGCCTCATGAATTTGACCGTATGCATGGAGGAAAGGAAATTCCCTGAAGGCCCCACCTCTCGAATGGCGTCAAACCCCAAGGTCTCATCGTTGATCTGAATCCCTTTGAGGAGGCGGAGGGCCATCCCGATGATCTCATCATCGATCACATACTGTTCATAGGCCACCCCTCTCATCGATTCGAGCATCCCGGCTGCATGGTGGATGTAGTTTGACCCTGCCAGCACGCAGAGGCAGATCGAATAGGCCTTCTCATAGCCGGCCTGGATATCAGGGATTTTTGATTCGGTGAGGCCTGCAGAATTATTTGATCCGTCCGTTATTCTTCAGGTAATCCTTTGCGACGGCCTCCGCTTCCAGCTTCTTTCCATCCACCGCGTAGTTCAGGGTTGCCATGTCTATATTGCTTATTTTTCCAGCCAATTGATTCAGGATATCCGCGACCTTTGGCGCCTTTGCAAGAAGGTCCATTCTAACCACAGGAGCCGCATAGAAGGGGGGGAGAATCATGAAGGGTTTACAGGATCCTAATCTTTTGAAGGGCGTGCTGGATGGAAAGATACCCGATCTGCTCTCCATGTTTCTTTTCCCATCCGGCTCGGACCACCAGATCACGGACAGGTCCCTTCATCCCGGCAAACAAGAATTGAATTCCTCTCTCGTGATAACTGGCCATGAGGTCCTCTAAGGTATCAACGGCCACGGCATCCATATCGTTCACGCCGGAAAGATCCATGATGACCCATTTGGCATCCGGTTTTTCTGCAATCCGATGGTGGAGAAAATCTTCAAGAAAGGCCATATTGGCAAAATATAAGGACTCATCAATCCGAAGGATAAGGATTTCAGGATAGGTTTGCACCTCTGGGTAACGTTTGATATTTCGAAAAACATTCTCCTTCTCCAGATACCCTAACTCTGCGGCATGGGGTCTGGAACTCCTCCAGATAAAAAGCAAAAGGGAAAAGGCAGCTCCAAGGAGGATGCCCTTTTCGCTCCCGAGAACCAGGGTGGCAAGAAAGGTCAAAGCCATCGTCCATCCATCCATCCTCTTCAAACTGAAAAGATGTCTGACGCCCTTCACATCAATCAGTCCGACAACCGCAACTATCACAACGGCAGCCAACACGGTATTGGGAAGATAATAAAAAAAGGAGGTAAAGAAGGTTAGGGTCAAAAGAATGATTGTTGCAGTGACGATGGATGCAAGCCCTGTCCTGGCTCCAGCCTGATGATTGACGGCCGTCCGGGAAAATCCACCCGTCACCGGATAGGCAGAGAAAAAGGAGGCGGTAAGGTTAGCAAGACCCAACCCGATCAACTCCTGGTTTGAATCGACCTTATATTTCTCTTTGGCAGCGATCAGTTGAGCGACAGAGATCGACTCCATGAAACCGACAAAAAGGATCGTAAGGGCCGCCGGGAATAAGGCCTGGATGGATTCTATGTCAAAGACAGGAAAGGATAAGGTGGCAAGCCTTTTTGGAACCTGGCCGACGATTTTAACACCGTATTGATCTAAACCGAAGAGGTAAACCAGGAAGATGCTTCCAGCGACCACCAGGATGGGGGCAGGGAAATGGGGCCTTTTCTTTTTAAAAACCTCCAAGGTCACGAGGCTCGTCAACCCAATTCCGAAAGTGATGGGATGGGAGTTCCCGATACTTCTCCCGATACCTTCCAGGAGGTGGACCGCAGAATGGCCACCCGAGACTTTGATCCCGATCAAATGGGGCAATTGGCTCAGTAAGATGACAATGGCAGCCGCAGAGGTAAACCCGCTGATGACCGCATGGGACAAAAAGTTTACAAAAAATCCAGCTCGAAGAAATCCGAGTCCGACCTGCATGAGGCCTACCATCATTGAGAGGAGCAATACAAGGCCGATGTATTTCTCGGACCCCGGATCAGCAAGCGGGGAAACCCCCGCATAAACAAGAAGCGACATCATGGCCACAGGCCCAACCGCCAGATGCCTTGAAGAACCAAACAAGGCATAAACAATCAACGGAAGGGTGGAGGCATAAAGTCCGGCAACCGGCGGCAATCCGGCAAGCATGGCATAGGCCATTCCTTGGGGAACCAGCATGATGGCAACGACCCCTCCGGCAGAGAGGTCTCCCCGGAAGTCTTTGGATTGATAGTTGCGAATCCATTCTAAGGCAGGGATAAGGTGTCGCGACATACCCCTCTGGGTTCCACAGAAAGAGATGACCTGCAGACAAAATGAATTGTTCACCGTTCTCCCCTCCCTTTTTTCTCCGGCAGGAGGAGAGGAGAGAGGGATCGTTTGATTACAATCCGGATGTTTCAATCCAGAAGAGGAAAGCGATAATTCCGATGGCAAAGGGGATGACGATCACCCAGGGGTTCACCTTCAATAATCGTGGGAGGGTCAGGTCGCCGAAGCCTCCCTTGCTGAGGATCCTTTTTTCTAAAACAGGATAAAATTCTGCAAAGAGTCCTGCGCCAATGAGGAGGCCGATGATTCCTCCGAATAAAGCATCCAGAGACCCCTGGCCCACGGCTCCGGCCATCGTGCCGGGGCAGTACCCCAGGAGTCCAAAGCCCACGCCGAACAGAAGTCCGCCAATGGCCGTAGATCCAAGAGACCCTGGTTTTGGATGGAGTTCGGCTTTTCCGAGACTCCTAAGGAGGTGAACTCCAATCTTTCCCACGACCACGGCTGTCATCATGATCTTAATCACAGTGAAGTCGGTCAGAAGAAGCTGGCCGATGATGACGTCATATCTTGTTACGCCACCCTTTTGCAGAAAGAAACCGAAAAGAATCCCAATGAGAAGACCTATCCCGAGCTGGATATTTCTGTTCGAATGGAGTGCTTTATACATGGTCGATATCTCCTCCGCCGATTGCAGAGCGCATGGCGTAAAAAAGAATGAACACGAACCATCCATCTGGATAGACGAATCAATCTATTTCCTCAAAAAAGACGGAACAGGATCATGGCGGTGGCGACGCCACCCGCGAAGAAACAGAGAACTGCCAGCCAGGAACTGACGGCCAGCTGAAGGGTTCCGCTGATCCCATGGCCACTGGTGCATCCTCCGGCCCATCTTGCCCCGATCCCCATGACGGTCCCACCGACCAGGGCAACAAACCAGCGTAAGAAAGGAGCTACTGCCAAAGGAAGAAACCCATTTTGCCGGAACCCATTCGGCTTGGAATTGTCCTGAGAGTTGTGCCGAAAGAAAACCACCAATGAAAATTCCAAAGACCAGCATCCACTCCCAATCGATAGAGGGTACGAATTTTTTGGTAATAGGCCTTTTCAGCGACTTTCCCTCCCCGGAACAAACGCTCGATCATTCCACTGGTCCGGGAAAATGCCGTTGAGCACCCGATGGGTTTATCCGAGAGGAGAAAGGAAACACAGCTCAGAAGTCCAATGCCAATGCCCACGACATAGGGCGACCACCTTGCCATCGTCAGCCATTCCATCTTTTTTTCTCCTGTCCCTCAGCACCTAAAGTTAATACCTATACAAACAAAACCGCACAACAAGGAACAACGTTTCGATTGGGTCATTCGAATTTCTGGCGTTCGAAATTTTTACGAATTTCATCCTTCGGATTCAGGGGATAACCTATTTTTTATCTGTGATCGCGGGGCCATGAGGAACGACACACATGGGGCATTCCGCACCGTAACCCGCCGCATTAAAACCGGTCATCCCTCCTGCCACATTGGAGACATCCGTGAATCCGTGCCGCATCAAAATACTTGCTCCTAAACTCGATCGATGGCCCGTATTGCAGATGACTACCGTCGGAATTTTAGGATCCAATTCGTTATAACGTTTTCTGAGATCGGGCGCAGGGATGTTCATCGTTCTATCGATGTGACCGGTTTGGTATTCCCTTTTTGCCCTCACGTCAACGAGCGTCAGGGCCTCACCGCTGGCCATCCTCTTGCTCAGTTCTTCGGCAGACATCTGGGAAACATGGGCCGCCGGAAATCCTGCTTTTGCCCACTCATACATTCCTCCCTCCAGAAAACCCATGACTCGATCCAATCCGACCCGTCTGAGCCAAACGACAGCCTCCCTTGCCTGCTCTGCATTTTCTGAAACCATGAGGATATCCTTATCCGGAGGAAGGACCCATCCGGCAAAGGTCCCAAAATTCATTCCGAAATCCAGGTGATAAGCGCCTGCGATGTGCTGCCCTCCGAAGGCTTCATAGCTCCGGGTATCCAGGATAAGGGTATTGCTTTCCTTGGCCCTCTTTGAGAAGGATACAGGATCAACGGGCGACAAGGTGGGCAGGTTTTTTACCAAAGTTGGGCCTTTCCGGTTGATATCGCTGCACCGGCTGAAGTGGTCAGGCGCTTCGGGCATATCCGTGGTCAACACTTCGATGAACTTCTCTCGATCCTTGATTTGAAAGGCATAGTTATACTTTTTTTCGTAGCCTATGGTGCTGGTCCGTTTTGCTGACAAGGCCCTGCCGCAGAGGGAACCGGCCCCATGGGCTGGATAGACTTCACAGAAATCGGGCAGCTTCAGTCAATTTATGTTAAGGCTGTCGTACAATTTTGAAGCCAATTCCTTCGCTATCCCGGGGAAAAGATCGGGCCGACCCACGTCCCCCACAAAGAGCGTATCGCCGCTGAAAAGGGCGACAGGTTCCTCTCCACGGGAATGATCCTTGACAACATAGCAGAGATGTTCCGGCGTATGGCCGGGAGTCTCTAATACCTTGATCTCCATATCCTCTAACTCGAAGGTGTCACCTTCAGACAGGGCGATATGATCAAAGGCGCACTTTCCTGACTTGGGCGCATAAATCTTTGCCCCTGTCTTATCCGCCAGGTCAAGGTGACCGGAGACAAAGTCGGCATGGAGATGGGTCTCAAGGACGTGGGTAATCTTTAGTCCCATGGCCTTCGCCGTATCAAGGTAGATCTCAATGTCCCTTCGGGGATCAATGATGGCGCAGGTCTTCGCCCCTCCGAGCAGATAGGAAACATGGGCCAAGCCATTCACAAAAAATTGCTGAACGATCATCTCAACCTCCTGTTTTGATCTTCCGTTTTATTCACGAACATTACCTTTTCATGCATATTCGAGTATAATGCGGGCATTCTTCCCAAGTCAATCTCAAATTCCTCCTGGCCAAATGCCTTGACCTGTTCGAGCCGAAAAGTTATGATTTTCCGGTAAATAGGGTCCTGTGAGTGCGTCATGGTCACACCATCTTCCTAAAAACCTTATCTTCATGGAGGGAACAGCCTTGAAACATTATTCTGATGCTTACCGACAAAAAACACCAAAATCCGAAGCCCTTTTCAAGAGGGCCAGAGAGGTCATGCCGGGTGGCATTTCCCACAATATCCATTACTTTCCACCTTACCCTTTCTTTGTAAAATATGCGAAGGGACCCAAGGTCTGGGATGTGGATGGAAATGAGATCGTGGACCTCTGGATGGGTCACTATACCCATCTCCTTGGCCATCATGCCGATGTCATTGTCGAGGCAATCGAAAGGCAGGTGAAAGAAGGAATCCACTGGGGCATCGTGTTTGAAAAACAGATCGAATGGGCAGAGCTGATCCGGGAATTGATCCCCTGTGCTGAGATGGTCCGGTTTTGCTGCTCCGGAACAGAGGCAACCATGTATGCGGTCCGGCTTGCCCGGGCCTATACGGGAAAGAATACGATCCTGAAGATTGCCGGAGGCTGGCATGGCGCGAATCCGGATCTCACCTTTGCCATTAAGGCCCCCTATGAAAAGAGGGAGAGTCTCGGCCTTTCCCCTGACCTTGAGCAATTCACGAAGGCCATCCCGTTCAATGATATTCCGGGAACACAGGAGATCATCCATCAAAACAAGAAAGACCTCGCAGGAATCATTCTTGAACTGGCCACCGGAGAGGGAGGGTTTGTCCCTGCCACCACCGAGTATCTTAAAGATGCTTCGGTCTGAAACCGAGGCCTCAGGGGCGCTTCTGATTTTTGACGAGGTCATCACAGGGTTTCGACTCTCCCTGGGAGGAGGCCAGAAGAGGCTCGGAATCACTCCTGATCTGACCACCCTTGGGAAGATCGTGGGAGGGGGGCTGCCGGTGGGCGCCGTGGTTGGGAAAAAAGAGATCATGGAAAAAACGTCGCCCGAAAGAAAGGGAAGCAAGTGGGAAAAGATCATGATCGGGGGCGGCACCTTCTCGAGCCATCCCTTGACCGTGGCAGCAGGATTGGCCATGCTTCGGTATCTGAAGGATCATCAAGAGGAAGTCTATCCCTCAATCGATTCGAAAGGCGAAAAGGTTCGGGAGGGGGTCCAGGCAGCGCTCCGCCGCAATGGGATCAAGGCTATGGTCACAGGAATCGGTTCCCTTTTTCAAACCCATTTTCCCAACCAGGAGGGAGTGGTCCTGGATTCTCCCCAGTCCATCAGTCAATTCACGGACGTCGAAAAAAGGGAGGATGAGTTTCGAATCCGGATGCTTTCGAAGGGTGTCCATATGATGCACGGGGGAGGAGCACTATCCATCACTCATACGGATGCTGACATCCAGAAAATCATCGAAGCGGCCGGAGAGGTCGGAAAGGAGATGGTCCAGTCGGAATGAAGTTCGGAGTTTTATAGTTCATTCAGGAGGTGCTATGAAGGTTTGGAGTAAAAAAATCATGGGGGTTTTTTCTCCAAGTGGATTTGGGAAACGTGGCGATGGCAAAAGAGACGATCAAGAATTGGCGTCATTGTCGTCGATTTCCAGGCGGATTTTACGAAATTTAAGAATGGCTCATTAGCCGTAGAGGGAACGGACGAAGCCTATATTAAGAAGTGTGGAAGAAAATACAAGAAATTGAAGGAAGCCGGTTTTCCGATCTACGGGACTCAGGATTGGCACCCTGCCAACCATATCTCCTTCTTCACCAGTCACAAGGGAAAGAAGGCCTTTGACGTCATCAAAATTCACGGAAAAGACCAGGTCCTCTGGCCGCCCCACTGTGTCCAAAATACCCCTGGAGCAGAGGTTCTGCTAGACAAAAAATTGTTTAAGGCCGTCGTGAGAAAAGGAATGGATCCACAGTTTGACAGCTATTCAGGGTTTCAGGACGATGGCGGGAAAAAGACCGAACTCGATCAAATCCTTAAGAAGGACAAGATCAGCAAGGCTGGTTGTCTACGGAATTGCCACGGATTACTGCGTGAGGGCAACCGCGCTCGATGCAGTGGCTGCGGGATATCAGGTCATCGTGATCAAAAACCTGTGCCGGGGCGTTGCTCCGGATACCACTCAAAAGGCCCTCGAAGAGATGAAGTCCAAAGGGGTCGTCATCCTTGATGACGTCGATTTAAATAAGATCAAGAGTAATTAGCTATCCCCTCACTCTTTCCCTTTTCTTACTGGTGGAAGCGAGTTTATTATTTTAACTCAGAGGAAACTAGTTCTGCATTCAGAAGACTATTGGGCCAGAAACTTGATTTCTCCACTTCCCGTTTCACCCACCACTTTACATCTGGGGAATACCAGAAAAGAATCCAACCACTTTTATTCGCCCTCAATTGGTCAGTTTATGTCGAATTTTGTAAGTTTTAAATGTTCCAGCTGCTGTGGTGAGATCTTCGGTACCTTCCACAGTTAAAGTCGATAAGGAATGTAGTCTCTTGCTGTTGCGACAAACCTCCGGCTAGCCTAGAATTCGTGTCGGTCCACTTTTTACCGACAAATATCGGAAAATTAAATAGCTTTCTCAGGTCATTGCTAGCTTTCATTTGCCTGCCATCTGCCTTGATTATAAATTTAAGGTTCGCTGTCTCCTGTCATAGCCGTATAAATCTGGATCCTGTCCTGTTTTTACGACAAAAGATCGTTTTTGACCTCTACCACTTCATTGGTATAAGTGCTGCCGCTGCTTGCTTGAATGTCCACTTATCTCCGGTCTTCCAAGCAGGTGCTTCACACTTCTCCTGAGCCCAAGACATTGGAACAAAGAAAAGAACTAGACATCCCAAAACAATCGCCCCTTTCATAGGTTCACCCTCCTTTGACATTTCTACTCAGTTTATAGAGGTTCTTTCTGAATGTCAAAAGAAAAAA
Organism: uncultured delta proteobacterium; assembly: GCA_963828805.1. Classification (GTDB taxonomy): domain Bacteria; phylum Desulfobacterota; class BSN033; order BSN033; family UBA1163; genus CAWHGS01. The sequence continues at coordinate 16,168 of CAWHGS010000023.1, forward strand.
GAGCGAAAAAACAAGACGAAATAAAGCGGGGAAGGGACAACTCGACACGCTGTCTTTCTGGCAGGCTGCTAATAGTAGCGCTTCTCCTCGGCGCGGTCCTCAGCGAGGTCGATGCCCCACTCACCGAGGATTTTCGAGACGGCCCGTTCGCCGCTCTCGATGCAATTCGGTACGCCAACACCCCTGTAGCTGCCGCCGGCGAGGGCAAGGCCGGGGATCTGGGCACAGCGGTCATCGATCCGTGCAATCCGATCAAGGTGCCCGAGGGTGTACTGGGGCATGCCGAGGTGCCAGCGGAAGACGCGCGAGAAGAGCGGTTTCGCACCCGGGCTGAGGCCCAGGATGTCACGGAACTCGGCGAGCACCGTCTGCACGAGCTCTTCATCCGAGCGATTCACAATCTTCTGGTTGTGCGGCCCGCCGACGAAGCCGCGCAACAGCACCTTGCCCGCAGGTGCGCGGCCCGGCCACTTGGTGGAGGAGTAGGTCGCCGCCATGAGCGCACGGCCCTCCACCAGGGGACACAGGACCCCGAATGCATTCAGATCGAAGCCCACCTCGTTCTCGTTGAAGGCGATCGAGATCGTCGCCGAGGAAGAGGCCGGGATGCTGGCGAGGGCATCTGCGATGACCTCGTCGTGGGGCCGGACGAGCGGTTCGGCAGCCCATGACTCGGTGGCAATGATCACTGCGTCCCCGTCGACCGAAGAGCCGTCGGAGAGCAAGGCATTCCATGCACCGCCGTCGGTGCGCCGGAGCGCGGTGACGGCCATGCCCGTGCGCATCCTCTCACGACCTGCTGCGTCGGCCATGCGGTCCGTCAGTTCCTGCATGCCGTTAAGAAACGAAGTGAAGAACGTCCGGGGTTTCTCGCCCGGCTTCGCCGGGTACTTGCGCCGCATCTCTTCGACCTTTCGACGGGCTGCGATGAAGCCCTTCATGAGTGACCCATACTTTTGCTCCATCTCGAGGAGGCGCGGGAACGTCGCGGCCAGTGACATCTTCGAGGGATCGGACGCGTGAACGCCGCCCACGAGCGGCTCGGCCAGGCGATCGAGGCACTCGCGGCCCATGCGACGGACCACGAAGCTTTCGAGTGTCTCGTCGTTCAACTCTCCCGGCGCGACCTTCTTCGGCGGGATGAAGAGGTCCATGGCCATCCGGATCTTGCCCGGCCACGAGAAGAGACCGGTCGTGGCGAAGGGCAAAAATTTCGTGGGCGCGAACATGAAGATGCCATCGGGCATCTGGTGAAGCTTGCCGCGTGACAGGATCCACGTGCGCTTGCGGGACTCGTCGGTCGGCAGTTCGTCATCGAAAATCCCCGTGAGCTTTGCAATGCGGTGACAGGCCGGCTTTTCGGTCAGGAAACAATCCGGGACCGCCGTCCACGACGAACCTGCCCTCTCCCGAGGGATCCGGCACGATCTCCGTGCAGATTTTACCGCCGAGGCGCGGGATCCTTCTCGAAGAGGACGAATTCGACGTCATGGCCCTCCGATACGGCACGAGCGACTTTGTAAGCCGCGCCGAGCCCGGCGACGCCGCCGCCGATAATGATGATCCTCTTCATTCTTCTCTCCAAAATATTAGTTCGGAGTATTTCAAGATCTCGGAATTCTGGATTGCGGATTTCAGAGAATCTATACCGCCTTCTGCATTCTGAACACTCCGCAACTCGAATTTAGACTCCTCGAACCTCTCTTTTATATTTTCTTCCACAGCACTTGCCAGCGCCTCGATAAATCGCTCAGAGGTATTCAGGGAACGGGTTCGTTTCAATACCATTCCCAGGGATTCGGCCTTTTGCCGGAAGGCAATGTCAATGTCATACAGGATCTCGATATGGTCAGATACAAATCCGATTGGAACGACGAGCACCTCCGCACCTTTTGTGCTCGCAAGCTCGGCCAGAACCGATTCAACATCCGGACCGATCCACTCCTCAGGGCCGCCTCCCTTGCTCTGAAAGGCGATATGCCAGGGGAAAGGGTCCATTCCCTTCAAGAACCTTTTTGACACTCTCTTCCATATCCTTCACATAGGGATCCTTTTCGACGATCGATTTTGGAAGGCTGTGAGCCGTGAAAATGAGATGGATCCGCCTTCTCTGCTTCGGGCGTAGAATTCCAATAACCCTTCCTCAATCTTTTCCCTGACCGCCTCAATAAAAAGAGGATGGGAATACCATCCTTCGACAAAAGAGATCTTTAATCCCCCTCTCCACATCCTTCTGTACCCGATTCACCTCTTCAACATAAGCCCCTGTGCTTGCGCGGGATCGAAAAGGAGCCATGGGAATGGCAATCACCTCTTTAATACCGTCTCGAATCAATCTCCTTCAACGTCTCTTCAATCAAAGGATGGCCATAGCGCATTCCCACATAGGATTTAAAAGAATGACCCTTTTCATTCAGTTTTCTTTCCAAGGCCCTCGGCCTGTCCCCGGGTGATCTCCGGAAGGGGAGAAGAGCCTCCGATCAACTGGTAACGCTCCTTAACCCTCTCGAGTTGTTCCGGAGAGGGTCTTCGGCCCCTGAAGAGGCGGGTTAAAAAAGGCTCCACCTCTTCCAGAGATCGCGGTCCTCCAAAGGCCAAGAGAAGAAGGGCTTTCATGCTCCTAAACCGTTCAGGCTTTAGGTTCAAGGTGAAAGGCACAAAGGACCGAAGAAGTCGGTAGCAGGAGTTTTATTGGATTAAATCTTTAGCCTTGAACCTTTTACCTTGCAGCCTTTGAGCTATATTCATGCACCATCTCGACCAAAGCCGCCACGTGATCCACGGGGGTGTTGGGAAGAATGCCATGGCCCAGGTTAAAGATATGGCCGGGTCGGCCTCCTGCACGTCTCGAGAATCCTCTTCACTTCCTTTTCAATCAAATCGACTGAACTCAGGAGGATGCACAGGATCGAGGTTTCCCTGGATGGCCACATCGTATCCGATGCGGGACCATGCCTCTCCGAGATCCACCCGCCAGTCCACCCCGATGACATCCCCGCCCGCCTGCTTCATCCGTTCCAGAAGGGTTGATGAGGTGGTGGCAAAATGAATGAGAGGAACGCTCCTGTCCACTCCATCGATCACCTTCTTGGAATAGGGCAGGACATATCTTTCGTAATCCGTCGGACTCAGACATCCCACCCAGGAGTCGAAAAGCTGAAGGGCCTGTGCCCCGGCCCGAATCTGGGCATTCAGGTATCGAATCAACACCTCCGAAAGCTTCTCCATGAGACGATCCCATGCCGACAGGGTCCTGATACATCATCCCTTTGGTAAGGATGTAGTTCTTTGAATGACCCCCTTCGATGATGTAGCTGGCAAGGGTAAAGGGAGCCCCCGAGAATCCAATCAGGGGGATCTTGCCGTTCAATTCCTTTCGAACGATTCGAATCGCCTCCATCAGAAAAGGGAGGTCCTCTTCGGGCTCGATGATCCGCAGCTTCTCGATCTGCTTCATCTCCCGGATCGGATGATGAAAGACGGGGCCTTCGTCCTTTGCAAACTCAAACTCAATGCCCATGGGCTCCAGAGGAAGCAGAATGTCCGCAAAGATGATGGCGGCATCGACCTGAAGCTGTCTGAACGGGTTGGAGCGTCACCTCTGCCGCCAGCTGAGGATTCTTGCACATCTCCAGAAAAGAATATTTCTTTCGAAGGGCCCGGTACTCCTTCATGTACCGTCCGGCCTGGCGCATGAGCCAGATCGGTGTGTAGGGAGTAGGTTTCCTTCTGCATGCCATGAGGAAAGGAAAACGGCTATCCATCTCGTTCATCACATCCATCCTAATCTGAATTCCAAATCACAAATACCAATCCAAACAAATCTCAATAACCAAAATCCAATGACCAACAACATTTTGAATTTCCAATTTGGGTCATTGGAATTTATTTGTCATTTGGTGCTTGCCATTTGATGCTTAATTCTCATTTCCAATCTCTGAGCATTTGGACAAGCAATCTCACTCCAACTCCAGTCCCCCCTCTGGGGATATAGGGCTTTTCCTTCTCAATATTTGAAGGCCCGGCAATATCGAGATGGACCCAGGGAGTCTTTTCCACAAATTTACTCAAAAAGATGCCACCGATGATCGCGCCGGCGGCCCGGGTTCCCACGTTCCTGAAATCTGCCGTATCACTCTTAAGATAATCGAAATATTCATCCCAGAGGGGTAATCGCCAGACCTTCTCCCCGGATCTTGACCGATGCCTCTTCGACCCGCTTGACAAGCGCCTCATCCTTCCCCATCAGGCCGGTGACATAATCACCCAGAGCAACCACGCAGGCTCCGGTCAGCGTGGCCAGATCAAGGATCGCCTTGGGCTGATACCGAAGGCTGTAGGAAAGGGCGTCGCAGAGGACCAGTCTCCCTTCGGCATCCGTGCTGATCACCTCAACGGTCTGCCCGGAAAGGGTCTTTAAGACATCCCCAGGCTTGTAGGCTTTTCCGCTCGGAAGGTTTTCCGTGGCCGGGAATGATTCCCACCAGGTGGAGGGGGAGTTGGAGCCTTGCGGCAGCCTCCATGACGCCCAGAACGGCTGCAGCGCCTGACATGTCATCCTTCATGCGGTCCATCCCCTCGGAAGGTTTAAGGGAAATTCCACCGCTGTCAAAGGTGATCCCCTTCCCCACCAGGGCAATCGTATCGAATCCTTTGCCTTTATTATGATCGAGAATGATAAACTTTGCAGGCTCCTGGCTTCCCTTGGCCACGGCAACAAAGGCTCCCATGCCCATGGTCTCTGCCTGACTTACCTCCAGAACCTGAAGCTCCATTCCGTGTTCTTTCGAGATCTTTTCTGCCTTTTCGGCCAGGACGGTCGGGAGTCACCTGATTGCTCGGTCCGTTCACGAGATCCCTTGCCATGCAGACCGATTCTGAGATGATCCTGCCTGTCTTGAGTCCCATTCTCAATCCGTTTCGTCTCCTCGGGTGTCTCTCCCAGAAGAACTCCTTCTTCGATCTCTTTGATCTTGTCCCGGTCCAGGGTCTTCAGTTCATTGAACTGATAGACTCCAAGGAGAAGCCCGGTCACAAAGGCCTCAGCCAGTTCGATCCTCCGAAAAAACGCCGAATTTCTTAATCGGAAAAACGAATCGCTTTCATCCCCGAATCCCGGATGAATTTCCCGGCCTTTGCAGAAGCGCCCCGCCACTTCTCGAGGTCGAATTCCTCTCTTTTTGCCAAGGCCTGTCAACAGGACCCTTTTGGCCGGAAGCGCACCCTGGGTATAGAGGAGCTGACATTGATAGAGTTCTCCCTTGAAATCCCCCTGCTTCATCAGATTCGGATAAAAAGCCTTTCCATTCCGAATCGACAGGCCGGATCGGACCCCTCCCATTCTTCGGGAGAATCAAAAGAAAAGAGAAGAAGAAGCTCGCATGGGTATTTCTCTGCTTTCCCCTGATCCACTCGGATATCCATCATTCCTCCCCATAATCATCAAATTCCGTGAGAGCGTAAGTCGCGAAGTCGTAAGGGCGAGTTCACTCTTTACTTCCTTTACCTTATGATCTTTGCTTCACACTTATGCCTTGCGCCTTGAATCTTTGCCATTGACATTTGCATTTGCCTTTCGGTTATTATTCTCTTTCTTTCAACTTCGTGACGGTGATCGACCGGTTCTCCTCCGGGCTGACAAATTCCTTTACCTTCTTTACCAGATCACGGAGGCCAACTGCTCCGGCCAAGGACCCTGGCAAGCATCCAGGGATTTAGATCCGAAACCTCCATCCACTTTCCGGCTTTCTTGACCAATTCATCAAGGGCTCCTCCGCCTTGGATCTCCCTTGAGGGGATATTTCTCTTTCACCTCAATATTCATCTTCACCATATGATCGCTTCCAAAGACCGTCTCAACCTTTTCCTTCTGTCCATAGGAAAAAAGGGCCTCTTCGATCTTTGCCAGTTCCCCATCGATCTCTTCGTTGAAGATCCTCTTCTTCTCCTTTAGCTCAACATACCGATTCACCAGGGTCACCCCTTCTTCCTGGAGATATTCGTTAGGCGGAAGGTTCTCCACGAGGACGAGGTGCTTTCGCTTCGGGCAGAGGGATTGATAATCGCACCAGTCGCAGAGGGGCCCCTCTTTGGGAAGAAAGTATCGATCGGCCTCGATCCTCTGGATGAGATCAAAGGCCTCCTGACGAATCTTCTTCAGGTCCTCCGGGGTCCGTCGATGATTTGATTTCAGCATCGAAGGCAAGGTAATGCCAGATCAGCCTCACCTCCTCAATCTCTTTCCACTTCTCCTCAACCCCCATCTGGTAAAAGGCGAGTTGCCGGTCAGAATCAACCTCCTTCTGAGCAGGGAAGTTTTCCGGAGGTCTTGTAGTCATGAATTTCAAGAATGGACTGATCCGACCAGGACCAATCGATCGATATAGCCCCTGATCCAGTAATCTTTTTCTCCATTGAGCGGAAAGCTGATATACTCTTCAAGGCCAACCGTCTTCCCGTGATCGAAGGGATGGTAACGCCTGTAATACTCGGCAATGCATTTCCTGCCCTGCCGCTGGTAATCCTCGACACTGTACTCCTTTCGGATAATCTGGACCGTCTCCTTCCAGTTCTTCTCCCAGCTCTGATGGTAGAAATCGAGGATCTCTCCGAGGGTATTGAGTTTATCCACCTTCATCAGGTCGCGGTAGAGCTTCTCCAGGGCATCATGGACCCTCGAACCCATAAAGGCTTCAATGCCTTCCGTTTCGGCCTCGATCTTGTCAATATAGGCGAGTTTATATTGATGGGGACAGGTTTCATAGGTGGAAAGCTGGGAGTGGGAATAGGTGGGCATCATTTTCCTTTCATCGGGCCGGTACGATCTCTTAGATAAATATTTATTTTTAACAAGAAAAGCCCCCCCTGTCAAAATGAAGCGAAACAGAGGTCAAGGTTCATGGAACTCTCTGCCCCATCTATTTGATCCCTTTTAGAAGTCCGGATAGAGGCCTCTCCTGCACACCTTCAGGAAGGCTCCACTGGAAAGCATCTTCCGGTAATTCCTGGTTTACCTGTATCTCTTTCAACCGCAGGTCGATCTCGATCTCCTTTTCGACGATATGGATCCGAATCCGGTTTGGAATGTTTCTCATCTCATCCTTCCCGGAATTCACTCGAATCTCACCGACCTTCACCATCGCATCCTCAAACTGGGAAACCTCTCCTGTAAAAACCGTCTTCTGAAGAGGGATGAGAAGAAAGAATCCTCCGTTGCGGTAAAGGGCATCGAAGAGCCCCATTCCCAGGGGATGATAACCGAGGATCCGGAGTTTGTCCGGCCTCTGATAAAGGACGAACCCATTGAGAAGATAAAACTGCTTCTCTCCGTCCCTCACCATGTCGATCCGGATCGAAGCCTTTGCCTGAAGCGTTTCCGAAAAGGAGAGGACATCGAGCATTCGATCGATCGGATTTACAAAGGGAGGTTTCTCAACAGGAGGAGCCGGTATCAGAGGCCTTTTGGGACACCCGACGAGAAAAAGGGCTATCAGAAAAAGAAGGGCAAAGACAGAGGATCTTCGGATCATTCTAAATCTCCCGGTTCAAGTCTGTTGACGACAACATTGACTGTTTTCTCTCTTAGAATCGCGACTCCGCAGATCCCCCCGGGATGCCCGGTAACCGATCAGGAAAAGGTTGGGAAGGGGAAAATGATGATCACATCCGCATTGGGAAACATCCTAAGCTTCCGTCACGAAAGGGAGATTTGTCAAGATGTTTTATCCTTACGAAGTTCGGTGGAAAAGGGCAAGGATTCATTATATTTTTACCCCTCCCTTAATCAAAGTCAAGGCTCGACAGACCCTTTCTTTTATCTTCCGATTGCGCTGTCAATCCCTCTCGGGCAAAAATACTGGATCGACCAAATTCCCCATTGATACAACGATGAAACTAACATTGACTGCCCCCTCTCTCCATCTTATAGTTTTTTAAGTCCCCATTTTCGAAAATCTATTCGAAGGAGGAATGGTCATGGAATTTAAAGGAAGCAGGACGGAAAAGAATGTGTTGGCTGCCTTCGCAGGTGAATCCCAGGCAAGGAACCGTTATACCTATTTTGCCAGTGCAGCAAAAAAAGAGGGGTATGAACAGATTTCCGCTATCTTTCTCGATACAGCGGATAACGAGAAAGAACATGCCAAGCTTTTCTTTAGTTTGCTGAAGGGAGGAGAGGCTGAAATCCTTGCCTCTTATCCGGCAGGGATCGTTGGAGATTCAGCCGCCAATCTGAAGGCAGCAGCGGACGGAGAAAATTTCGAATGGACCACCCTTTACCAGAATTTTGCGGATGTCGCCAAGAAGGAAGGGTTCATGGATGTTTACGAAACCTTCACCCAGATCGCCAAGGCGGAAAAGTTCCATGAATCCCGGTATCTTGGACTCTTGAAAAACGTAAAAGAAGGAAAGGTCTTTAAAAAGGATGCTCCCGTGAAGTGGCACTGCCGGAATTGCGGTTATGTCTTTGAGGGAAAAGAGGCCCCTGAAAAATGTCCGGTCTGTAGCCATCCCAAAAGTTATTGGGAGGTCTTGGCAGAGAACTATTAGGAATCGTTCTCTCAGGAGGGGAGGTTCTCTGGAGGAACCTCTCCTTTCTTTCTGAAGCCACGGAATCCGTCTTGACAAGATCATGGAACGAATGATAATGACGTCAGAGGAGAATGGAGGAGGCTCCTAGAGGTGAAAAGGGGAGCGTTCAAGATCAAGAAAAAGTACGACTCATTCACATGGAGGTGAAGAAAAATGAAAAAAGTCATGGTGTTTGGGAGTTTTAATGCTGGCGATTTTGTTGGTTCAGGTAAACGTTGCCTCCGCTAACAAGTCAGAAG
>CAWHGS010000024.1:0-74374 GCA_963828805.1 uncultured delta proteobacterium
CTCATGAATGGCTCATATAATCACCACGATGCATTTTGCTCTAACCTGGCAAAACTCGGAGTGGATTGCGAATCAGACATGCTTATCATAGAAGAATTGAGTGCTTCATCCTCCGGGCCTGGACCGGCGCCGAACTCTGGTGACGGTATTTCTGACGGAAGCGGCTGGGAAGTGCCACCGAAAGGAGCAAATTCCGGACCCGGACCGGCACCGAACTCTGGTGACGGTATTCCTGACGGAAGTGGCTGGGAAGTGCCGCCGAAAGGAGTAAAGTAGTTTCCTATTTACAGTTACGAGCATTTAAAACTCTAACTTTTTTGAAACTTAGAGCAATCAAAAAGACAGGATAACCATGCCTGTCTTTTTTTTGGGCCGGTCACAGAATGAAGCTTGCGACAATAACTATGAGGTATAAACAAATTCAATCGAGGAGGTCACTTTTCTTTTTCCAAGGGCAAGGGAGGGGTGTTATTATCTTATGATAGGGGTGGCGAACAACATTTGCAGGAACCTTTCAAGTTTACAAACGATCAATACCTTGACAGGGTATGAAACTGCGCTTAGAATTTTGGTGGGTGTAAATTGAATAGCTATTGGGCTGTTAAGACCGGTCCTGTTGTGCTCTGTTTCGAAACAAACAGGAGACTTGTCCAAAATAAATTTGTAGAGATTTAAGTTTGGTGTATTCTGTTTTTCATGTTAGCAGACAGTTGAAAAACCAGGAAAGGAGGTTTGTTATGATCGTTCAGCAATTCTTTGTGGGTGGCTTAGCGCATAGCTCGTACATACTGGGAGGACAAAAAACCTGTGCCGTCATCGATCCACGAAGGGATATCCAGGTTTACCTGGATACGGCAAAGACCTCAGGATTGAAGATTACCCACATTCTGGAAACCCATCTCCATGCAGACTTCGTCTCCGGCCATCTCGACCTTGCCCGGAGGACAGGTGCAAAAATCTATGCACCGAAGTCAGGAAAGTGTGCATTTGACCACATCGGGGTATCCGAAGGAGACACATTCGAAATTGAGGACATGGAGATAAAGGTTCTGGAGACTCCTGGACACACGCCGGAGCATTTAAGCTATGTTGTCGTGGACCACTCACGGGGAGAAGAGCCTGCGGCTGTTTTTACCGGCGATACCCTTTTTGTCGGGGATGTGGGCCGGCCGGACCTCTTTCCGGGAATCGCCCGGGACCTAGCCTCAAAGCTTTTTCATAGCCTTCACGAAAAGCTGGCAAAACTCCCTGACTTTTGTGAAGTCTATCCGGCCCACGGAGCCGGTTCTCTTTGCGGTAGGGCCATGTCTGCGAAAAGGACAAGCACGATGGGTTACGAGAAAATGTACAATTACGCTTTTCTGACAAAGGATATGAACAAATTTATCGATCTCCTGACGACAGACATGCCCGAGGCGCCCGACCATTTCAGCCGTTGCAGCGACATTAACAGAAAAGGTCCTGCCCTGGTGAGTGATCTTCCTTCTTTAGCTCCCATGGATCCTGTCTCTTTCTCAAAAATAGCGAAAGAGAAGAGCATTATCGTCCTCGACATCCGGAGCTACGAGGCTTTTGGTGGACAACATGTGCCGGGTTCCTTTCATATCGACATCAGCGGCAACTTCGCCACTTTTTCCGGTTGGGTACTCCCGCCGGACAGAGACATCCTGCTTGTGGCTGAAGCGCCCGAAAAGGCATGGGAAGCAGTAATCGGACTCCGGCGCGTTGGACTGGACCGGACGATCGGATACCTTGAGGGTGGCATGTACGAATGGGCGAAAGCAGGGCTTCCGACAGAACATATCTGTCAACTTTCAGCAGAACAGCTCCATAAGCGAATGACAGCCGGCCAGCCTGTGACGCTTCTTGACGTGAGGGCGAAGAGGGAATTTCAGACGGGCCATATTGACGGGGCCATCAACATCCCTGCACCGGATCTGAGAAAACGGCATAAAGAACTGGATCCGAAAGTCTCCATCGCCGTGATCTGCAACACGGGCCATCGATCGAGCCTCGGGGCAAGTCTCCTGAAACAGCATGGTTTTGAAGACGTCTCCAATGTGGCCGGAGGCATGACCGGTTACAATGCCGCAGGCCTGGGCGCGGAGTGCCTGCTTTGCGTTGCTCCCCATACTCCCGGTTACCCTCAAAAAAGTTGACGGCGAATAGCTGGCAGTCAATAGAAAGGGCGTACTATGGAATGGCTAAGCATGAAACAGTGGTCGCCTTATGTTGTAGGCGCAGGAATCGGTGTCCTCAGCTGGCTTGCGTTTCTTCTCTCCGATAAGCCCATCGGTTGCTCGACCGCATTTTCACGAACCAGCGGGATGATTGAAAGGCTGTTTCGCGGCGGGGCCGTTGCGGAGAAGGCGTATTACAAGAAATTCACCCCTTCCATCGATTGGGAGTGGATGCTCCTGGTCGGCGTCCTGGTCGGGGGTTTCTTATCGGCCCGGTTCTCAGGCCAGTTCCATGTGGCCTGGGTTCCTGCGAAATGGGCCTCTGCTTTCGGAGAGGGGGCGGGGCTCAGGTGGATCGTCTCTCTCATCGGGGGGATCCTCATTGGAATTGGCGCCCGCTGGGCAGGGGGTTGCACCAGCGGCCACGGCATCAGCGGAACGCTTCAACTTGCTGTCAGCAGCTGGCTCGCCGTCATGGGGTTCTTCGCCGGGGGAATCGTCACCGCCATGTTCCTCTTTCATGTTCTTTGATTCGAAGAGAGGGGTTGAAACCATGCTGAAAGCGCTCCATCAATCAAAAGGTGTCCAGTTGACCATTGGGTTTCTTCTTGGAATCGTCTTTGGTTTCCTGCTTCAGAAGGGAGGCGTCACGAGATACGATGTCATTATCGGACAGCTTCTCCTGACGGATTTTACCGTTCTCAAGATCATGCTGTCGGCCGTTGTCGTGGGCAAGATCGGAGTTCACGTGCTTCGCAGCGCCGGACTGGCCGAACTCCATCCGAAACCCGGGTCTGTAGGTTCTTCCCTTGTGGGAGGCCTGATCTTCGGGGCAGGATTCGGCATTTTGGGATACTGCCCCGGGACGATGGCAGGGGCTGTCGGACAGGGATCCCTCGATGCCTTGTTCGGAGGCATTGTCGGAATGCTGATCGGGACAGGGCTGTTCGCTGAATTCTACCCGGCGCTGGAAAAGAAGGTGCTCAACATCGGCCATTTTGGTGAGTTGACCTTTCCGCAGCTGCTGAAGGTAAACCACTGGTGGGTCATTCTCCCGGTGGCTGTAGGAATTTCAGCCTTGCTTTGGGCGATCGAACGATCTGGACTTTAGCCCATCTCCCCCTGTCGCGATCTCCTCTGTTTTGCCAGTGGAAAAAGAGGAGAAAGCGTCTGGCCCTCCCTTGACTGCCATTCTCATGCGGCAACAAAAGGAGGAGCATGATTCAGAAGATCTTTCCCGCTTTTGACTGGCTTCGGCATTACAAACGGTCCGACCTAAGAGGCGATCTCTCGGCGGGGTTCGTTGTCGCGATCATGCTGGTTCCCCAGGGGATGGCCTATGCCCTGCTCGCCGGGCTGCCCCCGGTCATGGGCCTTTACGCCTCCACAGTTCCTCTCCTGGTCTATGCTCTCTTCGGCTCCTCCCGGCAGCTTGCCGTCGGACCGGTTGCCATGATCTCCCTCCTTGTATTTGCAGGGCTTTCCGATTTCGCAGAACCAGGTTCGGAACAGTACCTTGGATTCGTTTTCCTTCTTGCCCTGATCGTAGGTGTGACCCAGTTCGCCATGGGTCTTTTTCGTATCGGGGCTTTAATCAACTTCCTGTCGCATGCCGTGATTAGCGGGTTCACCTCGGCTGCCGCCATCATCATCATCTTGAGCCAATTGAGTCCTCTCCTCGGGATTAAATCCTCGGGTGGACACTCCGCCCTGCACCTTTTCATCGATCTTGTTCGAAAAATGGGAGACGCGAATCCAATCACGTTAATCATCGGCTTCGCAAGCATCACCCTCCTGGTTATCGTCAAGAAGAAAAGCCCTCGCTTCCCGGCCCCCATTCTGGTGGTTGCAGCAAGCATCGGGGCAACCTCACTTTTTGGCCTTGACCGCCTGGGCGTGAGCATCGTCGGGCATGTCCCCGAGGGATTTCCCGCTTTTTCGATGCCATCAATGGACATCGAATCTCTGGAAGTTTTGTTTCCGACGGCGCTGACTGTTCTGTTTGTCGGTTTCATGGAGTCGTTTTCCATTGCGAAATGGGTTGCTGCAAGGGAAAGATACAAGATCGATTCGAACAAGGAGCTGATCGGTCTGGGCCTCGCCAATATTGCGGCTTCCTTTTCTTCCTCGTATCCCGTGACAGGAGGTCTCTCCCGTACGGCCGTTAACTATGAGGCAGGAGCGCGAACGGGACTCGCGTCAATCATCAGTGTCTTAATTATTCTCGTCACGCTGATGTTCTTCACTTCCTTCTTCTACTATCTGCCGAACGCCGCGCTGGCCGGGATTGTCATCGTCGCGGTAACGGGATTGATCGACTTGAAGGAGGCCAGACACCTGTTCCGGGTGAAGCCCATTGACGGGTGGATGATGATCTTAACCTTTCTTGCTACTCTCCTGTTAGGAAGCCAGAATGGAATGGTAATAGGTGTAGTTTTCAGTCTTCTGGTCTTTATCTGGCGGAGCGCCCATCCTCACGCTGCCGAGCTGGGATATTTGGAAAAGGAGGGGATTTTCCGCAACATCAGACGATTCCCGGAAGCCAGGACCTATCCCGGTGTCTTGATCCTCCGTGTGGACGCTTCGCTCTACTTCGCCAACATGAGCTTTCTTGAAGATCTACTTCGAAAAACAATCGAAGAGAAGAAAGGTCTCAGGTGGGTGATTATGGATCTATCCGGGGTAAATGATATGGATGGAGTGGCTATTGATGCCCTGGAAGAAATCATGGAAACGTATCGTCCCCGGGGGATTGAATTCCTATTTGCAGCAATGAAAGGTCCTGTCCGCGATCTGGTGGCGAAGGCAGGATGGGAAGAAAAGTACGGGAAGCGGATCAAGTTCAACACTCCTCAGGCCGCCATCAAGGAAATTGGGATGGAAGCCTAAAAAGGATTTTTTAAAACAGGGACCTTGGTGAATATTCTAGAATTTACAACGGTGATTTGGTTAGGTTCTCTGGGTGCGGGGTTCTTGGGATCCCTGACTGGTTTAGGAGGTGGGGTTGTCATCGTGCCTCTCCTTACCCTTGCGTTTGGAGTGGACATACGGTATGCCATCGGGGCTTCCCTTGTCTCAGTCATCGCAACCTCATCCGGTGCAGCAGCAGCCTACGTGAGGAAAGGGTTTTCCAACATACGGATCGGCATGTTTCTCGAAATAGCGACAACCATGGGTGCCCTGGTTGGAGCCGCTTTGGCCTCTACCCTATCGACTCAGATCCTTGCTGTCATTTTCGGGGCAGTCCTGATCTATTCAGCCTTTCTTTCCAGTCGGCGACGGAAGGAAGATCATCGCAGTGATAAGCCTGATCCATGGGCTACGTTCCTGAAATTAGACGCCAGCTATCCCACACCCGATGGGAAGGTCCAGTATCACGTCCGGGGGATTCCGGTCGGATTCAGCTTGATGTTTGTCGCCGGGACTCTTTCAGGACTGCTTGGGATTGGTTCGGGAGCTGTAAAAGTTCTCGCCATGGATCAGGCTATGAGGCTTCCGTTTAAGGTTTCGACCACAACCAGCAACTTCATGATTGGTGTAACAGCGGCTGCCGGGGCAGGCGTTTATCTTAGCCGTGGCTATATTGATCCCGGTTTGGCAATGCCGGTTGTGCTGGGCGTGTTGGTAGGTTCTCTTTTGGGAGCGCGCGTATTGTTCGGGGCTAAGACTCGGGTGCTTCGTATCATTTTCGCCCTGATCATTTTGGCGCTCGGAATCGAAATGATCTATAACGGCTTGGCAGGGAAACTCTGAAATGGTTCGGAAGAGTATCGGTTGGACAGATGAACGGCTCGAAAATATCGTCGGACGCATTCTCCAGATGGGGTGTTCGCGGCCGCCTCCATCGTATTAATAGGAGGGGTGCTCTATCTCGGTCGGTACGGCTCTGTCTCGCCCCATTACGACGTCTTTCATGGGAGAGCCCGCGGACTTGCGAAGTGTCTCCGGCATTATGAAGAGTGCCATCTCATTTCACACCCGGGGCCTCATTCAGTTAGGGGTGCGGCTGCTGATTGCGACTCCCGTTGCCCGGGTGGTTTTTTCGATTATCGCTTTTGCACTTCAGCGTGACCGAACATACATCGTTGTCACCCTTATCGTGCTGGGTGTGCTTTTCTATAGTCTTTTCGGAGGAGGCCTTTAGGCATGTTGCCTGCCTCCAAACAGTGGAAATGTAGTGGGAAAAAGAGGTAGTTGTGATTATCGGTGGACCATGTAACCCATTGAAATCATAGAATCCCAACATGATCACGCCCATGGATTTCCAGTCAGTAGGACCTACCTCCATTTGCACATCGTGTCTAACTCTGAAAAAAAGGGCACTCTCTGAGGTTCGTTTCTTTGATGCCGACGTTCCATAATTTTTAGAACATTAATGATTTTAGATAGTTAATCGTTGAAGCGGGCGTCGGATTGTTGGCATTCAGTTTGCTTTCTTTATTTTGGATAAATGAATGTGAGGTCCCGAAATAACGGTCTGGAAATTATCGCTCTCATTTATCGACCTACAAAGTGAGCATACGGTACTATGGCGGGTATCAGCGTTCCAATGTAATTGCTGAGCACATCGCAGATCCACCCAAGTCTCTGTACCTGACCGCTATTCCGCTGCTGCGCTAAAAACAGCCATCGATGCCTTATCAGAACTTTTCTACTATTGTCTTTTATAAAAGTTCTATGAGTAGAGATGATAGAATTGCCAGGATGCTATTCCTGTCAACGCCCGGCCAGCATCCCTATGGCAAACGCCGCCACCCCCAATACCCCCTGTAGCTCCCAATTCGATTTCGGTTTCCCAACCTCGGCCAGCTTCAAGGCGCGATCGGTGAGTTCCTTTTCTTTCTCGAAGGCGACCCGGTAGACCTCGGCCTCTCTCTTGGCCAGCTCAGTCAGCTTTTCCTGGATGACGTTCTGCTGTTTCAGGAGATCGTTTTCCTTCTCCCCCCCGATATCAAACGGGGGATGTCGCCCCATACGGACGTTGATAAGAATTTCATGGCGGGTTCGTGGGGCTCCACAGACTCGATACCCGTTGCTCCAGGAGGGCGATCTTCTGGTCTTTGAGGGGTGCTTCTTCGTCGATCCGGGAGCAATCGCTGTACGTCATTTCCGGGGAAGCACAACGGGGGCAGTATCCTCGCTTCTTAGCAGACTGATGAAAAACGGCAATCTGCTGCGTTTCCCTCATCCTTCCTCGTTGCGGAGTACGCAAAGTACACCTCACTCCTCAGGATCTCAGGGGCCTTGCATCTTGACCTTTTTGATCAGCCTGCAAAAGGAAGAGGTTGACCTACAAAGACCCTTATCCAAATCTGCGCCAGGGCGTATCAAGACTGTCTTATTGACTGACCTGCTGGAATAGCCTATAATCTTACCAGTAAGAAAGGAGGTATCCATGGAAAGCTTAGCGACAACTCGCATGTCCTCCAAAGGGCAGGTTGTTATTCCCGAGGAGATTCGTGACCGACTGGGCTTAAGGGCTGGGACTCAATTTGTTGTTGTTGGGAATCGGGACGTCGTGATCCTTAAGGCCATTTCAGCTCCGTCCGTTAAGGAATTCAACGATCTCATTGGTCAGGCGCGACAGCAAGCCCGGAGAGCAGGATTGAGAAAATCAGACGTAGAAGCAACGGTAGCAAGGGTGCGGGGGCTCAAGTGAAAGTTGTCCTTGACACGAATGTTTTCGTTTCCGGTGTTTTCTTTGGGGGGCCGCCACATAAGATTCTCAAAGCTTGGCGCGATGGGAAGATTCAGCTCTTGCTTTCGCCAGCAATTCTGGAGGAGTATCAAAGAGTCATGCGTGAGCTGGCTGTTCAATTCCCAGAGATCAGGGTGGAGGGGCTTATAGACTTTTTGATCGTTCATTCAGAATTTGTTCTTCCTCTTTCCCTCCCTCCAGTCATTCAAGCAGACCCTTCCGACGATAAATTCCTGGAATGTGCGGTTGCGGGGAAAGCGATCTGCATCGTGACCGGAGATAGGCATTTACTGAAATTACTGGGCTTTAAAGGGGTCTCCATCCTAAAGCCACGGGAATTTGTGGAGGACCATCTCGGGCGGAAGTAAGTTCACCTTCCTGCGACAAAACCCCTAGAACAAAAATCGCCGCCCCCAATATTCCCTGAAGCTGCCAATTTGATTTTGGCTTCCCGATGTCAGCCAGTTTGATGGTTCGGTCAGTGAGTTTTTTTTGCCTTTCGTAAGCGACATGTTCCACTTCTGCCCTTTTCTCCTGCTCGAATCCTGGATGAACTTCTGCCAGATCGGGAGGGAGCAGAAGAGCAGGGGAGGGTGCGCGTAAGTCTTGACAAAAGCTGTGAATCAGTATAATTATTGTCTCGGATAGTGGATAACGATTCACGAGTCACGAAGAGATGCCTGGGTGGCGGAATTGGTAGACGCAAGGGACTTAAAATCCCTCGGGGTTCACCCCCCGTGCCGGTTCAAGTCCGGCCCTAGGCACTATAATAACACGGTGGGTGAACTAAGAGAAGGTTCACCCTTTTTGTTTGGCATTGTAAGGATTATTCTACGTTTGTGTTAACTTCTTTTGCAGGGGCGAGGGTCCTGATCATGATGAAGAGCGTTGGAAAGCTTTTTCTCCTCACTATCCTCGTTTTGACTTTGGGAACCATTTGGGGCTGCTACCGCGAATTGAAAAAGGAGGCGCAGCAGCCGGAAAAGCCTCCCAGAGAGGCGGAGATCCTTGTTCCCGAGTTAAGTGACGACATGGATCGTGACTCTCTGATCCTGGCCATCAGGAAAAACCTCGAGTACCTGGATCGCCTCGACCCCAAAACGGTATTCCGCTACGGTTCCGATGATTTTACCTGCCTGCAGGTGCGTGAGAGCCAGGAGGAGTTTTTGAATCTCCTTTCAAAAGGGCTCGATGCCGGTCAACTGAGCAGAGAAATCAGGGAGAAGTTTTTAATTTACCGGGCTGCGGGTCGGCCTGGAGATGGGCGGATTTTCTTCACGGGGTATTACGAGCCCGTGTGCGAAGGGAGACTGACTCGGGATCAAATCTTCAGATATCCTCTCTACCGTCCTCCTGACGACCTGATAAGAATCGATTTGTTCCAATTCAGTGAAAAGTTCAAGGGAGAAACTGTCGTTGCGAGAATCGATGGCAAAAGGGTTCTGCCCTACTACTCCAGATACCAGATCGAGGCGGAGAGGGCGCTGAAGGGGAGGGGGCTCGAGATCGTATGGTTAAAGGACCCCGTTGATGTTGCTTTTCTCCACATCCAGGGATCAGGAAGGGTGAAACTGCCCGGCGGAAAGGATCTCCAGGTTCATTACAAGACTTCTAACGGGCGACCCTACCGAAGCATCGGTCGATACATGATCGAGAGGGGTTTTCTCGGGCGTGAAGAGATGTCCATGCAGGCCATCAGGAAGTACTTGACCGGGAATCCGGAAGTTCTCGAAGAGGTTCTCAATTACAACCCCTCCTACGTATTTTTTGAAGAGGTTGAGGAGGGTCCATTAGGGAGTCTGGGCGTCCTCCTCACTCCGGGAAGGTCGATTGCCCTGGATCCCAAGATCTATCCAAGGGGCGCCCTTGGATTCATTTCCTGTCAGAAACCCCTTGTTAACGATCAGGGAAAAATCACCGGGTGGACTCCATTTTCTCGTTTTGTCTTGAACCAGGACTCAGGTGGGGCAATCAAAGGGCCGGGAAGGGCGGATATCTTCTGGGGGAGCGACCCATATGCCGAACTGACCGCAGGTCACCTGCAACATGACGGGGACCTGTACTTCCTGATGAAGAAGTGAGCCTGGCAGGCCGCTGAACCTATAATGCAGAGGGGCGTTTGTCGGGGCTGACGTATGAGGAGGGTTTAGAATGATGGGCCACAGAAAGATCAGTGAGATTTCGACTCGTGAACTTCTTGTGATTGGGGTCCCCACGCTGATGATTACCCTTCTTGTTTTTGGGATTGCCTATCATTATGTTTTGCCGGAGCCTCCTCGAACTGTGGTCCTGACAACCGGAATGGAAGGCGGAAGCTATGCATTTTTTGGCGAGCGTTACCGTCAGATCTTGGCGCGTGACCAGGTTACCCTTGAACTTCAATCTTCGTCAGGGTCCGTGGAAAATCTCAAACGCCTCATGGACAAGTCCTTTCCAGTGGATGTCGGTTTCGTTCAGGGCGGGACGAGTTACAGCGCCGAGGCAGCGAACCTGGTTTCTCTCGGGGCGATCGGCTATACACCCTTTTGGGTATTTTATCGAAGTGTTGAAACCTATGACGATCTTTCACAGCTCAAGGGGAAGAGGATGAGCATCGGGCCGGAGGGAAGTGGTGTCCGGAAGTTTGCGCTGGACCTCTTGAAGGCGGCCCGCGCCGCAGACCCGCCAACCCTGCTGCTTGACCTCACGGTGACCGCTGCCGCTCAGGCACTGATCGATAGGAGAAGTGGATGTCCTGATCACAATCGGAACAGCAGACAATGCCCTGGTGCAAAAACTGCTTTATGCTCCCGGCATAAGGCTGATGAGTTTCAGCCAGGCGGAGGCCTATTCGCGTCTCTTCCCCGGGCTGTCTCACGTGGTTTTGCCGAAAGGCATCTTGGATCTGGAGAAGAAGATTCCGGCCTCGGATATCCATTTGCTGTCGCCCACCACCAATCTCGTCATTCGGGATAGTCTGCATCCGGCCATAGCCTATTTGCTCTTGGATGCCGCCGTAGAGATCCATGGAAACTCAGGGTGGTTACAGAAGGCAGGAGAGTTTCCCACTCTGAAGGCGCAGGATTTTCGTTTAAGCGAGGAGGCTGAGCGATTTTATAAGTCCGGACGCCCGTTCTTGATGAATTACCTGCCCTTCAGGATGGCGACATTCGCCGAACGCATGATTCGAATCGTAATTCCAGTGGGAATTGTCTTGATTCCTCTCCTCAGAATCGTGCCCTGGCTCTATACGTGGCGAAATCGTTCTAAGTTCTACCGTTGGTATGGGGAGCTGAAGTATCTCGAGTTTGAGGTATCAGAACATCCGCAAACGGAAAAGATCCCTGACTACCATGCGCGACTCGATCGGATTGAGGCCTCCGTGAGCAAGGTGAATGTGCCGCTCGCATTCTATGACGAGATTTACACCCTGCGGGAGCACATCGATTTTGTCCGCACGAAGATTGCTCGGTTGATTCAGTTGAAATAGGTCATGTTTGTCAGGCGAATGACATATTTCCTGCACCGATCAGGAGAGCATGAGAGAGGGAGGTTGCTCGGATGATGATGGGCAGGGTAAACCCGCCGGTGGTGAATACGAAGGCGTGCATGGGTTGCTCCCGGTGCGTCTCGGTTTGTCCGAGTTTTGTTCTGGAGATGGCTGAAGACAAATCGGCAGTCGTCAGGGGCGAGTGGTGTATCGGCTGCGGGCACTGCGGAGCGGTGTGTCCAACGGAGGCTATTGATCGTGAGGGAAGCTGTTTTGAGACGCATCCACAGGAGGGAGAAGCTCCTGCAACGCCTCCTGAAACATTGAGGCTTCTCTTGCGGGAGAGGCGGTCAGTGCGAAATTACACCGGCGATCCTGTGCCGGAAGAGATTCTAAAGAAGATCCTTGACGCGGGAAGATATGCGCCCACGGGAAGCAACAGTCAGAATGTTCACTACGTCGTTCTGACGCTGCCTGACCGGATTGCAGAGTTACAGAGGATGACGACACGCTTTTACGATCAGATCTTCTCCCGAGTCCGGGGATGGTCCGGCATGCTCTTGTTGTCTTTGATTGCAGGTCGAAAGACCGCGGAATACCTGCGTCAATCGCTTCCGAAGGTTGAGTATGCGAAGGAACAAATGAAACAGGGCAAGGATCGCCTCTTCTATCATGCCCCGGTGGTGATGCTTGCCCACGCCGAATCGTGGGATCCTTGCTCGTCCTTCAACTGTTCTGTGGCCCTTTATCACTGCTCCTTAATGGCCCATACCCTGGGGCTCGGATGCTGCTTCAACGGCTTCCTGGTGAATGCCGTGAACCATGCTCCAAAGATTAAAAGAAAGTTGGGTATCCCGGCGGATCACCAGTGTTACTCGGCAATGACTCTCGGGTTTCCGGACATGAAATACTTGCGCCTCGTTGATCGTTGCCCTCCTAACGTGACGCGGTATTAGCGAGTGATGGTAAAATAAGGGCGGGACTCATTCAGTGGCAGTCTGGAAAGGTCGTGGCGGAAGAAAGGAGCTGAGATTTCGATGAGGCGGCCATGTCATTGACCGGGGTCTTTAGAGAGAGAGCCCTTAAAAGCCCTGTCGCGAGCCTCCACGACACAGGAGATCCCGTGTCCCTCTAAAGCCGGTTTGAAGCAGCCGCTATCAGAGAGGCATGACGCGGGTCTCCTGTCACCTGATTTCCAGCGAGCGATGAGGTTAGGCTCACGGATCAGGGGCCTGCAAAGGGCGATATAGTCTGTTACTCCTTCGTTGATAAGCCTTTCTGCAGTTTCAAATGTCCGGATGCCCCCCACCAGCATGAGAGGCGCACGGATCTTTTCTTTGAACCGCCTTGCCGCGACTTCGTAATAGGCTTCGGTTTCCCCGGGCCCCGGTTTACCGCGGCGGGAAGGGTTGTTCTTTCCGGAGAGGAAGGTGCCGCCGCTCAGCTCGATCGCATCGATTCCGCTTTCCTCAAGCATCGTCGCGGCCTCGAGCATCTCTTCGACAGTGAGTCCCCCGTGAAGGAAGTCCTCTGAATTGAGCTTAATGAAGACCGGGAAGTCAGAACCAACAGCCTTCCGGATCGCTTTCAAAACCAGCACCACGAGCCTCGCCCGGTTTTCGATACTGCCCCCGTACTCGTCTTTCCTTCTGTTAAAATAGGGAGAAAGAAACTGGCTCAGCAGGTATCCATGGGCTGCATGGATCTGGACCGCATCAAAGCCGGCCTTTTGGGCCCGAACGGCTGCAGAGGCAAAGGCCTCTGTGACCGTTTCAATTTCATCGCGGGTCATCTCCCGCCCAACCGGTCCTGATTCCTTTTCGATGGCCGATGGCCCAATGGGTTCGAGTCCGCTGAGGCGAGAGGATGCCTGGGACCCTGCATGAGCGAGCTGCAGGGCCATTTTTCCACCCATCGTTCGGATGGAGCGGGTCATTTCGAAGAGTCCCGGGATGAACCGATCGGAATAGATCCCGAGCTGCCAGGGACCCGCCTGCCCCTCGGGACTCACATAGGCGTGGCTGGTGATGATGAGCCCGATGCCGCCTCGGGCAAGTTCAGCCAATAGGTCGATCAGTTTGTTTGTGGAGGAACCGTCGTCTCCGGCCAGTCCCTCCCAGGTCGCTGAACGGATGGTGCGGTTTGGCCAGGATCATGCTATTGATCGATGTTGATTCAAAAAGTCTGGACATTTGTACCGACCTTTCTCTTGCTTTCGTTCTTCAATCCCTGACTGTCCCGCCATTTTGACCGCTTTGTTCAAGTTCTTTTCCGGGCTGTCTTTCCATCCGAATTCGCTCGGGGGAAAATCTCCTACGGGGTAATTTCCACTGTAGTTTCAACCATATTAGATCGTATCGTCTTTCCGTCCTTGACATAAAGGACATAACACTTCATGACATAATAACCGGAGGAGGGAGTGGCTACATCCGCCTTAATGACTCTCTCTCCATAGTTCACGTCCATGATACCAAAACAGTTGGGGCCTCTGGCATCCCAATAGAAGCAGGCTCTGAGGATCTCTACCTTGCCATCCGATTCAAACTTGATGTTGGCCACATATCGCA
This sequence comes from uncultured delta proteobacterium, assembly GCA_963828805.1. GTDB lineage: Bacteria > Desulfobacterota > BSN033 > BSN033 > UBA1163 > CAWHGS01. The sequence continues at coordinate 13,915 of CAWHGS010000024.1, forward strand.
CGCTTTGCCTGATTCGTGAAAATTCCGGAAATTGCACTCCCAACAGTCTCAGTTCGCCTGGTCCAAGGGGTGCGGTCTGTTCGGTTGGTACTGTCGCGCAAGAGGTCACCATGAAGCGCCGTGACCAGGGTCACAAGGAAACCTGCCAACAGAGACTTCATAATCAAATACCTCCTTTGCCAAGTTTGTTAGTTGTTTGGAAAGTCGAGCGGCCTGACGATCCCAGGAAATTCAATCCGGTTGACGGATCTTAGGAGTCAAAAGGAAACGCCGCTGCAAACACTGTATCGTCCATTCCCGTTCTTTATTCTGAATCAAGGTGGCTTCCAAAGTCAATACAATCTTCGTTGAAAAAATATCTTTGATTTTAGGCAAGTTTTTTGGTACAGTGATGCCGCTTTCTGCTTCTCGGTTATGGAGAAGATGAATCATGCCGCATAACGTTAATTCACAGGGGAGGGATTCCATGGAAGAGTTCAAGAACGTAACAGTCGTTAAGAGGGCCAATGTCTATTTTGAGGGAAGGGTTACAAGCCGCACCGTTCTTTTCGGAGATGGTTCGAGGAAGACGCTTGGCATCATGCTTCCCGGAGAGTACGAATTCGGTACAGGGAGCAGAGAAATCATCGAAATACTTGCCGGTGATCTGGAAGTCTTTCTGCCGGGAGATAAGGGATGGAAAGCGGTAAAAGCAGGAGAATCATTTGAAGTTCCCGCCAACTCCAAGTTCAAGCTTATGATTAAGGGCATCACAGATTACTGCTGTTCGTATATTGAATGAAAAGCGTGTTGGATGCCCCATCTGGATTACATCTCCTCGCAGATTGTCCTGTTGTCGGAAACCGAAGACCACCGGGAAGCTGCGAGGGCCTTTCTCGAGAAGAGAAAGCCGGTATTCGAAGGGAAGTAGTGGGTATTGCTTTACATTTGTGATCTTCGCAACGAGGTTTCATGATCAAAAACTTGCCACTTTGAAGTGACTTGGAATTTTCGAATCGTAAAAATTTCTTGTCATCATGATGACTTAGGTATAAAATGAACCTATTGGCATCAAAGTTGCTGTAATCATCGCATGACGTATTGACCCGTTCGAGAGGGGAAAAGTCTTCGGAGGTGCTCTCATGCCAGTGTTACACCGATATAATAGAAAAAACATGTATTATGTGTTTACGGAGATCAAAGGAAAAATCATTGCATTTCAGTTGACCCATGACGGAGAGCGAAAGCTTAAGACGGCCGGTATTTTCCCGGGGAAAACGTTTGGCCGCGCCCTTCTTCTCGACCTCTACCGCTCGGGAGATGCTTTTACTTACGGCAGAGGATTAGAACGCATTGAACAGGAATTTGAACCCCGCCAATTGGAATTCGATTTTGCAAAGGATCCGGAACCCGAGTCTTTATTCCCTCTGTGTGCCATCTGCTCTTCTCCCGACGACCTGCACCTGGTGGAGATGAAAGGCCAGAACCACTACGCGAGCCTTTTGTGTGGCGATTGCCGGACGAACCAACGTGGGTCCATAGACACAAGCATCCCTCTTTCGCTTGTGACACGGGCCATGCTGGGGCAATTGCTGGAAATGAAGCATATCGAAAAGAAAGATTCTTCCGTTTCAAATTATCAGTCCCTGCTGGATGCGGAATTTAAGAGCAAGTGGGATGCCTTGAAAAAAAGGAAAAAGCCGAAACAGGAGAAATTGTTTGAAAGGGGGGAAGGGACCTAACACATGGATGGATAAGGATCATTACCGTTGATCTGACTAGGATCGTTGAAGGCGCCGCAACCGAGATAATTTCCTGTATTTTTAGGCCGTTAACGTCCAACTGCACGGGTGGAGCGCATTCGAGAAATTTCCGCAGAAATTAAGTAAGCCTTCAAGATACCAGGGTACCTATCAATGTCCAGATGACCCACCGGAAAAAATTGATAAGAGGATCCAGGATGCCGAGATAGAAGAGGCCGATGATGATGAAGAACCCATAAGGTTCCAGCCGGGCCAGGAAATATTGGGTCTCTCTGGGTGCGATTCCCATAAGTATCTTTGAACCGTCTAACGGTGGGATGGGAATCAAGTTCAAGGCAGCCAATGTGATGTTGATAGAGATAACAGCAGAGAAGAGTTGGGTCATTAATACTGAAGACGAAGGGGAAAAAAGCCGATAAAGCATCGCAGCGATTAAAGCAAAAAGAATATTCGCAATAATGCCGGCCGAAGAGACGAAGATAAGTCCCCTTCGTTTGTCCGCAATGTTGTTCATGTTGATCGGAACCGGTTTGGCCCATCCGAACCCCACGAGAAAGAGCATGAGAGTACCGATTGGGTCGAGGTGTTTAATCGGGTTGAGGGTCAGCCGGCCCAGCCATTTTGCGGTCGGGTCGCCCATCTTGTTAGCTACCCAGCCGTGCGCAACCTCGTGGATAACGACCGAGTACAAGAACGGAACAGCAATTATAATAAAAGCCAACGGATCTTTGAGTAGAAGGTTCAGAAGTCCCATTTAAATTAGAGCCACCTCATTAGTTAGAAAATAGCATGGCGCATAAGGCATAGCGCATAGCGTAAATACACGAAACAAAAAATAAAATCTAAACAAGAAGTAGGGTGGGTTAAGCGTAGCGAACCCACCGACACCATATTTTGGATCTACCCGGATAGTGATAAAAAGTTTCTCATGCCCGTTTTTGTAACAGCCGAGTCTATAATCTGAATAATATATTCTGCCGACACGTTCAACCCTCAAGAAAATAAATCATAGAATTACTTACCTCATTTTGGCTATCCATCCTGAAATAGCCCCCAGGATGCTGATAGGAGTGAGGATCCAGAAGGCGGTTTGCCAGCCTGCACCGGATTCGACCAACCAGCCGAATACGAGAGGACCGAGAAGCATCCCCGAATTCTGTCCGATCTGAATCACGGCCATAGCCATTCCGCCCAATCTCTCATCTCCGACGACCTCCACCCCCGCCGAGAAGACTCCCGTGGGTACGAAGCCGCCGACAAACCCGATAGCGATTGCCAGGACAAGAAAGAGGATTTCACCTGCGTTAAAGTTCAGTGGAAAGAGAGCGGCCATCAGGATCAAAGGAAGGACGCAGATGAGCTTTCGTGAGCCGATCTTATCCGATATCCAGCCGGCTGTCGGGGAGGCTATAATGGTCAGCATGCTGGTGGCGCTTACGAGGAGAGAGGCATGAGCGAGCGAGATGTGCCGAACCTGGTGAAGAAAGGTGGGAGCCCATACAATAAACGCGATATAAACAAAATTGAAGCAACAGAAGACGAAGCTGATCAGCCATAAGTCCCGATTGAAGAGAACGCCGGTTAAGTCCTGCCTTGTCAAATCTCTTCGGGGAGGCGTGTTATCCGGATCGGATTGAGACCGGGCACCTGTTTTGATGAAAATATAAAAAGACAGTCCGATCAGGAGGGTATAGAAAAATCCAAACCACCATACCCCCTCCCAACCCCAATGGCGTGCGAGGACGGGAGCAATGATAAACATGATCGTTGACCCGAGGGGGACCCAGATGGCCCAGATCCCCATGGCCTTACCGCGCTTTTCCGCGGCAAACCATAAAGCGATAATGGCAGGCGCTACCACTGAGATGAGGCTCATGCCCGCCCCCTCGATGAGCCGGCTGGCCAGCATAAGATTCATCTCCGAGCTGAGAGCGCCGATGCCGGCTCCGAGGATCAGGGCGAAGATGGCCAGCAATCCGGTCACCCTGTAACCCAATTTCTGGAGGATGAATCCCGCCGGTATGGCCAGGAAGAGGCCGGTGATGGCGAAGCTGGACATGAGGAGGCCTGCCCGACCCGCTGACTGGCTGAAAGCCTCCATCAGAAGGGGCATGACGGGTGGGACCTTGAATTGGTTCAAGGTGGCAGCGATACTCGTGAGGAGAACGATAATCAGGATGAACCACGGTGACCGGAGCGATCTTTCAGTCCTGAGGGGTTCTTTTGAAACGCCGCTGTCGTGCATGTTTTCATCTCCTGAAAGTGATTCCTGCCCAATTTCTCATTTCCCACAGTTTCTTGGGAAAGTCAATGACAATGTGTCGCACAGTTGCATATTATGTACCTATTCAGCGGTTTTTGTGATGTCAGAGAATAGGGACATATTTGTGTGGTAACCTTTGTTTTACGTGTTTTTTCAAATAGTTACAATAACTGACAATTTTTGTTATCCGATTGAAGGATTTGGCACAAATTATGCCACAAAAATAGGGGTGCAGGAAAGAGTCGATGGCTATTCATGATTATTTCTCTTTTGAGAATGATTCAACAATTTGGAAGAGGGCGGTCCTCGTATGTGACAACGCGTCCTCATGTGATGTTAGCCGGAATCAGTCAGACCGTGTTTCTTAAGAACTGGGGTGAACCGGATGTTGAGATCTATCTTAGAAAGCTCGGAAGGTTGTGTGAGAAAGGAACTCTTTACCTGACCGTCAACTCGGGGGAGAAGGCCGATCATTCGGTTTGGATTTATAGAAAGAAGGATAGAATTCTGTTTTTTGCTGAAAAGAAGTTGCATTGTCATTTTAAATGGAGCGGGTTCGAGCGAGAACGAAACAGGCTAAAAAATGGAAATAATGAAGAAACAAGGAGCCTTCGCCAGACCGTGAGGGTCCATTCTTTAGCTCTCGTCGCTTGAACCGGGTGAAAGATTCTATGAGCTTTCAAAATTCACTGACAACGATCAGGAAGACAATGGATAAGGACGGTTCGGAATCAAGGGAGGGTATTTTCCTTGTCGAGAGGAGAAGCCACCCCCGCATCAGTATCGAACTCCCCTTTGATTACTCCCTTTTTGAGAAGGGAGAAGACCACAGAGGGATTTTGACGGATGCCAGTGAAGGTGGGTTACTCGTCTACCTGCTGGAAAAAATTGATGTCGGGTCGTTGTTAAAGATTGAGATTCTTTTTTCGAGAGGGACGGAATTGGTGACCGTTGAGGCGATTGTAAAAGTGGTTTGGTCCGATTTGGCATCGAGAGAAAGCTGGGCGGAGTACCGATATGGGCTCCAGTTTCTCTCCTTTTATCGGGGTGATATTAACAAGTTGAAGGTACTGTTGAAGGAGGTGGGACAAAGACAATAGGGCTCAAAGAAACGATTCCGCATAGAGGTCCCTCGTAAAGCTGCAATTCAGACACCGGACATCAGACCTTAGACACCAGACTTTTTTTACAGAGATTCAACACCTGAAGTCTTCTCCAACGCTTTTCTGTTGAGCCTCTATATACCATTTTCGGCATCAGTCCAATGTCTGGAGTCCCTGCCTGCGGTAGGCAGGTGTGGTCTCTTACTGTCTGCATCATAGCTTATAAATACCGGTGCTCCGAAGACGGCAATCCCCCCCCCCGATAAATGTCGTGTTTCCTGTATTTATTTCTGAACCCCCATCCGGAGCACAAGAACGGCTGACCCGTCTGAAGTCCACTCAGGCACGAGTTGATCGTTCCTAATCGAACCATGATTGATTCCAATTATAGTGAACGACAAAAGAAAGTTGTCATTGCGAGGAATCCCGAGTTTCGCGGGATGACGAAGCAATCTCCAGAGATTGCTTCGCTTCGCTCGCAATGACAGCCCGAGGCATGTCTACTTATTTAGAACGGTCACTACAGTAAAGGAAAGAGAACATCTCCTCCTTTTCCGATGGTTAATAGATTAGGGGGTGCCGAGCCTGATTTTGATACGTTCGACGGCGCCAAACCCCGAATTTTAAATCGGGGTAAAAAGCGCCGCTCAGTATCAACCCTGAGCCTTCGACCCGAGCTCAGGCCGAGGGGCATACCCTGGGCTTCAGACCGGGGAGTCGAATGGGTTGATTTTCGATTCGATTTTCAAGTCTCAGGTTTTACTTAAAAGTTGCATTTGGCAAGATATCCTCACATTTAAGGGCCCAAGAGACCCCCATTATATTGGGGCGGTTCCATACTGGCTTTCTTCCTGATATCTTGTTTTTGAGTTTAGTCCTTATATTCATGAGTTCAAAACGTAATCGATGATTCCGCTAACTCTCTTTTTGCCTTTGTCCGATCATATAATTTGTTTGACGAATCTAACATATTCTGATATTGATATTGCTCTGAGACATGAAACGAATGAGGTGAACCCTTATACGAGCATGATTTCAAAGGATGGAAAAGTCCATACATCATCTCCCAAGGTATTAGCAAATTGGGGAGTATTTTATTAAGGATTCAAAGAAAGAGTCACCCATGAGGGAAATCCCTTTTACTGAGATTCCAGTATTAAGAGGGTTAGATAAAATAAGCTTAGCAAAGTTAATACCCCACTTTGAAATGGTGGATGTTAAGTCTGGAGAAATCTTATTTAAACAAGGAGATATCGGTGACTGTTTATATATCGTTATCGATGGAATTGTGAGGGTGTTCTTGGACACGGAAATGATGGATCCAAAGAGAGGACCATATAAGGAAATCGCTTGCTTGGGGCCGATGAGCTGTTTTGGAGAAATGGCATTGCTTACGGGGGAATCACGATCTGCGAGCACTCAGGCAATAACCGATTTGGTACTTTTAAAACTCCGCAAGGACCGTTTTGATAAGTTAATCAAGGAACATCCCCCCTTGGGGGCAAATTTAGCAGGGCTACTTGCCAATAGACTTCTCCAAACGGATGCCGTGGTCAGCGGACGAATGGAACGGGTAGGTGATCCAAAAGCCCACCGCTTTCCAGTAAAAGAAGAGAATCTTCTTCCGGGGAAGAAAAGGCTAAACGTCTTTACGCTCTTAGCTTGGAGAAAAAAGAGACTGCTGCGGTTCGCCCCGATTGCAATATTATGCATCCTTTTTATCCCAGGGTTAAGAATTGCCGGCATGGATTATTCGCAAATCACTGTTATTGAATTGCTCCTCATAGCCACTATCATCTGGAGCCTCAAAATTACTTCCTATCACGCCGTCGCCATCGCTTTGCCTATTTTCAGTGTTTTATTTGGAGTCACAACAGCCAAAGTCGCATTATCAGGTTTTGCGAGCTCCTCCTGGTTTCTGGTGTTGGGAGTGTTTGCGATTTCTGCAGCAATTTCAAAAACCGGTTTGTTGTACCGATTGGTATTGATCGTTGCCAAGCGCCTTCCACCGAATTATATAAGCCAAACCTTCGGCCTGGCTTTTTCAGGACTTCTACTTACGCCCGTTATTCCTTCCGCCGTCGGAAGAATAAGTCTCGTAAGCCCTCTTGTAATGACACTCAGCGAAATCTTCGGATTTAAAGGGAAAGAACCAGGAGCCGTTGGATTGGCCCTGGTATCTCTTTTAGGTTTTGGGCACATGTCATGGATGTTTATGAACGGGGCATCCGAGTGCTTTCTTATTTTAGGACTCTTACCGCCGCATATTAGTTCATCCCTGACATGGGGAAATTGGCTTGAGGCTGCCTTACCTCTTGGGATCTCTTTCTTCTTACTTTCCTATTTGGCGATTGTCTTGCTCTTTCGTCCAAAACCAAAACCAACTTTGAATCCATTGGTCATTCAGACCCAGATCCGTATTCTCGGACCTCTATCCGCCCCGGAGAAGATCTCACTGGTCACGGTCGTTATATTTGTCACTGCTTTCCTCACCCAGCCGTTGCATCACATTGACGGAGCCTGGATAGCCGTGCTATGTTTTTTAATTCTCTTTGTGAGTTCCGTGTTGGATGAGAAGGCGGCAAGAGCGGACATCGATTGGATCTTCCTCATCTCGTTTGGCGCTATCATAGGGTTCGGAAATATCATTTCCCAGAGTGGTCTGTTTGGAATGATCTGCAGTAGTGCCAGACCGTACCTTGAGTTCCTTGCGGAAGCGAAGCTTGTATTCATTCTCGCCGTTACGCTGGCCGTCACTCTTCTTCGCTTTGTTTTACCTTATGTCCCAAGCCTGCTGGTCAGTATGCTTTCGCTGATACCTTTCACATCTCAACTTGGAATCCATCCTCTTGTTATCGGCCTCGTTGTACTCGCATCACTTAATCCATGGCTCTTGTTTCATCAAAATATGATATATCTTCTCCTCATGCAAAATACCGAGGGGAATTTGTTCAGTCACGATCAGACTCGGGTGCTTGCCTTCGTTCACATCCTGATCGTAATGGCATCTGTCACACTGTCTTTCCCCTACTGGAGGTGGACTGGATTGATCCTTTAGCAGAAATCATCTATAGCTCTTGAAATCTTGACTTGATGATTGGTATTTTTGCTGACTATTATCCTGTACTCTTCGATGGTTGGGAATAGCTCCGAGTCATGACTTGTGAAGTTGCCAAAAGTAACCATTGGGGTCGCCGGAATTTTGGCCGGCAATATTCCTGACTCGTTCCCGCTTTCAGCCTCTGTACCACTATCGGCACAGAATCACATGACTTCGTCTGGATGATAAGGTACACGTGGATCCTCTTGAAAAAAGGTTGAAAGCAGGGGGAAGAAAATATCTCATGGAATACAGAGCGCAAAAAGGGCATGAAGGTAAGCGGAGCTACCTTAAGAATATGCGAAATGAATGCGAACGCTGCCAGACAGATTGGAGGGAGCGTATTGTGAACAAATGAGCAATTACATTGCCTATGATAAAAATTCTTAAGGACGAGAAGGAGATTGTGGGTAGAGTATAGTCCTTATGGCGATAACCGTTACTATTTGACATTTGTTGAAAATGCGGCCATGAAACAGGAAGTGATCGCTGACGCAAAGTTCATGGCGGAGGGTATACGCTCAACCGGTCACGCAGCTATCTATGGAATCTACTTCGACTTCAACAAATCGGACGTGAAGCCCGAATCTGAGCCTGCGCTACAAGAAATGAGTAAGCTCCTGTCTGGAAATCCCAACTTGAAAGTATTTACTGTGGGTCATACAGATAACGTTTGCGGCGTAGACTTCAACATGAAGCTTTCCCAAGCACGGGCAGAGACGATAATTCGGTAACCACACAAGGTGGTACTGCAAGCGGTGTTTCCTATGGACTCGGGTTCCTGGTAGCTGGCCATAGCCAGATCATGTCGTAAAGTTGTCTCCACACAATTCGCCATTGGTTCAGCATCTCACCTTTTGGGATAATTTTGTGAGATCCCCCCGTATCAAGTATACGGGGGGCTAAGGCTCCTCAAGTCCGGGATGACAAAATCGTTTTTTAAAAACCTATTTTGGACAAGAATGATGAGAAATGAACCAATATCACTATTTGCAAAAAAGAAGGGATGAAAGGGAGAATCATGTTTTGCGATGCGCCTGACGTTCTTTCCGAATGAGTTTCGGGATTTCGAATTCACAGGGAACCTTGGTCTGACAGAGGCCACATCCTGCAATCGTGACTCCGTATTCCTTATTTTTGTCCCGTCGGATAACTCCATAGCTGTATTCGGAACATTTGTCCTTATCGTGACCTTTTGCCGTGATCGCCCCGGCTGGACAGCGGGCCGCGCAGGTTCTGCAGGTTTTGTTGAAGTAATAAAGGCAATTGGCGCGGCGATGGGGATAGATCTTTTTGGAAGCCTTGAGAGGTAAATCCGTCACCACGCTTCCTACCCGTATGGCCTTGCCCTTTGCCGTAATCAACCCATCACTCAATCCAAAAGTCCCGAGACCACAGGCGTAAGCAACATGGCGTTCAGACCAGTTCGAGGCGAACCCCACCCGGGGAGACTTAAGCCGTCTGAAGTGTGGAGAGTTCATCGGCGCTACCGCTTTGTATCCCTTCTTCTGCAGTAAAGAAACCACGTGATCTCTCAGCTTGACGTTGGTTTGTTCACCGAAATTTCGGGCATGGGCCCAGAGCAACGACGGGTACGTGTCTTCTTTTCGGTTACTCTCGCGGATATCTTCGGATGCCGGAAGGACCCAGGAGATGACGGATAGTTTTTTTCGGTCTTTGCTTTTTCCAAATGTCAGATCAAAGATGTCCCCGGGAGTGTAGTGGAACTTCCCAATGATCTTTTTGTACTGCCTGAATAGCGGATCATCCCCTGAGGCGAACCCAATGAGAGGCGCCTCCCAGTACTTCCCGCCATCCACTTTTCGGTGGTTAGCCGGGTCTTTCCTGAGGAATTGAGTGATGGTCTTTTCAATAAATTTCTCGGGTTCTTTTGAAAATAAGATTCTTTCCATGGGCTCATCCTTTCCCGACTGGGGTTGATTATTTACTTATCACAAGATTGTTCTTTGAGCAAGGTTGTTGCCATAAGATGGTGGGCAATGGTTTACTGGTACGGGAGAAGGATGCGATTCGGCGAAGCACCGCATGCAACGCGGAGCCGGGGAACAAACCCCTATAGACATTTTGATCAGGTCGGTGTTATATGTCTCTAACTGACAGACGATTGAGAATTATCCAGAAACGGCTTGAGAGGAGGAAACCATGGGAGAGATTGTCCATACGTCACGTATCCGAATCGTGAGGGAAAAGGGGCCCACGAGGAGGGCCATGATTGAAGGGTTTGACGAACCGGTCTACTATGGCGTCCACGGCGGGATCAAACGATTTTACAAGGTCGAGCCCGAGAAGGAGCACGCAGCCACCCTGGATCATATTGTGGCAGCAACGGCCGGCTGAATGATGGGAACACTGGCCGCGGCGCTGGCCAAGAGCAAGATCCCTACTCCTGAAGACCGTTATCGGGCAGACGTGGAAGGAGACATTGAAGATGTCAACCATGTGCTGAAAATTACTCAAATCCGGGTGAAATACCACCTTAAGGTCCCACAGGGAAAGACCGAAGAGGCCAAGGAGGCTTTCTCCTCTTACCTCATCTCCTGTCCCGCGGCTCAAAGTGTGATTGGATGCATCGGCATCAAAGATGACCTTGTGGTTGAGGAAATTAGCGGGTTGAACCTGTACCCCGATGACATGATGCATCCATAGCTGACTGTCGCCGGCTGATCAGGTCTTGCCGTTTGGAGTCTACGTGGAGGTTATTGTGAACCGATTGTTCTCGCAGATCAAACTGAGAAGTGTTACCTTTCGGAATCGCATTTTTCTCTCTCCCATGTGCCAGTACTCCAGTGAAGAGGGGATGCCCACGGACTGGCACTTGGTTCACCTCGGCAGCCGTGCTGCCGGAGGAGCGTCACTCGTCATGGTCGAAGCCACTGCCGTTTCACCGGAAGGACGCATCTCCCGCGGGGATAGTGGCATCTGGTCTGATGGCCATGCGCAGGCCTTCAAACGGATCACCGCCTTTGTGGAAGGGCAGGGGGCTGTGCCGGGAATCCAGCTGGCCCATGCAGGCCGTAAGGCCTCGACAGATGTCCCATGGCATGACGAGAAACCTCTATCCATCGGCGAGGGGGGATGGCAACCTCTTGCTCCCAGCGCCATTCCTCTGGGCGATCAATTTCCCATGCCCCGTGAAATGACGGAAGGGGATTTGAGAGATGTCGTTTCGCAGTTCTCATCCGCTACCCGTCGAAGCTTCGAAGCCGGCTTTAGAGTCGTTGAAATCCATATGGCTCACGGCTATCTCCTCCACGAGTTTTTGTCTCCCATCTCGAACCAAAGAAAGGACGAATACGGTGGAAGCCTTCAGAACCGGATGCGATTTCCTCTCTCCGTTGTCAGGGCTGTCCGGGAAAGCTGGCCTCCGGATTATCCTCTGTTTGTGCGGATCTCGTGCACGGATTGGGTGGAGGGCGGTTGGGATGTGCCGCAGTCAATAGAACTCTGTCGCGGGCTTAAGGAGATCGGGGTTGACCTGATCGACTGTTCCAGCGGGGGCCTGGTTCCCTATGCCAGGATCCCTGTAGGTCCTGGCTATCAGACTCCTTTCGCAGCCGAGATTCGCTCCAGCGTCGGCATTGCCACCGGAACGGTGGGCTTAATCACGCATCCTGTTCAGGCCGAGCAAATCCTGACGACTGGCCAGGCGGATGTGATCTTCCTTGCCAGAGAGTTTCTGCGAGACCCGTATTGGCCGCTCCACGCGGCCAAGGTGCTGGGTGTCGACGTGCCCTGGCCGCCTCAGTACCAGCGTGCAAAACCGCGGTGATCCTCCAGGCTCTGCCTTAATTCCATCGCCCGGTTTTTCCCTGAATGAGGACTCATTGTGAGGCGACTGTTGGTTTTAGTATACGGTCATGTTATAATTTGTCCGTAGAGAGATGAAAAAGTTTCATCTTTTTGCCTCCTCAGGGCTGGCCAATGAAAGTTGGCCGGCCTTTTCTATTTTCGGCGCCTGGTCCCGAGGGTGCTGCTGCATTGCTGCAAGACGGTGGGTGTGATAGAATTCAACCATACACCGGAGATTGACAAGAATCCCAACAGGGAGGAAGAAGTGCCCCTTCTTTTTCGGCTCATGGTCAAAGATACAGAATGTTTCAGTGGACGAAGTCGGAGAGAATGTGAAAATTTCATTACGTGAAGACCTTCACCCGGATACGGAGTTTTATTACCATTCCCAGTTCAAGATTTATCGGGAGCCCTATTTGATTTGGAGCAAAGATACCTGGAGAGCGTTACTGGCAGTCTGTGCTGTCTACTCTATCGTGGCGGATGGAGAGTACGCCGGGGATATTCTATTGGAGGAAAGAAGAAAGGGAACAAAGTACATTGTTGACTTCAGCCTGCTCCCTGACTACCAACGGATGGGAATAGGAAGAGCTGTTCTTGAACGAATCAAGAGGATGGGAAAAAGACTGACGGCCGTCACGCGAAAAGAAACGATTCAGTTTTTTCTGAAATGCGGATTTGGTTTAAAGAGAAGAATAAAAGACTACTATGACGTTGGTGTGGATGGATACTACATCGTGTTTCCCGGGAAAAGGATGTCTTTCGAATGAGTTGGTTTTATCTTATGGCGACACAGCCTCGGAAGGAAGGGGGGAGAACGTTTTATGGATCCTGTTGAATTGCTGAAGAACCTGTCGGATCAATTCGGAGTTTCAGGTTTCGAAGGAGAGGTGCGCGAGTGGATTGGCAGAAACATCAAAGAGTTTGTCGATGAGATGGAAATCGATGTTTTGGGAAATTTGATGGCCAGGATCAACCCGGGCCGTGATTTTGTCTTGATGCTCGATGCCCATATGGATGAGATCGGCATCATGGTCAGTTACGTGGAGGAGAGCGGGTTTCTCCGGTTTGCTGCAATTGGAGGCTGGGACCCGCGTGTCTTTCCGGCACAGCAGGTTGAGATCAGGTCCAGGGACGGTAAGATGCATCGAGGCGTCATTGGCGCTTCGCCGCCTCACATTCAGACCGCAGAAGAACAGAAACAGGCTCTCAAGGCCGAGGATCTCTTTGTCGATGTCGGGGCTCGGTCCAGAGAGGAAGTTGTCGGCCTGGGGATTGGACCTGGTTCTCCGGGCAACATCCGCTACCCTTTTCAACTTCTCGGGAAGGACCGGGCCATGGGAAAGGCCCTGGATGACAGGGTAGGGTGCGCTGTGCTCATGCGCTGTTTGGAGTATTTTTCCAGGAATCGGCCTGACTTTACCCTTGTTGCCAATTTTGCAGTCTGTGAAGAGGTCGGCCTCCGTGGAGCGAAGACGGCGGCTTACCAGATAAACCCGGATGTAGCCATTGTGATTGAAGGGACGGTCGCCGCCGATACTCCCGGCATTCCGGGACACAAATGCCCTGCGCGGTTAGGCCTGGGACCTGCTCTATCCGTGGGGGATAAGTCGATCATCGTGAATCCGTCCATGGTGGTTTTTATCGAGCAAATTGCAGAGAAAATGAAGATCCCCTGGCAACACAAAGTCCCGTTAACGGGAGGCACGGACGCGGGAGAAATCCATGTTGCCGGAAAAGGAGTTCTGACAGGGATCATCTCGGTTCCATGCCGTTATATCCACTCTCCAAGCAGTGTCGTTGATCTCAGAGATGTTGAACATACTCTGTCGTTGGTGATCGAGGTCGCTCGAAGAGTTCGGGAGATCGGGTGAACGGAACAGAACGTTCGCAAAAACATCCTCCAGGGGATCGTCTTTCAACCCCGATCCAGTACGTCAAGGGCGTGGGTCCGAAGCTTTCGGAAATCCTTGATCGAAAAGGGATCCAGACGGTGGAAGATGCCCTCTATTTTCTTCCCAGAACCTACGAAGACCGGCGCCGTTTAAAGAAGGTGTCCGAACTTGAAGCGGGTAGAAAGGAGACGGGTTTTGGTGAAATCCTTCTCTGCGGATTTGCCTTCTATTCGGTTCGGAGAAAGCGGGTGTTTGAGGTCGTGGTGGGCGACGGAAGCGGCGTCATCACATTGAAATGGTTTCATGGAAACAATCAATACCTCAGGAACCGTTTTAAGAAAGGACAGAAGCTGATCTTTTCGGGAGAGGTGAGGTGGTTCAATCAGCGGAAAGAGGTCCACCATCCGGATATCGAACTCGTGGAAGAGGAGATCGAGAAGGATCTTCTCCATTTTAAACGGATTGTGCCGGTTTACTCTGAGACGGAGGGACTCTATCAGCGGACGATGAGACGATTGATGAGGACCCTTCTGGATAAATATGGGGATGAACTTTCAAGCCCTATTCCAAAGGAAATCCTGGAGAAACAGGGATTGATCGATCTTCCGGCAGCCTTCCGGAAAGTCCATTTCCCTGAAGAGGAGGATTCGATGGAAGCCTTGAATCTTCAGAGATCGGAAGGGCACCGGAGGATCATCTTCGACGAATTCTTCTTCCTGGAGCTCGGCATGGCTTTGAGGAAAAAGGGAAGGGTTTTGGAGAAAGGGATCTCCTTTCAAACAGAGGGCCGTTTGGCCGGTCGATTATTGAAGGATCTTCCTTTCGAGTTAACCCGGTCTCAAACAAGAGTTTGGAACGAGATCCAGAAAGACATGGATAGGCCGCTTCCCATGAACCGGCTGATCCAGGGGGACGTCGGGAGTGGAAAAACGATCGTTTCCCTTCTGGCCGGCCTGAAGGCGATCGAGTGCGGGTATCAGTCTGCCATTATGGCGCCAACCGAAGTTTTAGCAGAGCAACATTTTCTCACCACCCATCGATGGTTGGAGCCGCTGGGCATTCAGGTGGCGTTGCTGACGAGCAGCGTTAAAGGTTCAGAGCGGGAGGAACTCTACGGGAGGGTCAAGACAGGGGAATTCCAACTTGTGATCGGGACCCACGCCCTGATTCAGGAGACCGTTGAATTTCAACGACTCGGTCTGGCCATCATCGATGAGCAACATAAATTTGGAGTGATCCAGAGAGCCGTTTTGAAAAAGAAGGGAGAAAACCCGGATGTACTGGTGATGACGGCAACACCGATTCCGAGGACCCTTGCCTTAACCTATTACGGGGACCTGGACGTCTCTGTCATCGACGAAATGCCTCCCGGAAGGATGCCCGTGGAGACAAGAGTTTTTCCTGAATCGGCCAGACAGAAGGTTTATCAAGTCGTGAGAGAGGAGATCGGAAGGGGCCGGCAGTGCTTCATTGTTTATCCGCTGGTGGAAGAATCTGAGAAGCTGGAGCTCAAGGATGCGACCCGGATGGCCGAGCAACTGCAAAGGGAGGTGTTTCCGGAATTTAGAATGGGTCTTCTTCATGGCCGCATGGGAAGCGATGAGAAAGAAGCGGTCATGATGGAGTTTAAAAGGGGCGGTATTCAAATCCTGGTTGCCACAACGGTGATCGAAGTTGGGATCGATATTCCGAACGCCTCTGTCATGGTTGTGGAACATGCAGAACGGTTTGGACTCTCCCAACTTCATCAACTGAGGGGGAGGATCGGGCGAGGTCAACATTTCTCAAAGTGTCTTCTCCTTGCCCAGTATCGATCTTCGGAGGAGGCAAAGGTCCGTCTCAAAACAATGGAGATGACAAGCGATGGATTTAAGATTGCGGAAAAAGACCTGGAGCTGAGGGGTCCCGGAGAATTTCTGGGAGTCCGTCAGTCCGGGATCCCTGATTTTAGAGTGGCCCATATACTCCGGGATACGCCGATTCTGATGGACGCAAGAAAGGAGGCCTTTTGGCTCATCCATGAAGACCCTGAATTGATCCTTCCCAACCATCTGGACTTGAGAAAGGAGTTGATGAAGCGATGGAGGGGAAGGCTGGAATTGGCAACCGTCGGATGAGGGTGAAAAAGCATGAGTGAAGGTAGGACGCCCGGAATGGATTGAAAACCCGGGAAAATTATGTTACCCGTTGAAAATACATCAGATTATCAACTGGTGCAACAGACGTCCCGGCAGGCATTCAACGGAACCCCTCGGGCACTGATAGTTCGGTTTGAAAGGAAGAAAACATGGACCTGTTTCATCCGGAAGGTTTTGAGTTTCAGCGAATGGCGAGGCTTCCTCCGTATATCTTCGGTATTGTGAATCAGTTGAAGATGGAGGCGAGGCGAAGGGGAGAGGATGTGATCGATCTGGGCATGGGGAATCCTGACCTCCCTACACCCAAACACATCGTCAATAAGATGGTGGAAGCCGTCAAAAACCCGAGAAACCACCGTTACTCTGCTTCAAAGGGGATTTTTAAGCTGCGAAAGGCGATCACAGATTGGTACGAGAGGCGGTTTGATGTCGAGCTGGATCCGGAAACCGAGAGTGTGGCCACCATTGGAGCCAAGGAGGGGTTAGGTCATCTCGCTCTGGCCACGCTGGGCCCCGGTGACGTGGTCCTTGTTCCCAATCCGACCTATCCCATTCATGCCTACTCGGTCATCATTGCAGGGGGGGATGTCCGTTCAATCCCCTTGACGAGAGAGGGTGATTTTTTCCATCACCTGCTGATTGCTACCAAGCAGACCTGGCCTCAGCCGAAGATGTTGATCGTCAGTTTTCCCCATAATCCGACGACAAAGGTGGTGGACCTCGATTTCTTCGAAAAGCTGGTGGACTTTGCCAAAGAACACCGCCTCATGATCGTGCACGACTTAGCCTATTGCGATATCGTCTTTGACGGTTATAAGGCCCCCAGCCTCCTTCAGGTAAGGGGGGCCAAGGATGTGGGTGTCGAATTCTTTTCACTCTCGAAAAGTTACAACATGGCAGGATGGCGCGTGGGATTCGCCTGTGGCAATGCCCAGATGCTGACGGCCCTTTCAAGGTTGAAGAGCTATTTCGACTACGGAATCTTTCAACCTGTCCAGATCGCGGCCATCATTGCCCTGAATGAGGACCAGCGATGTGTCCACGAGACTGCGGAAATCTATCGAAAGAGAAGAGATACGCTTATCCATGGCCTGAAGCGCGTGGGGTGGGAGATCGAAAAGCCGAAGGGGAGCATGTTTGTCTGGGCAGAGATCCCCAGACCTTACAAGAAGATGGGATCGGTTGAGTTTACAAAACTGCTCCTGAGGGAAGGAAAGGTGGCAGTCTCTCCCGGGGTAGGTTTTGGCGAATACGGCGAGGGATTTGTCAGGTTTGCTCTGGTGGAAAACGATTCTCGAATCAGGCAAGCAGTACAGGGGATCAAGAAGGTGCTCAAGTAAATTCCCAAGCTCCAAATCCCAAATTCCAAATGAATTCCAAATGACAATATCGAATGAATGAACGTCTCTTTGGTGAATTGGAAATTTGGTGATTGGATATTATTTGTGATTTTGTGCTTGGATATTGGTACTTCTGGCGACTTCCAGGACGACGAGAATCGATTGATTCTCGCAATCGATAAGGGGAAAGCGGCGATGAGAGAGATTAAGGTCGGTATGATTGGGTTCGGAACCGTAGGCTCCGGAGTGGCGAAGATTCTTCTGGAAAATGGGAAGATCCTCGAGAGAAGGGTCGGGGCGAAAATTGTCCTAAAAAGAATCGCAGATATTGATATCGAAACGGACCGTGGCGTAAGGCTGAAGGCGGGAGTGCTAACGCCGAGAGTGGAAGATGTGATCGATGACCCCGATATCGGTATTGTCGTGGAGCTCATCGGGGGTTTCGAACCGGCAATGGGATTTATCCTGAGGGCCATTCGGAACCGGAAGCACATCGTCACGGCAAACAAGGCCCTCCTTGCCCTTCACGGAGACGAGATCTTTCGTGCGGCTGAGCGTTTCGATGTCGATGTCAACTTCGAGGCCTCGGTTGGAGGCGGGATTCCCCTGATTCGGTCGATCAAGGAGGGGTTGGTTGCCAACCGGATTCAATCGATCTTCGGAATCCTGAATGGCACTTCGAACTACATTCTTTCGAAGATGACCGACGAAGGGAGGAATTTTCAGGATGTTTTAAAGGAGGCCCAGGCAAAGGGCTATGCTGAGGCTGACCCAACCTATGATGTCGAGGGCGTTGATGCCGCCCACAAGCTCGCGATCCTGATTCGATTGGCCCATGGAACGCCCTTTCAGTTTAAGGATGTTTTTATCAACGGAATGTCGGAGATCACAGCCCAGGACATCCAATTTTGTCGCGAATTTGGGTATCGCATCAAGCTGTTGGCCATTGCCAAAATGGATCGGGGAAAAATGGAAGCCCGTGTTCATCCCACCCTGATCCCGGAACATCATCTTCTATCGACTGTTGACGGAGTTTTTAATGCCATCTACATCAAAGGCGATGCTGTGGGACCCACGATGTTCTATGGTCAGGGCGCGGGTAAAATGCCGACAGGCAGCGCTGTGGTCAGTGATCTGGTCGAGCTGGGGAGAAATATTCTCGTTCAGACAAAAGGCCGCAGGGTTCCCCTTCTTGCCTACCGGAAGGCCTCCATTGAAAGGATTCCTCTCAAGAGGATCGATGAGGTGGTTACGCCCTACTATATGCGATTCGCGGCTTTAGACCGGCCAGGAGTCCTCTCGAAAATCTCCGGAGTGCTTGGGAAAAATGACATCAGCATCTCTGCAGTCATCCAAAAGGGTCGAAGGGTCAAGGGGGCTGTTCCTGTTGTCATGATGACCCATGAAGCCAAAGAGAGGAATGTCCACAGGGCATTGAAAGAGATCGATCATCTGAATATCATCCTGGGCAAGACGATGCTGATCCGCGTCGAGAACGAATTGAAATAGAGAAGGGGAGGGATTCCTCTCATGGGGCGTCCCGAGCCCTTCTGGGTGAATATCTCATCAATATCGTCGAAGTTTATTCCCTTCTTCAAGTTGACATGGGAAAACTCCTCGCCCACTCCCTCGATTACGCTTTCGGACTTCTTCATTTTTGCCTGGGTACCCGGTGCTAGGACAAGAATAAAAATCATCTTGAAACCATCTTGAAAATGGATTGATTAAAGGATAATGTTGAGTGTTTTTTTTGAGTTGGAAAAAAGTGAACGAATGAGAGAAATAGATCGATTCTTATGAAAAAGGCTTTTATCTACACAGATGCTTATTACGATTATGACTACGGGATGACCCATCCGCTCAAAATCATTCGACTGAAATTGGCTTATGAACTCATTAAGGCCTCGGGACTCTTATCCCTACCTTCGGTACAATTCATAGCCGCCCGGAAGGCAGAGGAGGAGGATTTAACCCTTTTTCACAGCCAGGAATACCTTCACGTATTAAAACAGGCGAGCGAGGGGCGCAGCGATGAGAGTTTTTATCAATATGGATTAGGTCCGGGAGATAATCCAATCTTCAAAGGCCTCTATGATTGGTCTCTATGGGTTGTGGGCGCCACCCTTCAGGCGGTTGAGTTTGTGAGTGAGGGGGAAGGAGACATTGCTTTCAGCCTTGCCGGAGGCCTCCACCATGCTCATCGAGCGAAGGCCTCAGGATTCTGTTACATCAATGACCCCGTGATCGGCATACGGAAGCTCGTTCAAAAAGGAAAGCGGGTGGTTTACCTC
Source organism: uncultured delta proteobacterium (assembly GCA_963828805.1). Lineage (GTDB taxonomy): Bacteria > Desulfobacterota > BSN033 > BSN033 > UBA1163 > CAWHGS01. The sequence continues at coordinate 33,597 of CAWHGS010000024.1, forward strand.
GATATCGACGCTCATCATGGGGATGGAGTTCAGTGGGCCTTTTATGATACCAATCAGGTGCTGACGCTCTCTCTCCATGAAACGGGATATACCCTTTTCCCCGGGACGGGTTTTGAGAACGAGATCGGAGAAGGGAAAGGGGAAGGGTATTCGGTCAATATTCCTTTTCTGCCCTTTACGGATGACGAGACTTACTTCTGGGCCTTCGAAGAGGTTGTCCCTCCCATCATCGACGCCTTTCATCCGGACCTGGTCGTGGCCCAACTGGGTGTGGACGCTTTCTATAATGATCCGTTAACCAGGTTGAATCTCTCGATTCGCGGCTTCGAGAGGGTTGTTCGCCGAATCAAAGAGATTTCCCCTCGATGCGTTGCTCTGGGAGGTGGGGGATATGACGTTTCGAACGTCGCGCGGGCCTGGACGCTGGCATGGGCCGTGATGAATGACATCGATTTGAAGGAAGACCTTCCAGAGTCCTATCGAGAAAAGGCAGCCCGATTGGGTATCTATGATAAAGAACTGAGAGGCAGAGGCCATCCTCCTCATTATGAAAAGCAGGAGGATATTCGGAGGGAAGCAAAACGGGTAGTTGATTACATCAAAAAGGTAGTTTTCCCGAAAGTATCGGTATGATTTTAAGGGCAGGGTGTTCAGAGGATCACGATCGTCAACAATGACTCAACATTTTGAGTGCATAAGAGATTATTCCCTTCCCGACCCGAGCCTTTTTTCCTCCAACGCCCGATACCGGGCTTACTACCGTCCAGAATCAGAAGGTTCAGCGAGGTTTTTCTCCAGGGTGCTCAGGCCCGCGAAGAGATGTCCGACCTGAGGTGGCAGGGAAAATGCACTTGAATTGGCATACCTTTTGCTTTCGGGTTATGCTTTTTCATTGACTTTTGTAAGCTTTTGGTATATTTAGCTTTTGGGGAGTAAGATGGAAGAAAAGACGAAATACGTGATCCTAGTTGGAGACGGGATGGCCGATTATGCGCTGGATAGTCTGGGGGGGAAAACGCCCCTGATGGAGGCCAAGACCCCGTCCATGGATTGGATGGTCAAACACGGGGAGATCGGATTGGTCAAGACCGTTCCTGAGGGATTTACACCGGGTAGCGAAATCGCCAACCTCTCGATTCTCGGGTATGATCCGAGTCTCTATTACAGGGGAAGAGGGCCTTTGGAAGCTGCCAGCCTGGGCATCAAACTTGAGCCCAATGACATCGCCTTCCGTTGTAACCTGGTCACCCTGAAACACCAGGACCACCAGGTTTGGATGGAGGATTTTGCTGCAGGTCACATCAGCGACGGGGAAGCAAGGCAGATCATTCTTGATCTCAATAAAGAACTCGGGACAGAGGAGATTCAGTTCTTTCCGGGAGTCAGTTATCGCCATGTCATGGTCTGGAGAGGCGGCGCTGCCAAATACCCAAGACTCGATCAGATGGAACTGACCCCTCCTCATGATATGCTCGATAAGGAGATCGGGCCCTTCCTGCCCGGGGCGCATAGACCCATCCTTGCGGAGGAAAATGGGGCCGATCAACTCTTGGCCCTCACGACCCGGTCCCAATCCATTCTTAAGACTCACCCAATCAATTCATCCCGGGAGAAAATGGGACGAAGACCGGGCAACTCGATCTGGCTGTGGGGACAGGGAGGGGCTCCCCGGATGGTTTCCCTGAAGGAACGATTCGGGATCGACGGGTTCGTCATCTCAGCCGTCCACCTCCTGAAAGGGATTGGCGTCTGTGCCGGACTCGAAGTAATCGAGGTTCCCGGCGCCACAGGATACTTCGACACAAACTATGAGGGAAAGGCAGCCTATGCGTTGGCAGAGCTGAGAAAGAGGAATTTTGGCTATGTTCATGTCGAAGCTCCCGATGAGGCAGGCCACATGGGAGACCTTCGGCTCAAGATCGAGGCCATTGAGGTTTTCGATGAGAAGGTGGTGGGCGCTATTCTGAAAGGGATGGATGTATTTCCAAAGTACAGGATCCTTGTGTTGCCGGACCATCCCACCCCTCTTTCTCTCAGGACCCACATCGCTGACCCGGTGCCCTATGTCATCTACTCAAATGAAAAGGAGGCGGGGCGGAGGGGGATTGAAACGTTTGATGAAGTGTCTGCGGGTCAGAGCGGCCAGGTTGTTAAAAACGGATTCGAATTGATTGAACGGTTCTTAAACTCATGAGGGACCCCGGGATGATTTCGAAGGGGGGAGAGGGAGGGCTCCGTTGGGAAATGTGAGGACGAAATACATCTTTATTACCGGAGGTGTCGTTTCATCGTTAGGAAAGGGATTGGCATCGGCTTCCATGGGCGCACTCCTGGAGTTGAGGGGACTGAAGGTCACCTTTCTGAAATTCGATCCTTATATCAACGTGGACCCGGGAACGATGAACCCTTTCCAGCATGGCGAGGTCTATGTGACGGATGACGGGGCAGAGACGGATCTCGATCTGGGCCATTACGAGCGGTACACGAATGTGATGAGTTCGAAGAGGAACAACTATACCACGGGTCAGATCTACGATTCGGTCATCTCTAAGGAGAGACGGGGAGATTATCTGGGAGGGACGGTGCAGGTGATCCCCCATATCACCGATGAAATCAAGTCCAAGGTCTTCGACCTGGCAAAGGATGCGGATATTGTGATCGTTGAAGTGGGCGGCACGGTGGGAGATATTGAGAGCCTCCCGTTCCTGGAGGCGATTCGCCAAATTCGAGGAGACGTGGGAAGGGAAAACTCGCTCTATATTCACCTGACCCTTGTTCCCTATATTGAGGCGGCAGGGGAACTGAAGACAAAGCCTACTCAGCACAGCGTCAAGGAACTTCGGGAGATCGGGATTCAGCCCGATATCCTGCTCTGCCGAACCGATCGATTCCTTGCTCCGGAACTGAAAGCGAAGATCGCCCTCTTTTGCAACGTCGACAAGGATGCCGTGATCACGGCAAAGAACGTGGAAACGGTCTATGAGGTTCCCATTGTGTTCCACCAGGAAGGATTGGATGAAAAGATCGTTGAGAAGCTCAATATCTGGACCGGCAGACCGAACCTGAAGGATTGGGAGCGGATCGTCAAGAGGATCAAGCAGCCTCGGTATGAGACCACCATTGGGGTGGTGGGAAAATATGTGAGCCTGGTCGAATCGTACAAGAGTTTGACCGAGGCGCTGATTCACGGAGGGATTGCCAATGACGCTCGGGTCAAGCTGAGATATATCGACTCTGAACAGGTCGACAAGGAGGGTCCTGAGCGTCTTCTCGAGGGAGTGGATGGGGTGCTTGTTCCCGGGGGGTTTGGCACGAGGGGAATTGAAGGAAAGATTCGAGCCATTCACTATGCCCGGGAGAACCGAATCCCTTATTTTGGAATCTGTCTCGGCATGCAATGCGCGGTGATTGAGATTTCGCGCCACTGTGCGGGCCTCAAGGGAGCCAACAGTTCGGAGTTCGACTTCCAGACGCCCCATCCCGTCATCTATCTGATGGAAGAATGGGTAGACCGGAATCAGGTGATCCAGAAGAGGTCGATGGATACCGTAAAGGGAGGGACGATGAGGCTGGGTTCCTATCCCTGTCGCATTGAAGAGGGAAGTCTGGCTTTTGACTCTTATAATAAAAAATTGATCTACGAGCGACATCGGCATCGTTATGAATTTAATAATGTCTACACGGAACAGTTGGAAGCAGCGGGCCTGAGGTATAGCGGAACATCGCCGGACAAGGGACTGGTGGAGATCGTGGAGTTAAAGGATCATCCCTGGTTTCTGGGATGCCAGTTCCATCCTGAATTCCGTTCGAAGCCGATGGATCCGCACCCGCTCTTCAGGGAGTTCATCAAGGCCTCCCTCAAGTATGGAGCGGGTTTGAGATCAAAGGAAAAGAAGTCAAAAAAAAGCAGAAACGTGGCGGGAAAAGGGGACAAAAGAAAAGAGAGCAATCCCTAACGGGGTCAGGTTTGACTAAAAAGTCTTTGGCTTCGGGCCCATTGCCTGAAATTCCATAGGAATGATTGATCGAGGAGAGAATGTCCATAGGGGTAGTTGAGAAGGCCAGAAGGGTGTTGCGGATTGAGGCTCAGTCGATTCTCGACCTGGCAGAGCGCGTCGATGACTTGTTTCTTCAGGCCATCGACATCCTCATCCATTGCAAAGGTAAGGTGGTCCTGATGGGCATGGGAAAATCAGGACTGGTCGGACGAAAGATAGCATCAACGTTTGCCAGTACAGGCACACCGGCCTTCTTCCTCCATCCAGCCGAGGGGGTGAACGGTGATTTCGGAATGTTGGCAAAAGAGGATGCCGTCATTGCCATCTCGTATAGCGGTGAAACCCGGGAACTCATCGAGGTTCTTCCTCTGATCAAGCGATACGGGAATCGTTTGATCGCACTCACCGGTCATTCAACGTCGACTCTGGCAAAGGCCTCTGATGTCCATCTCGATATCCATGTGACAGAGGAGGCCTGTCCTCTGGGCCTCGCCCCCACCGCGAGCACGACCACCACCCTGGCCCTTGGGGATGCCTTGGCTGTCACCCTGATGGAGAAGAGGGGATTCAAGGCGGAAGACTTTGCTCGCCTGCATCCCGGGGGAGCCCTGGGAAAGAGACTGCTCCTGAGAGTCGAAGATGTGATGCACTCGGGAGACGCATTCCCCATGATCTCTGAAGGGACTTCGATGAAAGAGGCGATCTTTGAAATTACCTCAAAACGTCTGGGTGTCACCGGGGTTTCGAATAGAGACGGCCAACTCATCGGGGTCATTACCGATGGAGATTTGAGAAGGGCTCTCGAGAAGTTCGAGGACCTCCTGAACCGGAAGGCCGCCGAGGTGATGACGAAGAATCCGAAATGGATCGAAAGAGACGCCCTGGCAGCCATGGCTGTTCAGAGAATGGAGGAATTTTCGATCACTTCCCTCTTCGTTTTCAACTCGGATGGGAGGCGATCTCCCGTGGGGATTGTCCACCTCCATGATCTCCTGAAGGCGGGAGTGGTCTAGTAAAGTTCTAAGTTTCAAGTTACAGGTTTCAGGTTGAGAAATGAACTTGAAACCCGGGACTTGGAACCTGAAACAAGGGGTGGGAATGAAGCGGATCAAAATCGCCATTCTGATTTCGTTCGGGTTCATCGTTCTGGTTGTTTCTCTCAGCCTCTGGGCCCACCACAAGGCGAAGAAGCCTCCAGAAGAGTTGCAGCTGCCCAGGATTGCCTTCGAAGGCGCGGATTCTCGAATTGAGAAGATTCATTTTGTTGAGGAAAAACAAGGCAAAAAGACTTGGGAGCTTGAAGCAAAGGCGGTCCAGCAGTACCAGGGCCAGAACGTCATGGTCTTGGAAGATGTCAAGGTCACCTTTTTCACGAGGGACGGGCGAACCGTAACGGTATCCGGAAATCGGGGGAAGGTCTATCAGGACACGAAAAACATGGAGTTAGAGGGGAATATTGTCATTAACTCCAGCGAGGGTTATCAACTGAAAACCCACTCCATGACGTATCATCATCAGGAGAAGAGAATTCGGACTCCCGATCTGGTCGAGCTCGATGGCGAACAGCTCTGGATGAAGGGCCGGGGGGTCTTGGTCGACCTGGAGGCCCAGACGGTTAAAGTGCTTCATGAGGTGAAGACCCAGTGGAAAGCCGGGAAAAAGGGATGATGCGATCTTTTAAACTCTATGTGTTTATGACCTGTTTTCTTTTTGTCTTTATCCTTTCAGGAGAGGCTCAGGAGCGCAAGGCCTCGGGAAAAGGGGAAGAACGGGGCACTTCGATGGCGAAGCCCTTCGGGCTCATGTCGAGCCGTGCGCCTATCGATATGACCTCCGATACCGTTGAGGCCAGCCAGAAACAGAATAGCGTTACATTCAAAGGAAATGTTGTGGCAAGGCAGGAAGACATCACCCTCTATGCCAACACGCTGGTTATCTATTACGATCCGGATGCGAAAGGGATCAAGACGGTGGTGGCCTCGGGCAATGTGAAGATCGTTCAACTCGAGCGCAGGGCGACGGGCCAGAAGATTACCTTCAGGCAGGATGATAACAAAGTGTTGTTAGAGGGAGAGGCCGTCTTGCGCGAAGGAGAGAACGTGATCCGCGGGGACCGAGTGGTGTGCTATATCGATGAAGACCGATGTCTGGTGGAAGGAGGCAAGGGAGGTCGTGTCAGTACCACCATCACTCCGCCCAAAAAGGAGCCGTAAAGAAGAGACGTCGTATCTCTTGTGTGAAGATTTGACGAAAGCCTTTCGCCAAAAAAAGGTGGTCAATGGGGTGACCCTTGAGATTCGCGGTGGAGAGGTGGTGGGACTCCTGGGGCCCAATGGAGCCGGGAAGACCACGATCTTTTACATGATCGTCGGCCTTCTCCGTCCCAATTGGGGAAAGATGTTTCTCAATCATGAAGAGATTACGGTTCTTCCCATGTATATCCGGGCCAGAAAGGGAATCGGGTACCTTCCGCAGGAGCCTTCTGTATTCAGGAAGCTCACCGTGGAGGAGAACTTAATTGCGATCCTGGAATCTCTCCCCCTCTCGAAAGAAGAAAGGAAGAACCGATTGGAGGATCTGTTGGAGGAGTTGGGGCTATCGCCTCTTCGGAAGCAGAAGGCTTATAGTCTGTCCGGGGGAGAGCGGAGACGGGTCGAAATCACAAGGGCCTTGGTGCTCTCGCCCTCTTTTATCCTCCTGGACGAACCTTTCGCAGGAATCGATCCCATTGCGGTCCTGGATATTCAATCCATTATCCATCAATTGAAATCGAAGGGGATTGGAATTATAATTACAGATCATAATGTCCGAGAAACATTAGGAGTTTGTGATCGGGCCTATATCTTGAATGAAGGTCGAATCCTTGAGGCCGGGTCGCCTGAAAAGATTGCCCGAAGCCAGAAAGCCAGAGAGATCTACCTTGGGGATGGATTCGAGCTCGGTGGGAAACCCAAGGCCAAGAAGGAATGGAAAAAGGACGTGATGACTCCCGTTCAAGGAGAATTGTGGGAGTGAGATGGCATTAGAGATCAAGCAGACGCCGAAACTGGTTCAACAGCTGGTCATTACCCCTCAACTCCAGCAGGCCATCCGACTCCTCCAGTTGACGAGACTGGAGTTGGTTGACATGATCAGCCAGGAGATGAAGGATAATCCTCTTCTTGAAGAAATTGAGGAAGGGGAACAGATTCCGGGAGAAGCCTCGGCAGCGGGAGAGGAAGAAAGCCCCTCTCCGGAGCCCGAACATACTCCGGAAGTGAAAGGGGAAGGGGAAACACCGGAGGCGATTAATGAATTTGATTGGGAAAATTACCTCGATAATTACAATCTCACCCCCATTCACCGTTTGAGCGGGCAGGACGGGGAAGAGAGACCTTCTTACGAGAATTTTTTGGTGAAGAAGACGACCCTTGCGGACCATCTTCTTTGGCAACTCCAATTCTCTCGTTTTACGGAGGAGGAACATCGCGTCGGGACGTGGATCATCGGAAACCTCGATGAAGACGGATATCTGAAGATGCCCCTCGAGGACATCGTGGTCGATGTGAATGTTTCGCTCGAAACAGTCGAGAAGGCTCTTCGGAAGATACAGAAGTTCGATCCTATGGGCGTTGCAGCAAGGGATCTCAGGGAATGCCTTCTCATTCAGCTGAAGGGGATGGCTGTTCAAAATCCCATTGCGGAGGCGATCGTTTCCGAACAGTTGTCCCTCTTGAAGAATCGAAACTATCCCGCCATTGCCAAACGATTGGGAGTCTCTCTCGACAAGGTGAATGAGGCGGCCTTTTTGGTCTCCAGTCTGGAACCCAAGCCGGGAAGGGCCTTCGGAGGGGAAGCGGCGCAGGAGATCGTTCCCGATGTCTATATCCATAAGGTTGAAGGAGAGTATGTCGTCTATCTGAATGACGACGAAGTCCCCAGGCTCAGAGTCAATAATCTCTACCGAAGTATCCTGACCAATAGCCGTCCGGTAGTGGACGAAGATAAACGGTATATTCAGGAAAAACTGCGATCCGCCCTCTGGCTCATTCGGAGTATTCACCAGCGCCAGAGGACCATCTACAAGGTGAGCAAGAGCATTGTGAAATTTCAGAAGGAGTTCCTGGATAAGGGGATCCAGTTTCTCAAACCCCTTGTTCTCCGGGATGTGGCCGAGGATATTGAGATGCATGAATCAACCATCAGTCGGGTGACCAATAATAAGTATGCTTATACTCCTCAGGGGATCTATGAGTTAAAATTCTTTTTTAACACGGGGATTACCTCCTCCCAGGGAGAAGACTTGGCTTCCGAGAGCGTCAAGAACCTCGTTCGGGAAATCATTACCAAAGAAGATCCGAAAAAACCCTACAGTGACGAGAAACTGGTCCAGATTTTGAAGGGGATGAATATTCATATCGCACGGAGAACCGTTTCAAAATACCGCGAATCCATGAAGATCCTCTCCTCCAATGAACGAAGGAAGATCTTCTGATCATACTCATTGCTCTTGCGTATCAGGTGGAACGGACGCGAATCAACACTCGGAGCACTCCATCCCAAAGAGACTCAAAGGGCCTTCAGCAGAGGGACCGGGGCAGGCAGAGGGTTGAAGTTCGCGTATGGGATGGGTCGGGGATTTCAAGGGGGCTTCAGGATTGAATTCAGAAGTAAACCACGAATCGAATAAAATAGAAGGAGCGAATCCATGCAGATTGCGGTGACATTTCGACACATCGAACCTAATGAAGGAATGAAGGACTATGTGAAGGAAAAAGTGGAAAAACTGGAGAAATATCTCGATAATCCACGGGAAGTCCATGTGGTTCTCTCGTCCGAGAAATTTCGACACATTGCCGAGATCACCGTCATTTCGGATGGAATGACCCTGAATAGCCAAGGAAGAGACAGCGACCTCTATGCGGCCGTCGATCAAATGGTGGATAAGATCGAGCGTCAAGTTCGGGAGAGGCGGGGAAAGGTGAAACGGAAAAGGGGCTCAGCCCCCTCCGTCCCCAGCCCGCAAGAAGAGGACGGTTCGTCGGAGGCCAAAACGGAGACTGCCGCGTTCATCCAGCGGCGACGGACTCTGGTCAAACCCATGTCCCTTGAGGAGGCGGTCGCCCAGTGGGATCTGCTCCAGGAGGACGTTTTTGTTTTTATCAATTCCGAGTCCGGGCAGATCAACGTTCTCTCTCGCCGGAAGGACGGTGGACTCGAATGGGTCGAACCTTCGCTGAAATAGATTGATCTTTCCAGAGGAAGAGAATGAAGATCATGACGTATATCACGGAAGATCGGGTGATATCCGATCTGCACGGGAGGGATAAACTCTCTGTTCTGAGAGAGTTATCCCGTCCTCTGGTGAAAGCCTGCGGCCTGGCGTCGGCCGAAGAACTTGTCCAGGTTTTACTCGAGCGGGAAAAGATCGAATCCACGGGGATTGGGGAAGGGATCGCAATCCCCCATGGGCGAGTGAAGGGATTGAAAGAGTTCCTTCTTTCCTTTGCCCGCTCGACGAAAGGGATCGACTTTGACTCGATCGATCACAAACCGGCCCATCTTTTTTTCTTAATCCTGGCTCCCGAGAATTCGGCGACGGTCAACCTGGAACTATTGAGCCGTGTTGTGACCCTGCTGAGAGACCACTCCTTCAGGAAGCGGCTCATGGAAGCGCGATCGCCCAAAGAGCTTTTTCAGACTATCGCTGAAGAGGATGAGAAGTATTAAGAGGTGGCGGCCTCTTGAAAGCAAACGACAGCTCGAAAGAGCAAGGGTGGGGTAAGATCATTTTCGATTGAGAATCTTCCGTAGTGAAGCGAGGGTTGGGACGGTTCATGAGCGGTGTTATGGTCCGGGAGTTGGAAGAATGCAAGGACCGTCATTGGGCCCTCACCCTGAGGGCAGGACGGAAAGGTCTGGGCAAGAGGATTACCCATTCCCAGATTCAGAAGATGGGTCTGGCTCTCACGGGCTTCATCCGGTTTGTCGATCCCCAGCGGCTTCAAATCATTGGAAATACGGAATTGGCCTATTTTCAAACCCTCTCGGCGGACCAGCAGAGGGAGGTGATCGATAAGATCTGTGAGGTTGATATCGCCTGTATCGTGGTGACCCGAAGCCTTGAGATTCCGGTTCTCCTTCGGCAGAAAGCCGAAGAAAAAGGAATTCCGCTCTTCCAAACGTCCCTTCGGTCGATCGATTTTATTGAGCAGGTGACCCAGTTTTTGGAAGAAAAGCTCGCTCCCACGACGAGTATTCATGGGGTGCTGATGGATGTCTTTGGCGTCGGGATCCTGATCCTTGGGAAAAGCGGGATCGGAAAGAGTGAATGCGCGCTCGATCTCATCCTTCGAGGCCATCGATTGATCGCGGATGACATGGTGTCGATTCAGAGACGCCTGCCGACCTCCCTCTTCGGGAGCGGGTTTGATGTGATCCAGCATCATATGGAAATCCGGGGGTTGGGCATCATCAATATCCGCCACCTGTTCGGGGTCGAGGCGATCCGGGAACGAAAAAGGGTCGAACTCGTCATCGAACTGGTGGCCTGGGGCGAGCAGATCGAGTATGACCGCGTCGGATTGGAAGAAGAACAATACAGCCTCCTGGGAGTGGACGTTCCGATGCTCAAAATTCCAGTGACGCCGGGCCGAAATCTCTCGACGATCATTGAAGTGGGCGCGCGAAATTACCTGCTGAAGAGGATGGGGCTCAATTCGGCTCTCGAGTTTGAAGGCAAACTTCTCCGCAAGATGCAGGAGAGAGGTTGAACTTGGGGTTTTGGACGAGGTGGGGTGAAAAATATCCGGGTGATTCTGATCAGTGGTGTGTCCGGTTCCGGTAAGACAACGGCCATTAAGGCGTTGGAGGATATCGGGTTCTACTGCGTCGACAATCTTCCTATTCTTCTCTTCCCTAAATTCTTAGAGCTCTGCGAGGAATCAGGAGGTAAGATATCCAGGGTGGCCGTCGTGGAGGATATCCGCGGATCGGTTTCTTATCCCGGGAATTCGGAAACCGAGCAGGTCCGGAACGAGAAAAGTTTTCTGGAGGACTCGAAGCGGATTCTGCAGGAACTCCGAAAGGAAGGGTTTCCAATTGAAGTCCTCTTTCTGGAATGTGCGGATCCCATTCTGATGCGGCGGTTCAGCGAGACGCGGCGCGAGCACCCCTTGGCCGTGAGAGGAACGATCTGGGAAGGAATCCGGAAAGAGAGGGCTTGGCTCCAGGGAATCCGGGACATGGCGAATGAGGTCATCGATACGTCTCAGTTCAATGTCCACGAACTGAAGGGCAGAATTCAACGATACGCCCAAGAAGGAGCCGGTCTTCGTCACCAGATGATGGTGACGTTCCTCTCCTTCGGTTATAGTTTTGGAATTCCTTTTGAGACGGACCTCCTCTTGGATGTGCGGTTTTTGCCCAATCCCTATTTTGTCGAGGAGTTGAAACGATTAAAGGGAGAAGATCCGCGAGTGAGGGATTACATCCTTCAATGGGAGGAGAGCCGAGAATTGTTGAATCGGCTTCGCGGGTTCATCGAGTTTTTGATTCCTCTCTACGAGCGGGAGGGAAAGACGCATCTGACCATTGCCGTGGGTTGTACCGGAGGGAGACATCGTTCGGTCGTCATCGTGAATCAGTTGGCGGAGACCCTCAGGGATTCCCTCTCGGAGCGAGGGATACGGCTCTCGGTTCGGCACCGTGATGCAGAAAAAGGGGGAGAGGAGAGATGATCGGAGTCGTCATCGTGACGCATTGCCGTTTGGCCGAAGAATTGATCTGCGCCGCTCAATTGGTGGTGGGGGAGGAATTGAAGCAGTTTCAGGCTGTCTCCGTGGAACCCAAAGACGGGTCGGAGTCGATTCGGGAGAAGATCCTGACGGTGATTCGGAAGGTGGACTCGGGGAAGGGAGTCTTGATTCTGACCGATATGTACGGCGGAACCCCTTCCAATATCAGCCTTTCCTTCCTGGAGGATAAAAAAATTGAGGTGATTACAGGCGTGAATCTTCCCATGCTGCTGAAACTGGCAACCTACCAGGAGAATTTTGACCTTGAGCAGTTAGCCGCCTTCATTACCGATTATGGGCAGAAGAATATCAACCGGGCCAGTGAGGTGCTGAAGAAGCGGGTGGATCGGAAAAAGGGTTGACGGGAGATTATGCAAACAGAGACCTTTACCATCCGGAACAAGTTGGGCCTTCATGCCCGGGCTGCCGCTCTCCTCGTCAAAGCGGCCAATCATTTTGGGGCCGATATAACGATCGAAAAGGATGGAATTGAAGTGAATGGAAAGTCGATCATGGGAATCCTGATGCTCGCCGCATCGAAAGGGACCAAGATCACCCTCACCATTGAGGGGAAGGACGAAGTGGAGGCCCTCAGGGTTTTGGGTCAACTCATCGACAATAAGTTTAATGAGGAGTGAGGTTGGCGAATCGACCTGTAACGAACAAGTTTATCCACGGAATCGGCGCCTCGGCCGGAATCATTATTGGAAAGGCGTTTCTGGTTGATCGCTCCCTGGTCCGACCCGCCCAGAAACGGATTGACCCGGGAGAAGTCGACAGCGAAGTGGAGCGGTTTAGGCGCGCCCTCGATGAATCCAAGAACCAGCTCGCCGAGATCAAGGAGAAAATTCTGGATCCTGAGGTGCGTCAACACTCGTTCATCCTCGATGTTCACCTCATGATTCTGAACGATGCGATGCTGATCCAGGACACGATTGATACGATCCGAAAAAGAAAAGTCAATGCCGAGTGGGCCCTCGAGCAAACGGTTGAAAAACTCGACACGGCCTTCAATGCCATTGAGGACGAGTATCTGAAGGAAAGACGCAGTGATCTCCGTTATGTTTCCGCCCGCCTCTTTCGAAGCCTCCAAGGGAAGAAACACGATGACATCACCAAGATCAAAGGAAGCGTGATCGTCGTCGCCCATGAACTCTCGCCTGCGGACACGCTCCAGATGAACCTGAAGCATGTCTCCGGGTTCGTCACCGATATGGGAGGAAAGGTTTCTCACACGGCTATTCTGGCCCGGTCGCTGGGTATTCCTGCGGTGGTGGGGCTGAACGTCGCCACAGCGCTCATCAACGGGGGAGATTTACTGGCGATCGACGGAGAAAACGGAGATGTGGTGGTTAATCCGACAGAGGAGGTGTCGAAATCCTTTCTGGAGCGGAAACGTCGGATTAAATTCCTGGAGCGAGAGGTGATCAAGTACGCCTCCCTTCCGGCCGAGACCCAGGACGGCATCCGCGTTCAATTGCAGGCCAATATTGAGATGGTGGATGAGATCCCTTCCCTCAAGATCTATGGAGCCGAGGGAGTGGGCCTCTACCGCACGGAGATTCTTTTCATGAATCGGAAAGATCTCCCGCCGGAAGAGGAACAGTTCCAGGTTTATCGGCGGCTGGCCGAGGCTCTCCATCCTGCCCATGCGACCATCCGGACCCTGGATATCGGCGGGGACAAGATTCTTTCCAACTATCCCAAGGGGAATGAGATGAACCCGGCCATGGGACTTAGGGCTGTGCGGTTCAGCATGAAAGAGATCGATATCTTCAAGAACCAGCTCAGAGCGATTTTGCGGGCCAGCGCCTATGGAAAACTGAAGTTGCTCATTCCCATGATCTCCGGAATTCAAGAAATGCGTCAGGTCAAGGCCATCCTTCAGGAGGTCAAGCGAGGACTGACGAAGGCCAAGGTCTCCTTTGATCTGGAGATGCAGGTGGGCGTCATGATCGAAGTTCCCTCGGCGTCCATCACCGCCGATATTCTGGCCAGGGAGGTCGACTTCTTCAGCATCGGAACGAACGATCTGATTCAGTATGCCCTGGCGATTGACCGGGTCAACGAGCATGTCTCATACCTTTATGAGCCGCTCCATCCGGCGATCTTGAGGATCATCCGGAACGTTGTTCAGACGGCTCATCAGGCGAAGATCCCGGTTGCCATCTGCGGCGAGATGGCTGCCGAGCCGGCCTATGCCCTGATTCTGCTCGGCATGGGCCTCGATGAATTCAGCATGACCCCTGCCTCGATCCCCAGAATGAAAAGGATTCTTCGCTTGTCAAGGTTCGAAGACGCCGTGGCCTTGGTGGACCGAATCTTTCAATTTCAAACCGCTTCCGAGATTGAGAGCTATGTCCGAAAATGGATGGGTGAACGATTTCCAAAAGATTTCACCGCCCATAGCTCTGTGCAAGAAACCAAGTCGTCAAGTTGATCAAAAAAGGAGGAACGATTCAATGGCAATGACAGACTTTTTGTTTACATCCGAATCGGTCACCGAAGGACATCCCGATAAGGTCGCGGACCAGATCTCCGATGGGATTTTGGATGCAATCATTGGTCAGGATACGAATGCCCGGGTGGCGTGCGAGACCATGGTAACGACGGGGATGGCGATTATTGCAGGCGAGATTACCACATCGTGTTATGTTCATATGCCCTCCATCGTTCGCGAGACGATCAAGGAGATCGGGTATAACGATTCGGCCATGGGGTTTGATTATGAGACCTGTGCCGTGATCACCTCGATTGATGAGCAGTCTCCGGATATCCAACGAGGGATTGATGAGGCAAATGAACATGAGCAGGGAGCCGGGGATCAGGGACTGATGTTTGGCTACGCCTGCGATGAGACGCCCGAGCTCATGCCGATGCCCATCATCTACGCCCATCGATTGACCCGTCGGTTGGCAGAGGTCCGGAAGAAGAAGGTGCTCGACTTTTTACGGCCGGACGGAAAATCCCAAGTGACAATTCAGTACGTTAAGGGGAAGCCGGTGCGGGTGGATTCGGTGGTCATCGCGGCCCAGCATTCTGAAAACGTTTCGAACGATACGCTGAAGGAGGGGATCCTCAACGAAGTCATTTTCAAGATTATCCCTCCGGAATTGAGAGACAAAAATACAAAATACTATGTCAACACGACAGGTCGTTTTGTGTACGGAGGCCCCAAAGCAGACTGCGGTCTAACGGGGAGAAAGATCATTGTTGACACGTATGGCGGGGTTGGAAGTCATGGGGGCGGTTGTTTCTCGGGAAAGGACCCCTCTAAGATGGATCGAACGGCTTCGTACATGGGAAGACATATCGCCAAGAATGTCGTTGCCGCAGGTCTCGCCCAAAAGTGCGAGGTTCAGATTGCTTATACGATCGGACGAGCTGAGCCTGTTTCACTGATGATTGATACGTCGAGAACGTCGAAGATACCTCCCGATCAGATTGCAAAGCTCATCCGGGAGCACTTTGATTTGAAGCCCAAGGCCATCATCAAGTATCTTGATCTCCTCAAGCCGATCTATAAACAGACGGCGTGTTACGGCCATTTCGGCCGAAACGAGCCTGGATTTCCCTGGGAGAAAACCCACCGGGCAGAGGAATTAAGGAAAGCGGCAGGGCTATAATTCAAGTAAACGTAATTGAGTTCGGCGTCCAGAGTTGGGAGGGATCAAACCATTGATACTCCGAACTCCGAACTAAATTACCCCGAACTTTAATTTGGAATTGGAGCGACCATGGATTACGACGTTAAGGAACTTTCGTTAGCTAAAAAGGGACGGCTGCGGGTGGAGTGGGCGGAGAGGGCGATGCCCGTTTCACGGCTTATTCGGAGGCGGTTTGAAAAGGAGAAACCCTTCAAGGGGAAGCGTCTTTCGGCCTGTCTTCATGTGACGACGGAGACTGCCGTCCTGATGAAGACGCTTCAGGCAGGAGGGGCGGAACTGAGCCTCTGCGCCTCCAATCCTCTGAGCACCCAGGACGATGTGGCGGCCTATCTCGTGAAAGAACGGGAGATTCCAGTCTTCGCCATCAAAGGGGAGGACAGCGAGACCTATTATGCCCATATCCAGAAGGCCCTTGCCCACCGCCCCAATCTGACTATGGACGATGGAGCGGACCTCGTTTCCTCCCTTCACTTCATTGCTCTTGAAAAATGGAGGGAACTTCCTCCTTCCGTAAGAAAATGGGCCGAAGCCCTTTCCAAAAACAGACGGAAAGACTTGATCAAGGGCTTGATCGGAGGGACCGAGGAGACGACCACGGGAGTCATTCGGCTTCGCTCCATGGAGAAAAACAGGGTATTAAAATTTCCCATCGTCGCTGTGAATGATGCCGAAACGAAGCACTTCTTTGATAATCGTTATGGGACCGGACAATCCACGATCGATGGGATCTTAAGGGCGACCAATCGGTTGCTTGCAGGAGCCACGTTCGTTGTCTCCGGATACGGATGGTGCGGAAAGGGCCTTGCCATGAGGGCCAAAGGCATGGGCGCAAATGTCGTTATTACGGAAGTGAATCCCTTAAGGGCTCTCGAAGCCGTCATGGATGGTTTTCGGGTGATGACCATTGACGAAGCGGCTGAAGTGGGGGACATTTTCTGCACGGTCACCGGCAATACATCCGTGATCCGCAAAGACCATTTTTTGAAGATGAAAGACGGAGCCATCGTTGCCAACTCCGGACACTTCAATGTCGAACTTGATTTGGATGGGCTGGCTAGACCTCACCGTCTCCAGAAGACCCATTCGTGACTTCGTGGAAGAGTTCAAGTTGAAGAAGGGTCGGAGGATTTACGTCCTGGGAGAAGGGCGACTCATCAATCTTGCTTCTGCCGAAGGTCATCCGCCGACCGTGATGGATATGAGCTTTGCCAATCAGGCGCTTGCGACGGAATACCTCGTCAAGCATCACCACACCCTGGAGAAAAGAGTCTACCCGGTTCCGGTTCAGATCGATCAGGAAATTGCACGTATCAAACTCCTTTCCATGGGGATTCATATCGATCAACTTACGAAAGAGCAGGAAAAGTATTTAGCCTCATGGGAGAAGGGAACATGAAAGACCCGGAGCCTCTCAGGACCCCTCTGAAAAAAGGAAGAAGATACTGGAAATGGTTTCTGATTGGAACGGTCATTATTTTGGCGGCTTTGGTCCTTTACCGGGGATGGGGGTTTACTCAGAAGCGATCCGGAACCCAGCGAACCGCCCGCATAGAGATCCCTGTTCAAATCACTCCTGCCGTTAGTAAACCTCTCACTTATTCGATCAAGGTTACGGGCGACATTATGCCTCTTATGCAGGTCGATCTCTTCCCTAAGGTCTCGGGATATCTGGAACGGATGGATGTGCATATCGGTGATATCATGAAGCAGGGGCAGGTAATCGCCCAGATCGAACGGACCGATTATTTGCACAAGGTGAGGGAGATCGAAGCCAAAGTGGCACAGGTGAGAGCCCAACTGTCGGAGCTTGAAACCGGGACAAGGACAGAGGAGCTGCGTCAGGCAGAGGAAGCGGTCCGGCAGGCCCAATCCCGATTTGAAAACGCAAAACTCCAACGGGAAAGGATAGAGGCCCTCTACAAGAGAGAGGTTATTTCAAAAAAGGAGCGGGATGTTACTGACATGGAGTTTACGGTTACTGAGGCGCAGTTGGCCTCGAGTCAGCAACAACTGAAGCTTCTTCAATTAGGAGCTCGCCAGGAGGTGAGGGAGGCAAGCCAGGCAAAGCTGAAAGAGATGGAGGCGATTTTGGAACAGGAGAGAAATCACCTTAAAGATACAAAGATTGTCGCTCCTTTCCAGGGGGAGATCAGCCGAAAATATGTGGATGCCGGAGCCTTTGTCTCTCCCTCCTCTCCTTCCACTCCTCTGGTGAGCCTGGTTCACACAGAGACCCTAAAAATAGTAGCCAATGTCCTGGAAAAGGATATCCCTCTTTTAAGAGCCGGAATGAAGGCGAAGGTTCGAGTCGAATCTTATCCAGAGAAGGTTTTCGAAGGAAGAGTCGAAAAGATCAATTCATCGCTCGATGTTTCAACCCGCACGCTTCAGGCAGAGATCTACATCACTAACAAGGATCGAACACTCAAGCCGGGGATGTTCGCCAGTGTGGAAGTTGTCCTCCTGGAAAAGTCTCAGGCGCTCGTTATCCCGAGAGAAGCGGTCCTGGAAGCGGGCAATGAGATGTCTGTCTTTGTGGTGGAAGGGAAACAGGCCGCTCGAAAGCCCATCACCATTGGTTATGAACAGGATCGAATGGTTGAAGTCCTTAAGGGACTGAACGTGGGGGACTCGGTCGTCATTAAAGGGCAGCAATTGATCAAGGACGGTTCCACCGTCCGGGTCGTTGAAGGGAGTTAAGTTTTAATGGATCTTATCAGGGGGTCTCTGAAGAATCCTGTGGCCCGGTTCATGATGGCCATCGGAATTATCCTTCTTGGAGTGATTGCCTTCCAGCATCTCGCGATCGATCTGTTTCCCGACATCTCCTACCCTATTGTTTCCGTTTCAACAGAGTATGAGGGGGCAAGTCCTGAAGACATTGAAATTACCCTCACAAGACCCATTGAGAAACGGTTAAGCCGGATCCAGAATGTCCGTTACATCTCATCCCGCTCCAGGGAAGGGATTTCGAATGTCATTGTTGAGTTCTATTGGGGGGCAAACCTCGATGTTGCTGCGACCGATATCCAGCAGGCCCTGAGCCAGATTAAGAATCGCTTTCCGGATGAAGCCAAAGAGTCCGTGATCTACAAGTTCGATCCTTCGTCCATCTCCGTGATTACACTTTCGATCACGGGCCCCATGGACGAATACCGACTCCGGGAATTAGCCGAGGACTTTGTCGCCCCAAGGCTGGAGAGCCTGAAAGGGGTGGCTTCTGCCAATGTCGGGGGCGGAAAGATCCGTGAAATCCAGATCGATCTCGATCGGAGAAAGTTGGAGGGGCTGAAGCTTTCCATCGACAAGGTTTCAGAGGCTGTGAAGGCGGGCCATAAGGATCTTCCCGGTGGAAGCCTCAAGGGAGAGAAAAGCGATTACCTGGTCCGAACCCTCGGTCGAAGCGGGGAATTTAAAGATATCGAGGAGATTGTCGTTCAGCAAAACAATGGGGTTCCGGTCCGTATCCGGGACATCGGGAAGGTGGTTGATGGATTTGAGGATGCCCTGACCGAGGTCCATGTCAACGGGACAAGAGGGGTCATCATCAACATCCTGAAGCAGATTGGAGGCAATACAGTTGCTACAGTGGATAATGTCCTAAAGGCGCTTCCCCAGATTCAGAAGCAACTTCCCAAAGGGATCACCATTGCGGTTGTCGCGGACCAGTCCACATTTATTCGAAAGTCGATCAAGAATCTACAGCACGAAGCGATCATGGGGGCTCTTCTGGCCGTAGCCATCATCCTCATCTTTCTCGGGAGCGGGACGAGCACCCTGATCATTGCCCACTCCATTCCTATCTCCATCGTCTCTACGTTTGTCCTCCTCTATTTTGGAAATTTCTCGTTGAATATCATGACCCTTGGAGGCCTGGCGCTCGGTGTCGGACGTCTGGTGGATGATGCGATCGTGGTTCTGGAAAACATCAACCGGCATATTGAGATGGGAGAACCTCCCGAAGAGGCTTCTTACAAAGGGGCCAAGGAAGTGAGCACACCGGTGATTGCGGCGACCGTTACGAGCATCATTGTCTTTATTCCTCTTGCCTTTGTGAAGGGGGTTGCCGCGTTACTCTTTCTGCAGATGGCTTATACCGTTGCTTTTTCGCTTCTCGCTTCCCTTTTCGATTCACTGACGCTTGTGCCTGTTCTAACGGCTAAGTTCCTCCGACCAAGAAAAGAAGCGAAGAAAGTCCCGTGGACCCAGAAAGTCTTTGCAAAAACCCGGCCCTTCTTCCTCTGGGTGGATCAGCATTACCAATCCCTTCTTGATTTATCCCTGTCCCACCGGAGAACCGTCATCTTAGGGGTCGTGGGGATTTTTGTTGCAACTCTTTTTCTCATCCCATTGATCGGAACCGATTTTTTCCCTAAGACGGATGAGGGACAGCTCAGGATGGCCATACGTCTTCCCGTGGGCTCCTCGCTTGATGAAACAGTCAAGGTGGTAAATAAAGTAGAAGGCATCATCTTTCAGGAGGTCCCGGAACTGAAGTCTCTCTGGTCCAGGTCAGGATCAGGCACGGGGGGCAATGTCATCTTCAGCGGCCGATTTGCCGGTCCGCATACCGGAAACGCATCGCTGATGCTGGTGGACCAGTCGGAGAGGGACCGGTCTTCGGATACGATTGCCCGATCCTTAAGAGAAAAGATAAGACAGATTCCAGGGGCGTTTTTCTCTATCTATCCCGGCGGTCTTGTTACACGAATCATTACGTTCGGGAATGATGACCCGATTGATGTGGAGATTATCGGGTACAATCTCGCAACGGGAAGTCGTTTGGCCCGGGAGGTCGAAGCATACCTTAAAGAGGTCCGGGGGGTTACCGATATTCAGGTCGGTCGGGAGGATGGTCTTCCGGAGTACCAGGTTCGGGTCCGTCAGGACCGTGCCGCTTCACTGGGATTGACAACGGCACGGGTCGCCGCGGTGGTGAGGCATGCCATTGAGGGGGATGAGTCGGCCATCTTTGTTGATCCCAAGACAGGACGGGAGCACTATGTCAGGGTCCGTCTCCGGGGAGAAGACAGAAAACGTCCGGAAGATCTGGCGCGTCTCCCTCTGCCGGTTTCAGGTAACAGGACTGCCGCTCTCGAAAATGTCGTTGAACTGAAACACATCCTTTCTCCCATTCAGCTGGAGCGAAAATATCAGCAACGGATCATTCATGTGACGGCCAATACGAGCGGAAGAGATCTTGGCTCCATCGCCGCTGAGATTGAGAAAAAAATTTCCCAGATGAAAATTCCAGAAGAGTTCTCCGTGAGTCTTAAGGGGGCCCGTCTCGAGCAGCAGGAGGCGTTCCGGAATCTCGTCTTTGCTCTGGCCCTTGCCATCCTTCTCGTCTATATGGTTCTTGCCTCCCAGTTTGCCTCCTTGCTTCACCCGTTTCTGATCATGTTCTCGGTTCCGTTGGGCTTCATCGGGGTCATCTGGGCCCTCTTTATTACGGGCAACACCCTGAGTGTCGTTTCGTTTATCGGGATCATCATGATGGTTGGAATCGTCGTGAGCAATGCCATCATCCTGATCGATTACATCAATCGCCTGCGGAAGGAGGAGGGAGCAGACTTGAAAGATGCCATTATACGGGCCGGCAGGATTCGTCTCAGGCCGATTTTGATGACATCCCTCTGTACCGTTTGCGGGTTGATCCCGATGGCGTTGGGACTGGGAGAGGGCGCTGAGGCCAATGCCTCTCTGGCTATTGCTGTGATTGGGGGACTGACCGTTTCAACCTTTCTCACGCTGGTCTTCGTTCCCACGCTTTATTTCATGGCGGAGACGTGGCGCGCCAAGAGAAGAGGGTTCCAGGGATCCAGGGTTCAAGCGGTCGAGTGAAATGAGTTGATGTTTTGAAGATCAATCCTTGAACCCTTGAATCCTTCAACCCTATTGAAGCCAACTATGATTAATCGTCATAAAACCCGCCAAATTTCTGTGGGGTCAGTCAAGATCGGAGGGAAGGCTCCCATCTCCGTCCAATCCATGACCAGCACTGATACAAGGGATGTCCTTCGGACGGTTCGTCAGATACGACGCCTTGAAGAGGCAGGGTGTGAAATCATCAGGGTTGCAGTGGTGGACGAGGCGGCGGCGCGAGCCATTACTGAAATCAAGAAAAGGATTCGAATTCCTCTTATTGCCGACATCCATTTCAACTATCGCCTGGCCTTAAGGGCTTTGGAATCGGGGGCCGATGGTCTCCGGATCAATCCGGGAATATCGGAGGAAAGGATCGCTTGAAGGCCGTTATTGAAGAGGCGAAGAGCCGTTCCATTCCCATTCGCACGGGGGTGAACGCCGGTTCTCTCGAGAAGAATCTCTTGAAGCGTTTTGGAGGACCCGCTCCTGAAGCAATGGTTGAGAGCGCTCTTCGAACGATCGATGGGATCGAAGATCTGGGTTTTCATCTGATCAAGGTTTCTTTAAAAGCCTCGGATGTTACGAGGACGATTGAAGCCTACCGACTCTTCTCTGAAAAATCGGATTATCCGCTCCATTTGGGCGTCACAGAGGCAGGCATGGGATCGGGGGCCGTTGTGAAATCCTCGATTGGAATTGGGTTTCTTCTGAGCCAGGGGATTGGAGACACCCTGAGGGTTTCGCTGACCGGTGATCCTGTTGAAGAGGTTCGGGTAGGTTTCGATATCTTAAAAGCTTTGAAAATTCGTCGGCGCGGTGTGGATATCATATCCTGTCCCACCTGTGGCCGTTGTGAAGTGGATCTGCCTCGCCTGGTGGCACAGGTGGACAGAGAGGTCCGGAAGATCTCCGAGCCCCTCACCGTCGCGATTATGGGATGCGTGGTGAATGGCCCGGGCGAAGCCAGGGAGGCCGATATTGGAATCGCGGGAGGAAAGAGGGCAGGTGTCCTTTTTAAAAAGGGGAAGCTTGTTCGAAAAGTAAAAGAGAAAGATTTCGCCCCGGTTTTATTGAAAGAGATCCATGAAATGATCGAAGGCAATTGCAATGATCAATTCCAAAATCCAAATGTCAGATGAATTTCAAATGGCAGAATCAAAAGCCATAAGAGGGTTGCCATTCGGAATTTGGAATGGGTCATTGATTTGGAAGTTGAGGTTTGACATTTGTCATTTGAGTTTCTTATAGGCGTCATAGATTCGTTGAAGCACAGTGAAGTGAGTCAGAACAGCCAGAATCCAGAGAACCGGCTTCATCCATGGGGATAGAACTCCAACAGAAAGAAGGATGATCCGTTCCGCCCTTTCCATCAAGCCTGTGTCGCAAGAGATGTGAGCGGCTTCGGCTCTTGCGCGGGCATAGGGAATGATCGCGGTTCCGATACTTACAAAAGAGGTAAGAATAACCATATTCGAATCGCCCCTCCTGAGGTAATAGATGAGAAGGGACATCAGAAGGAACAGGTCCGAATAGCGGTCAACGACTGAATCCAAAAAGCCACCGAAGGGGGTGACTTTTCCCAAAGTTCTGGCAACTACGCCGTCAAAGAGATCAAACAACCCTGAAAGAATGATGGCTAACCCTGCCAAAAGCCAGGAGTCGTTGATAATCAGAAACGAGGCTAGAAGGGTGGCAAGAAAACCCGTCAGGGTAAAGAAATTCGGGTTACCATGGTTTCCCAGGGTTTTCTTCAGAACGGAATTGATGCAAGGATCGAGTCGATGGCCTATTTTGTTGCCAATCATTTGTGACAAAGAATAGGTACAATGTTGTCCATCAGGATAACACGTAGGCAAGAAGAATGGAAGGGGCCAGAAGGAAGAGTTCTCGGCGTCATGTGGCCAAGGGTTCGAGTGAAATTATTTGAATGTTTCCGAGAAGCTTCTAAACATTAAACGCTGGAATCCTCGAACCCTTGAATTCTTGTCCTCCGTATTTGTTAGCTGCGAACTCATGACTATCTTACCGGAGGTACTTATGACATCCCACGTCGTTTCAGCGACCGAATTTGAGACGTTAAAATTAAAGGGAAGGGGAAAGGTTAGGGACATCTATGATCTAGGCGACAAGCTGCTCATTGTTGCCTCGGACCGAATCTCAGCCTTTGATGTGGTGATGCCAAACCCCATTCCGGATAAGGGCAGGGTATTGACGCAGTTGTCGAAGTTCTGGTTTGAGCTGACGAAGGACATCGTTCCCAACCATGTCATTTCAACAGACGCGAAGGATTACCCGAAGGATTGCCGGCCGTACAGGGAAACGCTGGAAGGCCGTTCCATGCTCGTTGTGAAAACAGAGGTTCTTCCAATCGAGTGTGTTGTTAGAGGGTATCTTTCAGGTTCGGGTTGGGAAGAATATCAAACAACAGGGGTGGTCTGCGGCGTTTCTCTCCCCAAGGGTCTGGTTGAATCCTCGAAATTAAGCGAGCCCATCTTTACTCCTGCCACGAAGGCGGAGATCGGACTCCACGATGAAAACATTACCTTTGAGAGAACGGAAAACATCATTGGCAAGGACCTTGCCGGGAAGGTAAAATCCATTGCCATAGCCGTCTATGAGAAGGCGAGGGATTTTGCTGAAAAGAAGGGAATTTTGATTGCGGATACGAAGATGGAGTTTGGGATGATGGCTGGGAAATTGATCTTGATTGATGAGCTTCTTACCCCGGATTCTTCCCGATTCTGGCCAACAGATGAGTATCGGCCCGGTGGCCCCCAGAAGAGCTACGACAAACAGTTCTTAAGGGATTACCTCCTTGCTATTAAGTGGAACAAAACACCCCCGGCCCCGGAGTTGCCCGAAGAGGTTATTCAAAATACGCGTGAAAAATACCTCGAGGCCTACAGAAGACTGGTGGGAAGACCCTTATAGAGGAAAATAAAGAAATAGGGTGCGTAAATTAACGATGATCGAAGGAATGACGGATATGATTAAGCATTGGATAGAGACAACCCTATCCCGGAGAAGTTTCATTTCCGCAGTGTGTCTGGGTGTTTCTCATTTTATCTTCAAATCAGCGGCATGGGCTCGGGCTGAGTATATCCGCGTAAAGGAATTTCCAATCCGCTCCATAGAAAAGAGTCCCAGAGTCGATCTCAAGACCTGGCGTCTGAAGGTTGAAGGATTGGTAGGCCAACCCGTTTCTCTCAGTTTTGATGACATCAAAGCTCTTCCTAAAATGATTCAGAATAAGAGTTTTATCTGCGTGGAAGGCTGGGGATTAGACAACCAGATATGGGAAGGCGTTCACCTGAAGGAGGTCTTCTCGAAAGTGGGTGTTAGCCCAAAGGCAAAGTTCGTCACTTTCATTGCCATAGGGGGATACTATCGAGACAGCCTTTCGATCCAGGAGGCCCTGGAACCAGACACGATGGCGGCTTACAGAGTAAATGGAAAAGACCTGGCCCCGGAGAATGGGTTCCCCTTAAGACTGATCATCCCGAGGATGTATGCCTATAAAGGCGTGAAATGGGTGGAGAAAATGGTCTTTACAGAAGAACAGGAAGTCGGTTACTGGGAACAGTCAGGGTATTCAGTAGACGGCTCTATACCGGGGATAAGGAATTAAGGACAATTTCTTTGCAGGTTCTTTTGTAAGAGACAGTGATCTAATGTTGGATTGAAGCGCATGCGAAGGGCCGAATGAAGACTTCGGAACCAGGATTTGAAAGGATGGAGTGGCGTTGGCGGAAGAGGCGCCAGCCGGAGAGAGATTTGAGAACATGACGGAACGGGTGCCTTCGGGAGGAAAAGCGGTTTTAGCGCTATCTGCCCTTGTCATGATATGGGGCTATAACTGGGTCGTGATGAAAGTAGCCCTGCAATATTCCTCCCCCTTTGACTACGCGGCGCTGCGAGTGTTGCTGGGAGGAATCAGTCTGTTTTTGGTGCTCGTTTGGCTAAGGAAGCCTCTCTTGCCGAAAGAGGTCTCCGGAACATTTCTTGCGGGATGTCTTCAAACGAGTGGGTTCTATGGCCTTTCAACATTGGCGCTTGTGAGCGGCGGCGCCGGCAAGACAGCCGTGCTGAATTACGCAATGCCGTTTTGGGTGGTTTTGCTTGCCTGGTTTGTGCTGGGAGAACAGTTGCAAAAGGTCCAGCTTTTTGGTGTTGCCATAGCCTTAGCAGGGTTTACTCTTCATTCTCATGCCCTTCAGCCTTGCGGAGGGACTATCCAGCAAGGGGCTCGCCCTTTTATCGAGCATGAGCTGGGCGATAGGCATCATTGTTTCGAAGAGGCTCCAGCAGAAAGGAGAATGTAGATCTACTCTCCTTCACGACCTGGCAGATGCTTTTCGGGAGCATTCCCCTCATCTTGCTCGCATTTATTCATTCCTTCAGCACCGATCACCTGGTCTGTCCCGTTCATTTCTGTAATGATCTACAGTGTCATTCTTGGAAATGCGGTGGCTTGGTTGCTCTGCTTTTATGCTTTAAGTCGTTTGCCCGCTGGCATGGCAGGGTTGGGAATGCTCGGCGCCCCAGTGGTGGGAGTCCTAACTGCCTGGATACAGCTTGGGGAGAAACCGACACTTCCGGAGACAATCGGCATGGTGCTGATTATCAGCGCTCTGGTTCTAAACTCTGCCCAAGCGATGAAACCTCTGCCTCGATGTCGTTCATAATTCTTTGAAATCGCTTTTCGTCTTTCTCAATCGGTTATTTTTTCTTCGGCGGTTGTTTTGAAGAGGCCGAGAACTCCATCACGGTATAGGCCAGTGCCCAGCGGTCTTTTTCGGGCAAATGATCCCACTTAACCATCGCAGAATTGGGAATTCCTTTCGTGATGACCTCAAAAATCTTATTTGGATTTCCTTTCGTATGAGGCCAGTCCTTCAGGGGATTGGCAAAATCGTTTGGTGGGGGCTTGAGGACCGCTCCTGCCGGACCCTTTCCATCCCCTTTCGTTCCATGGCAGGGAGAGCAATTCTGCTCATAGAGTTTCTTCCCCTGGCTCAATAATTCAGGGGTCTTTGGGGGAGGCGTCGGATCTTTCCCAGAGGACCGTACCCAGCAAGGAAAAGAAAAGAAGTGAAACGAGCGATTGAGATCAGCAGCCACCTTTGCATCTTGTCTCCCTTCAAATTTAAGGCTGTTCTTCTTCCTTTTTGCTGCTTCTTTTTCTGTTTCCCAGATGGAGATCACAGGAAAGAACTTTGAAAAGAGGAGAAAGGCCAGGGTGAAACCGGCACAGAGGCCGGCCATGCAGGGACCATTCCACCCACGACGGCGAATAGGAGCCCCGCGCAGGTAGGGAAGCCGGGGCTGGCTGAAAGAGCGGGATGATGATCAGGTAACGTTCCAACCACATTCCAATGACAATCGAGATTGAGGCGATGAAGAGGCCCGGAATGGTTCGGCCTTCGAAGACCAGGATTGGAAAAGGAATGAAAAAACAGAGAACAGTCATGGTCCAGAAGAGGGGGGCGTATTTCCCTGTCAGCTTGCTCCAGAAAACTGGCCAAGTTCATACGAATCGCCTCCACCATAGCCGGCCGTCAGGTACTCCGCAAAGGTGAAGTAGAACCAGAGGAGGGTAAAGGTGAGGAGAAGCAGCCCCATGTTATTGAAGTGGTAAGGGCTGTCAGGTAATCTTCGAGGTGATAGACCCTGCGCAGAAGGGCGGTCGACAAGGACGATCGTAGCGATTCCGGAAAAGATGGCACCTGTGACAAAGTAAGGAGCGAAGATGGTACGTATGCCACATGGGCTGGGTCTGCATTCCAAAGACCCAGGAGACCACCGTGTGGACACTGACGGCAATGGGAATAACAGCGACACATAAGAAGGCGATCACCTTTCCGAGAAGTCGTCTCCTGTCTTTCCGTTCCGGTCCAGCCAAAGGAGAGGGCGTTGTAAAGCCACTTCCTGCTGCGGAAAGCGGTCTCTGAGAAACGCAATGTCCGGGATCATGAGGACGTAGAGAAAGATATTGCTGACCGTGAAATAGGTCATGATGCAGGTAAAGTCCCAGAGGAGGGGAGACTTGAACTGGGCATGAACGCGCACCCAATAGAAGAGGTAGGATCGACCGAGGTCGAAGAGGATGTTCGTTGGACCTGCCGCAAGGGCAAAGACGGTAACCGCCTCAGCGGCGCGACCGAAGGGAGTCCCCCACCGCGCATGGGTGATTCTCAATACGGCGGAGACCAGTGCTCCGGCGTGGCTGATCCCAATGAAAAAGACGAAGTTGACGAGGTAGAGGCCCAGGATACGGGATGGCCCATTCCGGTCTCTCCGAGCCCCTTCAGTAGAACTGCCAGACCAAAGGCGAAAATCGGACCAGGCGACGATGGCTCGAAGGAAGATGGTTGCAATCACGGAAGGCTCCGCCACCGGGTCAAGGGCATGGACCAGGACCGAGGGTGTTTTCTGGGCAATGGCTTCGTCTATCCATCATGCCATTCCCCTTCCTTCAGATAATAGACCTTGGGGTTGGTTCCCAAATCTTCCAGTCAGCCTGAAGGCCCGCCGGCTCCTGGAGAGTCTGGATACCTTGCTCTCGGGGTCATTTAGGTCCCCAAAGATAGATGGCTTCGCTCGGGCAGGTCTCTGCACAGGCAGGGATAACCTCTCCGTCTCTTAACTTGCGCTTCTCCATCTTTGCGTTCATCTTGCCTCTGCGAATCCTCTGGATACAGAAGTTACATTTTTCCGTGATTCCTTTTCTCCGTTGGAAGACGTCAGGATTCAACCCTTTTTTGTATTCTTCCGGCCAGGAGGGAGGATACCAGTTGAAATAACGGACCGTGTACGGACAATTGGAGATGCACATCCGAACGCCGATGCATCGAGGATAGACCTGAGCCACAATTCCTTCCGGGTTCTTGTAGGTGGCCGCGACAGGGCAGACTTTCGTGCAGGGAGGCTTATCGCAATGCATGCAGGGCAGGGGAAGCAAGCGCATCTCACAGGTGCGGGTAGGTTCCTTTAACCTCCGAGATAAGGTTCATCCAGAATTTGGCCCTTCCGAGATTCGCCTCCTTCTCCCCGGCAAAGGAGATATTATTCTCCTGGCGGCAGGCGACAACACAGGCCTGACAACCCGTGCAACGGTCCAAATCGATCACCATTCCCCAGCGGTACATTCTTCACTCCTCTAAAAATCAGTTAATTGGGGAGATGAGGAGATGGGGGAATAGGGAGATCCCAACTCCATCCAACCCCAAAGGTTAGCGCAGTTTCGCTCCAGGCAACAACCAGGGTTGAGGATCATTAATCAACTTAACAATCTTACCGAGAATGTTGTCGTAGGAGATTGATATTTCTTCTCCAACGTGAACGTTTACGTAATTGCATCGAATAGCGAATTCAAGCCAGACCTGAGTTTCAGCGGCCTCTGCCTCAGCATCACTCAGCTTACTAATGAATGAAGCCTGGTAACGTCTCTTCCGCCATGCCTCTGCTAAATTAGCACAAACTGATCTGGATGAGCGTCGCACTTGATCGGTCAGTGAATACCGCTCTTCCTTAGGAAAAGAATTACTTTCCTCAAATATCCGCATGGCCAAATCAAAAGCCATTTGATACACGTCCAGATCATGATGTGTTCGAATGAGTTTCTTCTCCGGGCTCCCCATCTCCTTATCTCCCCA
This sequence comes from uncultured delta proteobacterium, assembly GCA_963828805.1. GTDB lineage: Bacteria > Desulfobacterota > BSN033 > BSN033 > UBA1163 > CAWHGS01. The sequence goes on from CAWHGS010000024.1 coordinate 62,561, forward strand.
TCACCCTATCTGATTCGCTATGCCTTGTATACCTTCACCCTCGCTGAATAGTAAGAGACAAATCCACCAAGGTGGTCGTATTCCCTGAGAAGAAGTTCAATGGGGTTGACACCTCTTCCTTTTGCCCAGCGGCCGTAGGCCTTATGGCCCTGCCCATAGGGAATGTGAACACATTGGGCCTGTGCCCCGGGGAAGTGCCTTGCCTTAACTTTCACCTTGCCGGCCTTTGATTCCACCCACACCAGATCTCCGTCCTCAATGCCCATGGCCAAAGCAGTCTCTGGATTGATCTCAACCCAGGAGTCCCAGCATTCCTTCAACTGGGAACCATAGATTTCCTGCAGGAAGGGCTGGTTGGCTCCTCTTCCCTCTGCGGCAGTCATGGGGACATAGGATAGGAGATGAAACGGAAATTCTTTCTCATCTCCAATAAGTCTGGGTTTCTCGAAGTGGGGAAGAAAGGCTTTGTCTCCCCTGGCCTCGATCTGCAATTCCTGGAGAATCTGATCGAGCGTTTTCGACGTTTTCTTCGCCTATTTCTTGGAGTCGTCGCTCCATGGCAAGGGAGAAGAACTCAAACTTTCCTGAGGGGGTGTTAAATTTCTTCCTCCACTCACCGAACGGGTAATGGGCGTCCCACCATCCGCCCCGTTCAACCAAAGCCTGCCAGAACTCGTCAAAGTCTTCCGCCTTTATTGACCCCCGCTTGGATCGAAAAACGCCTTTGATCGAATCCTTCAGGGCTTCTTGAAAATCCTTCCAGGGAAAAGACCTGGCAACATTTCCACCAAGGCCCTTTGCGATTTGAATGAGAACATCCCCTGTATTTCGGACATCATAGAGAAGGGGTTCAATCGCAGGGCTTCTCAATCCGAACATGGGAAATCCGAGGCCTGGTTCCACACTGTCGTCCTGCCACCGTTCAAGATAGGTCCCATCCGGTAATACAAGGTCAGAGGACAGAGTCGTCTCATCCATGAAGGGTGAGAAGCTGACGATGAAAGGGACCTTCTCAAGGGCTCGCCTGAGCATTTCTGATTCAGGGAGGTTAAAGAGGGGATTGGTATAGTAGACCCACAGGGTATCGATGGGGTAGGGTTCACCCTTCTGCAAGCTTTTCAGCAAGGGTGTAGGGAAGCTCTTCGGCGAACGGAAAGGGCATGTTCCCGGCTCCATCGGCTCGAGGCTGGGAGAGGCCCTTTCTCCGAGAGGGCGTCCTTCTCAGCCGGAGGCCATGGTTGAAACGGAGGTCTTCTCTGAAGAAGGAGCCCTCCCCGGGCTATCGATAGAGCCGACCAATGCATTCAGGCTATCGATGGCCATCTGGGCGTAGGTTCCGTTGGTCTGCATGGCCATTCCTCTCCCGGAAATGGCAATCGAGGGCCGGTGAGAGGAGAATTCTTGCGCAATTTGAACGATGGTCTCTTCCGGAATCCCTGTGATTTGCGCGACCTGCCCGGGGGAATATTCATTGAGGACAAGGGTTTTAAAGCCCATTCGTGATTTTCCCACCCTCTTTCCAGTCCTCAAAGCCGAAGGTGTGATTTCCGACAAAATCACGGTCATATTTCTTCTCTTTAATGATCCAGTGGGCAATGCCGAGGGCAAAGGCCGCGTGGGTTCCCGGATGGATCGGAATCCATTGATCCGACTTCGATGCTGTGACCGAGAGCCGAGGCTCAACCTGAACAAGCTTACCCCTGATGCCCGGGTCTCCCTCTTCTCAGGAATCCGTAACCCCAGAGGTTTCTCACCAAAGGCCTCGATGATTCGAGAAGGCTCTCCTCAAAAGAGAGGACATAGTTTGTCTCCTCCCAGTGGATGGCGAGAAGATCTCTTGCACCCATGGTGAAGAGGTGTCCTTTAACCACTCCTTCCGAATCCCGATACGGATTTCCAAGGTGGTTGGGCGAGCCGTAGGCCCTGAGAAACCGGTCCATCAGTTCAAGCATGTGGCCGCGATATCGCCCGCCAAGCACCATCAACTGATGGGGTCGCTCTTCCCGGCGAAGGGTCTTTAGTCTCTGGATGACGAGACTTAATCCTTCTTCCCAGGAGATCTTTTCCCAGTTGCCTTCGCCTCTCTTGCCCTTTCTCTTCAGAGGATGGCGGATTCGGTCCGGATCATAGAGGACCTGAAGCCCGGACTGGCCTTTGGGGCAGAGCCTCCCCTTGATTGATGGGGTAGTCGGGTATCCCTTCCAGCTTGACGGGCCACTTCATGACCGAACGAATTCGAAGGCCACATCCGCCCGGGCACTGGAGGCAGATGCCTGTGGACCAGTATTCTTCGTAGGGAATCCATTCCCCTTCCTTCGGAAGGGCATGGAGGAGTTCGTCGGGAAGGGTCATGCCCGAAAGTTGCTGCACCGATTGCCTTGAGTAGTTGTCTTCTGTTGATCCTCATAGCCTTAACTCTTCATTCAGTCGTTGGAATATGGAGTAATGGAGTATTGGAGTATTGGGATGAATGGATTTTTCCCCACTCCCTTAGCTCCGTTTCTCCGTGTCACCGTTTCATTTTTTCTCTATTTCCCTATCTCCTCATCTCCCTATCCCCTCATCGTTATCTTCTAACTGGAGTGGCATGTGTAGCAGTCGACGGAGGCCCCTCTTTTCTCATGACAGTTGATGCACCATGCCATAAAGTTTCGATCGACCATTTTTACAGGTCTGTCCGTCAGGCCGGTGACACCATGGCAGGTTGAGCAATCGATCTCATTCTGAATATGGATCCAGTGGGGAAAGACGACGAAGGTCGGCAGTTGATACATCCTGACCCATGGGATCATCCTGCCGGATTTCACAAAGTCGACCACTTTCAATGCCTCCGGTCTTTTGCTGATGGCATTACTTGAATGGCAGGCCCGGCAGAGTTCGATATTTGGGATTCCTGCGACACGATTCCTTTCCACATGGCGATGGCAGAAGGTACAGTTCAGTTTCGCCGCCTCTTTATGGTGGATGTGGTTGAATCGGATGGGTTGCTCGACCGCGACCCGGGCAAAAATGGGGAAGATCGTATAAAAGACGCCTTCTGTCTCAGCACGGAATCGATAAGTAAGCGATGGCGGCAAGCAAGGAGATGAGGACGACGGCAATGAAAAGATAAAACCATTTCTTCATATGAATCATCCGCTCTAACGCGCTTAAGCCTGTCATGAAGATTCGATTCCGGGCTTCCTGTGCGATAGAACAGAACTACACAGGCTTAAATCCTATCGAGGCCAGCATTCTGGTGATCAGGTCCGTTCTTGTATAACTGAAAAACAAGAATCTGTCCAAGGACAGCAGGACAATGACGAAAAAGACATAGATATTTAATCTGGTGAATGCAAGCCTGAAAGAAGGCCCTTGGGAAGAAGATCTGAGAAAATCGATCGTAATCCAGAAGAGCCAGAGGGTCAGACCCACGAGGAGGATGCGGACCGGGACGGAAGCCCCGACTCCGAAGAGCGGGATCAAAAGGCAGGAGACACCGGTGGATAGGAGCCAGATGAATAGTATCCTCTTGAGCTGTTTTGTTGAAAAGATCCTTGTGACCGAAGGTAATCCGGCAGCTTCGTACTCTTTTCCAACATCCAGGAGGAGAAGCCAGAAATGAGGGGCCTGCCACATATAGAAAAACAGGGCGATTCCCCACATTCTCGGATCAAGAAGATCGCTTCCCCCTGAGACCCAGCCAATGGCAGGGGGGATGGCGCCGATCAAGGCGCCGGGTATGACTGCGAACGCAGTCTTCTGTTTCAGATAGGTGTAAACCCCGTTGTACCAGAAGACGGCGAAAAGACCCAATAGGAAGGCGAACGGGTTCACCGCGAAGAGCAGGAGAAGAGAACCCGATGAAATTTCTGCCATGGAGATCGTGAGGGCTGCCTTGGGGGTCAACCCTTTAGAGGGCAAAACCCTGCCCCTTGTTCTTTCCATCAATGCGTCAATGGCTCTTTCCTGATACTGATTGAGGCTACAGGAACCGAATGCCAGGAGGAAGACTGCGGCGGTTGGCAGAAGCATGGGTGCGCCTGCCTGTCCGGTTGCCAGAAGATAGCCTGCTGTGGCAGTGAGCGTGGCAAAAAGTGAGATCCTGATCTTGCCAAGGGAGAGGAGGAGAATGGCCCACTGTTTCCACGGGCTGAATTGGATCGTTAACATGGGTTTGACCTCTATGGTTTTCGGCATGATGGAGTCGATTCTTTACTTCAAGCTCTTTATGTAATCAACAAGCGAGGTCAGTTCCTCGGGAGTCAGGTCTGTTTTGGGCATGATCGGCGGATATCCTTCAATATGAACGAGATTGGGCTCTAAAATGAATTTCCGGATGAAGGCTTCATCGACCACGACGGTCTGCCCTTTCCCGGCAACGATCACCTTTTCGCTCTTTCCGAAGAGGCCCTTAAAGCTCGGACCGACCCGCGGACTTCCATCAAGGCTATGACAGCCCACGCAACCCTTCTCGCGGTAGAGTTGAGATCCCGGCGAAGCGGCTCTCGACGGTTCTTTCAGGGTCTTGCTCTGATACCACTGTGTAAACTCCTCCTGGGAGAGGACCAGAATCTTTGTCGTCATGTGAGAATGTTCAAGGCCGCAATATTGCGTGCAGAAGACGTCGAAGGTTCCAACTTCCGTGGACTGAAACCACAAGTAATTTGTCATACCGGGAACGGCGTCCTGTTTGATTCGGAACGCCGGTGCATAAAAACCATGGATCACGTCTACAGAAGTAAGAAGGAGCTTGACAGGCTTCCCCAGCGGGACCCTTAACTCAGCGTCTTCGATCCCGTTGTCGTATTGAAAGAGCCAGGACCATTGGCGGGCGACAACCTTGACGACCATGGCCCCTTCAGGCACCTTCTTCAAGAACTCGAAACCCGTCAACCCGTAATAGAACATCGAAAGGACCAGAAGGGTAGGGATGACCGTCCAGGTGATTTCCAGCCAGGTGCTTCCTTCAATATCCGCAGGCTGAGGGTGCTTTGTCCGGCGGTAATGAATGACAAAATAGACCATGAGAAAGGTGATGAGGGCCAGAAGGACAACGCAGATGGCCAGGATATAGAGGAAAACGTTGTCTACGACTCTGCCCGATAGGCCTGTCGCCCCGGAAAAGATCATTTCAAACCACCTCGAAACGCCACATCGGAAAAGGTCAAGATGATAAAGACGAGGAAAACAGCGAGAACAAGAGGAATGATGACTTTGAAAACGAGCATCTTCTCGGATCTAAGGTGCATGAAATATGTGAGAACCAATGCAGATTTCGTTCCGGCTATGAGCAGGACTGACAGGATTGCCAATCGTCCCAGGCCCATCCCTGCCAAGGAAACGGTGATTCCGGTAAGAATGACCAACCCCAGCCAGGCCAGAAGGTAGGTTCGATTCCTTGTTTGATGAGATGCTTCTTCAGGTTCCATGTGAGCCTCTCGAGAAAGCGACCGATCTCATGTGATCAGGTAAAAGAGCGGGAAAAGAAAAATCCAGACAATATCGACCAGATGCCAGTACAATCCCGAGTTTTCAAGAGAAACAAAATGGGTCGGGCCGATCTTTCCCCGCCTCAAGAAATGCAACATGACGACAAGGACGCAGACTCCTACCCCCACATGAAGTGCGTGGAGTCCTGCCATGACATAGTAGAGGCCGAAGAAAAGGATCTCGCCTTTCGCACGGGAGAGAAGGGCCGGCGAACCGGGGTAAATGCCGTAGTGAATCTTGGCTCCCCATTCAATGCCTTTGTTCATCAGGAACAGGAGTCCCAGGATGATTGTGGCCGCCAGCAACCAGCCGGACAGTCTGGGTTGTCCCTTTTGAATGGCAGAAATGGAAATGGCCATGGTCAAGCTGCTGGTCAAGAGAACGAGTGTGTTCAGGGTCCCAAGGATCACGTCCAGTTCCTGAGAGGCATGATGAAAATCGACAGGGTTTTTGTAGCGGTATGCGGAATAGAGAATGAACAATCCTCCGAAAAGGAGGATTTCCGATAGGAGAAAAAGCCACATGCCCAATTTTGCGCCGGTATAGTCCCTGACCTCTTCGGAGACCCGTTCTTTCGCCTCACCCATTTGTTTGAAGCTCCTTAAAATCATGAGGGCCCTGCCGGATGACCGGGATTCGTTCAAAGTTCTCTGTCGGGGGTGGAGAAGGAATCTGCCATTCGAGAGTCGCCGCACCCCACGGGTTATCTGCTGCCTTTTCACCCTTCAGAAGGCCCTTAAACAGATTCCAGAACATCAGAATCAATCCGGCGATGAGAATCCAGGAGCCAAAGGTTGCGGTCAGATGAAGCGTGCGGAATTGAGGAAGGTAGTCATAATATCTCCTTGGCATCCCCTGCCAGCCGAGCAGGAGCATGGAGAAATAGAAGAGGTTGAACCCGATGAGCATGACGAACCATGCCGATATCGCCCTTCTTCGGTTGTACATCCGGCCGAACATCTTGGGGAACCAATAGTGAAAGGCCGCAAAGAGGCCAAAGCCCATTCCGCCGAAGATGATGTAGTGGAAATGGGCCGGGATCCAGTAGGTATCGTGGAGATGCATGTTGGGTGCCAGGGCGCCCTGGATCAAGCCCGTGAGTCCGCCGATCGAGAAGAGGAAGATGAAGGCGAGACAGAAGAAGAGAGGGGGTTCGAACACGATTGAGCCTTTGTGCAAAGTCGCGACCCAGTTGAAGACCTTGATTGCACTGGGGACGGCCACCAAAAAAGTGAGAAGGGAGAAAAGGAGGTTAGCAAAATCGCTCTGACCGCTGACAAACATGTGATGGCCCCAGACGAGAGAGCCAACGGCTGCGATCGCCACGCCTGAGAGAGCGATGGCCATGTATCCGAAAATCTTTTTCCTGGCAAAGACCGGAATCACATCCGAGACGACCCCCATGGCCGGAAGGATCATGATATAGGTCGCCGGATGGGAATAGATCCAGAAGAGGTGCTGATAGAGAATGGGATCACCTCCTTTGGTCGGGTCAAATACGCCGACTCCAAAAAATCTCTCCAGAACGATAAGAACCATGGTAATGCCGATCACAGGGGTGACAAGGACTTGAACCCATGCCGTTGAATAAATTGCCCATACAAAAAGGGGTAAACGACGCCAGGTCATTCCAGGGGCCCTGAGTCTGTGAGTGGTCGTCACGAGGTTAATCCCGGTCAAAATAGAAGACAGGCCAAGGACAAAAACGCCAAAGACCGCAAGGGGAACATTGACCGTCGTCCTTAGACTATACGGCGCATAGAAGGTCCAGCCCGTATCGGGAGGTCCGCCGCCGGTAAAAACAGAGATCAGAACGATAGCCGCTCCGGAGATATAAAGCCACCAGGACGAAAGGTTTATTCTTGGAAAGGCGACATCTCTGGCGCCGATTTGAATGGGGAGGAAAAAGTTTCCAAAAACCGATGGAATAACAGGGATGACGACCAGAAAGATCATGATGATCCCGTGGAGCGTAAAGAGAGCGTTGTACGTCTGGGGTTTCATAATGGCGCCCCCGGGGGCGATCATTTCCAGCCTCATAAAGAATCCGAGAATGACTCCGCTAAAAAAGAAGCTGATGATTAAAACGAGGTAGAGAAGTCCGATCCTTTTGTGGTCCAAAGTGAGAATCCAAGAGAGGATTCCACGGCATCGTCCGTGATCCTGATAGAAACTGACGTTGGGAGGGGTCTTCTCCGTCACTCCGGTTGATGTCATTTCTCCATCTCCTCCCGGGTATGCCGTTTTCTGCCCTTAAAGAAAAGGAACGCGACAAAGGATAAGGCAAAAAGGAGTGTGACTATTCCGGTCACCTTCAACGTGTTAAAGACCAGTTTTTTGCCTTCCGGATCATAACGGAAGCAAAACCGGGTAATCTGACTGATGGTAGGCCCGATCTTTCCCTGGGAGGCCTCGACGAGCGCCAGTTTAAGGTCGAAGGGGAGGGGGGCGGCACCGTACATGTAGCGGATAATCTTTCCATCCGGGGTGAGAATGATTAACGCCACCGGATGTTCAAAATCTTCCCCCGCTCTCCTGAAGTGAAAGCCCACGGCCTCCGTCAATTCACGGATGTTCTCCTTATCCCCCGTCAGAAACCTCCAGGCATTGCCCGGAAAGGGTCTGCTGATCATCTGGAGGAAGACCTTCTTTCTCTGGAGGGCTAACCCGGGTGTCTCCCTCTCATCAAAACTGATCGCCAGGGCGGCGTACTCCTTCCCCGGTTCCGCCGGCAAGCTGTTCAAGACGTCGGCCAGATTCTGCAGGAGAAGGCTGCAGACATTGGGGCAGCGGTAGTAGACAAGGGCCAGGATCGTCGGGGTGCGAACAATTTGTCTGAGGGTTATGGGATGTCCTTCCTCGTCGTTAAAGGTGAGGTCAAGAGGGACAACCTGACCCAATTTCTCCTGTAGTCCTATTTGGGGCTGATCCTTTTTGTGCTCGACATGAGCCAGGGCGTTCTGTTGCAAACAGAGGACAGTCGTCAACAGGATTAAGATTCTTATCATCGACATTTCGAACTTCATCCCTCCAAAATTCTTTATAGTTTATTTAATTTTTAAGTCGAAATCAAATGGAATCATCGTTTTTATCGTTTATATAGAGTCTGTCCATAAATGGTCTGATTTGCAGAAAGACGTCATTCCGGCGAAAGCCGGAATCCAGTCTTTTCAAAATCTTCTGTATGCCGGATCAAAGTCCGGCATGACGGAAAAAGACATTTATAAACAGACACTATATATATCCCCTCAGTCTCGGGTCAATGGGGGAAATCGTGTACTTTGCGGTTAATTATGTCGTATTTTTCTGTTGAATGGGCCAGAACAGAGAATTGATTTATGTGATGAAATTCCTGAATTTGCGACCAGGGGGATGAGTTCATCGAGGTGTCTCAGGATGCTTCTGGGCCTTCCCTGAGAAAGTTCCTTCTTTGTATGGACGCCTGTGGGAAGGGCATAGACATCGACCCCTGCCCGTCTCCCAGTCTCCTGAAGAAAAGTGGGTGAGGAGAATGTAACCCAGATCTTCGGCGCTAACCGTCCCATCAAAATCGCATAGAACTAGTCGTTTCATAAGAGATAGGGTTCGAGGGTTCAAGTCTGTGACTTCCGTGGCCCCTGGGCTTCTGGAACCTTTGATCCCTTGGACTCTAGACCCCTGAACCCCTGCTTTCTTCAGTCATCCCATCCGATCTGGTTTTTTTTTGGGATAGGCAGCTTGAACTTTTCCTTTAACAGTCTGGTCACGAGGTCAGGCACCAGTCCCTCCACTCCTCCCCCGAGGCGGGCCACTTCCTTGATCGTCCTGGAAGAAACAAAGAAATAATCCTTACTTGTCATCATGAAGAGCGTATCCAGATGGGTATTGAGGCTCCGGTTCATGGAGGCCATGTGAAATTCATATTCGAAGTCGGAGGTGGCGCGAAGACCGCGGAGAATCACCCGGGCATTGGTCTTAGCCACATAGTCGACGAGGAGCCCCTTGAAGCTGTCGACGATGACATTGGGACTATCCCTGAAGAGGGTCCTGATGATCTTTCTTCGTTCTTCCGTCGTAAAAAGTGGCCGCTTTTCGGCATTGTGAGCCACGGCAACGATGACCTTGTCGAATATCTCAAGGGCCCTTTCAACGATATCGATGTGACCGTACGTGATGGGATCAAAAGAACCTGGATAGATGGCTACTTTTTCCATGAACTATTCCTTTCTCATCATTCTTGGCCTGTTCTTCTGTTTTTAGCTTGCCTTGATCCGACCCGCTTTGGATGACCGGCGTTAAGAAGGAGAGGAGCGTGTCCCCGATCCTCCGCTGACGGATGAGATGCCATGACCCCGAGAGTTCGGGGAGGGGTTCCCGGCGGGTATGCTCAATCACTAGAAGTGAATTCTCATGATAGATTTTCACCGCCCCTAAGATCTCCACCGTCTTCCGGACGAACCCTTTCTCATAGGGCGGATCCATGAAGATGAGGTCAAAACATTCCGCTTTTGCCTTGAGAAACCTCAGTCCTCGATCGACCTCCTTTAGAAGGATTTCGGATCGGCCCTCCATTCGGCAGGCCAGAAGATTTCTTTCGGTCAGTCGATAGGCCTCGCGGGTGTTTTCAACAAAGGTGACTCGCCTGGCTCCCCGGCTCAGGGCTTCGATTCCTACATTTCCCGTACCCGAAAAAAGGTCGAGAACGACTTTTCCTTCCACCTCCTTTCCAAGGATATTAAACATCGATTCCTTCACCCGGTCCGAGGTGGGCCGGAGTGAGCCCTTCGCGGGTGTCAGCAGCTTTTTTCCCTTAAGAGTCCCGCTGATGATGCGCATCGACAATCCTGAAAAGGGTTCGGGGATTCGAGGGGTCGTGGGTCGGGTGTCCGTTAAGATTCTTTGCTTCAATGAGTCATTGCCCCAACGTTTTCTAAAACTCAACGACCTGAAGAGTCGATGATCAGTGGTCTTGATCATTTCGCTTGATGGCTTGAATCCTTGATCCCCTGAATCCTAATAGGTCATTTAGTTTCTTTTTCATCCTTTCCAGATGAGAGCCTGGCCAGTAGATCTGCTGGCACCGGGAGCACCGATAGAATTCCTGATGGAGGTGGAAAATATAGTCAGGGACTTTGCCCTCAACTTCCTGGCGTCCGATCCTGTCAACGACCGAGTTGCAGAGGAGGCAGCGAGAGAAGAGAGCAGTTCCATCCAGGGAAACGATCCCCTTCTTTAGAAGTTCTTTGAGTTGGAGCGGGGGGCTATCTTCCGTAATCAGGATGATGTTGCATTCTACTCCCTTCGCAGTCAGCCTTGCGTTTCGAGTGAGTACCACTCTTTCCTGCTGCCGTGCCAGTTGGATCAATTCGTGAAAATCTTTGCCCCGCCATGGGCCCGGCGTTCCGTTCACGAGGACCGACTCGAGAAATCGATGCGCTCGACGCGCTCCATCGGACGCCTGAGAAACCGCTCGCCGACCTCTTTGAAGAGATACCGGGATCTGGGTTACGTAGACCGCGATCCTGCCGGGCCGGTCGAGGTCGCTGCGAAGCGCGCGCTGCGCGAGGACGCGCTCGACCTCGGCGGCCGTCTCGTGCGCGGAATCGACGAGCACGACCTTTTCTCCGACGACGCGGGAGATGACATCCTTGATGACGGGATAGTGCGTGCAGCCAAGGACGAGGGTGTCGGCGTCGAAATCGGCCATCGGATCGAGATACCGCTTCGCCGTGAGAACGGTGATTTCGTCTTCGTGCCAGCCCTCTTCGACGAGCCGCGGCGACTATCACATCTGCGACGATCTCAAAGTACAGGGCTTTCAGGCTCGCGCAGGAGCTGTGGGTCACTTCGGCGCAAAAGATTGTGGCGCTGCCCGAAACGTTGCGCCTCGAGCAGGGGGCGCTGGTGGAACCGGCCGCGGGTGGCCGTCCATGCAGTCGCACGCGCAGGAGAACTGGCCGGAAAGCGGGTGGCCGTGCTGGGGGCCGGGACCATCGGCAACCTGGTGGCTCAAACGGTCCGCAGCGCAGGCGCACAGGTCCTCATCACCGACTTGAGCGACTATGGGCTCGGCATTGCACGCCAGTGCGGACTGGAGGCGGACCTCGAACGCCAAAACGGAAACACTCGCCCGACCTCGAGAGCGCCTCTTCGGAAGAACGGTTTTGATGTGGCTTTCGAATGCGTGGGGGTTGAGGCGACGATCGGCCACGGTCAATTCCATCCAAAAAGGCGGCACCATTGTCGTCGTGGGCGTCTTCGGCGAGAAACCACACCGTGAACCTGGCCCTGGTGCAGGACCGGGAGTTGAGCCTCCGCGGCACGCTGATGTACCGGCGTCCGGACTACCAGCGGGCGGTGGCG
>CAWHGS010000025.1:0-15787 GCA_963828805.1 uncultured delta proteobacterium
CATATAATGGAATCCCTCCGGTCCCAATCGCACGTTCAGAATAGAGATGATTCTGTCGGAGTCTGCCTGGGTCGCATTGGGTCCGGACACATAAAAGGGCTTGCCGTCCTTGCCGAACTCAAATTCACAGGAACAACCTGAAGGATCGATACTGCCAAAAATCCCTTTGATCAGAGGGTATTCTTTGTGGGGATTAAAACCGATTCCCATGGCATACGCCACGGCACCTTCGATCAATTTCAGAGCGTATTCAGGCTCGACCCTCTCCAGGTCTTCGTTCTGCCTCAGGTGTGTCATCCTATTGTCATAGCCGCTATTGGATACTGTCGTAAAAAAACAGTCTTTAACGCCCAGGCAATAGGTATCCACCAGAAAAAGGGAGGCCGCGATCTCGCCATAAGGCATCTTACGGCTGATGACTATATCTCCTATTCCCACATCAAAAATTCCTTTGGGAACAAGGCATTCATGAATGGGTGAGTTCGAAGCCAGACGAATCAATCCCTTCAGGGACGAGATGTCCATTTTTCTTTGAGATGCCTTTTTCTCAGCCAGAATCCTTTTCCGTTTGGCCGCCTTTCTTGCAAGCTGTTTCTGACGTCTTTTCTGATCAATGGCCATATCCATTTCTCCTGTTAAAACGGTAATCCCAAAAAATATCAGGTGGATTCGGCCTAACGGCCTAACCGCCCTACTCTTTCTCTGACCGAGACGGAGGGATCCTGAAACGTGTTCAGGCTGACGAGTCTTGGAAATTTCACATAGTGTTGTTAGGCTTGGAGGGTCTTATCCCATTTTCAATTCCAGTTCTTCGAGGCGGTGGATTCTGTCCCGGATCTCTGCGGCCCGTTCGAATTCCAGATGACCCGCGGCCTCTTTCATCTCCTTTTTCAGCTTCTCGATGACGTTGGGAATCTCTTTCGCAGAGCCGTACTCCTCCTCGACATCGGAACAGCGGGAACGGTGAAGTAGTCCGATTCATAGATCGAAGCCAGAATATTCTGGATCGACTTCTGGACGGTCTGCGGGGTGATCTGATGCGTCTTGATTATACTCCTCCTGGATCTTTCTCCTCCGGTTCGTCTCCAGAATGGCCTGATCCATGGAACCGGTCATTTTGTCCGCATAGAGAATCACCTTTCCATTGACGTTTCGGGCCGCCCGGCCGAAGGTCTGGATCAACGACTTTGCCGATCGCAAGAAGCCTTCCTTGTCCGCGTCGAGGATGGCCACCAGGGAAACTTCAGGAAGGTCGAGACCCTCTCTCAGCAGATTGATTCCAATGAGGACGTCAAATTTACCCAGTCTGAGATCCCGGATGATCTCCACCCGGTCGAGGGTATCGATGTCCGAGTGAAGATATTTCACCCGGATGCCGAGATCGGCATAGTATTCGGTCAGGTCCTCGGCCATCCGCTTCGTGAGGGTTGTGACAAGGACCCGCTCTCTCTTTTTCACCCGCTTTCGTATCTCCTCCAGAAGATCGTCGACCTGATTCTTGGCAGGCTTCACTTCGAGGTCAGGATCGCTCAGCCCGGTGGGCCGAATGATCTGCTCCACAACCCTCCCGGTGCTCTTCTTCATCTCATCGTCGCCCGGAGTGGCTGAGACGTAGATGACCTGACGGACCCGCTCCTCGAACTCCTCGAACATGAGAGGCCGGTTGTCCAGGGCAGAAGGAAGACGAAAACCATACTCCACCAGGGTCTCCTTCCGGGACCGGTCGCCCCGGTACATTCCGGTCAGCTGAGGGAGGGTTACATGGCTTTCGTCGATGAATAAGAGATAGTCCCTGGTAAAGTAATCGAGCAGCGTGGGAGGAGGTTCTCCCGGCATTCTCCCTGTGAGATGGCGGGAGTAGTTTTCGATCCCCTGGCAGTAGCCGAGTTCCTGAAGCATCTCCGAGATCAAAATCGTGTCCGCTGCTCAAGCCTCTGGGCCTCAAGGAGCTGATTCCGTGAGCGAAACCACTCCAGTCTCTCTTTCAATTCCTCCCGGATGGTCTGGATGGCCATTCTTATCCGGTCCGGAAACGTAACATAATGGCTTCCAGGGTAGATGGGTACCTTATCGAGCCGCTGGATGACCTTTCCCCTGAGGGGGTCGATTTCAGAAATAGTCTCCACCTCGTCCCCAAAGAGCTCGATCCGTATTGCCCGGTTTTCCTCATGGGCCGGAAAGACGTCAATCACATCGCCTCGAACCCGGAAGGTGCCCCGGTGAAAATCGATATCGTTTCGCTCATACTGAATCTCCACCAGCTTCTTGACAGAATCTCCTCCCGGGAGATCTTCATTCCTCTCTCAAGATGGAGAAGCATCCCGTGGTAGGCTTCCGGAGATCCCAGACCATAGATGCAGGAGACACTGGCTACGATGATCACATCGTTTCGTTCGAGCAGGGAGCGCGTCGCAGAGTGGCGCATCTTGTCGATGTCTTCATTGATCTGCGTGTCTTTTTCGATATAGGTATCGGTGGACGGAATATAGGCCTCGGGCTGGTAATAATCGTAATAACTGACGAAGAATTCGACGGCGTTCTCAGGAAAGAGTTCCTTGAATTCCCCGTAGAGCTGGGCTGCCAGGGTCTTGTTGTGGGAGATGACGAGCGTGGGCTTCTGGACCCTCTCGATCACATTGGCCATGGTGAAGGTCTTTCCCGATCCTGTGACACCGAGAAGGACCTGCTGGGAAACCCCTTCAGGATCCCCTCGCTCAGCTTTTCGATGGCCTGTGGTTGATCGCCTTTGGGCTTAAAATCGGAGACGAGTCTAAATTGGTTCATGAACTCATTTTAAAACAGACGGAGGATCGAGAAAAGGCTGTGAGAGGCCAATTCTTTCGGGGTTTGACATGGTGCTTGAGATCTTACACAAAAAGATTGAGAATTTTTCTCGAACAGTATCAGAACATTAAAGAGAGGCTGTCAAGCTGAAACTCCGGTTCAGCATCTCGAGCCAATAGGTCCAATTTGGTGAGATCCTGAATCAAGCTTCACGGATGACACGTCTAGGAAATTTCAAGCTATCTTTGGCTAGGATTTAGCAGTTGGAATTTGGCCCTTGTCAGATCGGTTTGCCGTTGTCCGGTTCGGGCTTCAGCTTCTTCTGGACGCCGGATGAATGGACGATGATCGCCGCTTCACCATCGACCGGGCACTTGTTCTCACAGATGCCGCAGCCGGTGCACTTCTCTTCCTTGACGATGGGACGTTTCTTGTCGTCGCCAACGATGGCGTGATAGGAGCACTGCTCGTTGCAGACAAGACAGATCTTATCCGTGTCCCAGGCGATGCATCGGGTCTTATCGATGTGGGCCACTCCCATCTGAATCAGGCGTTTCTCTTCGAGCGTAATCGGCTGGATCGCCTCGGTGGGGCAGACCCTTCCGCAGAAATTGCAGAATTCCTCACAGTATCCGATGCGGGGAACGAGCCTCGGCGTGTAAAGGCCCGCGAGGCCTGCTTCCAGGAAGGTCGATTGGAGCGCATTGTTGGGACAGACCTTCAGACACTCTCGCACACCCGGTGCAGGCAGCGACGAATCTCTCTTCCGGCAGAGAACCCGGAGGACGAATCAGCCGGTTATTGGTTCGCCCGCTCTCGGATTGAAGAGGGTTGGTCTTGATCACCAGAGACGATGCCAGCCCAAAGGCGAAGGAGCCAAGAACATATCTCCGCGAAAGGTTCACCCCTTCCACCGTCTTCCATTGGGGAGATGCAAAATGGAAAGAGACGGCCTTGGGCGGGCATTCGAGACACTTGAAACAGGTGATACAGTCCTGCTGGCGGTATTGCTCGGGCGTTTCTCCCGGGATCGCTCCCACAGGACACTCCTTCACACACTTCTGGCAGCGGGTGCAATCATCCGTTACAAACCGCTTGAGGATTCGAAACCGGGAACAGATCGAGAAGAGGGTGCCGAGAGGACAGAGGTAACGGCACCAGAATCGCTTCCGGATGACTCCGAGGGCGAGGACGGCGACAAAAAAAAGAAAGATGAAGAGATTGACCTTAAAGAGCGGCAATGGAATCGATGAAACGATCAAGCCGTTCCCCGGAAGCAGGCTCTGGATGGGCGGCAGCAGGTGATTGTAGACAAAGATTGCCGGAGGATAAAAGGCGATCACCATGGACCGGGTAATCAGACTGATCGGATCGAGAAGATAGATCACCTGAAAAGCCATGAGACCCGCAGTAAGGGCGAAGATGAAAACTCCGTAACGAAGCCTTCGCAGAGACCGATCGTCAAGAGGCTTTGACCGTTTCTTCTCCCGAAAGAGGACGCGATCGAAGAAATCGATCGTCGCTCCCATGGGACAGAACCACCCGCAGAAGAAATTCCCGAAGAGGATAACGAGCAGGAGGACACCCAAAGGCGGGCAGCATCCTCCAGATCATCTCCTTCTGGGTAAAGAGGGAGATGATCCCGATGAATGGATCGAGGCGAAGATAGAGGTCGACGGGGATCTTCAACTCAAGGGGGAAGGCGGTTTGAAGAATCAGGTAGAGGAGAAAACAGAAGGAGAGGGCCTGGATCGACCTCCTCAGGCAAAGCAACGCTCGGGTCATGTAGCGCTGACCTTCTTTACCCGGACCTTGGAAAGATCGATCTCACCCAGCCCGTGGTCATAGGCGTACTTGACGAAACGGATCTCTTCCGGCCTGTAGGGTTTCCCGGTCTTTGGATTTTTAAAATAGGCGGCAGCATAGGCATCGACTGCCACGATGTCGGTCGAGGCAACCACCTCCACGGGATCCTCGGTCTTCCCAGGCCCCTTCGGGCCATTGGTCGTGAGAATCCGAATGGCGTCGACCACGACCAGGTCCGGTTTCCGGAGGGTATTGATATCCGCGATGCATTGGTGGAGGTCGATCTTGTGAAGTTGTTCCATGTCCCAGAGGATTCCCATCAGGTTTTTCATCCCCAGGGTCAGTTCGGTCGCAAAATGCTGTTTGGGAAGGGGGAAATTGATGAAGACATCGGATTCAAGCACATCCCGGAGGACCTCGGCGGTTTTCAGTTTCTTTGCCTTTGGGATCTCCGTCTGTTTATAGACGTTTCTCCCATGTCCGGAGAGGACGTCCGCGCCTGCCTTCTGACCCGCTTCCTTTAACCCGGACCGGGCAAAGGTGAACTGGTAGTTGTCGCAGGTATGATCCCAGACAGCCACCTTCTTGGCGCCGGCCTCGTAGCACATCTTGATCAGGGCGCATCATCAGCTCCGGATTGTTCGTACAGGCCTGGTCCGGTGTTCTTGCCCAGGCGATGTTTGCCTTGATCACCACCCTCTGCCCTTTCTTCACAAACCGGCCCATTCCCCCGAGAGGAGTCATGGCAGCCTGGAGGAGCTGGGTGGGCGACCCATTCTTAGCAATCACCAGGTCACTCTCCGCTGCAGCATGAGCAAGGGTTCCGTAAAATGGAAGCGTCTCAGGCAAGAGAGGGAGAGTAACAGCAACGGCTGCTCCCTTGATAAACTGCCTGCGCGTGATCTTCTTTTCTGGAAGATCGATCCATGAAATTATTTCCTCCTCTAATTTAAGCATCAGATTAAGGATTTCAGAATGTAGATCGGATAATTCTGAAATCTGAAATCTCTTTCTCTCAATTCTACGAATCTGCATCCGATCGATTCCGCAATTGAATCAGGGTGTTAGCAAATGAGCCTGGATACTCCCTTATCCGTTCCAAACCAGATGCTGTTCTTGTCCCCGGCTGCTGAAAAGACCGAATTGCTCAGTAACCCATCGGTAGTTGACAGAGACTCCCATTGACCCGTCGAAAGGTCATAGACACTGACTCCATTATCTCTGCAGGCAAGCACTCTATCCTTTGTCGGAATGAGAGCCTGAACTCCTCCATTCTTCAGGGGATCCGTGGGTTCGATCTTTTTCCACCGATCTTGGGCCGGATCAAATTCATGGAGGGAACCTCCGACGCCCCCTGCCCAGAGGCGTTCTCCCACCTTTACCAGGGATTTTATCTCTGTCTCAGTGAGGCCCTCTTTCTGAGTGTAAGTCTTCCATGTCTTCTTAGTCTTATGAAATCGGCCGATTCCGCCGTTTGTTCCAGCCCAGACGTATTCGGACTGAACCAGGAGGGCGTTCACGAAATTTCCCGGGAGGCCGCCCTGAGGTGAGATGAAACCTTTCCATGCCTCCTTCTTCTTGTCCAGCATGGAAAGACCTTTCTCCGATCCGACCCAGAGGGTCTCCGGGTCCGCAGCCATGGAGACAATCTTCTTGGCCTGCCCGTTGTTCGTATTGAACGTTTTCCACGGAGGGGTCCTCTGAGGTTGATAGTAGGAGATACCTCCCCCTCCGAACCCGTAGAAATAGGTTCCGAACCAGAGCCGGTCACTATCGGGAAGAATTACGGAGACATGGTTGCATGAAAGTATGTTCTTCCAGTTGATGCTGACCCCGTCATCCTTTCCCCGGGGGATCCCCTTTGGTGGTGAAGGTTTCCCAGGTCTTCTTCGTCGTGTTAAAGAGGGTGGCCCCCCCCCCTTCTGTCCCGAACCAGACATCCTCTCCCTGGACAGCGATCGAAAATACCATCTCGCTCGACAATCCTTCCTTGGGAGTAAAATGCTGAAAGGACAGGGGTCTCTTTAGGGGGTTAGCTGCTGCCAGGTGGCAAAAGAGCCCCCCCACCGCAAGTAATGCAAGAATACTGAGTATTCCTAAACGTTTCATCATCGATCCTCGCAGAAAACAGATATACATAAAATATGTCGAATTGGGGCCGATTTTTCAATATCCGGACCCACAATAAAAATTTAAAGTTTTAAGTCCTTCGCCTTGACAATCGGTTTTTGGATGATTAATTTGCAGTCATAAAAGGAATGCCTAAACGATTGTCTTGCCTTTAAACCGAGAAACGGGTAAGCAGTCGGTTTTGTTCAGTTTATCAATAAGCGAGGAGGTGGTGTGTCAGGATCATAAAATAGGTTTTTGATTTCCCTATCTCATAGAATTTGCGCATTGACCTAGAAAATCAGAAAGAAAGGAGAAGTGCAAGATGAAAATTAGACCGTTACAGGACAGAATTATCGTCAAACGCCTTGAGGAGGAAGAAAAAACGAAGGGAGGAATCATCATCCCTGATTCAGCAAAGGAGAAACCTCAAGAAGGGAAAGTGATCGCTGTTGGCAAGGGAAAACTCACGGAAGATGGAAAATTGATTCCTCTCGACGTGAAAGTGGGCGACCGGATTCTTTTCGGTAAATATTCGGGAACAGAGGTCAAGATTGAGGGTGAGGAACACCTCATCATGAGAGAAGAAGACATCTTAGGAATCATTGAAGGGAAATGACGTACCCAAAATTAAAATTAAAAAGAAATGGAGGTAGGTTATTATGGCAAAAGAATTAAGGTTTGATCAGGATGCCCGTCACGCAATTTTACGGGGAGTAAATATCTTAGCCGATGCGGTTAAGGTCACTCTGGGTCCGAAGGGCCGGAATGTCATTTTGGAGAAATCCTTTGGATCTCCCCTTGTGACGAAAGATGGCGTGACCGTCGCTAAAGAGATCGACTTGGAGGATCGGTTTGAAAACATGGGCGCCCAGATGGTGAAGGAAGTCGCCAGTAAGACTTCGGATACCGCTGGTGATGGCACAACGACGGCGACCGTGCTGGCACAGGCCATCTATCGTGAAGGATCGAAGGTGGTGGCTGCAGGCGCTAACCCCATGGACGTGAAACGCGGTATCGATCTTGCCGTCGAAGAAGTGGTCAAGGAATTAAAGAAACAGAGCAAACCCACGAAGGATCCCAAAGAAATCTCTCAGGTAGGGACCATCTCTGCCAATAATGATGAAACCATCGGAGAAATCATTGCCGAGGCAATGAACAAGGTGGGAAAAGAAGGGGTCATCACCGTGGAAGAAGCCAAGGCAATGGAAACGACCCTGGATGTGGTTGAAGGAATGCAGTTCGATCGGGGATACCTCTCCCCCTATTTCGCGACCGATCCCGAGAAGATGGAAGCGGTCCTGGAAGAGGTCCATATCCTTCTCTGTGAGAAAAAGATCTCCAACATGAAGGACATGCTTCCGATCCTCGAGCAGATTGCCAAGATGGGAAAACCTCTCTTGATCATCGCTGAGGATTTGGAAGGAGAGGCCCTGGCGACTCTCGTCGTCAACAAGCTCCGGGGAACCCTGAAATGCGCGGCTGTGAAAGCCCCTGGTTTCGGAGACCGTAGGAAAGCGATGCTTGAGGATATCGCCATCCTGACCGACGGAAAGGTCGTTTCCGAAGAACTCGGGATTAAGCTCGAAAACATTAAGATGACCGATCTCGGCCGGGCCAAGCGGGTCACCATCGATAAGGATAATACCACGATCATCGATGGCGCAGGAGCCAGAAAAGACATCGAAGGCAGAGTGAAACAGATCCGGGCTCAGATCGATGAGACCACCTCTGACTATGACCGTGAAAAGCTTCAGGAACGGTTGGCCAAGATCATTGGCGGCGTCGCTGTCATTAATGTCGGCGCAGCGACAGAGACCGAGATGAAGGAGAAGAAGGCCCGCGTGGAAGATGCCCTTCACGCGACCCGCGCAGCCGTTGAAGAAGGCATCGTTCCTGGTGGGGGTGTGGCATACCTCCGTTGCCTCGCTGCATTGGAAAAACTGAAACCCGAGGGCGATAGGAAGATCGGAGTGGACATCATTAGACGTGCCCTCGAGGAACCAATCCGGCAGATTGCGAATAACGCGGGAATGGAAGGCTCTGTCGTTGTCGAAAAGGTGAAGAACGAAAAGGGCGCTTTTGGATTTGATGCCTCGAAGGATGAGTATACGGATATGATTAAAGCCGGCATCATTGATCCAACCAAAGTAGTCAGGCTCGCCCTCAAGAACGCGGCCTCTGTTGCCTCCTTAATGATCACGACGGAGTGTCTGATCGCGGAGAAACCGGAGAAGAAGGCACCCTATCCTCCAATGCCTCCGGGCGGTGGTATGGGTGGTATGGGCGGTATGGGCGGTATGGGTGACATGTATTAACATCGGTCATCTCAAGATGGAATTTCAAAAAGGCCGGAGAATCGTCTCCGGCCTTTTTTTTGGAAAAAACGAAAACTTTTTCCTCCCGTGATTGTCTATAGAGAAATATGGAATACATACGGGGGGAACACGCTTTCATAGCTTTGTAACTCTCGGATTTTACATGGTAAAATCATTTCCTCCTTGCATTTATGGATAAAGGGATTTAATATTCTGTTCGGATGCTACCCAATCTCAAAAGAAACAGTGACCGGACTCCGGATATCGGAATCCGTTTTTACACGGAGTGACCTCCATGAGACGACTTTTCTCTCTCTTTCTATTCACTTTCTTGATTTTCTCCCCTGCCGCAGAAGCAAGAGTTTATCTCGACGTCAATGCACCCACCCTCCGTCAGATTCCGATCGTTCTTCCGAGTTGGAAGGCCGTGGATAAAACACCTCCATCGCTTCCGGCAAAGATCTACGAAATACTGGAAAATGACCTTGCCCTCTCCGGTTTTTTCAGGGTCATCAATTTTAACAGCCTTCCCGCTCATCTGCAGAAAAAAGAGGGCATTCCCAGCACCCTCTACCTTCAGGAATGGATGCCCGCAAACGGGGAGATCCTTCTCGCGGGGAAACAACCCTGGAATCAGAGGGCCTCAATCTCAAATTAAAGTTTCACCTCTTCGATCTGGTTGAGCAAAGACACCTAGCTCGGGAAACAGTACGAAGGCCCTGTCCAGAGTCTTCGAACCATCGTCCACCGGATGGCCGACGAGGTCATCCTTCAGCTGACCGGAGAGAGAGGAGTGAACACGACCAAAATTGCCTATGTCAGCCTTCAGTCCGGGAATAAAGAGATCTCTGTCTCCGATATTGACGGCGCAAACATCAAGCAGGTCACGCGGAACCAATCGATCAATGTCTCTCCGGCCTGGACTCCGGATGGGAAAAGAATCGCCTTTACCTCCTACCTGAAACGAAATCCGGATCTTTATCTTACCGATCTCGACGGAAAGAACCTGACCCGGTTTCTTTCCTTTCCGGGCCTGAACACCTCTCCCTCCTGGTCGCCCGACGGGAAACAGATCGCCGTCATGCTGGGAAAGGACGGCAAATCCGAGATCTACCTCGTCGACGCCGGCGGCGGCAATCCGAGAAGACTGACCCACGGGCACGGAAATGAGGCCTCGCCCACCTGGTCCCCGGATGGCAAACGGATCGCCTTTGTTTCGGACCGATCCGGTTCCCCCCAGATCTACGTCATGTCGGCAGAGGGAGCGGAGGCCCGCCGGATCACCTTCGAAGGAAACTATAACACGCAACCTTCGTGGTCTCCGAAGGGGGATCGAATCGCTTTCAACGGAAGAGTGGGCGGCCGTTACACGATTTTCACCATTCAGCCGGACGGCGGCGGACTTCAACGATTGACTTCGGCCGCAGGAGATAACGAAAACCCTGCTTGGTCTCCGGACGGCCGCTATATCGCATTCAGTTCGACCCGGACCGGATCTCCGAAGATTTTTATCACTCATGCCAATGGCTTTGCCCCAAGGCCGTTAACCCAAGCAAAGGGAGGTGAACTCAGCCCGGCCTGGTCACGACGATTCGACCAGTAAAGAAAAGGAAACCCATCAATCAAAGGAGGTTCATCATGATTCGAAAAAACTATCTCGTGTTAATCCTTGCTCTTTGCCTCGGACTGATCCTCACCGGATGCCCGAAGAAGACGGTGCCGGTCGATGAGGCCACAACCAAGAAGTCGGACGACGCTGCAAGAGTGGAAAGAGAGAAGGCAGCCAGGGAAAAGGCAGAGATGGAAGCGAGGGAAAAAGAGCAGGCCAGAATCAAGGAGGAGGAAGCCAGGAGGGCACGGGAAAAAGAGTTTGAAAAGAGCCTGACTGCCAAAAAGCAGCCCGGCATCGAGGGAGAGGTCCTCGAAAGCAAGCTTCTCAAAGATGTTTCCTTTGATTTTGACAAATATGACGTTCGTCCACAGGATATCACTATCCTCAAGGAAGATGCGGCCGTGCTCATGAAATATCCCAATGTCAAGGTCCAGATTGAAGGTCACTGCGATGAAAGGGGAACGGGAGAATATAATCTTGCCCTTGGCGAACGCCGAGCCAACAGCGTGAAGAAATACCTCGTCTCCCTCGGTGTCCCCGCTGACCGCCTTTCGACGATCAGCTACGGAAAAGAGATGCCCGTGGACCCTGGGCATCACGAGGAAGCATGGTCCAAGAATCGAAGGGCCCACTTCGTCATCCTTTCAAAATAGAAATCCTCTTTCCCCCATTTAGAAAATGGGACGGATGGATTTGTAAAAGGGCTTCAATCCCGGAGGTATGTCAATGCAGATGGCGAAACTCATGAAGATCATGGGCATTCTTGCCATGGTCGCTTCCCTTTGGGGATGCGCTTCCAGCCAGGATGTCCGCATTCTCGACCGGGAAGTAACCCGACTCCAATCTCAGGTCAACACCCTCCAAAAGGAGAAGGAGACCATCAACAGGGAGTTTGCGGTTCTCAGGAATGAGTGGAAGAATGACCTGACCAACGAATCAAAGAAAACACAGGCCGATTTGCAGTTTCAACTTGAATCCGTCAAATCGGAAATCCGAATCCTTTCGACCGGGCTGGATGAATACAAAGATTTTGCCAAACGGCCCTCAAAGGACGTTGAGCGCATCAGGGAGGATGTGATCCTCCGGACAAGAGTTCTCGAAGAAAGGGGAAAGATCTTAGAAGACAAGAACAGGGCCCAGGATGAACGGGCCAAGGCTCTGGAGGAACGAATCCGCGCCATGGAAGACCGCCTCAAGAGCATGGAGGCAAAGATCGATCTGGTGGCATCCAAACAGGCTGAGGCTGAGAAAGCGGCGGCAACGGCCAGGGAAGCTCCTCCGGAGGTGAAAGGCCTGAGCACAGGAATGGGTGAACTCTACAGGGAGGCTTTTGAAACCTATCAACGAGGGGATATGGATGGAGCCCGGAAGAAGTTCGAAGCCTTTCTCAAACAGTACCCCAATACGGATCTCTCGGACAACGCCCAGTTCTGGATTGGAGAGACCTACTACGGAAAGAAAGATTATGAGAGGGCCATCCTGGAATATGAAAAGGCGATCGCCAAATATCCTGAGGGAGACAAGGTTCCGGCAGCCATTCTCAAGCAGGCCTTTTCCTTTCTCGAACTGGGAGACAAAACGAATGGGAAAAACCTTCTTCGGCGTGTGATGGAGCGGTATCCCCATTCCGAGCAGGCCGAGATCGCCAAGAAGCGGCTCGAAACCATCAGATAAACCTGAAAGTGGAAGGTAGAAATAAGAAGGCCCATTCCAATCATGTCATGGAATGGGCCTTCACTTTTTACCTAAACTCTACTTCGTCTCAGGCGGGGCTTTCCGTTGAAACATCCATTCCCAGTGTTTGAGGATGAGGCACTTCTTCGCCGGTGTAGCCTTCGGCCCAGAGTTCACGGTTCCTATACTTGGGCAAGCCGGTCCCTGCAGGGATCAACCGTCCCATGATCACGTTCTCTTTTAATCCCTTCAGGTTGTCTACCTTCCCGGCCACGGCAGCCTGAGTCAACACCTTGGTCGTCTCCTGGAAGGAAGCGGCGGAAATAAAGCTATCGGTGATCAGCGATGCCTTCGTGATTCCCAGGAAGAGAGGTTCGGCAACGGCGGGTTTTCCACCTTCCCTGATCACCCGGGCATTCTCTTCTTCGAAAACAAATTTTTCCACCTGATCGTCCACGAGGAAGTGGGTATCTCCCACTTCCCTGACCTTGACCCTCTTGAGCATCTGGCGGACAATCACCTCGATGTGTTTGTCGTTGATCTTGACGCCCTGGAGCTTATAGACTTCCTGAATCTCATCGACGAGATAACGGGCCAAGGCCTTGTCCCCCAATACCCTGAGGATGTCATGGGGGTTGGAGGGACCATCCATCAATGCCTCTCCGGCCTTGACATAGTCCCCCTCATGAACGCTGACATGTTTTGCCCTTGGAATGATGTACTCCTTTGCATCGCCCACCTCCGGACGGATGACGACGGTTCGTTTGCCCTTGGAGTCCTTTCCAAACTCAACGATTCCCTCGATGTCGCTGATCATCGCAAATTCTTTGGGTTTCCTTGCTTCAAAAAGCTCCGCGACACGGGGAAGGCCTCCCGTGATGTCCTTGGTCTTCGTCGTCTCCCTGGGGATCTTGACGATGATATCGCCTGCCTCAACCGGATCGCCTTCGGAGATGAAGATATTCGCTCCCACAGGGAGAAGATAACGGGCCTGAGAGGCCGAGCCCGGGAGGTTCAGGGTCTTTCCCTTATCATCTTTGATAGAGATTCTCGGCCGGAGATCAGGGTCTTTCGACTCAACGATCACTTTGCGCGAGAGACCCGTGAATTCATCCACCTGCTCCTGCATCGTCAGACCTTCGACGATATCTCCGAATTTGACACGGCCGGAGACCTCCGTCAACACCGGGATGGAGTAAGGGTCCCACTCGGCCAGCAACTCCCCTTCTTTCACCTTCTGGCCATCCTTGATTTTCAGCTTTGCTCCATAGATGACCGAATAGCGCCGCCGTTCCCTGCCGGTTTCGTCCACGATCGCGAGCTCTCCGTTGCGGTTCATGACGATCAGGTTTCCTTCCCGATTCTTGACCGTCTTGAGGCTGATAAATTTGACCCTTCCATCGATCCGGCATTCCAGGGTCGTCTGTTCGGCTCGCCGGCTTGCGGTGCCGCCGATATGGAAGGTCCTCATCGTCAGCTGGGTGCCTGGCTCTCCAATCGACTGGGCGGCGATGATCCCGATCGCCTCTCCCGTATTGACCAGCCTCCCGCGGGCCAGGTCTCTTCCATAGCAGAGGGCGCAGACCCCCCATTTCGACTTACAGGACAGGACGGACCGGATCTTCACCTTCTCGATACCGGTATCCTCAATTTTCTCTGACAAGGTCTCTTCGATCTCATCATTCGCCTTAACGATCACTTCTCCGGTAAACGGATCCAGGATATCTTCCAGAACAACCCGGCCCAGGATTCTCTCTTTCATCGACTCAATGATCTCCCCACCCTCCACCAGAGACGTGACGTCGATCCCATCCAGGGTCCCGCAGTCGTGCTCCGTAATCACCACATCCTGCGCCACATCCACCAACCGTCGGGTCAGGTATCCTGAATTCGCCGTCTTGAGGGCCGTATCCGCCAATCCCTTCCGTGCTCCGTGGGTGGAGATGAAGTACTGGAGGACGGTGAGGCCTTCACGGAAGTTGGCCGTGATCGGGGTCTCAATGATCTCTCCCGAGGGTTTGGCCATCAGTCCTCGCATTCCGGCCAATTGCCGGACCTGCTGGGCGCTTCCTCGAGCGCCGGAGTCCGCCATCATAAAGATGGGATTGAAGCTCTGGGTCGTCACCTTCTTTCCTCCTGCTCCCTCGATCACCTCGCTTCCCAGCTCTTTCAACATCACATCGGCAATACTTTCAGTCACCTGAGCCCAGATATCAATGACTTTATTGTAACGCTCCCCGTCAGTGATCAAACCTTCCGTATACTGTTCCTGTACCTTTTCGATCTCCTTTTCAGCATCCCGAAGGAGCGTCGCCTTATTGGAGGGAATCAGCATGTCATCGATGGAAATGGAGATGCCCGCGATCGTTGCAAAACGATATCCCAGAGACTTCAGCCGATCGGAGAGGAGAACGGTCTTCTTATCCCCCCCATAACGGTAGCAGTAATCAACCAGATTTGCGAGTTCACTCTTTTTCATCACCTTGTTGATCAGGGTGAAGGGAATCTCTTCGGGAATGATCTCCCAGAGGAGGATCCGGCCTACGGTCGTCTCGACCAGGCTTCCGTCCATCCGGACTCGGATCTTGGCATGGAGGTCCACTTCCTGGGCATCGTAAGCCATTCGAACTTCATCGGGACTGGAAAAAACCTTTCCTTCCCCTTTCACCAACGGTCTCTCCCGGGTCATGTAATAGATCCCAAGGACAATGTCCTGGGTAGGAATAATGATCGGTTTTCCGCTGGCAGGGGAAAGGATGTTGTTGGTCGACATCATCAGGATTCTCGCCTCTGCCTGGGCTTCAATGGAGAGAGGAACGTGGACGGCCATCTGGTCTCCGTCAAAATCCGCGTTGTAGGCCGCGCACACAAGGGGATGGAGCTGGATGGCTTTCCCCTCGATCAACACAGGTTCAAAGGCCTGGATACCGAGACGGTGCAGGGTCGGCGCGCGGTTGAGCATGACGGGATGCTCCCGGATCACCTCATCCAAAACATCCCAGACCTCGGGTTTCTCTTTCTCCAACATCTTCTTGGCGCTCTTGATCGTCGTGGCCAAACCTTTCTCTTCCAAACGATGATAGATGAAAGGCTTGAAGAGCTCGAGAGCCATCTTCTTGGGAAGTCCGCACTGGTGCAGTTTAAGTTCCGGGCCGACGACGATCACGGACCGGCCGGAATAGTCCACCCGTTTTCCGAGAAGGTTCTGCCGGAAACGCCCCTGCTTTCCCCGGAGCATGTCACTCAAGGATTTCAACGGCTTCTTGTTGGCGCCGAGAATGGTCCTTCCTCGTTTTCCATTGTCAAAGAGGGCATCGACCGCTTCCTGGAGCATCCGCTTCTCGTTCCGGACGATGATCTCCGGAGCATTCAATTCAAGAAGCCGTTTGAGACGATTGTTCCGGTTGATCACCCTTCGGTAGAGATCGTTCAGATCCGACGTTGCAAATCGTCCGCCATCCAGAGGGAACAAGGGGGCGAAGAT
>CAWHGS010000026.1:0-41225 GCA_963828805.1 uncultured delta proteobacterium
AAATTTCACTCCCATAAAGAAAGA
Source organism: uncultured delta proteobacterium (assembly GCA_963828805.1). Taxonomy (GTDB): domain Bacteria; phylum Desulfobacterota; class BSN033; order BSN033; family UBA1163; genus CAWHGS01. Next base: position 25 of record CAWHGS010000026.1, read on the forward strand.
TAGGAAAAGGTAGATATGGTCTTCAAATCGTATAATCCAGGGTTTTGAAAAAAGCTTCGAGGATAGGGAGGAATGGCATTACTCTGGCACGCGCCAGAGGAGACCCGGGAACCTTGCATAATCGCGATCGAGAGTGATCCATTCGCAACCGGATTCAATGGCCAGCGCCGCGAACCAGGCATCCGGTATCAGGTTGCCGCGGGCGTCCGCGTTTATGCAAAGGCGGGTAAAGATCTCCCAGTGCCGCTCCCCGGGTTGAATCACCGCACAGTGGGGTTGAGCAAGCAGAATGTCACAGAACCGGAACACCTCATCCAGGTTGCTCGGTACCGCAAAGACCTTGGGGTGGGTGACGATGCGAATCACACTGCTTAAAACCTGCGGAGCCATACCGTAGCGTGCGTCGCCATTGACTACGCCATCAAGCCAAGCCCGGCAGAATGCATGGCTGGAAGTATCTGACCGAAAAGCGTGCACGAGGATGTTGACATCGGGAAGAATCACGGTGATCCTCATGACCTCCTCGAGGTCACCGGATCGGTTAAGGTCAACCCCGGGAAGGACACCACCGGAGGCTTGGGATACCGGCAAAACGACCTGCTTTCGCCTGGTCATCTTCGACTTGGTCAGGACGAGCACCAGACCGTCCTCGATCAACGAGGTCAAAGTGCGTCTCTCCTCTGTTGCACGTTTCTTAGCACGCTCAAGTAGATCGTCTTTTATTCTAACGGTTGTTCTCATGCATCGAATCATATCCTTAATGCATCAGTATGTCAAGCCTGTATCCTACCTTCTACGGAGATGAAGGATCAAAGGACAGATGAGACAATCCAATACCGATTTGTGCACATATCTTGCAAAACGTAAACCTTTAGAATGAAAAAGGAAAAGCCTCTATCTGATCTGAGAGTTCTTGACAAAAAAAATTGATTCCCATAGAATACGCGGGTGCAGAAGGCATTTTAATGCGGCAGCCTAAAAGCTTGAAGAAGGAGGGTATGATGGATCGAAAAAGTGAAATCAGGGACGGAATGAAGATCGACTGGGATGTGCCGATTACCATGGATGATGGGATTACATTGCAGGCCGACGTATTCCGGCCGATAGAGGATGGGAAGTACCCCGTGATCCTGACCTATGGACCCTATGGCAAAGGTCTTGCCTTTCAGGATCTCTATAAAACCTGCTGGGACCGGATGGTGGAAGAGCACCCGGACGTGGCCGCGAACTCAACCAATAAGTATCAGAACTGGGAGGTCGCCGACCCGGAAAAATGGGTACCGGAGGGCTACGTGTGCGTTCGGGTTGACTCGCGGGGTTGCGGCCGCTCTCCGGGATACATCGATCTCTGGTCGCCACGGGAGACCAAGGACTTCTACAACTGTATCGAGTGGGCAGGCGTCCAACCCTGGAGCAACGGGAAGGTCGGCCTGAACGGCATCTCCTACTACGCCATGAACCAGTGGCAGGTGGCCTGCTCTAAAGCCTCCCCACCTGGCGGCGATGTGTATCTGGGAGGGCGCGGCTGACTTCTACCGCGACTTAAGCCACCACGGCGGTATTTTAAGCACCTTCATGGCCAACTGGTACGACATGCAGGTCATCCCCGTACAGCATGGTATGGGGAAACGGGGATATCGGAGCCGGGTCACGGGTGAACTGGTCTCCGGACCCGAGACGCTGACCGATGAGGAATTGGGCAGCAATCGATCCGACTTTGGCAACGATTGTTTTTCCCATCCCCTTGACGACGAGTACTGGAAGTCGCGGATGCCGGATTGGTCGAAGGTCACCACGCCCTTGCTCACAGCGGCTAACTGGGGTGGTACGGGCCTTCACCCGCGCGGGAACATCGAGGGTTTTGTTCGCGCCGCTTCAAAAAACAAATGGCTCGAGGCGCATGGAATCGAGCACTGGACCCATTTCTATACGGACTATGGAAGGCTGCTTCAGAAGCGCTTTTTCGATCACTTCCTGAAGGGAATCGACAATGGCTGGCAGAATCAGCCCCGCGTGCAGCTTCAGGTGCGCCACGTGGATAAGTTTGTTGAACGCATGGAGAACGAGTGGCCTCTTGCCCGGACTCAATGGACCAAGTTCTATCTTAACCCCTCGGATTTAACGCTCAGCCGGGAGCCGGTTAAAGGGGCTGGAGATGTCACCTATGAAGGTTTCGGAGACGGCGTCACCTTCCTGTTGCCGCCGCTGAAAGAGGAAACGGAGATCACGGGCCCATCGGCGGCAAAGCTGTTCGTGTCTTCATCAACGACGGATGCCGATCTCTTTCTCGTACTGCGCGTATTCACGCCCGATCTGAAAGAGGTGGTCTTCCAGGGAGCGCTCGATCCGCACACTCCGATTGCTCAAGGCTGGCTGCGCGCTTCTCACCGTAAGCTCGACCCGCAGCTCAGCACCCCGTACCGTCCGTACCATACTCATGATGAGAAGCAACCTCTCGCTCCGGGCCAAGTGTATGAGCTCGACGTAGAAATCTGGCCCACCTGCATCGTGGTGCCGGCGGGCTACCGGATCGCATTGACGGTGCGCGGGAAAGACTATGTGTATCCTGGCGGAACCGGCGGCAAACTATCGAATATGAAGAATGAGTTCACAGGCGTCGGTCCGTTCCTGCACAATGACTCACGGGACCGGCCTCCGTCGACATTTGGCGGCAAGGTAACGATTCACTCCGGTTCTGACCGAGCTTCCTACGTGCTCGTGCCGATCATTCCCAGGTGAGACTTCTAAGACTCATCGTCAGTCCTTCTGCCGTGATGAGGTGGACAGGATGGTTTTCTAACTGACTGTCCACCTTTATTGATTCGATCCACGTCCGGAGCCGGGCACGGGAAGTCCGTGCACCTAAAGGGCTGAAGAGAGAACCAAGAAACCACTAGAAACCTCGAACAAGGAGGGGATTATGGACAAACAAAGCAATACATGGGACGGAATGAAGATTGACTGGGATGTGCCGATTACCATGGATGACGGGATTACCTTGCGGGCCGACGTCTTCCAGCCGGTAGAGAATGGAAAGTATCCTGTGATTTTAACCTATGGACCCTACGCCAAGGGTCTTGCTTTCCAGGATCTTTACAAGACTGCGTGGGACCGCATGGTCGAAGAAAACCCGGATGTCACCGCGGGCTCGACCAATAAGTATCAGAACTGGGAGGTCGTTGACCCGGAAAAGTGGGTGCCTGAAGGCTACGTGTGCGTACGGGTCGACTCGAGAGGTTCCGGGCGTTCCCCAGGGTACATCGACATCTGGTCGCCACGGCAGGCCAGGGACCTGTACAACTGCATCGAGTGGGCGGGGGTTCAACCCTGGAGCAGCGGCAAAGTGGGGCTGAACGGTATCTCCTACTACGCCCAGAACCAGTGGCAGGTAGCCTGCCTGCATCCGCCCCATTTGACGGCGATGTGCATCTGGGAAGGCGCGGCCGATTTTTACCGCGACGTTACCCATCACGGCGGGATCTTTACAACGTGGCACGTCGACTGGTTCGACTTGCAGATCAAACCTGTGCAGCATGGCATGGGCAAACGAGGTTTCCGCAGCCGGGTGACCGGTGAACTCGTCTCCGGACCCGAGACGCTGACCCATGAGGAATTAGGCAATAACCGATCCGAGTTCGGTCAGGAATCCTTTCTCCATCCCCTTGACGACGATTACTTTAAGTCTCGAATGCCTGACTGGTCAAAAATCACCGTGCCATTCTTCTCGGCAGGCAACTGGGGCGGTCAGGGCCTTCACCTGCGCGGAAACGTCGAGGGTTTTGTACGCGCGGCCTCAAAGCACAAATGGCTCGAAATACACGGCATCGAACACTGGACCCACTTCTACACGGACTACGGAAGGCTGCTCCAGAAACGTTTCCTCGATTATTTCCTGAAAGGAACCGACAACGGCTGGCAGCATCAGCCCCGTGTGCAGCTTCAGGTGCGCCACGTCGATAAGTTTGTTGAACGCATGGAGAACGAGTGGCCTCTTGCCCGGACTCAATGGACCAAGTTCTACCTTAACCCCGTGGATTTAACGCTCAGCCTGGAACCCGTTAATGAGTCTGCCAACCTCACGTATGATGCCCTTGGCGACGGTGTCACCTTCCTGCTGCCGCCGCTGAAAGAGGAAACGGAGATCACAGGCCCGTCGGCGGCGAAGCTGTTCGTATCTTCCTCAACGGCAGACGCCGACCTCTTTCTCGTTCTGCGCGTTTTCACACCTGATCTGAAAGAGGTGGTTTTCCAGGGAGCGGTTGAACCCCATGCTCCTGTAGCTCAGGGCTGGTTGCGTGCCTCACACCGCAAGCTCGACCCGCAGCTCAGCACCCCGTACCGTCCGTACCATACGCATGATGAGAAGCAACCGCTCACTCCGGGCCAACCGGTTGAACTCGATGTGGAAATCTGGCCTACCTGCATCGTGGTACCGGCAGGCTACCGGATCGCCTTAACGGTTCGCGGGAAAGACTATGTGTATCCCGGCGGAAGCGGCGGCAGACTCTCGAACATGAAGGTTGAGTTCACAGGCTGTGGCCCGTTTCTGCACGCAGAACCCAGGGATCGGCCTCCGGCCTTTTTCGGCGGCAGGGTGACCCTTCATTTCGGCCCCGACCGAGCTGCCTACGTGCTCGTGCCGATCATTCCCAGGTGAGATGCTGTTCGTTTATAGAGCGGTGATTTTAAATCTATCGTTGAAGGAGGTTGATGAAGCTATGGGCAAGAGGGTGGGTTTTATAGGATTGGGAGCCATGGGTAATCCGATGAGCAAGAATCTGTTGAAAGCCGGATTTGAGCTCACTGTTTGGAACCGCACAGAATCAAAGATGAAGGAAATCGTCGAACTTGGGGCTAAGTCTGCCCACTCGGCAAAAGAAGTGGCACAAAACAGCGAGGTTACGATCACCATGCTCACCGCGCCTTCGGATGTTGAGCAGGTCATCCTCCAGAAGGACGGGGTGCTTGAGGGCCTGAAACCCGGGGCCGCGGTGATCGATATGAGCACTATTTCTCCGGAAGTGAGCAAACGTATTGCCTCCAATGTAGCAAACACAGGAACCTATATGCTGGACGCTCCGGTCAGTGGAAGCATTGGAACCGCTGCCATGGCCGCATTGACCATCCTGGTGGGAGGAGAGAAGAAGGTCTTTGAAAACCATAAGGACGTCCTCGCCGGCCTTGGGAAAAACATTTTTTACATAGGTTTGAATGGAATGGGATGCTACGTCAAGCTGGTTTCCAACGCGATCATGGGGACCCATATGGCAGTCCTTGCAGAGGCGATGTGCCTCGGCGCGAAGGCAGGCGTCTCCATGGATACGATGGTGGAGGCCCTCAAAAGCACCGTTGCAGCTTCAAGAATTTTGGATCTCAAGAATCCAAATATCCTCAACGGCGACTACAAGGCGCAATTCATGCTGAAGCTCTTGTTTAAAGACTTGGGACTTGCCCTGGAAGCCGCTGCGAACGGCTCGATCCCCATGCCTATCGTCGGTCTTGTCCGCCAGGTATATGCTGAAGCAATGGCAGCCGGGAGAGGGGACGACGACTTCTCTGCGGTAGCCGCCCTTGCTGAAAAACTGTCCAATGTCAGTCTAAAGAAATGAGATAAGACTCCGCGCTCAAAAATCGAGAACGAGTCCCCGGTTTGAAGCCGGGGTATGCTCGTCGATGCAGGGCCTTTCACCCCGACCTTTACGAAGGGGTTTGCGGAAGATGTATTTAAGGGTTCTCGTTTCGCGCTGCCTTCGGTGGGCACGCGACCTGCGATGCAGTTTACAAGGATGAGTCCGAATCGAATCGAGTGACCTGACTCCACACAACTAAGCAGGTTTCAGCTATCCTCATGCACGGTTGAAAGAAAGATTAGAGACGGATCGCTTTGTCAAGCAAATGAAACTTTACGCACACGGGCGTCGGTACCTGCGTAACGTGCCCTGTCGGCAGGAGTTTTCCGGTTTTCGGGTTTATGTGGAACGTTACAATCGTGTCGGAATCCTGGTTGGCGGCGAGCAGGTATCTGCCTGTGGGATCGATCCCGAAACTGCGCGGAGTCTTTCCCTGGGTTGGTTCGTGACCTACGGTGGTTAGTCTCCCTGTACGCGGATCGATCTTGTAGATGACGATGCTGTCGTGACCCCGATTTGAACCATAGACAAACGCTCCTGACGGAGAGACCTGGACGTCGGCGCAGGTGCTCTCTCCGGAGAAACCCTCAGGGAGCGTGGAAACAATCTGGAGCACTTTGAACGTTCCCTTCCTGCCGTCATACGACAGGGCCGCGAGCGTGGAATCGAGCTCATTGATGAGATACGCAAATCTGCCACCGGGATGGAAATCGACGTGGCGCGGACCGGCCCCCGGTTTCATCTTGATCCAGGGGACGTCGTTCGGTTCCAGCATTCCCCTCCTCGGATCGAACTTATAGACCATCAGCTTGTCCAGTCCGAGATCGGGAACGAACGCGAACCGATGGGCCTTATCGAGCGTTACCGAGTGGGCATGAGGGCCTTTTTGACGGACGGCATCGATACTCGAACCCTGATGCTGGATGAAATCGGAGGCTTCTCCCAGGCTGCCGCCATCGAGCACCGGCAGGACGCAGATGCTCCCGCTCATAAAATTGGCTACGAAAACGTATTTCCCTTTCTTATCCACGAGGACATGGCATGGATCGGTCCCGTGGGTCAGCCTCTTATTCAGAAACTGAAGCTTTCCCGTCCTCGGGTCAACCGCAAAGGCGCTGATGGTTCCGGTTGGTTTGTCTTCGTATGTCTTCAATTCGTTGACGACGTAAAGGAATCGCCGGGTGGAATCGAATGCGAGGTAAGATGGGTTGGTGATGCCGGTTGTCTTACCGACCCGTTCCATGACGCCTGACGATAGATCCAATCGATATATGTATATTCCCTCACCCTTTCCCTGGAGGATTCTCCCGGTCCCGAAGCGGATGGGTTCGGTATACGTTCCGACATAAACCAGCATTTCGTTCGCCATACGCCATCTTCCTTTCTCTACCCAGTCGCGTTACACAACGTGCCCATCAGTCCAGGCATAACTGGAGGTATCCCTACTTCTTCAACCCGGTAATGGAGATGCCCTGAATGAATGAGCGCTGAAGGAAGAAGAAGAGCAGGACCATGGGCAGCGTTCCGATGGCCGCGACCGCCATCAGTTGATCCCATGCCGTACCGAAACTGCTCATAAAGAGCGAGATGCCAAGCGGTAACGTGCGCAGCGAATCCTTCGTGACGATGATGAGGGGCCAGATGTACATGTCCCACGCCTCGCGGAACGTGAACACCCCGAGCGCGGCGAGCGCGGGCTTGCAGAGGGGCATAACGATCTGCGCGTAGATCCGCAGCTCGGAAGCGCCGTCGATGCGGGCCGCTTCAATCAGCTCGTTCGGGATGCTCTGCAGATACTGACGCATCAGGAAGACGCCAAACCCTTCGACGATGAACGGCACGATCAGCGCTTCGTAGGTGTTGGGCCACCCGAACTTCTTGACGATGAGAAAGAGCGGCACCATCGTTACTTCGAGGGGCAGCATCATCGTGCTGAGGATCAGGAGGAACAGGACACCCCGACCAAAGTAGCGGAATTTGCTGAGGCTGTAGCCGGCAAGGGACGCCAGCAGCAGGTTTCCGACCGTGATGGCGATGGCAACACCCGCGGTGTTCAGGAAGTAGCGCGTGAAATCCTGCGCCTTCCACGCGTCGCCGTAGGCGGTCCAGTTCACGGGATGGGGGAACCACTGCGGCGGCATGAGAAACATGTTCTCGTTCGTCTTGAGCGAACAGGAGACCATCCAGTAAAAGGGCAGTAGCCCGATGAAGGAAATGAGAAAGAGGAGGGGATACGTGACAAGAGCGTGGCGATAACGCGAGGATCGGCGCATCATGCCTCCTCCCCGCGCGAGAAGAGCCGGATCTGGAAGATCGTAAAGATCATCATGGCCGCAAAAAGGAAAACGCTCATGGCCGCCGCGCGCCCCATCTTGAAGAACTCGAAGGCGGTCTGGTAGATGAAGAGGGGCAGCACGCGTGTCGAGTCGGCAGGGCCGCCGCCGGTCATGATGAGCGGCACGGCAAAGACCTTCATGGCGACGATGACGCTCATCACCATCACCAGCAGCAGCGTGGGCTTGAGAAGGGGTAAGGTGATGTGTCGAAACTGATCCCAGCCATTCGCGCCGTCAATCTGGGCGGCTTCGTAGTACCCCTGGGGAATGGCCTGAAGGCCTGCGAGAAAGATCACCATGTAGTAGGGTGTGGCGCGCCAGATGCCGATGAGGATGATCGCCCACAATGCCCATCTGCTGCTTCGAAGCCACGGAATCGGGTCGAGGCCAACCCACCCCAGGATGGTGTTCACGACCCCGTCCTGGTGATACATGAAGGTCCACACCACGGCATTCACAACCGCCGGCATGACGACGGGCATGAACGCCGCGGAGCGAAAGAAGTTCTTCGCCCGGATCTCCCGGTTGAACAGCATGGCCAGGGCAAGAGACAGGACCCAAACAGGGACGCAGCTGAATACGACATAGGTGACCGAGACGCGCGCGGAGTTCAGAAAGAGCGGGTCCTGAACAAGATCGATGAAATTGGAGAACCAGATGAACTTGGGAGGACGGATCAGGTCGTATTCAGTGAGGCTGATATAGAACGCCTGAAGCATCGGAAGGAAACGAAAGATGACAATGATGGCGAGCGTCGGCAGGAGGATCGCATAAGCAAAGAAGGCCTGTTTCGCAGCGATGTTCAGGCGAAAGGGCCTCCGGAGCGAACGTGATCGAGTTGAGCCGCTTGCGCTCAAACACACCTCTCCATCCGTGGTGAATCAAGCCGGCAGGTGGACTCCCCTGCCGGCTTCATCATGAATCGACCCATCTTACTTCTTGAGGATTTTTTCGACGGCGGCCTGCGCAGCATCGAGCGCAGTTTTCGGATCGGCGTCATCATAGACGACGCTCTCCACGGCACGGCCGACCGCTTGCGCGATTTCGTTAACGTTTTCGGAACGGATATACCACGAGGCCGTCTGGACATCCTTCATATGCACATTAAAGAACGGGAACCGCTTGGCGACTTCGGTCTCACTCACCCCCTTGACGGGTTGCACAAAACCGGCCTTGGCGAGCCATTCATCGGGTTTCGAAAGCATGAAGCGAACGAAATCCCACGCAACGATCTTGTTCTTCTCCGGCTTGTTCTTGTTCACACCCCACGCCCATCCGTAGACCATCGTGTGGGGTTTCGAGGGATCGATCTGGGGGAGACCGACGACCGTAAAGTCGTTCTTGATCGGCGAAGCCAGGACCTGCGGTGTGGCCCAGGGCCCGGTGATCCACATGGCGGTAAAGCCGTCAAGAAAGTCCTGGTTCGGGTTGCTGGCCGTGTTCTTGGTGCTCTTGGGATCGCCGCACGCCCGGGTCACATCCCGCCAGAGCGTCAGCGCTTTCACCGTCTCGGGGCTGTTGAGGTATGCCGTCTTGCCATCGTCACTCAGGATCTTGCCCCCGAACTGCTCGGTCATGGGTTGAAGGTCCTGAAGTTGCCATCGCGGGCTGTGATAGGGAAACTCGAATGCCTTCTGGACAGTCCGCTTGCCTTCGACCTTCTTCATTTTGGGACACAAGGCCATGAGGTCCTTCCATGTCTTGGGTGCGTCTTTCTTGGGATCGAGGCCGGCGGCGGCGAACAGTTTGTTATTGATGAAGAGGCTCATCGAGTTGCCCTGATACGGCAGGGTGTAGATCTTCCCGTCGAACGTACCGGACGCGAGCCCCCCGGACACATAGCGAGCGGCGAGTTCCTGGTAGTTCTTGACGCCGAAAACGGCAAGGTTGGCCGGTTCGAGAATACCCTTCGCATAGTACGCGACATAGTAAGAAGCGTCGGCATCCATGATGTCCGGACCCGTGCCTGCTGCGAGAGCGACCGTCAGTTTCTGATTCATATCGGTGGAGGAGGCGATCGTGGGATTGATGGTAACGTTCGGGTGAAGCTTCTTGTAGGCCTCGATCAATTCCTTGACGTAGGCGGTGAAGGGCCCGTACTCGTGCCACCACACCTCGATCGTAATATTCTCGGTCGGGAAAGCAAATGTGGGCTTCGCCGGGTCAGGGGCCGTGGCAGCGTCGACCGCGGGACCACCGATCCAGGTCACGCTAACAAGGAGTGTAACTGCAAGGAAACGTGTGAAGAATCGCATTCTCAATCTCCTTTCTTTCAAAGAGTTTTTTTGATAGAAACCCGCTTTGGGGTGAGTTGAATATACCCAAAACAGGGTTGAATGTCAAGGAATCCTGCCCCTGGGTAAACCGCTGGCAAAGCACCGCCTGTTCCAGGTTAGGGGGCCTTGATGTGATCTGCAATGAAAGCGATCTTTGCGGTATCCTCAACGAGATCTGCAAGGTAATAAGCGATTCTCAGATCCGGACCCAACGCCAGGATGCCATGCTCCTTCATCAGTAAAGCCTTGACCGCAGGATACTTCTTGATGCCTCCGTGAACATAGTCACAGAGCTCCTTCGAGCCCGGCAATGCGCATTCGATCCAGGGAACCTCTTTCAGAATAGCACGGCTGGAGATCGTTGCCAGGGGGAGAGGTCTCTCCTTGTTGGAATAGGCGGTGGCATAGGGAGGATGGACATGAACGATCGCCCCGACATCGGGACGAAGCTGATAGACGACAAGATGGAAAGAGGTTTCTTTTGATGGAATGAGTCCGAGAGGATTTTCAAGAATCACTCCCTCCAGGTTCACCAGGAGGTTGGAGTCCGGTTCAACATCTCCCAGAGAGACACCGCTGGCCGTGATGAGAACCCGGTCATGATCGGGAATCCTGACGCTGATGTTTCCCCCTGTCCCACCGACAAGACCCCGTTGGAAAGAACGCTTCGAATAATCCGATAACTCTTCCCGTAAACGATGGATGGTCTCACTTTCTTTACTCATGTTTGTTTCAACTCCTTCCTTCATCAAATCGATCCACTCTCTGAAACACCCCTTTCGATCCGGGCATCCCGGGGCAATGCCCCGGGGTCGCCCTCCTCAAACGTTTCCTTCTTAGCCTCTCCAGAAACGGCCGGGCCAGTCTCGCTTCTCGGCCGGAACCTTAAAGTTGAACTTCTTTACCTCTTCCAGGAATGCAGCCAAATGGCTGCTGATTCTCTCAAAAACAGCATTGCCCTGCTCCACACTGGAGCGCAGCGGGTTGCCAATGGTGGCGGTATCCGAGTACTCGTGGTGAAGCATCGGTACAAAGATGTTCTCGGACCCCTGGAACATGACCGTGTTGGTGCCGTCTTTCTTCGAAAAGGCCGGACCCATCCACTTCGGGGCGTGGGCGCGATCCGCTTTGGCGCGATCCATGAAAATAGACCCCTCGTAGATCCCCTTCTCTTTCATATAGGCCATGCAGGTGGAGGTTTCCAGCTCTCCCGCGTGCCAGCCGGGGGTCTCCTCAGGAGGACCCGTCATCAGGTCTGCCACAACGGCGCAGTCCCTTTCCGTCGGGGTCTTGTAGTAGGCACAGAAACAACCCGTCTCAGCCCGGAGCGTGCGCAGCACTTCTCCCTGGGCGCCCATGTTGGTGCCGTGGTGAGAGACGTAGACCAGTTTGTTGAAACCGGAAAAGATCAGGCTCCGACCGATGGCATAGAGAACATCCCGGTAGATCTCGGCAGGCAGGGATATGCTGCCGGTCCCCCAACCCGGTTCACCCATATGGTGAGGGGAGAGACCGAAGGGCAACATCGGGGCGTAGAGCACCTTGGCTTTCGCCGCCGCCCTCTCCACGCTTCCCATGGTGGTGTAGGAATCGACTCCAAGGGGCACATGAGAGCCGTGTTTCTCGCAGCTGCCGACAGGGATCATGACCACGTCATTGCCGGCCTTCAGATAATCGGCAACGTCGGTCCAGGGCAGTTCCAAAAGATCGTACTTCTTCAGATTGGACATGTTGATTCTCCTTTCTCCTTTTCGTTTTTTAGATCCATGCTTATCAGAAGATTGATGGTAAACCTTTTCCATATGATTCAACAATACAGAGAATTTGTCAAGGGTTCTCTCTTATCCAAGAGGTGATCCGAGGCATCAAATCATATTTTCCTGAATCCCTAAAAGGTTTTTTCGCGGCGTTTGGCGATGGATGGGAACAGTATCGCCACAAGCAGCAGCAGCGCCACCGCGAGTAGTGCCAGGCTCAAAGGGCGTGTGACGAAGACCGTCGGATTACCGCGCGAGATCGTCATCGCACGTCGCAAATTGTCCTCCATCATCGGTCCCAGGACAAAACCAAGAAGCAGCGGCGCCGGCTCGAAATCGAGCTTAACGAGAACATAACCGAGGGCGCCAAAGAGCGCCATGAGCAGCACACAGGAGCTCGAGTTGCTGACGGTGTAGACACCGATGGAGCAGACGGCCAGGATCGCGGGGCTGAGCAGCCGGTATTTGACGGTGAGGAGCTTGACCCAAACACCAATGAGCGGGAGGTTGAGGATCACAAGCATCAAGTTGCCCACCCACATGCTCGCAACCAATCCCCAGAACAGGTCCGGATTCTTGGTCATCACCTGCGGGCCCGGTTGGATGTTGTGGATCATGAGCGCACCAATCATTAATGCCATGACCACGTTCGACGGTATCCCCATGGTGAGCATGGGAATGAAGGAGGTCTGGGCGCCTGCATTATTGGCTGATTCAGGCCCGGCGACCCCTTCGATGGCGCCCTTGCCAAAACGTTCGGGTTCTTTGGACAGTTTCTTCTCCAGCGCGTAGGAGGCGAAGGCACTGATTAAGGCCCCTCCTCCGGGCAGAACCCCCAAAGCCGAGCCCACGACGGTCCCTCGTACGGATGCCGGCCAGGCGCGCCGGAAATCGTCACGGGAGAGCCGCCATATCCCCAGGCCCTTCACGGATTTAGTGAACGATTGGCGATCTTCCTCCGCCTCCTCGAGGTTGCCGATGAGTTCGGCAATCCCGAGGACGCCCATGGCGATCACGACGAAGTCGATGCCGTCGAAGAGTTCGACCCAGCCAAAGGTAAAGCGCTGCGTGCCGGTTTTCACATCGGTCCCAACGAGCCCAAAGAGTAAGCCAAGGATCACCATGCCGATGGCCTTGATGACCGAGCCGCGGGCGAGCACGATGGCGGCAATGAGCCCGAGCACCATGAGCGAGAAGTACTCCGCCGGGCCGAACTTGAGGGCGACATTCGCCAACGGCGGCCCGAAGGCAGCAATCAAAATCGTAGCCACGCATCCGGCGAAGAACGAGCCCAGCGCCGACACCAGCAGCGCCTCGCCTGCCCTGCCCTGGCGGGCCATCTGGTAGCCGTCGAGCACGGTGATCACCCCGCTGGGCTCTCCCGGAATGTTGATCAGGATCGAGGTCGTAGAGCAGCCGTACTGCGCGCCGTAGTAAATGCCTGCGAGCATGATGAGCGCTGTCGTCGGTTCAAGGCCATAGGTGAACGGCAATAGCAACGCAATGGTGGTAGGAGTACCAATACCCGGCAGCACGCCTACGAGCGTGCCGATCACGGTCCCGGCAAAACAGTACAGAATGTTCTTAAGGGTGAGCGCAACCGAAAAGCCGAGTTCGAGGTTGTGCAGCAGGTCCATGACATCCTCCTCAGCCCCACCAGGTGGGCAGCAGTGGCATTTGAATCCTTAAGCCAAAGTAAAAGATCGCCGCGCAGAGCACGGAAAGCGCCACGCCGAGAACGACCGTCTCTATCCACGGGTAACCCGGGCGGGCGAGGCGGCTTACGACCACCATCGCAAATGTAGCCAGCAGGAGGCCTGCGCCTTTGATGATCAGTCCGAAAAGCGCAACCGCGGCTGAAACCATGATGAGCGGCCGCCAGGCAACCTTAGGCAGTTTCACTTCGCCCGACCTGAATGCCAGGCAGGCCACGATGATGCCAATCACGATCAGCAAGGAAGCAAGCATCACCGGAAAGTAGCCCGACCCCATTCGGAAGGCCGTGCCCATCGTGTAGGTGCGAGCAATGAGCAGTGCTCCTAATCCAAAGCCGACAAGTAACAACCCTGCAAGAAAATTTCTCTTGTCGCGAATTTGCACTTTTTCCCCTCCCTCTTTCAGTCCAATCCTCCGCACCCCCCGGAAGAACCGGGGGTGCACCGACAGAGGGTAATTAACAGGTATCGAAGATTCTCACGTGATGCCGAGTTGTTGCAACTGATTCATTCAAGCTTTGCTCCGGATTGTTTGACGAGCTTCGCATTCTTAGCAAGATCCGTCTCGAATATTCGTGCTGCCTCTTCTGGCGTGGTCCCGAGGACTTCGGTGCTTTGCGCAGCAAAGGCATCCCGGACTTCTTTCAACTTGAGCACTTCCAGAACAGCGCCATTCAGTTTCTTGACGATGGCTTGCGGCAGATTCGCCGGTCCTATCACGGTAATCCACCCTATGTAGCTGTAGTTCGGCAATCCGGACTCGGCCATCGTCGGCACATCGGGCAGGGCCGAAGAACGCTTGAGGGATGACACGCCCAGTGCGCGGAACTTGCCGGCCTTGACTAAGCTGCGCACACTGCCCCGGTGTTAAGAAAGCTCATCTCCACATGGCCGCCGATGACATCCGTTATAATCTGGCTGCCACCTTTATACGGCACATGGGTGATCTTCACACCGGCTTCAGCTGCAAAACAGTTCGGCGGCTAAATGCGGCACGGTGCCACTTCCTGGTGACGCGTAATTCAGCTTGCCCGGCTGCGATTTGGCAAGGGAGAGCAATTCTTTGAGGTTGCGTGCGGGTACTGCCGGATTGACGACAAGCACAAATGAATCGGTCGCGATAATCGAGATCGGGGTGACGTCTTTGAGCAGGTCATACGGCATTTTCTCGTAGAGGCTCGGGGTGATCACGATGTTTGATGTCGTCAATCCGATGGTGTAACCATCCTTGGGAGCGCGCACAATTTCCTGGACGCCTTTAATTCCACCTGCGCCCGGTATATTTTCAACAACCACGGGTTTGCCAAGGACCTTCGCCAGCCGGTCGCTCAGTAACCGAGCGTGACCGTCGGCAGCCGAACCGGGTGCATGTGGAACAACCAATCGAAAGAAATTTGGTTCGGCTGCTTGTATGGCTGTTGGCGCCAATGAGAATGATAAATGCCACGAGTATCAGCGCAACAACTCCCACCAAAACGATTCTTGCAGTCTTCATGTGTTCTCTCTCCTTTCTCTATTTGTTTTGTTGCTGCAGGGACTCGAAGAGGTCTTTGTAGTAGTAGGATTCAATCTCTCTCATCTTATCGAGGCCGATCAGCGTGTTGAATTCGTCGAACGGAATGATCTTGTCCAGCCAGTGTTTGGTACTTCCGTTCCTCTTCAGTCCTTCCCACAGCCCCTTCAACGCCCACGCGGTTGCATACACGGTTATGTTTGGGTAAACCACGACGTTGAAACCGAGTTCCTCCAGTTCCTTGACGGTGAGAAGCGGTGTCTTCCCGCCCTCGATCTGGATCGCATTCGTGGGGGCTTTAATCTCCCGGTTGCTTCTTAACATGTCCTCCCTGGATGTTGGAGCCTCCACAAAGATCAGGTCAGCTCCTGCCTCAGCATACCTGTTTCCTCTTTCGATGGCCTCATCAAGTCCGCTGGTTGCAACGGCATCGGTCCGCGCCATGATGACGAGGTCTTGGTCAACCCGGGCATCGACCGCCGCCTTGATCTTCGCCACCATCTCCATCGTCGGAATGATCTGTTTTCCCTCCATGTGACCGCAACGCTTCGGAAAGACCTGGTCTTCGATGAAAAGGCCTGCCACACCTGCGTTCTCAAACACCTGGACGGTCCGCTGCACATTCGTCACATTCCCGTGTCCCGTATCGCCGTCGACAAAAAGCGGAAGGTCCACAGCCTCCACGATGTTACGTGCAATGTTGACATACTCGGTCAAGGTAAGAAGTGACACATCGGGCTTTGCAAGACTGGCTGCTGAGGCCGCATATCCTCCCATGCGTGACAGCCTTGAAGCCCACCCGTTCTATGATCTTCGCCGACAGGGCGTCATGGGCGCCCGGCATGACGAGGATCTCCTTATCAAGAATCAGTTTCTTCAATAAGGTTGTCTTTCTCATCTTTTCACCTCTCTCGTTGTATTTTTTCCGGTAAATTTCCCGGCTTCCACGACAGCCTTAATGGGGCACTCATGAAAAAGCTTCTATTTCTTTGACGTGAGCACTACGAGCACCTTGGCAGGTCCATCCCCGACGCTTTTCGCGGAATGCGGCTTATTCGAGTCAAAGTAGAAACAGTCGCCTTCCTCGAAAAGATAGCTTCTGCCATCATAAACAAACTCCTGGCGCCCTTCCAGGACGAAGGCTAACTCTTGCCCTTCGTGTACCAGTGGCTCCGCTGGGAATTCAGGCCCTACAGTGACGATGTATCCATCCATTAACCGGTCAAGTTTCTTGTCATTGAGCGGCTCATACTCAGAGGTTGAACTTCCCCATGGGTTGGGAATGACCGCCCTTTCGGACGGCTTAACGACGGTTATGAACCGCTCATCACTTTGCCGGACCTCTCCGCTTATGAGAAAAATATGTCCACGCCGAGGACAAAGGCGATCTAGTCAACGTGCTGATTGGTGGCTCTCTTGAGGTTTTCTATTTGACTGAGGTAACTTTTAGCAAATCCAGTTTTTTTTGCAGTTCGTCAGCGTAAGGCGTTTTCCGTGTCTTATCGAACGGATACGCTGTCCTATGGCTTTACAGATTTCGTGTGCTTTCTCTTCAGGCCTTTTCATTGTGAACAATTATACGCTTTTAGCAAACATTGTCAAGAAAAAAATTCATCCGCCACCTGGATGGTGAGTTCTTGTCTAATTAGGCGTGAATTGGTGTTGGAATTGGGTGTTAGATTGAAGGTTTCAAAAACCGATTCGTAGAATCCTAAACCCCTCTTGATTTTTTCCGGTATTGCTCTAGTTTCGCTCCCTTGACCAAAACATCGCGCATCGTCTTTCTCGTCTCCGCGTCATCGATCTTTTGGAGGAGGGTATCGATTTGTTCTATGATGTTTTGATCAAGGGACTCTTCTTCCCAGGCAGAGACTTTCGCCGTCGATGGAGGAGACGATGAAATCTTTCCCAGCCTGAACCGGATGTCATGGATGAAGTCCTCTTTCAAGAACCCATTGATCTTTTCGAGGAGGGTCGGTTTGAGAAATTGGAGTTGTTGAATCCAGGTCGGGTGTGAGACCTCGATAAAGAGGATTCGGTTTCTGATGACAGAGGGTTGGGCATTCGAAGCCACAGAATCTCCAACGATCTCTCTCCAGGCGCCCCAAAGGGAGTAACCTTTCATGGGGGTTCTGACGCCCAATGATTTGAGGGTTTCTTCCAGGACCGAACGGAGGAGTCTGGGTTTTGCCATGGCTAAAACGATGTCGGCTGGTGGCTGCTCATCAGCCTCGATTACTCAACAGAAATCTGTGAGGGATCGATTCTCGGGAAAGAGGGGAGCAGGTTTGTCCAACTTCCTTCCCCGGGTTCAGGCCTCCCCATTGTGTCGCTTCCGCTGAGATTCTGCTCCAGAACATTTCCTTCCATCTTGAGTTGCGACCACATCTTTTCGGAGGTGGATGGCATGAATGCCGCCAGGAGGAGGGCGATGATCCGGAGCGATTCCAGGGTTCCATAAAGCACGGTTCCGAGACGAGGCCGGTTTTTTTCATCCTTGGCCAGGGACCAGGGCGCGGTCTCATCCACATATTTATTGGCGGCATTCACGATCTCCCAGATCGAGGCGAGGGCCTTGTGAAAGGCGATATCATCGATCTGGCGGGAGACCTCAGGCATAGGCCTTTTCAGCCGTTTGTTTGAGCCTTTCATCGATCTCCACCATTGCAGAAGGATCGGGAATCGGGATTTCTCCATCGAAATATTTGAGCACCATGCTGAGGCTCCGGCTGAAGAGGTTGCCGAGGTCATTGGCCAGGTCGCCATTAATCCGGTGGACCATGGCCTCGTGGGAGAAATCGCCGTCGATCCCAAAAGGGACCTCCCGCATCAGGAAATACCTCACCGCATCGACTCCATAGAGGTCGATCAGGCGGTTGGGTTCCACCACATTCTGGAGGGATTTGGACATCTTCTGGCCATTAATCGTCCACCAGCCGTGGGCAAAGACCGCTCTTGGGCGGCGTCAGGCCAATCCCCTGAAGCATGGTCGGCCAGTAGACCGTATGGGTCGTAAGGATATCCTTTCCGATGAGGTGGACAGCCTCCGGCCAGAACTGGAGAAAAGGAGCTTCCTTCAGAGCCGTAACCGATGCGCGCTGACATAGTTGATCAGGGCATCGAACCAGACATAGGTGACATAGTCGGTGTCAAAGGGAATCTCAATGCCCCAGGCAAGCCTCTTCTTCGGTCTGGAGATACAGAGGTCTTCCAGAGGGGCGCGGAGAAAGCCGAGGATCTCATTTCTCCGTCGATGAGGGGAGGATAAACCGATCATTCCTTTCAATATGTTCAATCAGCCAGGACTGATACTTGCTCATCTTGAAGAAGTAGTTCTTCTCCGAGATTTCGACGACGGAACGGAGGCAGTCCGGACACTTTCCATCCGCCAGATCCTTCTCCGTCCAGAACCGTTCACAGGGGACGCAGTACCATCCCTGATAGCTGTCCTGATAGATTTCTCCTCGATCGTAAAGGTCCTGGAGGATCTTTTGAACCACCTTCTTATGCCGGTCTTCGGTGGTCCGGATAAAGTCGTTATTCGAAATGTTCAATCTCTTCCAGAGGGACTTGAAACCGTTTGACCATCTCATCGCAATGGGTCTTTGGGATCGACTCCCCGTTCCTGAGCGGCCTTTTCCACCTTCTGGCCATGTTCATCCGTCCCGGTGAGAAAAAAGACCTGATAGCCCTCCAATCGCTTGAACCGGGCAAGGACATCGGCGGCAATCGTCGTATAGGCATGGCCGATATGGGGGACGTCATTGACATAGTAGATCGGGGTGGTGACGTAAAAGGATTTACGAGATTTCGGAGACATGGACCGTTACCTCACCCCCTTCCTCCAGTTCTACCGTGACCGTCTGGTTGAGCACATTCTGGCGGATGATCTTTCCCTTTGCCGGATTTGGTGACAATATGCTTCCCCACCTTGGGGAGGTCCTTCTTCAATTCCATATAGGTTGGATACTCAAAGGCCAGACAACACATCAGGCGGCCGCAAATTCCGGAAATCTTGGTCGGGTTGAGGGCCAGGTTCTGTTCCTTGGCCATCTTGACGGAGACGAGGTCGAAACGGTTCAAATAGGTGGCGCAGCAGAGTTCCCTTCCGCAGCAGCCGAGGCCACAGACCATCTTGGCCTCATCCCTCACGCCGATCTGCCGCATCTCAATCCGCATCTTGAATTCTGCGGCAAGGTCTCTGACCAGTTCCCGGAAATCGACCCTCTTTTCAGCCGTAAAGTAGAAGAGGATCTTGGATCGGTCCAGGAGCACCTCGGTTTTGACGAGCTTCATGTTCAGCCCTTTTTCCTTCACCTTTCGAAGGCAGAACTGGAAGGCGTCTTTTTCGAGTTGCCGGTTCTTCTCAAACTGCTCGAGATCTTCCGGAGTGGCCTTACGGACCACTTTTCTCGGGGTTTTTAGGAGGAGGCGTCTTTCCTTCTCGTAGAGGAGGCGATACGACTTTACCAAGGCCAACCCCTTTTCTGTATCGACGATGACCGATTCTCCCGCCTCGAGAGGAGAGCCGTCTGCATCGAATTCTTCTGTCTTTCCGCTTGAAGTCTTGATATGGAACGATTCGAATCATCTTCTCTATCCTTCAGCCCAGGAAAGCATCATGGCTTCCAGGGCTAATGTTGTGTTCGCATTCCCCCTGAGGGGGCTGATGGCAAGGATGGTTTGATGAATGCTCTCCAATCGGCTCATCAGAGAGTGGAGAGGCTCTGTCCCTGAAGAGACTGTCTCCATCTCTGGAGGAGATCGGAATGGATCAATTTCGATCCATCCCCCAAGACCTTCATGATCACCAGATCCCGGAGCAGGGTCTTGGCCACTTCAAGGACAAGGACCAGATCTTCCCGATTGGAGGGCAAGGATTCAACCCAGCCCTCGATCTCTCCAAAGGAAAGAACGTTTTCATTCCCAACCATCCCTGAAGAAGATCTTCTCGCTGAATCTGGTGGATCTCTTCCTGGAGCTTCAGGGCCCTTCCAGGGCTGCCCTCTGAGAGAGCAGCGAGGAGATGGGCCTCTTCTTCACGAAGTCCCTTCTGCTCGATCAACCACTGGGTGAGGGATGAGAGGGGCAAGGGGTTAAAAGGGATCTGTTGACATCGGGAAAGGATCGTGGGCAAGATCGCCTTCGAACTGTTGGCCAGAAGAATGATCACCGTGTGGAGAGGCGGTTCCTCCAGCGTCTTAAGAAGCGTATTGGACATATTGGGAGCCATGCGGTCTGCTGCGGTCAGGATGCAGACCGGCGTTTGCCTTCGTAAGGCCGGTAAGCCAGAGTCTCTCTGCATCTGTCTCACCCGATCGACCTTGAGCGCCTGACCTTCAGGCTCCAATGACCAGCACATCAGGGTGAAGCTCGATCCTCGATCTTTCTGCAGGAAAGGCATTGGTCGCAGGCATCGCTCTCCTCGGCCTCTCTTTCAAGGCAGTTCAGGGCCTTTGGCAAACTGGAGAGCCACCCATCTCTTTCCTATTCCCTCATTTCCAAGAAAGAGGTAGCTGTGGACGACCTTATCGTTAAGGATGGCCCTCTGAAGCAATTCGATGGGTTTGTTGTGGCCGATGACATCTTTGAAAGACATAAATTATAGTTCGGAAGTAATTCAGTTCGGGGTTCGGAGTATTCGTTTAGTTTCTATTCCGTATTCCGAATATCCGCATTCCGAAATTTGCGGGTTTTTATTAATTCGTCAATCACCTTCTGTATTTTCTGAAAGACCTTCTCCTCGCCCTGCCGGGTGTCAATGACCTTAAACCGTCGCCGCTTCTTTTTGGCAAGGGTGAGGTAACCCCTTCTTACCCGATGATGGAATCGGACCTTTTCGAGTTCAAAACGGCCCTCTTTTTCCTGCCGCAGCGTCCGATTCCTGTGGATGCGCCCTCTTCAGTCCGACCCGGGAGGGACAGTCGAGAAGGAATGGTGACATCAGGCTTGATCTTTTGGGAAGAGAGCCGATTGAGTGTTTCGATTAATCTCAAGTCTAACCTTACGACCGTAGCCCTGATAAGCAGTGCTGGCGTCGCTAAAACGGTCACTGATCACCACCCTCCCCTTTTTCAGAAAAGGAGCGATCACCTCTTCGACATGTTGAGCCCTGGCTGCTTCGTAGAGGAGGAGTTCCGTCAGGGGAGCCATCTCGCGATGGTCTGGATTGAGAAGGATCTTTCTGACTTCTTCACTGATGGGACATCCTCCGGGCTCTCGGGTGACCAGCACAGGGGATTCCCTTTTGGGTGAGGTACCGTTTCAGACGTCGAATCTGAGTGGTCTTTCCACTCCCTTCCACTCCCTCGAAGGTAATAAAGAGAGACAATCGTCCATTCCTCTCATGATTCACGCCGAATAACGTATTCCTGAGAATCTATATCAAAGACAAGCACGAGGAACCCGTTGACAGTACATCAAGGTTAACTACCAGCTGATCCTCAGACGGTTTCAGAGGGTAACCCGCCATCCGAACTTGTCCGGCTTTTCCCCGTATTGGATTCCTGTGATCTCGTCGTAGAGTTTCTGCGCAAGGGGCCCGATCTTATTGTCGTTTACGACAATTTTCTGTCCCTCGTGATGAATTTCACCGACAGGGGAGATGACGGCTGCTGTTCCGCTCCCAAAGACCTCCTTTAACGTTCCCTTCTTGGAGGCAGCGAAGATCTCGTCCATGGAGAGCCTTCGCTCAGAGGCCTTTATTCCCCAATCCCTTGCCAGATGGATCACGGAATCCCGGGTCACTCCCGGAAGGATGGTTCCTTCAAGAGGAGGCGTGATCAATTCGTCTCCGATCAGGAAGAAGAGGTTCATCGTCCCCACTTCCTCCACGTACTTCCTCTCGATCCCATCGAGCCAGAGGACCTGGGTAAAACCCTTCTTCTTTGCCTCCTCTGCAGGAAGAAGCGTCGCTGCATAATTGGCAGGTGTCTTGGCTGCTCCAAGCCCGCCCTTTGAAGCCCGGACATATTCCCCCGGGGTGATTAACCTCACAGGGTTGATCCCTTCCTTGTAATAGGCCCCGACAGGACCGGTAATGATGACGAAACCGATAGGTATCGGAGACCTTGACGCCAAGAAAATTGTCCGTTGCAAAGATGAAGGGACGGATATAGAGGGAGTACCCGCGCTTTTTGGGGACCCATTCTTTATCAAGGGTGATCAGCTCTTTCAGTCCATTCATGAAGACATCGAGACTGACTTCGGGGATGCACAGTCTTTTACAGGACTGGTTCATCCGCTCATGGTATTTTTGTGGACGAAAGAGATAGATGGATCCATTCTTTCCGTGAAAAGCCTTCAGGCCTTCAAAAATGATCTGTCCGTAATGCAGGGAACAGATCGCCGGATAGATCTCAATCGGTCCATAGGGAGTGATCTGCTCGTTTCCCCATTTGCCCGCTTTGTATTCCATGCTCAACATGTGGTCTGAGAAGATCTCTCCAAAACCCAGGTGTTCGAAATCGACCTCCTTTAGTCGGCTCTGCGCGGTCTTTCTGATTTTCATACGACACCTCCGGTTGCTTTTCCAGTATC
Source organism: uncultured delta proteobacterium (assembly GCA_963828805.1). Taxonomy (GTDB): domain Bacteria; phylum Desulfobacterota; class BSN033; order BSN033; family UBA1163; genus CAWHGS01. Next base: position 22,791 of record CAWHGS010000026.1, read on the forward strand.
AAGGCTGCGAAATGGGAGCCCGTTAAAGAATGAGCCTATTATAATGCTAAAATCGTTGAAAATAAAGGGAACCGTCTATGTTTTCAAGACCTCTTTTAGGTATCCTTCCCGATTTAGACGTTCCACATCTTCGGGCCGATCCACATCCCAGCGTTCGGACAGTTCATGCCATTTCCACCCTAATTCCCGTAGCCGTACCCGGGTCTGATCGAGGACAGATCCCGTCCCCCAGGAGATGCCGGTAAATAACTCAGGAGCGTATCTGGCGACAGACCGATTAAGACATACCCCCCGTCTTCAGCAGGGCCGATGACGGCATCGATGCCTCTGCCGTAAAACACCTGCAGCTTCTCTGGAGATCGTAAACCGTAAGAGATGGGCAGTCTGTTCCAATTAAGATGGCATGAGAAGCTCTTCTTCAACGTTTCATGGAAGGCATGGGCCATGCGGCTGCCAAGGTCACCCTCGTCTGATTGAAGAAGGATGATTTGAAATTTCCGGAGCGCATTGGAGGAAAGAAAGGATGGTTCGAGGAAGGGGTGCACCAGAGGTCTACAGGACCCACATCGGGCATCGATGGCTATGGAAAGGCAGTGTAGCACCAACTGCTCATAAAGGGCCGCTGCGGCCGAGGGCCCCAGGGATGGAATCAGACGGGTCTTTACCTGTCCCGGGACAGGAGCTTTTGCGAAGACGATGAGACGGCAATCGGCAGTGTTCATGACGGCTTCGATTTTCTGTAGAGGCGAGGCCAGATGCTTCGGATCATCCCCCAAGAAGTAGGCCAGGCGGAGGTACCACATGAGCAGAACCGTCCGGATGATCCCGTTTTTTTCCCAGCGGCGGCTGGAAGTCACGACCCTTTGCCAGAGACACAAAGGAGGGCCGATTTTTTTCAGGATCTTACTTAGGGCAGATATCCTCCATGAGGTCAATCTCAGGAAAACCTCCAACGCATTGAAAGGCCTCACGTTTTACGAAGATTCCCTGGTCCCCGGTCGCAATGCCGGTGAGCCGGGAACGCCAGTTCATCAGAAACTCAATGAGTCCGGAGCAGAGGATGCTTACCGGAGAGACAGACATCGAAATGGCCCCAGACCCTCCCACGTTTCCCCATGTTCGAAATGATGAGATTGTCTGCGCCTTCGGGCAAGAGGGTGTCTGCATGTAAAAACAGGAGGATCTCGCCACTGGCTATTCTGGCCCCTGCATTCATCTGGCGGGAACGACCCTTAGGACCGTGGATCACCTGGTCTGCGAGGAGCTGAGATTGCGTCAGAGAAGCCTCTTTGCTTCCGCCATCCACAACAATGACTTCATGCCCCCTTGCCCGGAGGGGTTGGAGCGAGGTGAGTGTTTGGATGAGGACCTCTCCCTCGTTCAGGACGGGGATGATCACTGAGATCTTTTGCGCCATGGTTCAATGGGGTCCATTCTCCCCGGGTGGATGGCTCAGAGTCCCTTTCTGAAAGGCTCAAATCAAATTTTAATTCGGCGTCGTGTCACATTCAAGGAATTTCATTGAAAAAAATTAGAATTTTTGGTAGTGTGGTGAAAACAGATGGATCAGGTCGGAGATTTTTAGAAAGTCACAAATAACGAACATGATCTTGAGAGGTGAAAGCGATGATCAAATTTCTTTTTGGAGTGCTTGTGGGCATCCTTCTCTGTTTTCTCTTCCTCTACTTCGGTGGCTCAAAGACTGTAAGAAAGGTCGGCGAGAACCTGGTCGATACAGGGAAGAAGATGGAGGTGATGGAAGAAACGATTCGAAAGGAAAAGGAAGAACTTGTGGATAGGGGATAAGAAAAAACCCTCGAAAGAGGAGAAGGAGACTCCAAAGAAGGCTCAGTAGCTGATCGAAAAATCGTCAAATTCTCCCTTGTAAGTCTCCCACACCGGGTGAACCTTGGTTACTTTGGCCTGAGAGGGGCCCTGATGACACCATTGGATGATCTGGTTCACTTTTTCCCGGTCTCCTTCAAAGACAGCTACCACGCTCCCGTCCGGTCGATTCTTAACCCATCCCTTCAACCCAAGCCTTACAGCCATCTCTTGAGTGTGGTAACGAAAGAAAACCCCCTGAACTCTTCCTTCGATAATCAAGCGGGCTCTCACGTTTTCCATAGATTCTCCCCATCTTTGACTTTCCGCAGCGGAGAGCAGTGCTTCCAAAGCGCAGCTAAAACCCTCAGGGCTTCAGAATGAGGTCGGTTGAAGGGGCATTCTTGTCCAACTTCATACCCACAGAGGATGAGCAATAGACGCAAAGGTACTCGTACTCATCCCCTTCGGGTAAGACCAGGAGCAACTTCTTTCTGACCGGGACAGCAGCCTTGCATCTGGGACAATAGAGAGAAGTCGCTTCAAACTCTTCAAAATTGGAATTTTTTCTTTGCATGGTTTTATTATAAAAAAAAATAAGAGAATAGACAATTGCGCTTTTTTTCCGTTGAGTCAATGGTCGGTATTGTCCCCCATTTTACCTAAAGTCGATAAATGAACACGTCTCATCTCTCATCCTCCTGAAAACGAGTTCAGCAATTTCGTATCAGAGGGGTTGAAGGAATCTTCTCTGAAGAATTTGGTTTTGGCACAAGGATTGCCTTTTGGAAGGATTAGTTTATAATAAATTAAGTGGTCTTTCATTGATGAATGAATTGATTTAACTTAAGGCTCGTCCTTAATGTTGAAAGAGAATTAGAAAAGCTCTTGGCCCGGGACCTAATCAATTTAGGCTTCCGTATTGCTTAAACCTTCACCCCCCTAAAGGTTTAACCAAAGGCCAAGAGCTTTTCTTGTATTGATTTTAAATAGTAAGTATACAGAGGGGCTTGAATTATTGTTTTTAATGAATATATTTAATTAGTGGGTTTTTATTGTTAAATTTCTGCATGTTACGAATAGAAAGAGGGGGGATGAACATGAAGAAAGCAATGATAGGCGTTTTCATTGTGGTGATGTTTTTTTCTGCTGCCCATGGGGCTACCGTCTATAAATGGGTGGACAAAGACGGGGTCGTCTACTTTACCGACGATTATACTCAAATACCTGCTCAATACCGCGATCGAATAAAGACGGAAGAAACAGGGGAACCTCAAAGAGTGGAAACCCCTGCCCCTGCCTCCGGATCGCCCCGGAAGACCGAAGAGGTGAGAACCGTAGATGCTTACGGTAGAGGGGAGGACTATTGGAAGAGCAGGGTCATGCCATGGAAGAAACAGTTGAAAGAAGCCACGGAGAATTATGAAAGCACAAACAGAAGAATGAATGAAAGACTCGAAGATCAGAGCGGCAAATTTTTAAGCCCCACTCAGTGGAACATGAATCGGGTGGAAAATAGGCAACTCGTTGAGGAGAGAGCGAAATATGAGGCCCAAATGAAAGAGGCCAATGAAATGCTGGCGAAGATTGCAAAGGAGGCAGAGGAGGCAAAGGCCGATCCACAGTGGCTTAAGTAGAGGCCCCCATTTAATTATGTGGAAAATCGCATGGCGCATAGGGCATAGCGCATAGCGTAAAAGAATAAAATGATAACCCATTTTCACGGTTCGTGGATGCCCGCCGGGCATGGCGCCTTAATTAGAATTTGGAAATCTTGTCATTGAGGATGCTTGGTGGAATCAAAAAATCATGAAAAGAATTTAGAACGATTGGATCTTCCCATCACGGGAATGTCCTGCGCCGCCTGTGCCGCAAGGATTGAAAAGGGGCTGGGATCCGTTGAGGGGGTCTCTCAAGCAACCGTGAATTTTGCTGTCGAGAAGGCCACGGTTTTTTTCGATCCGGATCGAACAGACCTTCCTCACCTGATCGATAAGGTAAAGGATCTGGGCTATGGGGCAAGGGTTGAAAAGGTTCTTCTTCCCATTCGGGGAATGAGCTGCGCTGCCTGTGTCGGTAAAGTGGAGAAGGCGCTTCGCTTCGATCAAGGGGGTAACTCAGGCCGGCGTCAACTTTGCCACAGAGAGGGCTTCTGTAGAGTACCTTCCCGGAGAAGTCACTCTCGGAGACCTCAAGAGAGTGGTTCAAGATGCGGGTTACGAGGTCCTGGAAGTCGAAGAAGAAGACATGGTCGAAAAAGAGAGGCTGGCCCGGGAGGCAGATCTTTCGCGCTTAAAATGGAAATTCATCCTTGGCCTCTTTCTTCTTGTTCCGATCCTTCTCCTCATGTGGGGAGCTCCTTTTCTCGAAAAGGCGGGCCTTTCAAGAGGGATCAATTTTTTCCTCCAGTTCTTGTTGGCGACACCGGTTCAATTCTGGGTCGGGTCGACAGTTTTATGCGGGTTTCTGGAAAGCGACGAAGAATAAAACGAGCGACATGAATACCCTGATCGCCGTGGGGACCTCTGCTGCCTATCTTTACAGCTTCATTGTAACCTTTGCTCCCCATTTGATCATGGTAAAGGGATGGATGCTCGATGTCTATTTTGACACCTCTGCAGCCATCATTGTCCTCATTCTTCTCGGAAGATTTTTGGAGGCCCGGGCAAAGGGAAGAACGTCAGAGGCCATAAAAAAGTTGATGGGCCTTCAGCCGAAGACAGCCCGGGTCATCCGGGACGGCCATGAAATGGACATCTCTTTAAGAGAGGTTGTCCCGGGAGATATCGTCGTGGTCCGGCCCGGAGAAAAAATCCCCGTGGACGGCATGGTGAGAGAAGGACATTCCTCTGTCGACGAATCGATGGTCACCGGAGAGTCTTTACCGGTTGAAAAACGGGCGGGAGATAAGGTCATCGGTGCAACGATCAATAAGACCGGGACGTTTCAGTTTGAGGCGACACGGGTTGGCAGGGATACGGTCCTTGCCCAGATCATCCGGCTCGTTCAGGAGGCCCAGGGGTCAAAACCTCCCATCGCCCGCATGGCCGATGTCATCGCCAGTTATTTTGTTCCTGTCGTCATTCTTATCGCCATTGCCACCTTTCTCATATGGTTCTTTTGGGGTCCCCATCCCTCCCTGACCTATGCCTTTCTCAATTTCGTGGCTGTCCTGATCATTGCCTGCCCCTGTTCCCTTGGACTTGCGACCCCCACCTCCATCATGGTAGGAACGGGAAAGGGCGCTGAAAATGGGATTCTCATCCGCGGGGCGGAGGCCTTGGAGACAGCCCATCAGCTCAATACGATTGTCCTCGACAAGACAGGGACCTTGACAAAAGGGAAGCCCTCTGTCACCGATATCATCGAATCCGGGAGATCGGGCAAAAAAGAAATCCTGATGATGGCGGCCTCGGCTGAAAGAGGATCTGAACATCCTCTGGGTGAGGCGATTGTGCAGAAGGCAAAAGAGGAAGGTCTAATCCTTCACGATGCCAGAGATTTTCAGGCCATTGCAGGCCAGGGAATTGAGGCGACGATCGACTCCAAAAGGATTCTCCTTGGAAACAGGAAGCTGATGGAAGAGAGAAACGTGAACCTCCATGGAATGGCGGAAAGGGCAGAACAGTTATCCTATGAAGGAAAGACCCCCATGTTTTTAGCCATTGATGGAGAAACCGCTGGGATCATTGCGGTTGCCGATACCTTAAAGGAAGATTCGAGGAAGGCGGTGGAAGCCTTCCACCGGATGGGGTTGGAGGTCGTCATGCTCACCGGTGATAATCGTCGGACAGCAGAGGCCATTGCAAAACAGGCTGGAATCGATCGTGTCGTGGCTGAGGTCTTGCCTGAGATGAAGGCAGAAGAGATCAAACGGCTCCAATCCGAAGGGAAAAAGGTTGGGATGGTGGGTGACGGGATCAATGACGCGCCCGCCCTGGCCCAGGCGGATGTGGGTATTGCGATTGGAACCGGAACCGACGTGGCCATGGAATCCTCGGATATCACCCTGATCGGCGGAGACCTGAAGGGGATTGTAACCGCCATTGCCTTAAGCAAGGCCACCATCCGGAACATCAAGCAGAACCTCTTCTGGGCCTTCGCTTACAATACGATTCTCATCCCCGTGGCAGCAGGGGTTCTCTTCCCGTTCTTCGGGATTCTCCTCAATCCTATCTTTGCAGCAGGGGCCATGGCTTTCTCGTCCGTCACCGTGGTCTCCAATGCCTTAAGGCTCCGGAGGTTCAAACCACCGATGGACTAAATTCAATACGTATTGATGGCGCAACTCGTTAAAAGGAGGACGTCCTATGGAAACAGTGGTTTGAAGACAACTCATTTTCGATCGGGAATACCCCGTTGGTCAGGATTCATCGGATAACCGGAAAGCTCAAGGCCACTGTGCTTGCCAAGATCGAAGGTCGTAATCCTGCCTATTCGGTCAAGTGCCGCATTGGAGCCAGCATGATCTGGGCGGCTGAAAAGCAGGGGCTTCTCAGGCCCGGCATGGAGATCATCGAGCCCACCAGTGGAAACACGGGGATTGCCCTGGCTTATGTGGCTGCTGCACGAGGGTATAAACTGAACATCACCATGCCGGAGACCATGTCGATCGAGAGACGGAAGGTTCTTGCGATTTTTGGCGCAAAGCTTATTCTGACGCCTGGGGCCAAAGGAATGAGAGGCGCCATCGAAGAGGCTGAGCGGATTGCCGCATCCGATCCCAATTACTTTATGCCCCAAGCAGTTCAAGAATCCTGCCAACCCGGAGATCCATTTTAAGACCACAGGACCTGAGATCTGGGAACAGACCCATGGAACCATCGATGTCCTCGTTTCCGGGGTTGGAACCGGAGGAACGATTTCCGGGAGTATCTCGATACATTAAGAAAGAAAAAGACCGGAAGATCATCAGCGTGGCCGTGGAACCGGCTGAGAGCCCGGTGATTACTCAACGCCTTGCAGGGATGGAGCTCAAACCCGGGCCGCACAAGATTCAAGGAATCGGAGCAGGATTCATTCCGGACACGCTCGATCTGTCCTTGGTGGACCGCGTGGAGACGGTGACGAGCGAAGAGGCGATCGAACATGCGAGGCGGCTTGCCCGTGAAGAGGGAATTCTTTCAGGCATCAGTTGCGGGGCAGCGATTGCGGTGGCCTTGAGGCTTGCAGGGATGGATGAATTCGAGGGGAAGACCATTGTTGCCATCCTTCCGGATTCGGGCGAGCGGTATCTCAGCGGCCCTCTTTTCGAAGGACTGTTTGACGAATCCGGCGCTTCCAAAAATATGAGGGACGGTGCAGGGCGCCTATTCAGGGTCTGCAGAGGATCGAATAGCGCCGATGAACCTAACCTTAGGAGCGTTCCAGCAAAGGAATGGGGAAGTATGGAAATGATGGTTAGGAAAGATTTCAATCCAGATGGGCCTTCTGACGTTTAGTTCTTCTCATCAGTCCTTTCACCGCGCGAGCATGGCTTTTCCCGCCCCACTAACAGAGGAGGAGAGAAATAACATCGCTGTCTATGAAAAGGTGGCTGACGGGGTCGTCAACATTACCAGCACGGCGGTCCAGATGGACTTTTTCTTCAATGCCTTTCCAACCCAGGGATCCGGGTCAGGCTCGATCATCGACAGCAAGGGCCATATTTTAACCAACCACCATGTGGTGGCAAATGCCCAGAAGCTGGAGGTGACTCTGGCCGATGAGTCGAAGTGGCCAGGCAAAGCTGGTTGGGTCCGATCCGGACAACGATCTGGCGGTGATCAAGATCGACGCCCCCCAGGAGAAGTTGAAGGTCATTCCCATGGGAGATTCGAAAGCAATTTAAGAATCGGTCAGAAGGTTCTTGCCATCGGGAATCCCTTTGGTTTGCAGAGGACCCTAACGACAGGAATCATCAGTTCCCTTGGCCGGACGATTCGTTCCGAAACAGGGATCTTGATGGAAGACATCATCCAGACCGATGCAGCCATCAATCCGGGAAATTCCGGAGGCCCCCTCCTCAATTCGGAGGGAGAGATCATTGGAATCAATAGCGCTATTATCAGTCCCTCCGGTGGAAGCGTGGGCATTGGCTTTGCCATTCCGGTCAATACGGCAAGACGAATCGATTCCGGAATTGATTGCAAAGGGCTATGTCACTTATCCCTATATTGGTGCGACCATCCAGTCTCTCATTCCAGAGGTGGCAAAGTATTTAAAGCTGAAGGTGGAACGGGGAGCCATGATTGCAGAGGTGGTCAAGGGTGGTCCTGCAGACAAGGCGGGCCTGAAAGGCGGAAATCAGAAGGTTCAGGTTGGAAACACGATTGTGATCGCAGGAGGGGATATTGTCGTAAAGGTGGACCGGCATGACGTGAAGACCAATGATGAATTGATCCGATATATCCGTGAGAAGAAGCCCGGAGATACCGATCGTCCTCCAGGTCTATCGAAAAGGGGACTTCATGGATGTGAAGGTGACCCTCGGCGAGAGGCCAAGAAAGAAGTAAGGAATTCAAATGGAAGATCCCTTCTATATTCAGTGGCACATCACCAATCTCTGCAATCTTCGGTGCAGCCATTGCTACCAAGATGACTTTTCGAGAAAGGATGATCTGGAGTGGCCGGAGCTAAAGAGGATCTGCGATAACATCCTGAACACGTTGAAGGCATGGGGACAGGACAGCCTGCATCCATCTCACCGGAGGCGAGCCCCTGCTAAAACCGGAGTTATTTTTGCTTCTCGATTATCTGAACCCTCAGTCCGTCATCGATGAACTGGGGATCATCACCAATGGCCTTCCCATCACCCCGGAGATGATCAAAAGGCTCTCTGCTTTTTCCAAATTTAAGAAGATGAAAATTTCCCTCGAGGGTGCGGATGCCCAGGTCCACGAATCCGTTCGTCCCCGAGAGACCTTTGAGAAGGTGTTGGGGAATCTCTCCCTGGTTAAAAAAGAGGGAGGATTCGAAACCTTCTTAATGTTCACGGTGATGAAAAGAAACTACAGAAACCTGCCTTCCCTGTTAACGCCTCTGTCAGGAACCTAGGGATCGACGGATTGATCCTCGAACGGTTCATCCCCTGGGGAAAGGGAAGGGAGATCCGGGAGGAGGTTCTGAACAAGGATCAGTGGAAGGCGGTTACAAAGACCCTGCTCGACTTTTTGTCATCAGAGACAGAAGAAGATCCGTTCCTGCCCTATCAGGCCTTTCAGGTGAAATTCGACGGAGAAGACCCGGAACTACTGGGCGCTCCTTGTGTCGTCGGGTCGGATGGGCTTTGCGTCATGCCCGATGGGGACGTCTTTCCCTGCCGAAGGTTTCCCGTCTCCGATCGGAAACCTGCTCGCTCAACCGTTAAAGGAACTGTGGGAAAAATCGGAAATCTTGGAGAGATTGAGAAGAAAAGAAAACCTGAAGGGGAAATGTGGAACGTTGCGAATCGTGAAGGTTGCCGGGGCTGCCGGAGTTTGGCCCTCTCCATGACGGGAGATGATCTTGCAGAGGATCCCCACTGTTGGTCCTCCCTCAGTTAGTTCGTCTTTTTCCGCCCTCTGCGATTTTAGTTCAAAATAAAATCATCCCACGGCGGATCCCTGAATGGATGCTCGGTCACAAGCGATCCTGTATCGCAGGAATGTCGTGCCATCGAAGGTTCCGCTGTCTTTCGAAGCGGCTACCGCAGGCAGGTCGAAGTTTCCGAAGAGCATACCCGTTCATCTGGTCAAAAATCCGTACAATGTCTCGGTGGATTGCCATATCCCAGATGTCCTTCGTCACAGTTTCCCACCGTCGCGTGATCTCGAAGGGAATCGAATCGATGAGACATTTTTTATTTGACAGGAAAGGATCAAAAAGCAATATACTGCTGCTATAGATGAATGAGAGGGTTTCGTAAGAGAACAATCACTATGGGAAAAACTATGAGAGCAGAAATGGATCCATTCTCCTGGAAGGCCAACACATGGTGGGTATCAGGGGATTTGTGTTATAATATGGGTCAAGTTGAAACAACGTTTAGCCGAGGGAAAGCGGCGAAGGTCTCTTTCGTTTGAGACGATCGTCAAAAAATGAAAAGCGGGTGGTCAGGGGATGAAGGTTGACAAACTATGGGGAGGGCGATTTGAAGAGAGTGCCTCCTCAGGAGATCGTGGATTTTCTTTCCGGGAGAGATGTCAAGGGAATCCCTCCGATTGATGAGCGTCTGATTCCCTATGATCTCTGGGGAAGCCGGGCCCATGTCCTCATGCTCTGCCGGCAGGGCATCCTTTCAAAGCAGGACGGGAAGAAGATCCTTCAGGGTCTAAAGCCGGTGGCGATCGCTCCATCGAAAAGGAAAGTTTCATCTGGATCCCTCCAAAGAGGATGTTCATTCGAACATCGAAAGCTTCCTGATTCAGAACCATCGGCATCGAATCCGGAGGAAAGGTCCATACGGGAAGGAGCCGAAATGATCAGATTGCCTTGGACATGCGTCTCTATCTTCGAGATCAGGTCTTCGGGTTTATCGAGGGATTGATCCATCTGATCGAGACGCTTCTCATACGGGCAGATGAACACCGGTTGACCCTGATGCCCGGTTACACCCACTATCAACGGGCGATGGCGACCACGTTGGGTCACCTCCTGCTCTCCTTTGCGGAGGCCCTTGAGCGGGATGTTCAGAGGTTCATCCACTGGTTTCACCTCTTCAACAAGAATCCTCTTGGGGCGGCTGCGGGCTATGGGACTTCCTTTAACCTGGATCGGGAGTTGACCTCCAGGCTTCTCGGATTTGAGGGTCCTACTGAAAATGTGACCGATCCCATCACACAGCGCTGGGAGCCCGAGGCGGAGGTGGCTTATGATGTCGCTGTCATGATGGACCATCTCTCCACCATGGCCCAGACCTTCATCCTTTTATCCACGGGCGAGTTCAATATGATCCGTACTCCACGATCGCCACTGCAGCGGAAGCTCGATCATGCCCCAGAAACGAAACCCTGATACCTTGGAGGTGATCAAGGCAAAGACCTCCTTGGCCCATGGGATGGTCACCAGTTTCCTCTCCATCGGGAAGGCCCTCTTCATGGGATATAATCGGGATACCCAGTGGACCAAATATTGGATCATGGATCTGGTCGATGAAACCCTGCCGGCGCTTTCCGTCATGGCGGACATCGTTCAGCTCCTTCAGGTCAACCGGGAAGAGATGGAGAAGCAGGCCCAGAGCGAATTTGTCGGCGCCACCTCCTTGATGGAATGGATGGTCCGTTCCTATGGGGTTCCTTTGCGGAAGGCAAAGATCGTGATGGAAAAGGCGGTGAAATATTCTGAAGAGCAGGGGGCCAGGGAGGTCACCTTTGGGAGTTTAAAAAAGGTCCTTCGAGGAAATGAAGATCGATCTCCCGATTACACCCCACTCCATTAAAAAGGTCCAGCAACCCGACTGGATTTTGGCTCAGACCCGATCCATTGGAACGCCTTCGGAAAAAAGGGTGAAAGAACATCTCTGCTTCCCTTCGAGACCGGATCAGAGAGGATAAGGAGTGGTGTGCCCGGGAAAGAGAGGGCATTGAAAAGGCAAAGGATCTGGTCTCCAGGATGGAGAGAGCGTGAGGGGCTGAAGCCCTTGATGTGATAGAAGAATTCAGGATCAACAATTCTCAGGATCAAAAGGAGGAGGGTTATGGGAAAAGTAGAAGGCATTATTAAATCGGAAATTGTTCGTTTGGCCAAGAGGGAAATGAAAAAGAGTTTTGGTCCGTTGAGCCAGGATGTCCGGTCATTGAAAGGCACCCTTTCTCAGCTCCGGAAAACGGTCATCGGCCTCCAACGCTTCGTGGCCCAACAGGAGAAAGAGAGGAGAGGACAGAAGCTCCCCTTGGAGGCCCCCCGGAAGAGGTGAAGAAGGCCCGCTTCTCTCCGCGATTGATTAAGAGTCTGAGAAAACATCTCGGAGTCACCCAGAGGGAAATGGCCACCCTTGCAGGAGTTACGGTCGGGGCCATCTATCAGTGGGAGAAAGGGATGTTTGAACCCCGGGGGGAAAAAGAAGAAAATCCTGGTGGCCCTTCGAAAGCTGCGACGCCGCGAGGCAAGAGAATTATTGGAAGAAAGAAGCGCCAAAAAGGCTCCGGAGAAGAAGTCCCGGCGCGAGAAAAGCCAGGAGGAAGCCGCCAGGAGGAAGGCCGCCAGAAGGTAGCCCCCTTCCCCGTCCCGATTGATTTCAGATCACCCGACGCCTGCCGTCTCTAAAAGGAGAGGGGAGGGACCACTTTATTAATTTTCGGGTTCATAAGGTCCTGGCCAAACCCTGTCAAAGATGCTAAATAGAGAATAGACGGCAGAGGTCAACGAATAGTTTGAAAAGAGATAACCTGGGGAGGATTCGTGTCACTCACAAGAGAACAACTTAGCCGGGCAGGGTGGGTTTCCGTTGCCAATGCCATTTTCACGATCCCTGCCATTGTCATGTCGTATTTTCTGGAATCCATGGAAGGAACAGGTCCCAGACTGGCCCAGGCGATTCTGATCGTCGTCGGGTTAGGGTTATTTATCTACATCCTTTCGTTCCTGAAACAGTTACTCAACTCGAGGTTTCTGTTTCACGATGTGGACATCTATATCTCGTATCTCCTCTGGGGAAATCTATCTCTTTCTCTCTTCCACCTCCTGTCCTTGGTCAGTCCTGAGTTTGAATGGGCCGTGGCCATTTTATCGGTCCTGGCCTATGTCTTTTTTGGAATTCTCTCGATCCTGTTTTCCACGAGATTGTTAAGGCTGCCCTATCGCTTTTATGGCCTTTTGAAACCCTATTGCTACATTACCATTGCGAGCGGGGCATGTTTTATGATGGTCATTCTGCTGCCCGTGGGCATTGTGGTTGGGGCGGTCACGGATATCATCCTTGGGATCGTTTTCTTTCGAGCGGCTGAGGAACATCCCTCTGCCATTGAGATCGGGGAGACGCCGGTGGGGAGCAATAAATGAACCCCCCTTGAAAACGTTTTCTGCTTGTGTTAACGTAAGAAACAGGTGAACGAGATGAATCTGGGGCGGCAGGGTGTTTGGCTTCTATTATTATTTTTGGTTCAAAGCCATGCACCCGTGCGCATAGATCCTGACGAATCGTCAAGAGAAGGGCCATGGGTGATTAAGATCCATGGCCCTTTTTGTTTGTGGGGCATCGAAAAGGATAGGATAACCTTCATGAGCTCTCTGGTCATTGTTTCAAAAGGAGAGGATCCTTATCAGACAACGAAAGGGGTCCTCCGGCAGATTCCCTTGCCTAACCTGAAGGGAAAGAGGATTCTGGTCAAACCCAATGCGGCACGCGTGGCCTTACCGGGTCAAGGGGTGACGACGCATCCCTCTGTGGTTGAAGCGACGATCGATCACTTAAAAGAGCAAGGAGCAACCGATATTGTGATCGGTGAGAGTTGCATTTTTGGAGTAGATGCAAAAGAGGCCTTTCGAGTGACAGGAATGAAGGAGGTTTCTGAGAAGGAGAGGGTTGAACTCGTGGACCTGGATCGTTTTGATCCCATGGAGCTCCCTGTTTCCGAAGGGAAGGTGATCAAGAAGATAAAGCTTCCTGCGATTTTAAAGCAGTTCGACCTTATCCTGTCCATCCCGGTGATGAAGACCCACATGCACACCCAGGTGACCCTGAGCCTCAAGAATATGAAAGGGGTGCTCTGGCGAAGAGAAAAGGCAAGGTTTCATCACCTCCGCTGTAACGCGGAAACGACCCGGGGTCACAAGGAGCTGGATCTGGCCATTTCAGAGATGGCCTCCGTCCTTTTCCCTCATTTCGCCATCATCGATGGGACCGTGGGAATGGAGGGGATGGGGCCGGCTTATGGAACCGCGAAACAGATGGGCATCGTTTTGGCAGGGAATAATCCTCTTTCGACCGATGCCGTGGCTGCTCGGCTGATGGGGTTCGATCCTGAGAGGATCCCCCATCTCCGGTTGTCAGCGGAAAGAGGGCTCGGAGAAATCCGGCTTAAACACATTTCCGTCCAACCGGAGGACTATTTGAAATGGGTGACTCCCTTTACCCCACCTCCCTCCAAACTCGCTATTCCTTTTCCAAACGTCGTCGTTCATGACCAGGGGTCCTGCAGCGCGTGCCTTTCAACGTTGCTGGTTTTTCTCCAGAATTATCATTCCCGACTTTCCCAAGATCATCCACTCCGGGATGGAAAGGTTCATGTCGGGATTGGCAAACATTTGAATCGGGTTCCGGAGGGAACAATCCTGATCGGGAACTGCGCCTCGAAGATGAAGAAGGAAGGTATCTTCATTCAGGGGTGTCCACCCGTGGCGTCGGAAATATGGAAAACCGTATCGCAGAATAAAAGAAGACAGAGCAAAAAAAAGCTTGACACGAATTTTTAGTTGTGTTAAAACAACAAACAATCAGGGGAGTCGATAATGGATCAGCTTCGTCATCTCAATTTTAGCCGTGGGTATTATTTTTATTGGTTCTTTTACGCCGGGGTCTACCCACTGTTGCTGGCTGATCGTTAAAGATTAAAGTAAGTCAGTCAGGGCCGTGGGTGGACGGAACCACCCACGGCCTTTTTCGTTTCAGGGCCGTGGTGGAAGTTTTTCACACGGCCTTTTTTTATTCCCGAACAAAGGAGGAAAAAATCATGGTTGGGAAAAGGATTCGGATAGAACGTATCATGGACAGAGAGTCTGGTAAGACGGTGATTGTCCCGATGGATCACGGGGTGACGATTGGCCCCATCGCTGGATTGATCCATATGCAAGAGACCATTGATGCGGTGGCGATGGGAGGAACGAATGCGATCGTGATCCACAAGGGATTGGTTGAGGCCGGCCACAGGAGAAAAGGAAAAGATGTGGGTCTGATCCTTCACCTTTCAGCGAGCACACGGATGGCGCCTGATCCAAACTCCAAAACCATGGTATGCACCGTGGAGGAGGCAATCAAGTTAGGGGCGGATGCCGTCTCCATCCACGTGAACCTCGGAACCGAGGATGAGAGCTCCATGTTAAATGACCTGGGTAAGGTAGCCAAGGAGGCGATGGAATGGGGGATGCCGCTTTTAGCAATGATGTACACGAGGGGTCCCAAGGTGAAGAATGAATATGACGTGAACCTGGTGAAACACGCCGCTCGAGTGGGAGCTGAGCTGGGGGCAGATATTATTAAGGTTGTCTATACGGGTTCTGTAGAAAGCTTCAGGGAAGTGGTAGAGGGTTGTTTTGTCCCTGTGGTCATTGCCGGTGGGGAGAAGATGGAAAACGATGAGGATATTTTCGAGATGGTCAAAGGAGCGATGGCAGCAGGGGGAGCGGGGGTCTCCATCGGCAGAAACGTTTTCCAGCACAGGGCCCCGGAGAAGATCGTACAGACTATTTGCAAGATCGTCCACCATAGCGGTGAGGTTGAAGAAAAGGGGAGGAGATCGGAGGTGCGGGCATGAAAGAGATCTGGGTGAAGGCGATACCGTGGAAGAAGGAGATTGCCATGACTGCCATTGAGTGTGGAGCCGATGCCCTGTGGGTTTCCCGTGGCATGGAAGCAGAGGTGAAAACAATGGGACTCATCCCTACGGTGTCGGAGGAAGGAGATATCTTGCTTGGCCGCGATGTGGTGGAGAAGGAGATCCGGGAAAAAAGTGACGAAGACGAGATCCTTTCCCTGAGTGCCTCAAAGAAGGTGATCGTCAGGGCATCGGACTGGAAGATCATTCCCCTCGAGAACATACTGAGCAGAGGGAACAATCTCTTTCTTGAAATCGAAAGCCTTCAGGAAGGAGAGACGGCCTTTCGCATTCTCGAAAAGGGAGTGGATGGGGTTGTGATCAATAACTCCGATCCGGAGGCCCTTCGGCACATCCTTCGGTCCCTCAAGCGGGCGTCCGAAAGATTTGAGCTCCTTGCAGCGAGGATCAAGCACATCGAGTCCCTGGGGTTGGGAGATCGGGTCTGCGTCGACACCTGCTCTTCCATGATCCTCGGTGAAGGGGTCCTGGTCGGCAATAGCAGCCAGGCCCTCTTTCTTGTCCATTCTGAAAGCGTTGAGAACTCCTTTGTGAACACCAGGCCTTTCCGGGTGAATGCCGGGCCTGTCCACGCCTATATTCGCCTGGCCAATGGGCAGACGAAATATCTTTCCGAGGTCCGTTCCGGCGATAAGCTGCCTATCGTGAACTATGAGGGAAAGAGTTACCCGGCCGTTGTGGGACGAGTCAAGATGGAGAGACGGCCCCTGGCTCTCGTGGAAGCTGAAGAAAATGGCCAGAACCTTTCGATCATCCTGCAGAACGCGGAGACGATCAGGCTTACGGAGCCCTGTGGAAACGCAGTCTCTCTGGTCGACCTTAAGAAGGGAAGCGAGGTCCTGGTCTACCGGGAAAGGGCCGGAAGACATTTTGGAGTTCCGGTGGATGAAACGATCACTGAACGGTAGAGGGCGGGGATATCCATTTTGCAGGAGATGAGTTTGAAGATACAGAAACTCGAGGGGAGATGAACAATGATCAACGCACACACAGAACTCTATGGGATTATAGGAAACCCGGTGAGGCACAGCCTAAGCCCGGTGATCCACAATGAAGCCTTCAGAAGGATGGGATTGAATGCCGTCTATCTGGCCTTTGAAGTGAATCACCTCAAAGAAGCCATGGGCGGCATTAGAGAGCTGGGGGTTCGGGGCCTGAGTGTTACCATTCCGTTTAAGACCCAGATTCTCCCTTACCTCGATCACATCGAGGGGGTGGCTGGGAAGATCAGAGCGGTCAACACCCTTGCGATGGAGGGACAAAAGCTGGTTGGCTACAACACAGACTGGTGCGGGGCTGTAGAAGCACTTGAAGAAAAGATTGATTTACAGGGAAAGAGAGTGATTCTCTTAGGAGCCGGAGGCGCAGCTCGGGCAATCGGTTTCGGTCTAAAAGAGAAAGGATGCCAGGTGGTCATTTTCAACCGATCCCAAAGCAGGGCTGAGGTGTTGGCCGGGGAACTGGGGTGCACCCATCATCCGCTTTCATCCCTTCGGGAGATGGTTGGGGATGTGCTGGTCAACGCAACCTCTGTCGGCATGCATCCTCTGGATGCGGAGAGCCCCGTCCCGAAAGAGATCCTGGGAGAAGGAATGGTGGTCATGGATATCGTCTACAAGCCGCTTCGGACCAGACTTCTGCAGGAAGCTGAGGAACAGGGCTGCGTCACGATCGATGGCTTGGAGATGCTTGCACGTCAGGGTGCGGCCCAGGTTCACATTTGGACCGGGAAGAGGCAGAAGACGGACCGGATCAGAGAAGACCTCCGTCGGGTCTTAGCAGGCTGCTGAAAAACGCCATCTGCTGCGTTTCCCTCATCCTTCGTCGCTGCGGCGTACGTCCAAGTACGCCTGCACTCCTCAGGATTTCGGGGGCCTTGCATCTGGGCATTTTTGAGCAGCCCGAAGAGAATGACTTTTTCATGTTAACTGCTAGAGGTCGAGAGAGTCCGGAGGCGAAGAAAAATAATGGGTTGGGCCGATGACTCAATCAACATAAAAACGATGAAGAGGTGTTGAAGATGGAAAATGGAGAAAAAATCAAGGTCCTTCGTCAGAAGATCGATGGGGTGGATGAACAGATCCTTCGTCTCCTGAATGAACGGGCAGAAATCGTTTTGGAGGTGGGCAAAATGAAGTCGGAGGCGAGATCCAACTTCTATGATCCCAAACGCGAATCAGAGATTTTCCATCGGTTAGTATCAAAGAACTCCGGTCCTTTTCCCGATCACGCCGTCTCCCCGGTCTTTCATGAAATCATCTCCGCCTGCCGCTCCCTGGAGGTCAAGCTCGATGTGGTCTACCTGGGCCCGGAAGCCACGAACACCCACCTGGCGTGCCTCGAACATTTTGGAAGCTCTATCCGGGCCCTGCCCAGGGAGGGCATCCCTGACGTCTTTGAATCCGTTGAGAAGGGAGAGGCCAGCTATGGAGTCGTGCCCATCGAAAATTCAACGGAAGGGACCGTGATCCGGACCCTGGACATGTTCATGGAGTCGGACGTGAAAATAAGCGGAGAGATCATGATGCGGATCTCCCATGACCTTCTGTCTCTCGATGGAAAACCGGAAGGGATACACACAGATCTATTCCCATCCGCAGGCATTGGGCCAATGCAGAAAGTGGCTGAGAAAGAATTATCCTTCGGTTCCACTCGTTGAGGCTGCGAGCACGGCCAGGGCTGCCCAGATGGCTGCCGAGGATTCGAACGCAGGGGCCATTGCCAGTTCCCTTGCCGCCAGACTTTATGGGCTAAGAGTCGTCAAATCTCAGATTGAAGATTACTTTCACAATTACACACGCTTCTTGGTTCTTGGCCGACACAACGCAGAAAAAACCGGAAAGGATAAGACTTCCATTCTTTTCTCCATCTCTCATGCTCCCGGAACACTTTATCAGGTTCTTAAGAACTTTTCTGAAAGAGGGATTAACCTGACGAAGATCGAATCCCGGCCTGTGAGAGATCGGGCGTGGGAATATGTTTTTTTCATCGATTTTGAAGGTCATGTAAAAGACGAATCGATCATGGACCTATTGACGGACCTGGAAAAGAACGCCCTTTTCCTGAGATTCCTGGGTTCCTATCCCCGAAGTTCATAGGG
>CAWHGS010000027.1:0-25994 GCA_963828805.1 uncultured delta proteobacterium
TATAAACATTCATTGTGGCGACTGGCCCCAAGTCAATGCACGATTGGGCAAAGAGGAAGCTCCCAGGGTATTTTGAATTGACCTTCTAATCTAAGCCTTTACCTTTTGGAGTAGTTATGAAATAGATTTCCCAGAAAGACCCAATGTGAGGGCTCCAGGATGGGGTCTTCCCCTTTTGGGGGTCCTTTTCAATCCAAAAGTAAACCAAAAATCAACCGTTCAAACCTTTTCCATGTAACCGAGGAGGTACATAATATGGACTCTAAAAATGGCAGATGGCCGAGTATGATGATCTCCTTTTTTATTGTGGTTATAGTTATATTAAGTACCTCACGCTTGGCTTTTTCTGACGATTCAACAAAGCTCCATGGCATCTGGAAGCTTGTTTCATTTGTACAGGAGATCCAGGAAACTGGCGAGCGACGGCTTTTATTTGGGAAAAATCCCACAGGCTATGTCATTTTCGCGCCCGAGGGACGATTTATGACGTGCATAGAAGCAGAGGGGCGAAAGGCTCCGCAGACTGATGAGGATCGTGCTAATCTCCACAAAACCATGTTTGCGTACACCGGAGTCTATCGCATTGAGGGAGACAAATTCATTGTCAAGATTGACGTTTCCTGGAATCCGGCGTTGAACGGAACAGAACCGATGCGTTTCTTTAAGTTGGAAGGCGATCGCTTAGAGATCGTCTCCTGGTCGGGCTCCTTCACCCACCATGCCTGGCAGGCCGATGACACGGGGTTTTTTCACTTTTGAACGAGTCAAATAGCTGCTGAGGCAACTCCAGCGGGGGTGTCAACAGCAGCTAAATGGACGGGTGAAATTATTAAAGGGCCTGGCCGATTTGAAGGTATAAAGGGAACCGGAACGTCCACAGCCAAAATGCTTCCATCTGGGAAGGACGAGTTAGGTGGAAAATCACTTAGTGAAGGGACGCTTTCTTATACCTTGCCCAAGAAGTGATACTTTAAAGACTGAGACAATTTCCAAAAGGCAGAGTCAGAAATAGCTCTGCCTTTTTTATGCTTGTTTTCAGTTCATAATCGTCAATCCTCTAGTTTAGTCTGGACTGAAAAGTAGTAGGTGTAATCGCCAATTTCTTCTATCAACCTACTTCAAAAACTTTGAGGAAAGAAATTCGTTTAGGACTTCCTTGAAACATTGATTTCGCATTTTCGTTCGACCATACAATACCACAAATGGTAATCGTTATTTTTGCGTTTTCTGTTCTCTCATCTTATAGTTGAAAAAACCAAGCAGGGAGGAAGATACGACTATGCCGAAAAAGGGATCGAAATATACTTACAAACCGAAGAAGGAGTATATCTATACCGTAAAAGATGTCGCTGATCTCGCCGGAATAACACGGAACGCTATAGGCGTTGCAAAGGCTCATGGCAAGGTAGATCCGGGAGATTTCAAGAGCGTCGTGAGCTTTTTGACCAGGAGGATTATTGACAAACGTCTCAGTGGAGATCTTTTTGCCCCTGTAGCGCGGACGGCAAACAGGGTGAAAGGAGACAAGAGCAGGGCTCACGTCTCGGGAAGAAACCTCAAAAGGCAGCTCGTCGCAAATAGAGACTTCATTTGTGCTCTTTATGATAGAACCTGACTCCAAGCCATCTGGAGACCATTCACAAAGAACTAAATCAGATGAATTGAATTATTTAAAAGGGAAATGTATGTAAGGAAAGGAGATGTTGCAAGACCTACACCCTGTCCCTTAGCAGAGTATTATTGGACAGTTACTGCGAGCAGAAATCCCCGGCTTGTAGCCATCGTTCGGCGTGGCTGGGATGTCAGGAGGTCTATCCAATGAAAATGGTTCCCAAGTTAACCCTGGAAGACGCACGCGTCATCATGGATGCGGCCGAGAGGAAAGCGCGTGAGATCGGTGTCGATATGGATATCGCCATCACCGACGACAGCGGCAGTCTATTGATGTTTCATCGCATGGACAACGCCCGCATTACGAGTATCGATATCTCCATCAGCAAGGCATTTACGGCCGCTGCCGCACGCAAGTCGACGCGTGCCTATGGGGAGACAAGCGTTCCGGGAGGGCCGTCCTATGGCATCCATGTCAGCAACCAGGGGCGCTTCATGATTTTAGCCGGTGGTCTCCCGATTTTCTTCAACAAACAGATCGTCGGCGGAATTGGGTGCAGCTCCGGTCATGCCGATCAGGATGAGGTCGTTGCCCAGGCCGGACTCGACACCTTGTTGGAGAGCCTGGAAAAATAGTGCAGGTGTTAGTGCGTCCAAAATTTGATTGACCTCAGTGCGTCTTGAGCACCACTTTCCCTGAACAAGAGGGAGGATTAAGTTTGGCATTCAATTCAAGCCAGAGAGCGAAATCATCCTCTTTCTTGCACATCACTCCGTTTGCGAAAGAGGGTCAGGGTTACATATATGCTCAAATGAACATTCCTGCTATCTATCCTCTGTTTCCACACCATCGATTCTATTTCGATTTGATCACCATACATTCGGCGGGAATACGGTGCCATCCATCCTCAGTTCCAGAGGGTATCTCGGGGTAAGATGAAATCCCCGCTCCTGGACAAGTTAGCGGAAGTTTCTCCGGAAATAGTGAGTCCATTTCCGGAGGGGTTTCCAAAATCGGGGACAGCATTCACTCCATGGATGGGTCGCAGAAAAGCTGCTACGCACCGTCACCCCTGCAAGAGCTCAACTCGATAAGGTCTCAAAAGAACTGGATTCCCGCTGGAGTTCATCCCGATGAAAATCGGGGTAGCAATGACGTTCCGGCCCTTAAAGGAAAAGTTGCGGGGGTCATGATAATTTGATATATTTGATTTATGGACAACGTAATTTCGCACAGCTATGATGAAGAAACCCTTGAGGCGAAGGCTCG
The DNA here is from genome assembly GCA_963828805.1 of uncultured delta proteobacterium. Taxonomy (GTDB): domain Bacteria; phylum Desulfobacterota; class BSN033; order BSN033; family UBA1163; genus CAWHGS01. The sequence continues at coordinate 2,882 of CAWHGS010000027.1, forward strand.
CTGGTTCCGATCCTTGCCCCTCTCGGAGCGTATGAACATTTTCTGCTCCTTCACGGATTTAATTCTCGAAATGAATCCCAGCTTACCGGATAAAAAGGATGCTCAACAGGCTAAGAGACGTATTCGGGTCCTTTCAAAGACATGAAGTGAAGTATCTTGTGATTGGGGGGATCGCCGCCATCCTCTATGGTGTGCCGAGAGCCACCTTCGATTTGGATATTCTCATTGAGGCAACTCCGGAGAATGCAAAACGGTTGCTCGACTCCTTGTTGGAAGCAGGGTTAGGGACTGCATCTCTGACTAATGCCGAAGAACTCCTTTCGAATGAAATCACGGTTTTTAAAGACCGGGTGCGCATTGATGTACAAGTATTGACTCCTGGAATTGATTTTCAAGAGGCGTGGGAACGAAGAGAATCGATGCATTACCAGGGCCAGATATTCTATCTCGTTTCAAAAAGGGATTTAATCTCTTCAAAAAGAGCTTCCGGCAGAGATGTCGATCTCGAAGATGTGCGAATGCTTGAGCTTCCGGATAGTGAGGACGTTACCTAACCTGAATGGTCACCGCTTAACCTGACACTCTACCTGAGTTGCCCTCTTTTCAATCTTTAAATATCCCTCGCTGCAGCTTCGGATTATTCGTTCTTGTTTTCAAAGGGTAAATGGGGTATAAATGTTTTTAATTCAGCCCTATTGAGGTGCGCCCGATGAAAAGGGAATCGGTTTTTCGTTGCTCTTTTTTGCATGGGGGTTCTTTGGGTTGTGCTGGCCTTTCCCCTCCACGCCCAGAACACACCCAAAAATCTGACCCTCCTCTACGGCAATAACTTTAACGGCGAGATCGAGCCCTGCCCCACCTGAGGGCAGTCGAGCAAGATCGGTGGTCTTGCCAGACGGAGTGGTTGGATAAAAGCGGTTCGGGAGAACGCAAAGGAGGTCCTTCTTCTTGATGCCGGGGATCTTTTCTTTAAGAAGTACGCGCAGCCTGTTCAAGAGAATGAGCTGAAGATGGTGACCGCGAAAGCGACTCTTATGGTCGAGGCCCTCAACCTGATGGGTTATAACGCGATGGGGATCGGGGACGACGATTTAACTCTCGGAAAGGAATTTTTGATCAGTCTCTCGAAGAAGGCCAACTTCCCTTTCCTTTGCTCCAATCTCGTTGACGGGGAATCGGGAAAACCGGTCTTTCAGCCCCACATCATCAAGGAAGTCAACGGCCTCCGTGTCGGGATCTTCGGCCTGATCTCCCCTGACACCTTTTCGGGCCCGCAGGATCCGAGACTGAAGGGGATGAAGATTCAGAGCCCGGTTGAAACGGCCCAGCGCATCGTTAAAGAACTCAAACCGAATACGGACGTGATCATCCTGTTAAGCCATCTCAGTTATCCCAAGGATTCGGAGATGGCCCAGACTGTGCCCGGTATTCATATCATCGTAGGAAGCCATACAGGGGTAAGCCTCACCTATCCCCCGATCGTCAAGGATACCGTCATCCTTCACACTCCCCCGAAGGGGATGTATGCAGGCCGATTCGCCCTCGCTTTCTTGAGTAGTGATACCGGCTTCTACAATGTCTCGACCAAGCGATCTTTTGAAAACAATCTTGCGAACCTGAAACTCCGATTAAACGCCAAAGAAACGTCTCCCGCTGAAAAGGAGCAATATCAAAAGCTCATCGGTGACATCGAACGATCGCTCAAACAGCTCCAGGGAAAGAATGAGTTCTCCAATTTTATCGTTCCTCTCAATGAACGGCTTCAAAGAGCAACCCGAAATATCAAAGTTGATCGACGATTTTAATAAGACATTTCCCTCAGAGTCAGACAAATCCTCTCCACCCAAACATTGAAGATGGCAACCCTTGACCTCATCCTCCTTCATCCTCCGACCATTTACGACTTCAGGAAGCGAATCGGAATCCACGGCCCGATCAGCGACGTGGTCCCTTCGACTCCTGTCTTTGAGATGTATCCCATCGGATTTGCCAGCCTCTCGGAATACCTGGAGCGCCACGGCCTCAGGGTAAGAATCGTCAACATTGCCCTGAAGATGCTCAAGGACGAAGGATTCGATGTCGAAAAATTCATCCGAAGGCAAAACCCCGTTGCCTTCGGACTCGATCTTCACTGGATGGCCCATGTCCAGGGAACGCTCGCCATCGCCGAGATCATTAAACGGGTTCATCCGGAGACCCCGGTCCTCCTGGGAGGGCTCTCGGCAACTTATTACCATGAAGAGATTCTCCGGGAGTATCCCTTTATCGACTTTGTGGTCCGGGGAGACTCTACCGAAAAACCCGTTCTCCAGCTCCTCCAGACCCTGAAGGGAGAACCGTCGATTTCAAAACCATTCCGAATCTCACCTGGAGGGACGAAAAGAACGAAATCCAGGTCAACCCGTTGACGTACGTTCCTGACACCCTGGATGATATCACCATCGACTACCGTCATATCATGAAGAAGGTCGTCCGGTATGTGGACCCGACCGGGCTATCAGCCCTTTATCGACTGGTACAGTTACCCCGTGACCGCTGTCTTTACCTGCCGGGGCTGCTCCTACCACTGTAAGACGTGCGGGGGCTCGGCAAAGACCTTCCGGTCCATGGCCAACCGGAAAAGGCCGGCCTACCGGGACCCGAAGCTTCTGGCCCAGGATATCTTCAACATCTCCGATCATCTCCATGCGCCCGTCATGATCATCGGAGATATCTTTCAGCCCGGGAAGGAGTACGGCCTCACCTTTCTGCAGGAGCTGAAGAAGAAACGGATTAAGAATCATATCGCCTTCGAATTCTTTGTCCCTCCCTCCAGGCCGCTTCTGGAAAAGATTGCCGAATCGGTCCTCAACTTCAACATCGAGATCTCGCCCGAATCTCATGACGAGGAGATCCGAAGGACCTTCGGCAGACCCTACGACAATCAGGCCATGGAGAAGATGATTGCCGATGCCATTGATCTCGGCTGCAAACGGATCGATCTTTTCTTCATGACCGGCCTTCCGAAGCAGACCTACGCCTCCGTCATGGAGACGGTCGATTACTGCCGCGTCCTCTTGGAAAAATTCCAACCCTACGACAAGCTGATCCCTTTCATCTCTCCTCTGGCTCCTTTTCTGGACCCCGGGAGTTCGGTCTTCGAAGAGCCGGAGAAATATGGATACCGTCTTCTCTACCGGACGGTCGAAGAGCACCGCCAGGCCTTGCTTTCTCCCAGCTGGAAGTATATCCTCAACTACGAAACGGAGTGGATGGATCGGGACGCCATCGTCTACAGCACCTATGAGGCGGGAAAGAGGCTCAATCGCCTCAAGGCCGAGTTTGGACTGATCGACCCCGAAGACCGCAGAATCGATCGAGAAGCGGATTGAGACAGGCCGTTCAGATGATGAAGGAGATCGACCGGATCATGGCCCTTCCCGACCCGAAAGAGAGGGAGCAGGCCTTAAGGGTTGACTTGAAAGGTTCCTCTTCCCTTTACCGTTACAGCATGTCAACGGTCTGCGAAAAGAGAGAGCTGGAGTGGCCCACACGGTTTTATCGGATGAACCTTTTTAAGATTCTCAAGACACTCCTCATGAGGAGGAAGCCCAATGTCTCCATCTCCCCGTCAAGAGGTGCTTCGCAAGATCCCCAGTGTCGATGAGATCCTCTCCCGTCCGGAGATCTCTGATCTCATCAAGACCTATCCCCGAAACGTGGTGGTCGAAGCCATCCGGAGCTGCCTGAAAGAGCTGCGGGAGAAACTTCTCCGTGAGGAAGGGCCCTCGGAGGTCGACGAATCCTTCTTCTCCTTTGATCGTCTCTACCCCCTCTTCAAGGGAGAGCTTGAGCGGCAAACCCGGCCACGTCTTCGGCGCGTCATCAATGCGACCGGTGTCGTCATCCACACCAATCTCGGAAGATCTCCTCTCCATCCCTCTGCCATTCAACATCTGATCGACGTTTCCAAGGCCTATTCGAATCTCGAATATGACCTCGACCGGGGCGAACGGGGCAGCCGTTACGACCATGTGGAAGAGATCCTCTGCCGCCTCTCCGGAGCAGAGTCCGCCATGGTGGTGAATAACAATGCAGGCGCTGTCCTGCTCGTTCTGAACACCCTCGCAGAGGGAAAAGAGGTGGTCGTCTCGAGGGGAGAGTTGGTCGAAATCGGGGGAGCCTTTCGGATCCCGGATGTGATGAAGCGGAGCGATGCCCTGCTCAGGGAGGTTGGAACGACGAACCGGACCCATCTGGACGATTATCAAGAGGCGATCGGACCCCAGACCGCTCTGCTCCTGAAGGTTCACACCAGCAATTTCAGGGTCGTGGGGTTTACCTCGGACGTCGCTCTTCCGGAGCTGGTTCAATTGGGGAAGCAGCATCACCTTCCTGTGATGGAGGACCTTGGAAGCGGCTGCCTGGTCGATCTCACGAGATACGGGCTCCTGAAAGAACCTACGGTCCAGGAGGTGATGAAGACCGGAGTCGATGTCGTTACCTTCAGCGGCGACAAACTCCTTGGAGGTCCTCAGGCCGGGATCATCCTGGGGAAGAAAGAGGTTCTCGATCTCGTCAAGGCCAATCCCTTGACACGGGCCCTCCGCATCGACAAACTCACCCTGGCCGCTCTGGAATCGACCCTTCTTCTCTATCTCGATGAGAAGAAGGCGATGGAAGAGATCCCGACACTTCAGATGCTGACGTTCGACCGGGATCGACTGAAACGGAGGGGGAAGCGATTACTGAAGCGATTGGCCGGGATCAGCGGAATCGAGGCTACTCTGAAAGAAGATGTCTCCCAGGTGGGAGGGGGTTCCCTTCCCCTTCAGGAACTTCCCACCCTGGTGATCGCCATCAGACCTCTTTCCTTCTCCGTGAACGATCTTGAAAGAAACCTTAGAAAAGGGAACCCTCCTGTCATCTCCCGGATCAGCAAAGAGGAGCTGATCCTGGACCTAAGAACGATCTTTGATGAAGAAATCCCTCTCATTGCGATTGGAATTCAAGAGGCCCTGACTCCAACCAAACCCTAACGACAAATGGCCGCTTAAATTCCCAAGTTCCAAATTCAAGTGATCTCTCGTCCCCTTCCTCCCCTCCACGGGGGGAAAGGAGAAGGGCGAAGAATTTTTTCGAAGAAACAGAAGGGGGAAGATCCTTTTCTCTCTCCATTTCAGAGAAGGATCAGGGAAAGCGCCTCGACCAGTTCCTCGCAGGAACAGAGCTGAATCTCTCCCGATCCCAGGCGAAAAAATGGATCGAAGAAAAAGTGATTCTCCTCAGCGGAAGCCCGACCAAACCCAGCGCCCTTTTGAAGACCGGGGACCAGGTCTCCGGAACCCTTCCCGCTCCCAGACCTCTCGCTTTAGAACCTGAACCTCTTCCCCTCACCGTTCTCTATGAAGATCCTTCGATCATTGTCGTCGATAAGCCTCCGGGAATGGTCGTTCATCCTGCTCCGGGAAATCCTTCGGGGACCCTCGTCAACGCCTTGATCCATCACTGCACGGACCTGGCCGGGATTAATGGTGTATTGAGACCGGGAATCGTCCACCGCTTGGACAAGGAGACCTCGGGCGTGATGGTCGTTGCAAAAGATGACGAGGCCTATCATCACCTGGCCAAACAGTTCAAAAACCGCTCCGTAGAAAAGGTCTATCTCGCCATTGCGCGGGGTCATTTCAGTCAGAACGAGGGATCGATCGATCTCGCCATCGGAAGACATCCAAGCGAGAGGAAACGGATGTCCACTCGAACGCGAAGGGGCAGGCCGGCGGTGACCCAATGGAAGGTGGTCGAAAGGTTCAATGGCTTAACCCTCCTTGAGATCTTTCCGAAGACAGGGCGAACCCACCAGATCCGTGTCCACCTCTCCGCCATGGGCTATCCTCTCTTGGGTGACCCTCTCTATGGCAGGAAAGGAGGGTTTCAGGACTCTGTCTTAAAAGGGTGTTCTCGGAGGCTGAATCGTCAGGCCCTTCATGCCCATCGACTCGGTTTCATTCACCCCCGGACTGGGAAAGAGAGTCGAATTCATTTCACCGATTCCGCAGGATATCAGCGAAGTGCTGGAGTGGTTGCGGTCACAGAGATTAATGCCATGAAGAGTCTCCATCGATCTGACCTGAGAAGAACGAACGAAATTCCCTATTTTGAGATTCCTGAAATAGCCCGTCTCGGATGGGTCCGGCACGCCTTCCTGACGCGCATGGGAGGAACAAGCCCTTCTCCTTTCGAGTCGCTCAATCTTGGAAAAGACAGCGGTGATTCAGAGGATCATGTCTCCAGAAACAAAGAGCCTGGCTGCATCCTCCTTCGGCTTCGACCCCCGCCAGCTCATTCTCCTTCATCAAGTTCATCAGGACAGAATTCTTGTCTTGAGAGAACCCGATGATCACCTTCCTGCCGGTTTGGAATATGATGCCATGATCACCCATTCTCCCAACAGATTCCTTGGCATTAAAACCGCAGATTGTCTTCCCATCCTCATCGTCGATCACGTCAAAGAAGGTGATCGCAGGGGTTCATGCGGGAAGGCAGGGAACAGCTTACCAGATCACGAGGAAGGTCCTAAGAAAGATGAAAACCGAATTGGGTTGCTCGCCCGGAGACCTCTGGGTCGCTGTCGGTCCGTCCATCGGCCCCTGCTGCTATGAAATCGATGAGAAGGTATTTCTTCAAGAGTGGAAATCGTTTTCACGATCGAAAGGCGCAGGAAAATGGATGGTTGACCTCCCCGGAATCAACATGGCCCAGATGGAGATGGAAGGCATCCGTGAAGATCAAATCTTCTGGATCAATCTCTGCACCCGTTGCCACCCTGATCTTTTCTTTTCTTACCGGGGAGAAGGCCAGACGGGAAGGCAACTCTCTTTCATCGGAATTGCAGAAGCAAACCCGGGGTGTCGATCGTTGTAGGACACCCTATCCAATCGACCTAAATGGTCAAAAGGAAAAATTTTACGAATTGACAAAACCCGATCTTCCCGGATATCTTTCTGAAAAATCAACTCCCATCATTACGATCAAAGGAGCCTGGCGATGGACAACAAATTGAGAATGGACAATCACTCCCACCTTATCTTACAGAGGACTCCAAAGGAGCAACTCGAAAAAGGGATCACCGTCATCACCCGAGGGAAAGGGATCTGGGTCTATGATCAGGACGGCAAGCGTTACCTTGATCTTGTCGCCGGCATGACCCGTCCCGTTCATGTGGGTTACGGCCGAACAGAGATTGCTCAGGCTGTCTATGATCAGATCTGCGAACTCTCTTATTTTACCCCCATGCAATTCGCAAATGAGCCCGCCATCAGGCTGGCTGAGGTCCTGGCTGGAATTGCCCCCGGAAAAATCAATCGTTTCTCCTTCTTCTGCGACGGATCGGAAGCAGTGGAAGCAGCGATGAAGTTGGCCAGGCATTATCACTATTTCCGGGGAGAGAAGAACCGCTTCAAAATCATTTCCCGGAGAGGAGCCTATCATGGTGTCACGGGTGGAGCCTTGAGAGCCTTGGGCACCGTGCTCCCCATGCGGCAGATCATGGAACCCCTGGCCCCGGGGACGATCTTTGTCGACTCCCCTTACTGCTACCGGTGCCCGGTCCATTTGACCTATCCGGGTTGCAGCCTTGCCTGTGCAAGGGATATCGAAAAGATCATCGAGTTCGAAGACCCTGAACAGGTCTCCGCCTTCATTGGGGAACCCATTCAGCAGGGATTCGGAGCCTATGCCCCTCCGGAAGAGTATTGGAAAATCGTCCGGAATATCTGCGACAAATATGGAATTCTCCTGATCATCGACGAGGTGATCTGTGGCTTTGGAAGAACCGGAAAATGGTTTGGCATCGAACACTTCGGTATTGAGCCCGATATCCTGACCATGGCCAAGGGGATTTCATCCGGTTATATCCCCCTCGGAGCCCTGGGATGCACGGACCGGGTGTGGGAGCCCATCGAAATCTTTCAACATCTTCACACCTACGGGAATCATCCGGTATCGTGTGCCGCGGCCCTTAAGAATATTGAGATCCTGAAGGATGAGAAGCTGATCGAAAATTCACGGCAGATGGGCCTCCACTTTTTGGAAAAGCTCAGAACCCTCGAACACCACCCCATCGTTGGAGAAGTCAGAGGCACAGGACTGTGGACGGCCGTTGACCTCACGTCGGACAAGAAGACGAGGGCCCTCTTCCCCGCGAACCGGATGAACAATATCATCCAACGTTCCAAGACCAAGGGGCTGATCATCAAAACCATGGGGCATGCCCTTGAGTTTGCTCCTCCGCTCATCATCCAGAGAGAGGAGATCGATGAAGCTATTAGAATACTTGACGAATCGATCACGGAGGAAGAAAAAGAGATGGGGCTCTGAAAACGAAACCCCTCAGTCTCGGGTGCGATTGGGTCGGGGTAGTCTCCCCTCCGAAACCTTGGAATGCGGATCATCAGAGGGAGGATAATCAGCAGGCAGTGCTGATGGGACGACGTTAAGGGTATCCGCCCTTCTGCTCATTGCTCAAAGGTGCCGCCCCAAGTTTTCTCCGGAGAGACCACCCCGCCCCTGCGAACAGGATTTCCGACTGTAACTGAGGCTTACCTGAAAACCAATATTTTTATTGACCTCTTCTCCCCAACCTGATATACTCGGGTTCGACAATGGGGGCCTGCGGAAAAACATCTGGCGAATCCGGGAGGAAGCCATGATAGCAGTTCATGAATCCTTTGAAACTCCATTTCCTAACTGGAATGGAGTTTTTTATTGAAAAGTTCAAACGATGAAACCCTATCTCCTGCTCCTCATCATCCCTTTTCTTTTCGCCATGATAGAAATATCTTCTCCCCGTGCCGAAGATGAAAAAGAAGAAGCGCCCCGGGCCGGGGGTCCCTGCGAGTATCATCGTTATAAAGGACGGGCAGAGATCACCTCCCTGCGAAAAACAGTCGATCCATACAAGCAAGGGAAAGAAAGTTGGGAGGTTAAATTCAGATTCATTCCAAACCAGGAAGTTAAGGAATCCTTTGCTCAGGTGGCGGACAGGGAATTTCTACTGGAAATCAGTCAGTCTTCCTTTCTCAGTCAAGAGTTCATCGAGCGGCATGGCGTTCAAATCGGCAGGACCTTTAACGGTTATCTCCTTGCGATCACCAGAGGAACCTGTACCCCGGTCCTTTTTGAGTTTCCGGATTTCTCCACTAAATGAGGGCGGACCCATACGATATGCTCTTGGAGTTAGACGAAACGAATAACATCTTTAGTATTCGGCCCTCTTCCCTGACCCCGGGCTGGGTCGGTGGCTCTATTTCATCCCCTTTGTTTAAGGGGCAGCGGGGAAACTTCCGGCTTCGATTTTCTCCGGGTCCATGTTGCGCCCATCACGGCATTCCGCCTCTGGAGCAGGGGCGGGGTGTCTTTCGCTGACACCCATAAGCACCCGTCCCACGAACTTCTTGACTTTAAAGGGTCTATCGATTAGCCTTTTAAATGGAAGTGGTCAGGTCCTGGTGGGCCTCCTGGACTTCAAATCCAGTGGCGGGCAGACGATGTCCGTGGTGGGTTCGATTCCCATGCACTTCCGCCAGAGTGAAAAGGCATGGCGCATAGGGCAGTGCGCAAAGCGTTAAACAGTGATCGCTTTGCAGAGATTTTTCCTGTGTTTTCAATGGAATCATGTAAAATGCCATTAAATCAATTGACTAACCGCAAAGGAGAAAAGAGATGTTTGGAATAGGCATGCCGGAGCTGCTCGTCATCTTGGTCATTGTGCTCGTCATTTTTGGCGCCAATAAACTTCCGCAGATCGGTGAGGGACTGGGAAAAGGGATCCGAAACTTCAAGAAGTCAACAAAGGAAGCAGAAGAGATCGACGTGACTCCCAAAAAGGCGGAAGAAAACAAATCGGATGAGATTTCAGGGAAAAGTTGAAACGCCGAAGACGATGACCCCCGCTTTCGCGTGAAACATATCACCTACATCGCGTTGGGTTCAAATGTCGGGGATAAACTCCTTCAGTGCCGGAAAGCCATTTCGGAAATCCTGAAGATCGACCGCCACAGACTCTTAGCCCAATCTTCCTTCTATAAAACTCAGCCCCTTGGATACACAGTTCAGGATTGGTTCGTCAATGGAGTGATCAAGCTTGAGACCGAACTGGAGGCTTACGAACTCCTCCGCTCTCTCAAAGCATTAGAGTCACGCCTTGGCCGACGGGAGACCTTCCAATGGGGTCCCCGAACGATTGATCTTGACCTTCTCTTCTACGATGATGAACAGATTCACTCGGAAGAGCTCGTCATCCCCCACCCGCTCCTTCACGAACGCCAATTCGTCCTCGTTCCTCTGGCTGAAATTGATCCCCACCTGGTACACCCCGTATTAGGACAGACCATCCGCGAACTTCTGACTCAGCTAAAAGAAGATCAAGGCGTAGAGAAACTCCTTGCGGCTCAACCCTCTTAGCTAACCCATTTAAGCTTCTAATACCTTTCATGCGATTCGAAAGGCATTCGATGAAACAAGAAGCGGAATTCCCCGAATGGGTGAGCATGAAACTACATTTTTCTTAAAGGAAATACAGTATTAACCCTATCTTCTTTTCATATAAATTATTTTGTTTATTAATGTGAAAAAAGGTTGACAAATCTTTTGAAATTAGATATAGAATAGACATTAAGATTAGAAAACATTAATAATGCTTTTTAATAAAAAAAACTGGAAGGGGGTGAATGTATGAGTAAGAGAGGTTTGTCGTTACTGCTGGTTCTGGTTTTCTTCTCTCTCTCTCTCTCGGGGTGTTACTATTTCGCCGCCAAGAAGGAGATGAAGAATGCCGAAGAGCGTGCTCGCGCAACTGAAGAGTGCAGGAGGACCTACGAAGGCTACGTATGAGTACTGCAGCGCCGAGAAGTTTTTGGAGATTTCCAGGATAGAGTTTAGCGAAAACGACTACAAACATGCCAAAGAATTTGCGACCCGATCGATATCGGCTGGACAGGCCGGTCTCGCAGAAGTCAAAAAGAAATAGTTTCACGGAAAAAACGGAAGGGGGTGAAAGATGAATATGAAAGGAAAATGGATGATGTTGATACTCCTCCTGGGAGTCATGGTTCTCTCAGGATGTGGGATCAGTAAAGAAGGGATGATGGCCTATAATGAGGCCAAGGATGCATTCCAGAAGGCAACGCTTGCAGGTGCGAAACAATGTGCGCCCTGTCAATATGCGACGGCAGAAGCCTATCTGGCCCTGTGGATCATGAGAGGTCGGAGATCTATCGGTACAGGGGATAAACCATCTGGCCATTTCAAGAACGGGGTTAAGATTATCAGAGAGAAATCTTTAGAGGCAATTAAGCTTTGCCAGGTGCCACCTAAACCGGCACCGCCTGGTCCTGCTCCGACACCGGGTCCGACACCTACGCCGACACCTACGCCGACACCTGCGCCGACACCTACGCCGACACCTGCGCCGACACCACGCCGACACCGGGTCCGACACCTGCACCCACACCGGCGCCTGCACCAGGAGCAATCACTTTTGATAGCCTCTATTTCGATGCCAACAAGACCAATATCAGCCCGACGGCTGCCAAGGCGCTGGACAGAAATGGAATGCTTCTCAAAGACAACCCCAGAATCAAAGTGGAAATCGGTGGCCACTCGGATAACGCGGGTTCAGAACAGGCTAATCAAATAGCCTCCGAGAAGAGGGCCATGAGCGCCAAGAAATATATCCAGGATAAATATAACATCCCGGGTGACCGGATGATCACGAAGGGCTATGGAAGCTCAAAACCGATCGCGGACAATAATACCAAAGAAGGTCGCGCGAAGAACAGAAGGGTGGAGATTAAAGTCATCCCGTAGGCCAGGGAACTCCATCACTGCTTGAAGAGTAAAAAAAGAGGTGGCAGGCGAAGTGCCTGCCACCTCTTTTTTTCTCTGGAGGACGGTTTCCACAAAATAAAAAAGGGTTCCGGCGTGGAACCCCCTTCATTTACTGGGTAAAACAACAAAACTCATTTCACTTCGATTGAGACCTGTTTGGGGTAGACTTCCTCCGTTTTCGGAAGGACGACAGAGAGAACCCCGTCCTTGTAGCTGGCCTTAATCTTGTCCTGATCAATTCGCTTCGGGAGGGTGAATTGCCGGTGAAATCCTCCGTAGGGCCTCTCGATCTGGATGTAATTTTCCTCAGGGGTCTCTTTGATGAACTTTCTTTCTCCTTTAATCGTCAGCGTATTTTCCTCAACTTTGATATCAATTTCACTCTGACTCATCTCCGGCAAGTCCATCTTGAGGAGCACTTCATGCTCCCGGTCCACGACATCGACTGGAGGAGACCAAAGGCCTCTCTGCAGGCCTTCCTCTTTCCAAACGCGGGAAAGCGTCTCATCAAAGAGACGGGACATGCGTTCCTGCATGGTGATCAGATCCCGGAAAGGCTCCCACTTCACCAGCGTCATACCCATCACCTCCCAATTTGAATATCACGTCAAATATAATCCAATCAGGAGAGGATTTCAACTTCGGCAGGTATAGCAGAGATCGAAAAAGTCTTTCGAGAGATTGGCCTTTTCTCTAAATTTCTCGACCTGAAACCAGGGGGCAAAGAAATTTCCGCAGACCTTGCATTTCTTCATCTTGAGCGTCCGGTTCCAGCGGGTGATCGTCCGCTCATCCTCCTTTCTCTTCCATTCCAATCACATCGACCGGGCAAACCACGACACAGGCGCCGCAGGCGATGCAATCCAGGGCCTCTCCGGCAAAGGGAGGGATCATCTCTCTCCGGTCGCCGCGGGAGGCAAACTGGATGGCATGGGCTCCCACCACTTCGTCACAGACCCTTGCGCAGAGCCCGCAGAGGATGCAGTCTTTGTCGTCCTTCTTGAACCGGACCTCCTGGACCCCCATCCCTTTCGCCATCTCCTGAATCCGCTTGTCGCCGGGACACATGGCCAGGATGAGTTCAATCATCATCCGCCGGGCCCGCAGTACCTTCTCCGTTTTCGTATGGACCTCGATGCCGGGTAGCACAGGATAGGTGCAGGAGGCCGTCATTCGGGACCTTCCGCGACTCACGATCTCTACGAGGCATAGGCGGCAGGCGCCGTAGGGTTTCACCGATTCATTGTGGCACAGGTTTGGGATCTCAATACCGGCATCCAGCGCCACCTGCAGAACATTACTGCCTTCTTTTCCTTCGACGGGTTGGCCATCGATGACAAAAGGAATCATAGTCTGCTCCTCTTATTGAACGTCAATTGCGTCGAATTTACAGCTCTCGAAACACATCCCGCACTTGATACATTTCTCAGAGTCAATCTTAAAAGGAACGCCCTCCGCCTTTTTGGTCTTTCGTTGACCGCTGATGGCTTCCGAAGGACAGACCTTGGCACAGGCGCCGCACCTCTTACACGACTTCGGAAATCACCCGGTACTTCAGCAGGGGGCGACAGACCTTCGCAGGACATCGCTTGTTCAGGATATGCTCTTCATACTCGTTTTTGAAGTAACGGAGGGTGGAAAGAACAGGATTGGAAGCGGTCCCTCCCAACTGACAGAGAGAGGCCTCCGACGTGGCCCAGCCGAGTTCTTCCAGCAATGCGATCTGATCGATCGTTCCCCGTCCATCGGAGATGTCGGTCAGGATTTCGTGCATGCGCTTCGTCCCCTCCCGGCAGGAGGTGCATTTTCCGCAGGACTCATCCTTCAAAAAATTCATGAAGTATTTGGCCACATCGACCATGCAGGTCGATTCATCCATGACGATCATCCCTCCGGACCCCATCATGGACCCCGCCTCGGTCAGCCGGTCAAAATCGACGGGCAGATCAATCAGGGATTCGGGAATACAGCCGCCCGATGGCCCGCCGGTCTGAACGGCCTTAAATTTCTTCCCTCCCGGAATCCCGCCTCCGATCTCATGAACGATCTCTCGAAGGGTGATCCCCATGGGCACTTCCACGAGCCCGGTGTTGTTGACCTTGCCGACGAGAGAAAAGATCTTTGTCCCTTTGCTGTTCTCGGTGCCGATCCCGGCATACCACTTCGCCCCGTTGAGAATGATGACGGGAACATTGGCCCAGGTTTCCACGTTGTTCAGATTGGTGGGCCGGTCCCAAAGGCCGCTCTCCACGAGGTGAATATGCTTGGCTCTGGGTTCTCCCACGTCTCCGGCGACGGAGGCAACGAGCGCCGACGATTCCCCGCAGACAAAGGCCCCGCCTCCCCGGCTGATCTTGACGTCAAAATCGAATCCGGACCCGAGGATGTTCTTCCCAAGAAGCCCCTTCTCCCTCGCCTGCTGGATCGCAATCCCAATATTGATGACTGCCAGCGGATACTCGTTCCTTACGTAGACATAACCCTCATGAACTCCAATCGCGTAAGCGCCGATGATCATGCCTTCCAGGACGCTGTGAGGATTTCCCTCCAGTAGGCTTCGATCCATGTAGGCCCCCGGGTCTCCTTCGTCAGCGTTGCAGATGACATACTTTATGTCTCCATGGGCTTTTCGGCACGACTCCCATTTCACCCCCGTAGGAAACCCTCCGCCTCCACGGCCCCGGAGATTGGCTTCCTTCACCTCCTTGATGATGGCCTCAGGCTTCATGGTGAGCAGGGCTTTGGGCAGGGCCCGGTATCCTCCCACGGCGATATAGTCTTCAATGGAGCTCGGATCGATGCTGCCATTGTTCCCGAAGATGATCCGCATCTGCTTCTTGTAAAAAGGGACCTCATCTTCGTGGGTGATCTTCTCACCCGTGGCAGGATGGACATAGAGAAGGGATTCCAGGATCTTTCCCTTCAGAATCGTCTCCTCAAAGATCTCCCGGCAATTCTCGGGTTTGACTTTTTGATAGAGGATCTTCTTGGGGTGAAGGACGACCAGGGGGCCTTTCTCACAGAACCCGTGGCAGCCGGTCATCCGCAGGTTGACCCGGCCGCCCTCCGGATGATCGGAGAGAACCTTCTTAAAAGCGTCCACCACCTGATGACATCCCGAAGCATGACAGCCCGTGCCTGTGCAAACGGTGATGCAGGGCTGATCAGGATCCCTCTTCTTGACGATCTCATTTCGAACCTGTTCCAGTGCTTGAGGGGAACTAATTCTTTCCATTCGAAGCCTCCTTTTCATCCGATTGCCCTGGCTTGAATTTCTTGAGCACCCCCTCAACCTTGATCGGACTCATGCTGCCAAAATACTCACCGTCAATCGCCATAATAGGCCCTGAGGCGCATACCCCTAAGCAGTTCACTGTTTCCAGGGTAAAGTTTCGATCCTTGGTCGTCTCTCCGGGCTTGATCCCCAGTTCCATGGTGATCTGATCCGCAAGCCGCTGTGCTCCCCGGACATGGCAGGCGGTCCCGAGGCAGACATGAATTTCATGGCGTCCTCGGGGCGTCAGGCTGAAGGCCCGGTAAAAGGTGGCAATCCGATAGATCTTGTTCAAAGGAATGTGCAGCCTCTGCCCTAAATGTTCAAGCGCCTCTCTCGGGAGGTACTTTTCCTTGGCCTGGACATCCTGAAGGATGGCCAGGATGGCTGACTCTTTTCCTTCATATCGCTCGACGATGGCATCAATCTCTGATAGATTCATCCTAAACTCCTTTTTTCGCCTTCTCTCTCAATTGTTCGTATTCTCGATGAATACGCTTTTCAATCTCCTGGAGCTTTTCGTCCGTGAGGTGCCGGAACCGTCCCTGAAGTTTTGTATATTCCTTGAGGGGCCTCAACTGGGGAAAATCGATATTGAGTTTATAGTTGCCATGCTCCACCTCGTAGAGGGGGAAAACGCCTGTTTCAGCAGCGAGCCGTCCCAGCTTGATCGACAGCTCGGGCGCAGACCGCCAGCCCGTGGGACAGACAGACAGGATATGAAGATAGGCCGCGCCCTCGATCTCGGCCGCCTTCTTGACCTTCTGAATGAGGTCAATGGGATAACTGGGACAGGCCGTCGCCACATAAGGAATGTTATGGGCAGCGGCAATGGCCGGCATATTCTTCTTCCAGGTCATCTGCCCCGCCTTCAACTTTCCTGAAGGAGAGGTGGTGGTCGATGCCCCGAAGGGCGTGGAAGAGGAACGCTGGATCCCCGTATTCATATAGGCTTCATTGTCGGTGCAGATATAAATCATGTCATGGCCCCGTTCCAGGGCTCCGGAGAGGGCCTGCATCCCGATATCCGCCGTCCCTCCGTCTCCTGCCATCCCTACGGTCACGATCTTCTTCGAGGGAATCCTTCCTTTTCTCATGAGGGCCTTTAATCCGGCCTCGACGCCCGAGGCCACGGCCGCGGCATTTTCAAAGGCCACATGAAACCAGGGAACCCTCCATGAGGTAAAGGGCAGCGGAGAAGAAACGATCTCCATGCAGCCCGTGGCCGAACAAACGATGACGTTTCGGCCCAGGGCCTTGGCGACCAGCCTCACGGCCAGTGCCTCCGCGCATCCCTGGCAGGACCGGTGGCCCGGTGCAAAATACTCCTTTTGGGTCAATGTCCGAACAGCAAAGACGTTTAATTTCTCTGTCATTCCACTCATTCTCGCACCCCGTAAATTTCGTAGCCGTCTTTTTTGCCTTCTTCAATTTCGATCTCGGCCTTATCCACCATCTTGATGAAATCGGATGGCGACACATCCCTGCCTGAAATCCCTGCGACAAAATTATACACATCCGGCCGATTGTCATGTCCGTAGATAGCGGCCTTCACTTCTGAGGCGACAGGGCCTCCCGGCCCTCCGATAGAGATGGCCCGGTCAATGACGACCAGCTGCTTGGCATGGAGGGTCGCCTTCTTAAAGTCGTCAAAAGGAAAGGGCCGCCACAGGCGGAGCTTGACCAATCCAACCGATCTCCCCTCCTCTCTCATCTGATCAACCGCCACAGAGGCCGTCTCGCCGATGCTCCCCATGGTCACCAGAAGGGTTTCCGCGTCCTCGGCCCGGTAGGTCTCGACGGGCTTATAGTAGCGGCCGGTCATGTCTCCAAAGGCTTTCCATGTCTCCAGGATCTTAGACATCGAGGACAGGAGGACAACCTCCTGGGCCTTCTTCGCTTCGGCAAAGATGCTCGGCAGGGCAAAGGCTCCCATGGTCACGGGCTTATCCGGATGGAGTCGGTGGAGGGGTTGATAGGGGGGCAGGAACTGATCGACCTTCTCCTGTTCGATGAATTCGATCGGCTCGATCACGTGGCTTAAGGTGAATCCATCCATATTGATAATCACCGGGAGAAGCACCTTGCGGTCTTCGGCCAGCCGGTAGGCAATAAAGACGTGATCATAGACTTCCTGGCCGTTCTCGGTGAAGACCTGGATCCATCCGCAGTCCCGGATAGACATGACATCGCTGTGATCGTTCCAGATGCTGAGGGGGGAGGAAAGGGTGCGGTTTGCAAGAATCATGACAATGGGCAGCCTCAGGCCGGACGCGATATAAGTGATCTCGCTCATCAGGGCCAATCCCTGGGAACTGGTGCAGGTAAAAGACCTTGCCCCCGTGGCCTGGCTCCCGACACAGACGCTCAATGCGGAGTGCTCCGATTCCACGCAAAAGAATTCGGCATCCAGTTCTCCGTTCGCCACTAAGTCGGAAAGGTGTTCGACGATATGTGTCTGCGGGGTAATGGGATAGGCTGAGACGACATCGACATTGGCCTGTCTGACCGCCTCGGCGGCGGCAATTGATACCTCCATTCCAACGCGTTTTCCCATTATTTCTCCTCCTCTATCATGGTGATTGCTCCGGTGGGACATTCCTTTGCGCAGATCCCGCAACCTTTGCAATAAAACAGGTCCGAGATGAAATAGCCCTCCTCATTGAGGGAATAGGCCATATCCGGACAGAAGATATAGCAGAGACCACAATGGATGCATCGTTCCTTGGTGAGAACGGGCATGTTGGTCTTCCAATCACCGGTTCGATACTGACTGGCATTGCCGGGTTCCAAGACAACATTGCCCACTGGTCATTTCCTTCCATGTCCATTCTGATTCAGGTTTTGTCATGCCTTCACCTCTTGATTGAATAAATTTGCTACTGAATGAGGATGGTATCCTGGTAGGCCCGTTCGAAAGCAGCAATATTTTTTGCGGCGATTCGTCCGAAACGCTCCTGGAGGGGATGAAGAAAGGAGTCCTTCTTGACGATTTCCCAGGCCTTGATGAGAGACCCCAGCATGGTCGTATTGGTGATGGGGAGACCCAGTACCTCCATGGCAATCTTGGTCGCATCTACTGCAGCCAATCTGTTCTTCAGTTTCAGATCCTCTTTCACCTTCGCGGGAGCCTCTTTCGTATTGGTGATCAAAATCCCATTGGGTTTCAATCCTGCGGCAACATTGACGATTTTGAGCAGGGAAGCATCCAGGACAACCACTAAATCAGGCTCAGAGATATTTGCCCTGATCCTGATCGGTTGATCGTCGATCCGGCAGTAAGCTACCACAGGAGCCCCTCGCCTTTCAGGGCCAAAACTGGGAAAGGCCTGGGCGTATTTTCCCTCTCCAATGGCTGCCAGCGCCAACATTTCTGCTGAAGTTACTGCACCTTGACCGCCTCTTCCATGAAACCGAATCTCAATCATCTAATTCACCTCAATGGTTATATAATATGTTGGATAAATTATCACAAGATTTAAACGGCGTTAACGTTAACATTTATTTAAAAACCTGTCAATATTGCCAAAAATTTTTATTGTTCAAACTGAAAAACGAATGATTTAAGATGCTTAAGACCAACCATGGCAGGAGTTACTAACGCTTCCTCGCCCCGCTGGAGACTGTGTCACAAGCATGAAAAAACCACGTCTCCACCTTCAAATTTCCCTCCGGCCTTCCAGGGCCTTTGAAAGGGTCATTGCGTCTGCATACTCGATCTCTCCACCCATCGGAATCCCATAGGCGATCCGGGTCACCTTTATTCCGAGAGACTTGATGAGATCCGTGAGGTAAAGGGCTGTCGCCCCTCCTTCGACCGTAGGATTGGTGGCCAGGATCACCTCTGAAACCTGCTCTTGTTTCAGCCGATCCATCAATTCCTTCACCTTGATTTCCTCAGGTCCGACCCCATCTAATGGAGAAAGCGTTCCATGCAGCACATGGTACCTTCCCTTGAATTCCACGGTGCTTTCAATGGCGATGAGGTCATTCGGACCCTCCACGACACAGAGGACCTCCTTGTTCCGATGATCGTCCCGGCAGACCCAGCAGGGATCCTCGTCGGTCAGGTTGAAACAGAGGGAGCAGAGGTGAATCTTTTCCTTCACATCCACGATCGCCTGCGCCAGTTCCTGAGCCTCTGTGAGACTGCTCCTCAGGATATGAAAGGCGAGGCGGGAGGCCGTTTTCCTGCCAATCCCCGGAAACCTGGCCAGGGCCTCAATCAAATGATCAATGGGCTTCGCATGCGGCGTCGTTTTCATCGTCTTCCTCAGAACAGACCCGGGATGCTCAATCCACCGGTGATCTTCTTCATCTCCTCGGTCACCATCTCCTGGGATTTCCGGATGGCTTCATTCACTGCCGCCCGGATCAGATCCTGCAGCATCTCCACGTCTTCCTTGCTGATCACCTCAGGATCGATCCGGATCGAGAGAATCTCCTGTTTGCCACTCATCACGACACTCACCATCCCTCCTCCGGAACTGGTTTCGACTCTCTTTTCTGCCATCGCTTCCTGGAGTTGAGAGATCTTCGAATGCATCTCCTGGGCCTTCTTCAGCATGTTTCCCAAACCTCTCGACATCGTTCTCTCCTTTCAGCTTTTAACAATTCGTCCATCGAAGATACGGAGGGCTTCCTGAATGAGAGGGTTTTCCTTGATCTCTTTCCCCGGTACCCCTTTCTCTTCCGGGGCAACAGTCTCCTTCTTTCTGGAGTTCATCCTTGCCCTCGGCCCCCCCTCCCCTTCGA
The DNA here is from genome assembly GCA_963828805.1 of uncultured delta proteobacterium. Taxonomy (GTDB): domain Bacteria; phylum Desulfobacterota; class BSN033; order BSN033; family UBA1163; genus CAWHGS01. The sequence goes on from CAWHGS010000027.1 coordinate 22,779, forward strand.
AAGGAAGAGATGAGGACCTTTACCTCTCTTTTGAAGAAAATCACGGCAAAGTTGCTCGAGTTGGCTTCGATTCTCTCTCTCGATCATCGTTTCGTAGTGAAAAGAATCCTTTTCGAAACCGATCTCGATCTTGTCACTGCTCATCTGAATCAGCCCTCCAAGGACCAGTAATGATCCGAGCGAAGGCTTTCTGGCCCGGACAAAATCGATCAGCCCTCTCCAGATCTCTTCCTTTCCCGCTTGCTCGCCCTCATCAGGGGCTTCCTTTCCCTGTAATTCCCTTTTCTCCGGTTCAGGGGGAGGAATCTCTTCCTTCACAGTCTGAATATCTTCTCCCCCTTCCTTCTCCCTTTGGTTCAACCTTCGGCACTGCCGTCTTTCTTAGGGAAGGTGCGTCTTCCTTCACGACCTGAATGCTCTCTGCTCTCCCTTCTCTTTCTGTTCAACGTTTGGCCTGGCCATCCTTTCTAAGGGAGGCGGCGCCGCAGGTTCCTTCCTTCCGGAGGGAAGGGTCTTTCCCAGATCTTCCAGTTTTTTAATGATCTCATCGATGGGAAGGACGGATTGGAGCATGGCCATCCGGATGAGGGTCATCTCCAGCATGGTCCGTGGAAAGGTCGATTGGGCAACCCCTTCCTCCCCTTTCAGGAGAAGGCCGAAGAGCTGGTTCAATTGGTCAAACCGAAACTTCTCAGCCTGTTTCTTCAAGGTGTCGATTTCCTCTCCGGGTAATTCCAGAAAGGGTTCTGCATGGGAACTCACCTTCAGGAGGATGAGATTGCGGAGATACTGGAGGAGTTCGTGGCAGAAGTGCTGAATATCATGACCAAACTGATAGATCTGTTCGACGATCTCAAGACATCGGCCCGCATCACGCCCGGCAATGGCTTCAATCGTGTCTGAGAGCATTTTCTGGTCGATCAGGCCCAACACTCCCGTGATCTCCTCGTCCCGGATCTTGTCCCCTCCATAAGAGATCAGGCGATCGAGAAGGCTCTGGGCGTCCCTCATGCTTCCCTCGGATTCGCGGGCAATGAGGGAGAGTCCTCGCTGGCTGATTTCGATCTTCTCGTCGTCAACGATTTGTCTCAGGTGCTGTACGATCTCGACCAGGGCAATTCTTTTGAAATCGTACCGCTGACACCGGGAAAGGATTGTGGCCGGAATTTTATGGGGCTCCGTGGTTGCAAAGATAAAGACGATATGGGGAGGGGGCTCTTCCAGTGTCTTTAGCAAGGCGTTAAAGGCAGGGAGCGTCAGCATGTGAACTTCATCGATGATAAAAATTTTATACCGGCTCTTGGCAGGAGTGTATCGGACGTTCTCCTTCAGTTCTCGGACCTCGTCAATCCCCCGGTTGGAGGCCCCGTCAATCTCGATCACATCGATCGAGTTTCCATCCGAGATCTCTTTGCATGACGGAACATTGATTACACGGGATTCAGTCTGAGGACCTTTCTCGCAGTTCAGGGCCTTGGCCAGGATCCGGGCAGTGGAGGTTTTACCCACTCCTCTCGGCCCTGTGAACAAAAAGGCATGAGCCACCCTGTTCTGTGAGATGGCGTTCTGAAGTGTCCGGGTAATGGGACGTTGTCCGATCACGTCCTCAAAGATCTGGGGTCTCTTCTTTCTGGCTAAAACCAAATAGGACATGCTTTATGAATTCGGAATGCGGAGATTTCGCCTGCCTGCCGGCAGGCAGGATTGCGGAATGCAGGTCTGACGATTTCTGCTTTACTGCCTATTGATTCGGATAATAACTTGTCGATAGCCAGGCACCCCTGCGGCACACAAAGAGGGATACTACCGCTGCTTCCTTCCGGACCTGACGGGGTTTGTAACCATTTGTTGCGCAGGACCCGGCTATCAACAAGATCAAATACAATCAGGAGTTATCACGTTCGGAGTTCGGTGCATCTTTCCATTGGCTCTTACCTGATATACACTCCGACTCCCAGCTCCGAACTCATGACTAACGGAATGGCGGAGAGAGAGGGAGTCGAACCCTCGATCCCGTTATTAGCGGAATACACGATTTCCAATCGTGCCCCTTCGGCCTCTCGGGCATCTCTCCGTAAGGACTTTTTAAAACATAATCTTAAATTATACAACAAAGAATCCCTCGGGGTGGCCGAACGCACGTCCTTTGTCGTAAGGTTGGAACATCTTAACATTATTTTCTCCCAAAATCTATCTGGACCACATCCCCATCCGCCTGCCGATTGAATGCAATGTTAAGGTAAATACAGCATATCTCACCATGAAATACAGTCTTCACCTTATTTACCTCTTCCTGTTTTTTTGGATAACATTCTTTTGGACTGATGGTCCATGCCCGAAGGGCGACCCTGCCTGCGCTAAGGCTTCGGCAGGCAGGCTCGAAGCATGGAAATGATGTATTCCCCTCTCCCTTTGGAGGCTGTGTCGCAATATGAAAAAACCAACTCATTGGAAAGGGGAAGAGGCGGTCGGGTGGAAAAGATTTAGAGCGGTAACCTTTAAGTGTTCGGATTCAAGCGTGCCAAGCATATGAATACATTCGGTTTTATACAAGCGACGATTTCCCATAACATTAAAGACCCGCATTCTAAAGCTTTGGAACCCGACTGCCTCTCCCCTCGGATTGCGATTATGACACAGTCTCTTAGGGGATGGGGGGGATTGGGGGGTTATTTTCTAATTATTGAAAGGAGAACGACCATGAGCAAGTTGAGAAGAATAGAGAAAATATTGAAAAGCAAGCCTACCATTGAAGGAGCCGGCGTCCATTTGAAGCGAGCGTTCGGGTTTTACCAGGTCCCGTCTCTCGACCCTTTTCTGCTCCTCGACGATTTTCATTCAGATCATCCATCTTATTACCTCAAAGGCTTCCCCTGGCATCCCCACCGGGGGATAGAAACGATTACGTACATACTCAATGGCAAGGTTGAACACGGGGACAGCATGGGAAATGAAGGAATCATCCAGCCCGGAGATGTGCAGTGGATGACCGCCGGAAGCGGCATTATTCACCAGGAGATGCCCAAAGGCCAGAAAGATGGGTTAATGTGGGGGTTCCAGCTCTGGGCCAATCTCCCGGCTTCCCATAAGATGATGGATCCCCGTTACCGCGACGTGAAAAGCAGTCAGATACCCGAGGTTTCACTGACCAAAGGAGTGAAAGTCAGAATCATCTGCGGCCAGGTGAATGGCGTCAAGGGTCCGGTGCAGGACATT
>CAWHGS010000028.1:0-20220 GCA_963828805.1 uncultured delta proteobacterium
CAGACGATGGCGTATTTGCAATTTCATCATCAGGTGTTTTACAAGCGATCATGGTTAATACTATGACCATGATCAATAGGTTGACAGTAGCATTTTTTATGAAAATCACCTTCTTTGTTATTTTGAGTTTGTCTATTTGCGATTGTAATATACATCATTTTCAAGAATCGGGGAAGTGAGAGGTTCAGGAAGAAATCAACGAGCTAACCGCCCAATATTTTGGGGTAGTTTTGGACCTCTAAAAGGCAAGGATATCTTGCCAGACCTAACATGTTGAAAGGAAATAGGAAATGTCTCTATTTGATCTTCAAATACATAGGTCTTTACTCAAAGCTAACCTTCAAGCTTTTACGTTTACGGGTTCAAAGCGGGCATCTATCCAGTTCTTGTCTGACCAGCAGCCCAATCTTCTCTAGCAGATATGGCTTCCTAATAAACGCTCCAACTCCCAGGTCCTGGGCCTCCCTGACTCGCTCCGTCTCCGAAAAACCGCTCGCGATAATCGCCTTCTGTCCGGGATGTAACTCCAGAATCCTCCGGTAAGTTTCTAAACCATCGATGCCAGGGTCCATTATCATATCCAGAATCAAAAGGTCGGCCTGCCCCGCCTTCATATACTCAATGGCTTCCTCTCCACTGGAAACCGACGTGACCTTGTAATGAAGCTTACTCAACATGGCAATAGCGAGCTCGCGCTGCTCCATCACATCATCTACTACCAGAATGGTTTCCTCCTTCCCCATATAATCCGAAAGCGAAACAGGGGGCTGATCCCCCGTCAAGGCCTCTCTTGTCACCGGAAAATATAGCCTGAATGTCGTCCCGCTGCCCTCCTCACTCCGAACATCAATATAACCGTTATGATCCTTTACTGTCCCCCATACCACCGCCAACCCCAAACCCGTCCCACTCCTCCCCATATTCTTCTTCGTATAAAAGGGCTCAAAAATTCTTCCCATATCCCCTGGAGAAATCCCTCTTCCTGTATCTGAGACCTCCAGAACCACATAATCCCCTTCCGTCACATGGTCGTATCCCGTGATGGGGCGATCCAGATATTGATTCCTTGTGGATATCGTTACAACACCTCTTTCGGGGATGGCTTCTGCCGCATTAGAAAGGAGGTTCATCACGGCCTTAGAAAAATGCACACTGGAACCCTTTATCGGCAGGAGATCTGATCCGAGAGAGACCTCAAACCGTACATCTGGATGAAATGACTGAGTCTTCTCCTGCTCAGGAGTCTTCATATAATCAGAAATCACACGGTTCAAATTCATCACTTCCAAGGAAACCATACCCCGCATCGTCAGGGTCAGCAGGTCCTGAACAATGGCCGCTGCTCTTTGTCCTGAGCGCTGAATGCCCAAAACTGGTTCTCTGAGAGGGCTGCTTTCAGGCAATTGCATCAAAATCAGATCCGGATAGCCGACGAGACCACTTAAAATATTGTTCAAATCATGAGCAACACCCCCCGCCAGCGTTCCCAGGGCTTCCATCCTCTCCACCCGCTGGAGACGGGTCTCGAGATTCCTCCTCTCTTCCTCCATCCGCTTGCGCTCGGTAATGTCGTGGACCGTGGAACGAATGCCTTTTATCCGGCCTTTTTCATCCAAAACAAGCTGATTCTCAATCATTACTGGAAGCGTGGTTCCATCTTTTCTCCGGTAGGCCCGCTCAAGGTTTTTGGCGGGCGGCAGCGTCCAGGCCAACTTGGCCAGAACCTCCAGACGGGCTTCTTCTTCAACACTAAATTTCCAGATAAACTGCCCGATCATTTCCTCGGCTGTATAGCCTAACATCCCAAGCTCTGTTCGATTCACGCTGGTGATTCGCCCGTCCGTGTCGTATTCGTGGTACCCCACAGGAGCACGGTCATACAGGTCTCTAAATTTCTCCTCACTCTTCCGCAGCGCTTCCTCCATTTGCCTACGTTCGGTGACGTCTTCCCCCGAGCTGAGTGTGCCAATGTTATTGCCGTTATCACCTGTAAGTAGAGTATTGTGCCAGGCGATGATCCTCTCTTCGCCACTTCTTGTTAAAGCCAGATTTTCAAAATATTCCACGGGCTCAACCTCTCCAACCACCAATTTTGTAAATACCTGCTTGACCCTCAACCGCTCTCTTTCCGGAAGGAAAACATCGAACCAGTTCTTGCCAATCATCTCCTCTTCCTTATACCCTAAAATCTCACAGCCCCTTCTATTGATGAGGGTGATTTCCCCGTCGGCATTGATTACAAGGAGGATGACCCCGGCGATATCAAGGTATTCCTGGGCTATTTCTTTCTCTTTGCGCAGGGCCTCCTCTGCCTGCTTGCGCTCGGTGATATCCATTGTGAAACCCGCGAGAAGCGGCGGCTTGCCCTCCCGTGCAATCGGAAATTTTGTGGTTGTGTAGTATCTGCCGTTTAGTTGTTCTATTACCTCAATTGGTTTACCCTCATGCAAAATTCTCAAGTCATCTTGAACCATGCTTTTGGCGAGCTCAGAGGGAAAAAGATCTTCCATGGTTTTTCCAATCAATTCATGCATGGGTCTTCCCAGAATTTTTTCATAGTTTTCACTTAATTGCATTGCCCTGATGTGTTCATCCTTAAAAAATACGCAAATGGGGCTGTGCTTCATAAACAGCCTGAACATCTCTTCCATTTCATGAAGCGTCACTTCGCTTTGTTTCCGCTCAGTCTCTGACTCCTCAAGTTCAACAACCCGGCGACGCATTGCAGCCAGTTCATGGATGAGCTGGGTTTTCGATTTATTCTGGTCTTTCATGCCACATTTCTCCAATGAGTGAACCCATGACTTATGTAGACTTTTTTCTCAGAGGCTTAAACAGTCCCAATATTATAGCATACCCCCTTACCTGATGAGTATCGTTTGCAAAGAGAGGATTGACATCCTCGAATCACCTAATCATGGATTGGTGATTACCTACCGGAATGGTGTATAGAAAGGAGGTTTTGCAGAATCGGACTTTCAGGAAAAATCAACAGGTTCAACTTTGAGTGGCATCAGCATTCAAGAATTGAACAGCTTGCCACTTTACGTAACAAAAGGGGAATTGATTCTGACTGACAGGGTCCAGGGTCATTATCTGCCTGTAATTTTTATAGTATTGGGTAAAGGAGGCAGAGGTGACATTGGAGCAAGAATGTTTTGGAGGAGATCAGGATAATAGTTGGAAGCAGCGATGGCTTAGCCGGAGTATGCGGAAGCTTGGAGAACAGGCTCTTCCCGGTGCGCCGTATGGGGAACAGTATTTTCAAAACTTACAGCGGCGGAATGCAGGTGTTTATACCCTAAAGAGTGCCTTCAGCACGATTCACGGATTTATGGGCTTCTCCGGAAGCATAGAAAGCCCCACCTCTCTTCTCTCACCCAAGATTATCTGGAAGCCTGAAGAGCAGAAACCCTTCTGTGCCCTCCGAGGTAAACATCTTTCCGTTTAATTTCGCCAGAAATCATGCCTTGCTGAGTGGAGAATATTCTTTGAAAAGCCAAGAATTTGTCGTTGGGTGACGAAAATGTGACTTTTGTTTTCTCCCTCCACAATTTTGAAATTAATGATAGGTTAATTATTTCAATAAGATAACAGCATTTTATTGATTTGGCATTAAAGATGCATTTAACAGTAGACGAAAGGAACCGGGGAGTGGAACTTCAGGAATGATCCAAGCCTATTCAACAGATAAGAAACCAGGGAGGGTATTATGGCCAGTCATTTAGAGGGTGTGATGAAGTACAATGAGGTCTCCGGATGGAGGCATACGTTAGGGAAGTTGAGGGTCTTTTTTGACGCCCCTTCTCAAGCGGGTTCAAAGGAGGAAGCCAACGGAGTGGAGCGGAATGACAAGACCTGGGAGGAGGAAATGAAGGAGAAACTCAGCGGCGGGCGTTGGTGGTAATAAGATCAATAGAATTCACGCAGGGATGCTGCGGTTCCGTTCTCGATCACTTTTCTGCCGAACGTGCTCCATAAGAAGGAGCGGGCAGCACTCCCTGAAACAGCCTGCGGGAAAAGAACGAAAAAGCATGTCCCCGGCTGGTTCTTATCCCTTCTGTATGTCCTCACTTTCGAAGTGTGAAAGTGTCTTTCCCCCTGATTTTTCAAACCCTTTGATCCAATTCTCAACCCGGTCGTTGCCATAGGCCTCTTTCCAGGCTTCAACAATCCTACCGACAGGGATATCAGCCGCGACTCCGTGGAATCCCACATACTCCATGAACTTTTTGTTCTCGAGGCTGTAAGCCTGAAAGAGAGAATCCTCCCGGCCATTGAATTCAAGGGAAGGCACGTGGTGCCTCTGACAGAGTTCGATGTTGAACGCCGGCGTCGCTTTGACCCATTTCCCTTCCAGAAAGAATTCGACAAAGCCGTGGTAGACGAAAAGATCGCTTCCCAAGAAGTCAATGAGCTGCCTCGTGGCAAGATGGTTCCGAACGTCCGCGAAACCAACCCGGGAGGGGATTCCACAGGCCCGTCCCAGGGCACAGAGGAGAGAAGCTTTGGGAACACAGAAGCCCCGCCCCCGTTTGAGAATGCTGCTGGCACGGTAGTGATCTGGCAGGTAGAAGGGGGTGTAGGGGTCATAACGGATTTCGTCCCTTACGGAGAGGTAGAGTCTCACCGCCCTTTCGACGGGATCTCGGCTTTGGCCCGTTCTTTCCCGGGCATGATCCCGGATTGTTCCGTGATCGCTGTCAATCATGGCTGTTGGAGCCAGATAGAAACCGTGCTCCTGCTCCATCCTGCTTTCCCTTTCCTTTAATCAGAAAATAGCATAGCGCCTGCCTGCGGCAGGCAGGCATAGAGCATAGGGTAATTACCTAAATCAAAAATCATTTTCATGTTTCGAGCCTGCCTGCCGAAGCCTTGGCGCAGGCAGGGGCGCCCTCCGGGCATGGGGTATTCTTTAGAAAATAGGGTTGTCGAAGACCGACCTTACCCATGATCGTCCTACAATCGGCCCGGGAGGATGGCGCCGAAATGGAGTCCCAGGCGGAGGATGAGCAGGAGAACGAAAACGAGAATGAGCAGGCTAAGGACAACGTGGTCGATCCGGCGCATGTGAGATTCATAGTAAAAGGTCCGTTTTGATTCGGGACTGAATCCTTTCGATTCCAATGCCATGGCCAACAGATTGGTATGGCGGATCGCGTAAATGAAGAGAGGGACAGCCAGGGGGATAAATTTTCCGGCACGGCGGAAGAGGCTTCCTGATTCCAGATCAAGCCCCCTCGACATCTGGGCCTGGACAATCGTTGCTCCAGCCCCGGCAAAGGTAGGAACCAGTCTCAGGGCTGTTGAGAGAGCGAAGGCCACAGGATAGGGCAGGCCCATGCGGATCAGGCCATGGGTCAACTCCTCATTCCGGGTCGTTGAGAGAAAGGTGAGACCGATTGCGACAAAAGTGGCCAAACGAAGGCCCATGGCAATACCATAAAGAAGCGATTCTTCACTGAATGTTAAGGGACCCCACGACCCTAAGGGAGTAGGTCCATTTGCAAAGAAAGGCCACAAGACCACACTGAATACGAAGAGTAAGAGAAGGAGGAAGCGAAGCTTCCAAAAATTGGGCAGGGCCCTTGCAGAACGGGCGGTCCACACGACACCCAAGCTGACGGCGGCCATATAAAGGGGATGATTGAAACAGAGACAGATCGCAAAGCCGAGGAGGACACCGACGATTTTGGTTCGCGGATCAAGCCGGTGGATCCAGGTGCCTTGATCGAGATAGAGGAAGATATTCATGGGAGATCCCTTAAAGAAGGGTGACCCGTGTGAAATTTCTAATCATATCGTTTTCAACAACACGTCGCGCTTCGGAATCGAGACAATGGTCAAAACCGCCCTTTGGGTTCAAGAAAAGTCCTCATCCAATTTCAATGAAACCCCTTTTGAAAATTCTGGAAGCATGCCTGTCCGTCTATTCCTCGAAACCTCAGAGCCTGTTTGGTTCTGTAGGTTCCGGAGTTCCTCAACCATCTGGGGTACGGTCATCGCCTGCGTTCCTAATCCGTTGCTCAGTTTTACGAGCGAGGAGGGACAGAGCGAAGCCTCAGCCAGACGTGCCTCCTCCCAGAAGACGGAACGGGTCGGTCCGTCCAGCAGAATGGAGCCCTCCTTTATCACAATGGTACGCGTTGCATATTCGGCAGCCACCCACATGGAATGGGTGATGATGATGATGGTATGTCCTGCCCGGTTGAGGCGCTTCAACATCTCCATCATGCTCCGCTGGTGTCTATAGTCAAGGCCTGTGGTGGGCTCGTCAAGTATGATGATTCGGGGCTGGGCAGCCAGGACAGAGGCTACGGCAACCTGCTGCCGCTCGCCCTTGGTCAAGGTGAAAGGAACCCGCTCTTCGTAGCCTCTCAATCCGACATTCTCCAAGGCCTCAGAGACGCGTGTTCCCACCACGTTGGGAGGTTCTCCCAGCACTCTTAACCCGAACCCCACTTCCTCCCAGACGGTCTTGGCAAAGATCTGGTGGTCGGGATTTTGAAACACATATCCCACTAACCGAGCCAGCTCCCGATGGCGATATTCCGTTGTCGGCTTGCCCAATGCCAGCACCTGGCCTGACGTGGGCCTGAGCAGGCCGTTGAAGTGCTTTGCCAGAGTCGTCTTGCCGGAGCCGTTCTGGCCCAGAATGGCGACGAACTCGCCTTCGTGGATGGAAAGGTCAATCCGCCGGAGGGCCTCAACTGCGTGTGTTGGGTAAAGATACCTCAGACCTTCGGCTTTCAGAAGGGGGACCCCACTGCTCACAGCAGGGGATGCGGGAGAGACAAGGGGTTCTCTCCGCTGGGTCAGACCGTTCTTTTCAATCAGGGCCATGGCTGTCTCAACGGTCAATGGTGTGCCAGGCCAGCGCATCAGTTCAAAAAGCTCCACGAGGGGGTGGGGTTTAACACCGCAGGACTCCATCACGGACACGCTCTTCAGAATCTCAGAAGGAGGTCCTTGACTGACGATTTGGCCGTCTTTCATGAGCCAAACCAGATCCGCATTGACGGCTGTTTCCGGCTCATGATCGATGACGAGGAGCGTCCGTCCCATTTCCCGAAGATGACCGGCGATGGAGAGGACTTCTTCCCGGGCCTTTGGGTCAAGGTCAGTGGTAGGTTCATCCATGACCAGGATCTCCGTTTCGAGCGCCAGCACCGAACCGATGGCGAGGCGTTGCTTCTGGCCGCCTGAGAGGGTTGCCGGCTCGCGTTGGCGGAGTTTTTCCAGGCCGACGAGAGTCAAGTAGCGTGTGATGCGGTCCTCAATCTCGGGCCGGGGCACGCAGTGGTTTTCAGGGCCGAAGGCCATTTCCAGTTCCACATTGGTTGAAAAGAGCTGGGCCTCGAAGTCTTGAATGACCAAGCCGACAAGCCGGGACATCTCGGCCACTCGATGGCGGGCAACCTCGCGCCCCCTTACCAGAACCTGGCCGTGGTATTGTCCCCGGAAAAAAACTGGCACGAGGCCATTGAGGCTGCAGGACAGGGTTGATTTGCCCGAGCCTCCGTGTCCCATGACCACAACAGACGTGCCAGCCGTGACATGGCCATCGATGTGCTTCAGGGCGGGCTCCAGGCCACCGCGATAGGTAAACGAGAGATCCTCGATCGAAATAGCAGGTTCCATTCGCGATCTTTCAGTTGATACTCATTGGAAAGTCTTTTTCCTCAATGAGTTAAAGCAGCAGGCTGCCGGCAATAATGGCAAAGGTGCAGGCCCAGCCGATTGTGGTTGTGGGTAAGTTCGTCACCATCCCACCCATCAGGCCAACGAGAGAAGCCACCGTGACGATCCAGGCCCCCACCGGGGCCAGGGGGGAGTGCGACTGTCTTCCTCATCCATCACGTCAGCCCAGAAGAGACCCAATTGCTGCTGGGTGATGTTGAAAACAGATGCCAGGAGGATGATGCCAATAAAACTGGCGAAGGTGTTGTTGAGCGTGATGACCTTGGTGAGGATGGCGTAAGGAACGATGCCCAAGGCATCGATCGCGGTGCCAATGACAACGGCGCAGGCAGCGCTGGAGATGAATGCAATCAGGCCATAGTTGATCCAGCAACGCCAGTTTTCGGGCTTCCATTCTCGTGATCCGCCGGAGAGGGGAAGGAGGGTCGTCCACAGGGTATAGGGAAGATACCCCAGCAGGAAATTACCCACAAAACCGGGGAAAGACCCGGGTCCCAGTGTCCCTCCAAAGAGGTCCCCGATGAGATTACCAATGGCGGAACCCCATGCGCCCGCGGGTCCGAAGAGAAGGCTGAATACCATAGGGAACGTATTTGCGACGCGCACTTCAGTGATGCCGGGGATGAGGGGGATCGTGGTTTTGAACGCAATGAGCGCTGCCCCATAGATGGCCGAACAGACGGCCACCAGGATTACCATTCGCGTGTTTTTCCACATCCTGAGCGCAGCCTTCATGGTCCGTCGGGTGTTTCCCTCCCGTGATGATGGGAATTTACAAGATTATGGCGGGTCAGTCAATAGGTTTATTGAGAATCTTCAAGGGATATGATATGAAAATAAGTTACGTCCAAATTACTTTTGAAAGGAGTGGATCCTGCAATGATCCAAACAGTTCAGGTGAAGAGTTCCCGGAGAACCGATTTCATAGACATCACTCATTCCGTCCAGGAGGTTATCCAGAAGTCGGGAGTGGGGGAAGGGGTCTGCCATCTCTTCATTCCCCATACGACCGCCGCCGTTACGATCAATGAGAATGCGGACCCGAGCGTCACCCGGGACATCCTGATGATGCTGAACAAACTCATTCCTTCCGAAGACGATTATCGGCATCTCGAGGGGAATTCGCCGGCCCATATCAAGAGTAGCCTCCTGGGATGCTCCGAGACTGTTCTTGTCGAATCCGGGAAGTTAGTCCTCGGAACCTGGCAGGGGATCTTTTTCTGTGAATTCGATGGTCCAAGGAGCCGCAAGGTCTATGTGAAAGTGGTGAAAGAAGAGGGAGTGAAGTGAAGAGAATGGAATTGATTCGAGACGTGACCGGGATGCTTGAGAGGGAGCCGAAATTAATCCGGCTTCCTTCTCACGGGAAGGCAATCTTTGTCGGAGATACCCATGGAGATCTGGATGCAACGGAAAAGGTCATCTCCCGCTTTCTGAAAGGGGCAGATACCGTCGTTTTTCTGGGGGACTATGTGGATCGAGGGGACTTTTCAAGAGAGAATGTTGACACCCTCCTCCAGGCGAAACGGGAGCATCCTCAAAAGATCTTTCTCCTGGCTGGAAATCACGAGGGCTATCTGACGAAACCCTTTTCCCCTGCCAATTTCTGGGATTCCCTATCAGCAGGGGAGAAGGAGATCTACGGTCGTCTCTTCTCAACATTCCCTTTGGCTGCGATCTCCGGGAACGGTCTCTTAGCTCTCCACGGAGGATTGCCTGAACTGGGGTCTTTGGAGGAGATCAATCGGATTGAATGGGGAGATGAGCAATGGGAAAGGATTCTCTGGGGAGATTTTGTTGAGAGGGAGGGGGAATTCCTGGCCGATTGGGCAGGAAGGCCGCAATTTGGTCGGCCCTACTTTGAGCGAATGATGGATCATTACCAGAAGCGGGTTCTCATCCGCTCCCATCAGCCCTATGCACCTCTCTTTATGTTCAAGAAGAGATGTGTCACGATTTTTACTTCTTATGCTTACGTACCGGACCGGAATGTGGCCATTGCTGACATGGAGAAAGAGGTTTTGACAGGGGAGGATATCGTCTTCGAAAAGATCTAGGAGGAGAGATGGTCCAGATTGTTTCTTTTGATATGGATGGAACATTGATTGAGTCCGAGTACACAGACTGGGTCTGGCATCACGGCATTCCCGATCTTTATGCGGAGAAAGCCGGACTTCCTTTTGAGGAGGCCAAGGATTTTGTCATCAAGGAATACAGGAAGGTCGGTGAGGCTGGAATCGAGTGGTACGACATCAAATATTGGTTCCGTCTATTCGACCTGGGGATGGATTGGAGGACCCTGATGGAGCGATACAGAGACAAGATCCGTGTCTATCCGGATGTTCACCCCATTCTGAACCGCTTGAAGGATCCGTTCCGGTTGGTTCTCACTTCCAACGCGGGGAGGGAATTTATCGATGTCGAAATGGAGGCCACAGGCCTTAGCCGGTTATTTTGAGCCGGATCTTTTCGGCAACCTCAGACTTCAGGGAAGTCAAGAAGACCCCCCGTTTCTATCGACGGATCTGTGAAATGCTGAAGATTCCACCGGAAGAAATGGCCCATGTGGGAGATCACTATGAGTTTGACTACCTCGTTCCGCGGGATTTAGGAATTCAGGCGTTCTATCTGGACCGGTCAGCCCGGAAAGAGGGAAACTCTGTCCTCTGGGATTTGAGAGACATCGAAGATAGACTCGTTGCACAACGGGAGTTGAGAAAGGACCGATTGGCTGATAGGTGAAGACCCGGAAAAGATTGAAACAATGGTCGGCTTTATGCTACGATGGAAACATGAATATCAGATGAAATAAGGGGGAAGAAGTGGTCTCCAGCCCGAGGATTTTGGTCGTCGATGACGAACGGATCGTTTGCGAGAGTTGCCAACGTATTCTCGAAGAGGAAGGGTATGAGGTCGAGATCGCCCTGAGCGGTCAAGAGGCCTTCGAGAAGATGAAGGAGAACCCTTTTGACATCGTCATTACGGACCTGAAGATGCCGGCGATCGACGGCATGGACGTTCTGAGGCATTTTCGAAAAGAGTACCCTGACACCATTGTGATTATGGTTACGGGTTTTTCAACGGTGGAGACAGCGGTCGAGGCGATGAAGATGGGAGCCTTTGACTATATTCCTAAGCCTTTTACACCCGATGAAGTCTCCATCGTCGTTAAAAAGGCGCTTGAGAAGCGGGCCCTCCAGCTCGAAAACGTCTATTTGCGCCAGGAACTGCAGGAAAAATACGGATTTCACAATATCGTCGGCAAGAGCAGAAAGATGCAAGAGATCTACCGGGTCGTAGCCAAAGTGGCTCCTACGGACAGCACGGTGCTGATTTACGGTCAAAGCGGGACCGGTAAGGAATTGATTGCCCGGGCCATCCATTTTAACAGTCAGAGGCGAGAAAAACAGTTTGTTCCCGTAGACTGTGCCGTCCTTTCGGAAAATCTTCTCGAGAGCGAGTTGTTTGGCCATGTCCGGGGGTCTTTTACCGGAGCCGTTACCACCAAGCCCGGACTATTCGAGATCGCAGACGGGGGAACGTTTTTTCTCGATGAGGTGGGAAATATCAGCCTGGCCATTCAGGCAAAGCTCTTGAGGGTCCTGCAGGAAAGAGAGTTTACTCCGGTGGGAGGGACGAAGGTTAAGAAAGTGGATATCCGGCTCGTCGCAGCCACCAACAAGAACCTCGAAAAGATGATTAAGGAAGAGACGTTTCAGGGAGGACCTCTACTACAGACTGAACATTGTTCCCATTTACCTGCCTCCGCTCAAGGAGCGTCAGGAAGATATTCCCTTGCTGGCGTCCCATTTTCTCAGGAAGTATGCGGAAGAAATGGGTAAGACGATTAATGGATTCACCCCTGAGGCCATGGAGCGGCTCCTGAGATATCATTGGCCGGGAAATATTCGGGAACTGGAGAATGTGATCGAACGGAGTGTCGTCATGGTGGACGAGGAGATGGTTCGGTCGGAGCATCTCGTTCTTCCAAAGGAACAAGAGAGAGAGGACGTCGAGATTCAGATTCCCCTAAACAGCGAGGAACTGAAAGAGTTGAAGAAACATCTGCGAGAAAAGGCTGTTGAGGAGATTGAAAGAGTCTTTGTCTCGCGTGCTCTGGAGAGAAATCACTGGAATGTCACCCGAGCCGCGGAAGAAGTTGGAATGCTGCGACCCAATTTCCAGGCCCTCATGAGGAAATATAACCTCCGGGCCAGAGATGAATAAGTTCATTCGTACTCACCTTCGAAATTCCAAATTTCAAAGATCTCATCCGTTATCTGAGCTTTGTTGTTTGGAATTTTTTTTGTTGAAGGGGTTTTCGTTGTCCGATTTTTTTAAATGGCTGATCCTTGGATGGTCCATGGTTGTTGTGGGGATTGCCGCTCTCGGAACGATCCTGATTGTAAGATATGGAGAAATCAAGAGAATCGAGACAGACGACATTACCCTCTGTTTCATCATCGCCTTCTTCTGCTGGCTCATTCCCATCGTCGCCTTCATCCATATTTAGGCCGCACCTTGGGTCTTTGAAGATTGTTCTATCTTCAATCCCATCTAACTGCAAAACCCGTGATGCCTTCAACGTCTTAAAACTTGGTCTCTCCGTGTATTAAAATTATTCTAATGCACATTTTTTTTATTATTAAAAATATTAATTTATTCAAATACTTGCGTTTGTCTAATTTTTTAATTTCTCAAATAGAGAATATTAAAAATATACATAATGGCCAAATATTATTTATTCAAATAATAAAAAAAGTTAATAAATTCAATAACATATTCGTATATCGGATGCTTTGTTTTAAATTGGCACACGAAATGCAATCTCCCTATCTTGAGCCCAAAAGAAAGGGGGAATGGATATGTCAAAAGTAAAAACAGTGGTAGTAACACTGGTCATAACCGGATTTTCTGTCCTTGTGGCTTCAACGGCTTTTGCAAGGAGTCTTAACTTAAAGGACGCCGGAATTTCCTTATGGATCTTCATCATCATTGGAGGAATGCTTATCCTGCTTCAGCTCATTCCCGCAGGAATCCTTTTCTTTTCCTTCATTGGTTCAGCCTCCGCCCTGGCTTTCAAACAGAAGAAGATCTCAGGGAAGAAGGAGACCGAAGAAGAGAAGAAGCAGGTCCTTCCCGGCGAGCCTTTAACCGCTCAAAAGTAATTTAAAAAGGAGAGAAAAATGTCGAAACAGAAAAAGAAGATCTTTATCGTCCTCGGTTTGGTGCTGATTCTCTTCCATCATCCTGGTTTCTTTAGGGGTCGCCTATAAGGGAGGCGTCCGGGGAATAGGGCTCTTGGGTATCGCCTTTTTTCTTACGGCCGGGATTGTCATTGTCTTGGCCCAGTTGATTCCTGCAGGCATTCTCTTTTGCATGATGATCCGTTCCGTATTCTCTTCCATCCGAGGGAACGAAATACCCATTCGTGCAACCTAAGGGATGAATAATGTCGTTAGAGAGAGGAGGGTGTTCACGTGAAGTCAAAGATTCTGATCGCTTATCAAGATGATTCATGGGTCAAAGAGCTTTCCAACTTACTCAGCGAGGCGGGCTATCGGATTGAAACCACAAAAGTGGTGAGCGAGATCATTCGGAAGGTTCGGGGCAGGGACACTTACGTTGTCCTCCTCGATGACAAGATGGAAGAGATCAAGGCTTTTGATCTTGTTCCACTCTTCAAAAAAATAAATTCCCGAGTTCAAATCATCGTGATTTCGTCCGAAGAATCGATTGGAGGAGTGAAGCGTCTTCGCGATGCAGGGATCTTTTATCAGGCCATGAAACCGATTGATTTAGAAGAGATCCGATCGGCGGTGGCCTGCGCTTTCGAAAAGATCGAGCGGGAACAACCCAGGGAAGCCTTCATCCCTTTTCTGATTCCCGGGAGAGTTCCGGCATGAAGCGAACCCTAAGCCCCCAACCTGGAAGAGGCGAGATGAGACCCTTGCTTTTTCTGGGTATTTTTTTGCTCCTCGTCACTCCTATCGGGTCACGTGTTGTCTGGGGAGGGGATAACGGAGCCTGTTTAAGCTGTCATAAGGATGATTCTCTCTCCAAACAGGATGCCCGTGGAAAGAAAGTCTCCCTTTTTGTGGCCGAGAAGGAATATGAGGCTTCTGTCCATGGCAGCCTCTCCTGTTCCGATTGCCACACCCAGATTCGGGATGATAGCCATGCGGCTGGCGGGAAGGCGATGGACCGGAGGGTAAACTGTGCGTCATGCCATCAAAAGGCGGAGAAGGAATACAAGATGGGGCTCCACTCGAAGATGATCATGAAGGGCACAGAGCGGGCCGCCTATTGCAAGGATTGTCACGGGAAGCATGGTATCCGGCCGAGCAAAGATCCCAAGTCCTTGACCCATCTCTCCAATATTGCCAGGACCTGCAGCCGGTGCCACTCGGATAAGGAATTCGTGAGGCAACACGCGATGGGTGCAGGGCCGTCTCCGGGAGATCTCTTCAAGGGAAGCATCCATGAGAAGACAGGCGAAGTCTCATGCACGAGTTGCCATGGGAGCCACAATCTGAGATCCCTGATCGACCCGAAATCGACCATCTTTCATTCAAATATCCCTCAGACGTGCGGGGCCTGCCACCCCCAAATCACGGAGCAATTCGTTAACAGTATCCACGGAGTTCTCGCAGCAAGGGGGAGAAGTGACTCTCCTACCTGCACGACCTGCCATGGCATTCATGGAATCAAGGCAAAGGCCGATCCCGATTCTCCGGTGAATGAGAGGCGGATCGCTTTGACGACCTGTCCTCAGTGCCACGCGGCTGAGCGGATTTCGAAGGAGTACGGCTTTAGCAAGGTGAAATCTTACTATGACAGCTTCCACGGTCTCTCCTACCGGGGAGGGGACACGTTTTCGGCAAACTGCGCGAGTTGCCACGGCGTCCATGATATTCGACCTTCTTCCGACCCGAAGTCCATGATTCACAAGGACAATCTCCAGAAGACGTGCGGGGCCTGTCACCCGGGAGCCTCCGCCAATTTTGCCAAGGGTAAGATCCATGCAATTGCCTCGATTTCGGGCGAGGATTTCGGAGAGAAGGTGGTGGGGTGGGTAAGGGTCATCTACCTCTTCCTCATCGTCACCGTCATTGGGGGGATGATCTTTTTCAACTTCGCAGACTGGTTAAGAAAAACGATTGAAAGAAGACCTTAGTCGGCAGGGATGGGATGACATGACGAAGAAATATCTCCGATTAACACTGAACGAAAGGTTCCAGCATCTCAACCTCATGATCAATTTTACGATCTTGGCGATCACGGGATTTGCCCTGAAATATCCTACCGCCTTCTGGGTTTCCCCCATTACCGATGCTCCTGCCGGAATGACGATTCGAGGCTTTATTCACCGTCTCTCAGGGGTTGCGATCGTCACCCTGGGCGGGTATCACATCCTGTACCTGATCTTCAGCGAGAGGGGAAGGCAGATCGTCCGGGATATGCTTCCAGGGTTGAAGGACGCCAAAGACCTGTGGGAGACGTTGAAAAATAATCTCTTTATCAATCGTCCCGCCAAAGAGATCAAGATGGGCCGGTTCAATTACAAGGAGAAATTGGAGTATTTTGCCTTGATCTGGGGAACGCTCGTGATGACGGTGACCGGTGTCATCCTCTGGTATGAAGTGGAATGGCTTAGATATTTCCCGAGATGGACCTATGACGTGGCCAGAGCGATTCACTTCTACGAAGCTGTCTTGGCCACCCTGGCCATCCTTGTCTGGCATTTTTACGCGGTCCTCCTGGATCCCGATGTCTATCCGATGAACTGGGCGTGGATTACCGGGCACCTCACGGAACATGAGATGAAATTGGATCACGGTTTGGAACTCGAGCGAATCAAAGCCAGCGAGAAGGCGGAATTGGCTGACTTTGATGAAGCCGCCTCGGTTGGAGGCGGTAGAGTTTATCCGGAACGTCAGGAACGACTCTCTCCCATGCAGCGCCTCTATGGAACGGTAAGGGATTTGAACGAGACCCTTAAAAATTGGCGGGGAAACTAACCGGAGGGAATGCCATGCCAGAGAATCTTTGGGAGCGCTATGGACCCTACTCGAGGAAGAGGAAAAAAAAGAGAAGTCGATTCAAGGGAGGGTTTTTAAAAGGAAATTCCGAATGGTTCAAATGGAAAATCGCGATCATCGGCGGTTCTTCCTTTTATCACCCCTGTCTCGAAATATGATTTGGGGCATCGTCGCCCTATATATCCTCAGACTCCCACCATCCCAACCCCACCTTAAAAGGAGAGGATAGATAGGGCTTTTTATTGTCGAGTGAAAAAGAACGTGTTAGGATAATGGAAATCAAGGGGAGATGAGATGAACGCTCGCCGCGCCTGTTTCCATTCCTTCCTTTCCGTCCTCCTGATTTTTTTCATCCTTGGATTCATGGTCAAAACAGGACAGGCCATGACCTCAGAGGAAGAGAAAACTCTCGGGAAAAAAGTTCTTGAAGATATCGTGAAGCATGAGGATCTGGTAAGGGACCTGTCCCTTCAGGCCTTTATCAATCGGGTGGGAAGGTCCCTCCTGAATCAAATCGGCCCGACCCCCTTCGACTATGATTTCTATGTGATCAAGGGTCGTGATCCGAATGCCTTTGCGATTCCGGGAGGTCACATCTTTATCACCACAGGACTCATTGGCCTGGCGGAGAATGAGCCTGAGGTGGCAGGGGTGCTCAGTCATGAAATTTCCCACGTGAAAGGAAGGCATGTCGATCAGATGATCGAGCGGTCCAAACGGTTCAACATCGCCACCCTGGCGGCGATGATCGCAGGGGCAATCGCGGGTCGGGGAGGAGCCGGGTCGCAAGCGGCAGTCACCATGGCCATGGCGGGTGCCGAAGCGATGATGCTGAAATACACCCGTGAAAATGAGGTGGATGCCGATCAGAACGGCCTGTACCTGATGATCAAAGCCGGCTATGATCCCAACGCCCTGGTCACTTTCCTGAAGAAGATGGAGCGTTATAGCCTGGGATCTCCTAAAATACCTCAATATCTTTTGACCCATCCTGCCCTGGAAAGCCGGGTCTCCCTGCTGGAGAACCTCCTCACCCTGGAGCCGAAACCCGCTCATCCCTTTCAGGGATCGGGAAATTATAAACGGGTTCAAATCAAGGCCTTGATCGAAGAGAGGGAGCCTTCCTCTGCGGTGAGCCATTTCGAATCTCTGATCAAGGCGAATCCGGAGGACACCGATGCCCTGTTCGGTCTGGGTCTGGCCTTCCAGAAAGCAGGGAGACTCGATAAATCGATCGAGGTTTTCCAGAAAGCCTCCCGGATCGATCCAAAGGATATCGAGTTGGCCAGAGAACTCGGAATCGCCTATTTTCTTTCGGGAAAACTGGATCAAGCGATCGAGATTCTGGAGCCCCTGAGCGAGAATGACGATTTAAAGAGCCTCTATTTTCTCGGAAGGGCCTATCAGGAGAAGGGGGCCTTTGATCGGGCCAGGGGCCTTTTTCTTAAAGTCAAAAAAGAAGCGGGCGAGTATGTGGATCTCTATTACAATCTCGGATCCGTTTACGGAAGGACGGGACAGAAGGGTCTTTCCCATTACTCTTTGGCAAATATTTTGAACTGAAGGGGGATAGGAAGAATGCTCTCCTTCATTACAGTACAGCCTTGGATTACCTGGAGAGAGGAAGCCCTGAGAGAGACGAGGCTCAGCGGGTGGTTCGGGAACTGAGCCAGATCCCGAAAAAGTAGGAGAAGGGTGGGACAGGGACTCTATTGAATCGGGGGGGCGGAAAGGGTGGAACCCTTGGAGGGTTACTGCAAAAGGGCGATCGAGAGAGGAATGGACGGAGCCAAAGTGATCGATCCTCGTTCGATTGTGACCGCCGAATGGGTGAGAATGAAATGCCAATTTGGATGCCCTGGATACGGAGGAAGGCTCTCCTGCCCGCCCTATGCTCCGACGCCGGAGGTCACCCGTAGGGTGATTGATTCTTACGAAAAGGCGATTTTACTCCATCAACGATTAGATCAAGGGAGGAAGACGAAAGGCTTTAATGAAACCCTCGTTCGTCTTGAGATCGAGGTTTTTCTGGATGGCTACTACAAGGCCTGGAGTATGGGGTCGGGTCCCTGTCGCCTTTGCAAGGAGTGCAACGTTGGAGGTCTCTGCAAGCACGGGACCGAGGTAAGACCTTCCATGGAAGCCTGCGGCATTGACGTTTTTAGAACGGCAAGGGAGAATGGTTTTTCGATCGATGTGATCCGGAGCCTGGATGAAACGAGAAATGTCTATGGAGTCATCCTGGTAGAGTAGGAAGGGTTCATGGAGAAGTCGATTAAAATACTGGAAGAAGAGATTCTGAGGCTGAAACGCGAATTTGCCATCCTGAATGCCATCAGTCAGACCGTCAATCAATCTGTGGATCTCGACGAAATCTTAACCAATAGTCTCGATAAGATGATGGAGATGACAGCGGTTCGTTCCGCAGGAATCTATCTCCTAGACGAGATAGAAAATGACCTCGTGTACGTGACTCACCGTGGTTTCTCGAAGGTTTTTTCAAAGGGAATGAAGCGGGTGAAATTGGGGGAAACCCTTACGGGAAGGGCAGCCCTCGCAGCCGAACCGATCTTCATCGAGGATTACCCGAATCATCCCGAAGCACTCCCGTTAGAGATTGAAGAAGGGATCAGGTCGCTTGCTATCATTCCTTTGAAATCGGGGATGAAGATGTACGGGACCCTCAACGTGGCACGAAAGGAGGTCCACCAGTTTGACCTCCACGAACGAAATCTCTTCAATTCGATGGGTCAAATTATCAGCGGTGCGTTAGAGAGGGCCTCCTTCTATTCAGAGAATGTTAAACGGTTAGGGGAAGAGAAGATTCTCTATTCCATCAGCCAGGAAATTGCCTCCCGTCTTGAGCTCAAAGGGATCCTTCAGAAGATTATTGAGAGCGCGGTGGACCTCTTGAGGGCTGATTCCGCGTCGATTGCCCTCTGGGATCAACGAAAACAGAACTATGCCCTGTCGATTGTCCACCGGCTCCCCGAGGCGCTGATCGGCCGAGAATTTACTGTTCCCTCAGAGGGCATCATCGGAGATATCTGTACCAAAAAGGCGCCGGTTCTCTATGAAGATTATGAGCATCACCCCAAGCGGTTAAAGGAGCTCGATGCCTACCATTTCAAAGAGATGGTCGGTGTTCCCCTGATTGTCCGGGAGATGCTCATCGGGACGATGGTCATTTTAACTTCCGACCCCAAGAAACATTTCCAGCAGAGCGAGGTCGATCTTCTCTTCACCTTCGCCCATCAGGCAGCGATCGCCATCGGAAACAGCCTCCTGTACGAAGATTCCCTTGCAAAGATCAGACAGTTGACGGCGCTCTATGAAGTGGGAAGAGTCCTTTCTTCAACTCTCGATCTCAGCCGGCTTCTGGAAAAGGGGCTGGAGCTTCTTCACGGCCGCCTGGGTTATGATTCCTGCGGAATCCTGATGGTGGATGACATAAAGAATGAACTGTTTATCAAGCAGGTGGTGGGCAGGGATTTTGAGTCGGTCAGACATTTCCGCTTCCGGATCGGCATCGACGGAATTGTGGGCTGGGTGGCCAAAACGGGCGAGCCCTATTATGCCCCGGACGTGTCGAAAGATTCCCATTATTTCGCCGGGGCACCGGGGGTCAAGTCAGAAGCGGCTTTTCCTCTCAGGGTGGGGGAGCGGGTGATTGGTGTCCTCAATGTTGAGAGCCATCACCTCAGAGGGTTTGATGAGGATGACCTCAAGGTGCTCTCTTCTTTTCGAGCCAGATGAGCATCTCCATTGAGAACGCCCAACTCTTTTCCGAATTGAAGCGGACCCTTACCGAACTGAAACAGGCTCAGGAGCAGATCGTCCAAACCGAGAAAACTTAAGGCCTTGGGGGAGATGGCCAGCGGCGTCGCCCACGATTTTAACAATCTCCTTGCGGTTATTCTGGGCAACATCCAGCTCCTTCATACCAATTAGACCAGCTCAGCCTGGAAGAGATCCGTGAACGACTCAAAGCCATCGAGCGGTTCTCGAAGGACGGGGCAGAGACAGTCCGCCGGATCCAAGAATTCACGGGGATTCGCCGGGACAAGGAATTCTCTCCTGTCTCAATCAACGAGCTCTTAGGTGGGGTGATCGTGATGACAGAACCCCGCTGGAAGGATCAGGCCCAGAGGAGAGGGATCCATATCGACCTATCCACCCAACTCGAGGAAGTCCCCTTCATTCTCGGGAACCCCTCCGAATTGAGAGAAGTGTTAACCAACATCGTCTTTAACGCCATCGATGCCATGCCCGAAGGGAGGGAGGCTCACCCTTTCTGCCGACACATCCGGCAGGGGGCTCGGGTGGAGGTGAGGGTTTCCGACACGGGGGTCGGCATGACGGAGGAGGTGAGAACGAAGAGGTCTCCGACCCCTTCTTCACGACCAAGGGGGTGACCAGTTCCGGATCTGGGGATGAGCGTCTCCTACGGGATCATCAAACGCCACGGCGGTGAGAT
>CAWHGS010000029.1:0-55976 GCA_963828805.1 uncultured delta proteobacterium
TCCCGCGGGGGAAAGTCGTTTTTCAATTTGTCGTCGGTGAAGAGACGGGGGAACCCGGAACAAAGGATCTTTTGACCAAGCGGAGGGATCCGGGGGGATTACGGGATTGTCCTGGAACCCACCTCCTTAAGAGTTGCTACGGCAGAAAAGGGACTGGCCTGGCTTCGAATCACTCTGGCCGGGCGGCCCGCTCATGCAAGCGTTGCGGAGCAAGGGATCAATGCCATTGAAAAGGCGGTCAAGCTTGGGGGAAAATTGCTGGAATATGATAAGACCCTGCGCACCCGGACCCATCCCCTTTTGGGAAGTCCCAAGTGTACGATGACAATAATTCATGCAGGAACGAAAGAGAATGTGGTTCCGGAATCCTGTTCGCTTATTCTCGACAGACGATTTAATCCTGAAGAGACGCCTGATAGCGTTGAAAGAGAGATTAAAGAAATCCTTGACCAGCTTGCCTCTGAGGACCCGGATTTCAACTATCAGCTCGAACGGACGATGGTCTATGAGGCGGCGGAGATTCCAGCGGATTCGAGGATGGCCGAGATTTTGAGAAAGTATGCGGCCCAGGTTTCCGGCATCTCAAAAGAGCCCTTCGGGATGCTGGCCTCAACGGATGTCCGAAACTTTATTAAGGATGCCGATATTCCCGCAGTCAATTTTGGTCCGGGCGATCTCAAACAGCCCCACACCTTCAATGAGAGCATCGGGATTCAGCAGATTCAGGATTGCGCCAGGATACTGCTCCTTTCCCTGGCGGAACTCCTGTAAGAACAAAAAGGAGGATTCAAGACGTGTCGCAGAAACCAATGAAAAGCAGGGAGAGGGTGATGGCAGCGCTAAACCACCGGGAACCCGATCGGATCCCCAGGGATTTCGGTGGAACGTCTACCACCTCTATCCACATTCGAGCCCATTCAAAATTGAAACAGTTTCTTGGCCTTGAAGGAGGCCCCGAGGAGTTCACGAGCTTCTACGGCCAAACGGTTGCCGTCGATCCTCGACTGATGCAGACGATTTGGCTCCGACTGCGTCGGATTGAAAACGAACCCCCCTTCAAGCTGGAATCTCCAGTTCTTTACGGACGAGAAAGGGTATCAAAACTATACGGACGAATGGGGGGTTGTGCGGGCCTGCCCTCCCGGAGGCTATTATTACGATGTCGTTTCAAGCCCTCTCGCCGGGGCCGGAATGGACGACGTTGAACGGTATCCCTGGCCGGATCCCGACCGATCCGGGGCGCTTCGACGGTCTGGCCGAGACGGGCAAAGACTCTTTATGAAAATACGGACCAATGCATCGTCTTATTCATCGGGACATCCTTCTTCAATCACATTGCTGCCCTGATGGGCTGGGAGGACTTTTTGACCAGTACTCAAGGCCAATCCGCCCGCTTGCTCAAATCGGTGATTGAACGACGTGCTTGAATTTCAATCGTGAAGCTGATCACGTGGCAACGCTTAGACCGGATCGGGAAATATGTCCACGTCTTTAACGTGTTCGGTGATATGACCCATCAGCAGAGCCTTTTCGTCAGCAAACCGGCTATCAACGATATCTTCATTCCGGCTTATCAGAGAGCTTATCGCCGCGGTCAAAAATAAAGCTGACATCAAAGTCCTGTTTCACATCTGCGGAGCCTCGCGCTTTCTTTTTGAAGAGTTGATTGCTGCAGGTGTGGACGCGGTCAACCCGGTCCAGGTTGCCGCCACCGGAATGGACGATACGGCAGAACTCAAAAGAATCTTTGGAGACCGCCTGACGTTCTGGGGCGGCGGATGCGACACCCAGCACGTGCTGCCTCACGGAACAACGGAGGACGTCAGGCGTGAAGTCCGGCGGCGCATTGCGGACCTGGCGCCGGGAGGTGGGTTTGTCTTCTCCCCTGTTCACAATATTCAGGCCGGAGTGCCTCCTGAAAATATCGTTGCCATGTACGATGAATTGGGTCAATGGGATCGCTATCCCATCCGGCTGGACGATCTAAGGGCCTGCTGAAAAACGCCCATCTGCTGCGTTTCCCCTGCCTACCGGCAGGCAGGCTCTTCTCCGTGTTAAGCGCCGGAGAGCGGTTTGTCCAGACGGTCCGGCTTGCTTCTTGTGATCTCTATGTGAAAACTGGGGAGTGGGCAAGGCCTATCTTCTGCTTGACTTCTTTACTCTCTCGTGGCAAAAGCAGGAGATTTCATGGTCATTGACCATCCCGACGGCCTGCATGAAGGCATAGCAAATCTTGGTACCGGTAAACTTGAACCCTCTTTTCTTCAGCTCCCTGCTCATGAGGTCGGATTCTCTGGTCTCACAGGGAATCTCTCTGAAATCCTTCCAGGCGTTCTGAATCGGTCTTCCCTCGACGAAATCCCACAGATAGGAATCGAGAGAGCCGAACTCGTCCTGGATCTCTAAAACCTGCCGGGCATTTTGAATCGCCGCTTCAATCTTTAACCGGTTTCGTATAATCCCCGGGTCATGGAGCAGAGCATCTATTTTCTTTGGGCCATATGCCGCGACTATTTCCGGCCGGAAACCATCAAATGCCTCTCGGTAATTTTGTCGCTTCTTCAGGATGGTCAACCAGCTCAGGCCCGCCTGAGCGCCCTCCAGCACCAGCATCTCGAAGAGGCGGATGTCGTCATGGAGGGGAATGCCCCACTCATGGTCATGGTAGTCAAGGTAAATTGGATCGTCCGTGCACCAGTGGCAACGGTGTTTTATGGCTGTCGGCATAGGAGAGGCGATGATGATTTTCAGTCACAAAAAACAGAAGCGCCTCGGCCGTAGGACCGAAGCGCTTCCGGGTTAACCTTCACGAAAAGAACTTAACTCTTCTTCCCCTTCTTCCCGGCTTCGGGTTTTGCAGGGGCAGGAGCCGGAGCAGCCGCCATCTCTTTGAGGGCGCTTTCCCATTTGTCCATCATTCCCTTCAGTTCATCCAGCTTTGCCTTGGCGCCGATTGGATCAGAAGCTGCCATCTCTTTGGTCTTTGCCATGCCTTCGCTGATCGCTTTGGCATCGGCCATCCAGGCGTCTTTCTTGTCCTTCATGTTCTTTTCCACCTTTTTCGCCATGGCTTCCAAATTCGTCCAGGCTCCTTCAAGGGCTGTCATGGCAGCGCCGACCTGCTCGGCAGCAGCTTTCTTCCCGGCTGCCACTCCACCTGCCGCCTTTTCAAAGGCAGCCTTGGCAGCGATGTAGCCCTCTTTGGCCTCTTTGTACTTTTTGTCTTTCATCTGGGACTCCGCTCCATCCCAGGCTTTCTTGGCGGCTCCAAAGTCTGCAGTGGCATACTTGTCAGCGCCGGCAGACATCGCTGCATCCATGGCCGTCTTCGCAGCCTTCTGCTCTGCATCGGGCGGGCTCGAGCAACCCGCAACAACCATCACCAACGCAAGCACCATCAACACCGATAACAACCTCACCTGTCTCATAACACGTGCCCTCCTTAATTTGGTTTTGTATTTGCCCTGTTTGGGACAACCTCAATTATAAAAAAAGTTTTTCAGGATATCAAGAGGTCTCTCGCCGGCCTGCCATTTTCAGGATCAATCCAATGTCTGAAGTCCCTGCCTGCGGTAGGCAGGTGGGGTCTCTTACTGTCTGAATCATAGTGCTCCGGTAACGGCTCTTTACAACAGTCGTGCCGTGGCATTACAATTTCTCTGATATGACCGAGCAAAAATTACTGAGCCGCGATTTTGTCCTCACCTTCTTCTCCCAGTTCTCCCTGTCATCGGTGAGCCAAATCCTCATGACCACGCTCCCGCTCTATCTCACCACACTCCATGCAACAGAGATCGAGATCGGCGTGCTCGTCGGATCGCTGAGCGTCGCATCCCTGGCGCTCAGGCCCGTTATCGGGAGGCTGCTTCTCAGGACTCCGGAGAAGACCTTCATGATCGGAGGGAGCCTCCTCTTCGCGGTCAGTTCTGCGGCCCACCTCATCGCCGCGCCGTTTTGGCCCTTCCTGTTCGTGAGGGTGCTTCAGGGGGTGGGGCTGGCCTCCTTTAACACAGCCTCGGTGACGTTCATCGCCAACATCACCTCCGAGTCCCGGCGGGGGCAGAGCCTGAGCTACTTTTTCCTCTCCTTCAACACGGCCCTGGCCCTGGCGCCCACATGCGGGATGTTTGTGGTCAATCGCTTCGGGTTCATCCTTCTTTTCGTGATCTGCATCGCTCTTTCCCTCTGTTCGCTTTTCACGGCGGGCAAGCTCGAAAGCAGGGCGCCAATCCCCCTGGAGAAAGGATCTACGGAGAGCGATTTCCGGATCGGGCTGAGAATCTTCCCGCCGATCTTTATGTTTTTCCTTGCCCACATCATCTGGGGAGCCCTGACTGCCTTCTTTCCCCTGTATGCTATAGGCGAGGGGGTATCGAACCCAGGGCTTTTCTTCGGCGCTTACGCGATCGTCCTTATCCTGGGGCGAGGCCTGGGAGGAAGAATCGTCGACCTTTACAGCCGGGAGAAAATCCTGCTGCCCTGCCTTGCATCGTTTGCTATCGGGATGATCGTGCTTGTCTTTTCAAAAACCCTTCCGATGTTCATCGTGGTTGCAGTGATTGCAGGGGCTGGACACGCCTTTCTCATGCCCTGTCTGATGGCCTATGCTATTGACCTTGCAGGAGCCTCCCGGGGGCCGGCCATGGGCATCACAGCGGCCATGGGCGACCTTGGGATGGCGGTCGGGCCAATGCTCATGGGGATTATTCTCCGCGTGGCAAACTTTCCGATCATGTTCCTGAGCGTGGCCCTGATCAGCCTCATCAACTTCATCTACTTTTATCTCCTGGTGAAAAAAGGGCGAAAAGGGACGGCTGACAAGGCCATGTCAGGTTGAAACGGGTCGTCTGCAGGGAATACGATAATATAGTGAACGACAAAAGAAAGTGGTCATTGCGAGGAATCCCGCGCTTCGCGGGATGACGAAGCAATCTCCTGAGATTGCTTCGCTTCGTCCGCAATGAAAGCTTTTCGAATGTAAACTTGTTTAAGGCGTTGACGATATCATTTCGCGACAAGACTCCGGATCACTTTCATATTCTTGAGATCCTCAACCGTGTCATTCCGGGGAGTCTCCATAATTCCGGGAAGATGCCTTAACAGGGGATGATTGATTAAATATCGAAACCCCTCAAGACCGATATATCCTTCGCCGATGTGCCAGTGGCGGTCCTTTCCTCGAACCCAGAGGAGTTTTCGAATCGTTCAGATGGAGGAGATGGAGTCGTTTCAACCCGATTGTTTGATCGAAGGACTCCAGGGTTCTTTCAATTCCATCCTTATTCGATAGGTCATATCCTGCCTCAAAGGTATGGGCCGTATCGAGACAGATTCCCATCCTTTTATGATCGTGAACGCTGTCGATGATCTCCTTGATCTGTTCAAAATTGGAGCCGATCTCTGACCCCTGCCCCGCCGTGTTTTCCAGAAGAAGGATGACCGAGTTTTTCACTCTTTCAAAGGCCTGATCGATCCCCTGGGCGACGGCTTCGATGGCTTCATCCTCCGATGATTCGCCCCTGTGGCCGATGTGGATGATCAGATAATGAGCCCCTAATTGCTCTGCCCTCTCCAGGTCTGTGACGATGGAATCAATGGAACGCTCGTAAAATTTCGATTTTTGAGAGGCGATATTGGGAAGATAAGGGAGGTGAAGAAAAATCGGGGAGAGGGCGGAGGATTTGATCGATGATCGAAATCGTCCCACGTCCTCTTCATCCAGGGGACCATATTTCCATCCCCGGGGGTTTCGGGAGAAGAACTGGATGGTTTCGCAGCCGCGAATCTCCGCCCTTTCAACGACTTTTGAAAATCCACCGGCAATGGAGATATGAAATCCAAATCGCATGGTATGGCCTGCCCGTCTCCCGTGTCCGTTAATACCGCTTCATCATACCACTTTTTCATAAGAAAAGGCAGAACCAAATGGCCCTGCCCTCTCTTTCAAACCTTCTTGGAAGCAATACGATGGCATTGAACTCAAGGAAAGCACGAAAAGGACGTTCTTGTTAATGGAAATAACTCTGACGTCCCCGCGTATCTCAACTTCAGCACCACCACCCGACCTAATATCCTCCTCCTCGCCATTCGCCCCCCGCCCGGTTATCCAGTCTCGCTTGTCTCGGTCTGTTTCCCAAATTACACCTTCCCTCACCGCATGCAAATATTATTCCTTCAGAATTTCTCGGAGCGCGTCGTAAATCCCCGTGCGCCGATCCTTGAACTCATACTCCTGCACAGTTTCAAGCAACTTCAGCACCTTTTCCTGACTCACGCCCTGCTGTTCGCAAAGCTCATCCAAAAGCCGCTTGTCTTCGATGGATAGGTTCATGACTTCGCCGCCTCTTCAATTAATCGTTTCATACGGGTTTTGGCTTCTTCGAGAAGCCGTTTAGATTCACGTTTCGCATCAATGGATTTCCGGACTAAAGAAGACACTCGGTCGTGAAATGCCACTGAAATAGTCGGGATAAGCAGTTTTGCCACTAAGACTGTAGCGAATCTTCAAGGATCTGTCAAACACTTTTTCAAGAACTCAGCCGCTTACTATTTACTACAAGTGCCGTGTCTGAGGGACATTGTCCACCCTATTCACAATTGAGGAAGATCCACGGGGTTAAGTCTGCGGTTGATTCTAGTTTAGCCTGCCCATTTTTCTTTCAATTCCCGGAATCACTACATTTGATTCCGGCTGTCCTGTCCCTGACGTCTCGGGGATCGATTTAACCATGAGAGTGCCAGACTGTTCTTGGCCAGTGCCTTTTTCTTTAATATATTAACAGTCTCATAATAATAACGACATTAATTTATAAAATCCCTCCTAACCTCCCTTTTTCAAAGGGAGGAATTACCCCTCTTTGGTAAAGAGGGGCAAGGGGAGATTTCCGGATGACTATGTCAATTCAATTATGAGACCCTTAATAAGGGCGGTTTACCCATGCTTATACGCCGAAGTGGCGTTTCGCCTGCCTGCGCGAAGCCGCTTCGGCGGAGGCAGGGCACGCAGGCATCGCTGTTTCTGCACTTACAGGATTAACTATAGTCTGTTTATAAATCCGATTGTTGTCATCCTCCGGCTTGCCCGAGGGATCCAGAACCCGTCAAAAACACTGGATTCCCGTTTTCGCGGGAATGACAAACAAAAGACGATTACGCCGTTTATGGACAGATTCTAACTAATGCCCCATGCCCGTAGGGCACCCCTGCCCACCAGCAGGCAGGCTCGAACCATGAAAATGGGTTTCCATTGCTCGCTTGCGTGTAATGGTATCGGTGGGTTCGCTACGCTTAACCCACCCTACTTTTGGTTTAGATTTTATTTTTTGTTTCGTGTATTTACGCTATGCGCCATGCCCTATGCGCTATGCGATTTTCTAGCTAAACCCGAAGGGATGAGAGTGAATTGTTTCTTCTGGTGGAAGCGGTAGACGGAAAAATCCCTGTGGTCCAATGTGAAGACTTTTGACACGTTAAGGGCATCGGCCAAGGTAACTAAGGTGACAATTGGCCCGGTATCGATAAGAATCACAATCCTCTTCTAAGCTTTTTTCTCAAGATCTCTTCTGCTTTCAGAGAAAGATCACCCTTTCCGCTTCCCTCTCTGCCCAGAAGATCTTCAATGAGTTCATACGGACGTTTGCGCTTTTGAGCAAGAACACGGGGGCAGTATTCCGAGAGGGAGCGTTTGATCACCTCGGTCTTGGTGGTCTTTAAGACCTCTGCGGTCTCATCCAGGAGTTCCTCAATCTTTTTATCTAGCCGAACACTCAATGGCATTTTTTAACCTTCCCAGTCTTTGCAATACAAGTTGTAGGCGCTCAAGGTCGACTTCGTAAATCTTCAAGCATCATATCAGATTGTAATTCTTTGAGTTGCGAGAAGACTACGACTAAGAGCTTATCCTTAAATAACTTCCCCTTTTGGTAAAGGAGGCTGTGTCGTAATCCTCTTTTGTCATTGCGAGCGACCGAAGAGAGCGCGGCAATCTCCTTTTCTCTCGCAGCCTTATGAGATTGCTTCGGTCGTTCCACTCCCTCGCAATGACAGTTACGACACAGTCGTAAAGGGGGGTGAGGGGGGATTTACGGTGGCAAATTTGGTCAATCCCCCTATATCCCCCTTTTGCAAAGGGGGACTTCATAGCTCGCCACTATTTACGGATAAGTTCTAAGATAGGTCGTGGCCATTAAACCTTCTGGATGCTGACGGCGCAGACCTTAAACCCCGGGATCTTGGCCACGGGATCCAGGACATCGAGGGTCAGGAGGTTGGCTGCAGCTTCCTTGAAGTGAAAGGTCATGAAGACAACCCCCGGCGGAAGATTGTCGGAAATCTTCGCCTTGACGCGGACCTTGCCACGGCGGGAGGTCACTTCAACCAGACCATTGTCCGGCTTGATCCCGAGACGCGTCTGCATCTTCAGGGTTGATCTCAACCACTCCTTCCGGATAGATCTCAGAGAGCCCTTTGGACTTGCGGCTCATCACGGTGTGGTAGTGATAGAGCACCCGGCCTGTGGTCAGAAGGAAAGGATACGTTCTCATCCGGAAGCTCCGGAGCCGGCGCATAGGGGGTGACATGAAACTTTCCCATGCCCCGCGTGAATCGGCCTTTATGAAGGAATGGACGTCCCGGGATGGTCTGCCGACGGGCAGGGCCACTGAAGCCCAAGACCTTCCAATCGCTCGTAGCGCATGCCTCCGTAAGAGGGGGTTAAAGAAGCGATCTCATCCATGATCTCCTTCGGAGAAGCATAGTTCATCGGATAACCCAGCCGTGTCGAGAGATCACAGATGATCTGCCAGTCCGGCCGTGAGTTTCCGATAGGCTCGATGGCCTTTCGGACACGCTGCACACGGCGTTCCGTGTTGGTGTAGGTCCCGTCCTTTTCGGCAAAGCTCACCCCCGGAAGAACGACATGGGCCAGCTCAGCCGTCTCGGAGAGAAAGATATCCTGGACCACGAGCAGGTCAAGATGCTTCAGCTCTTCGATCGACCTTGCTCGCATCCGGATCCGAAAGCAACGGGTTCTCTCCGAGGATGAAGAGGGCCTTTATCTTTCCCTGGGCAATCCCTTTCATCATCTCCATCAGGGTCGAGCCCGGACGAGGAGAAAGGGAGACACCCCAGGCCTTCTCAAACTTCTGCCGGACGGCCTCATCGTCGACCCGCTGATAACCCGTATAGAAATTGGGAAGCCCGCCCATGTCGCAGGAACCCTGGACATTGTTCTGACCTCGAAGGGGATTGACCCCGGAGGAGGGTTTTCCGATCTGCCCGGTCGCCATGGCCAGGTTTGCCAGGGCCAGGACATTGTTCGTCCCTGTCGCATGCTGGGTGATGCCCATGGCATAGAGAATGGAGGAGTTGGGAGACTGGGCATAGAGCCGGGCTGCCTCCACGATGTCCTCTGCCGGCACACCCGTGATCTTCTCAACAGCCTCAGGCGTATAGTCTTTGACCGATTCGGCAAAGGCCTCAAACCCTTCTGTCCGTTCTTCGACAAAGGCCTTGTTGAGCCATCCATTGGAGATGATGGCGTTGAGCATCCCATTGATCAGGGCCACATCCGTTCCCGGCTTCTGCTGGAGCCAGAGATGGGCAAAGTCGACCAGCTCGATCCTCCTCGGATCGGCCACGATCAGTTTGGCCTTCTTCTGACGGACGGCTGCCTTGACTTCCAGGGCAATGACAGGATGGTTCTCGGTCGTGTTGGAGCCGATGACGAAGATGCAGTCTGCATTTCTGATTTCTGCAATGGAATTGGTCATGGCTCCGCTTCCAAAGGCCATCGCCAGACCGGCGACGGTGGAGCTGTGTCAGAGACGGGCGCAGTGGTCGACGTTGTTCGTTCCGAGGGCGGCGCGGGCCATCTTCTGGAGGAGGTAGTTTTCTTCGTTCGTGCATTTGGCAGAGGCCAGGATGCCAATGGCATCCGGCCCGTGTTGCGTCTTTGACCTTTTTCAGACCTTTCGCCACCGTATCCAAGGCCTCATCCCACGAGGCCTGCCGAAATTTCCCGTCCTCTTTGATGAGAGGGTCCGTGAGCCGGTCAGGGCTGTGGACATAATCGAATCCGAACCTGCCCTTTGACACAGGTCCAGCCCCGGTTCACGCCCAGGTCCCTGTCCGAAGTTACCTTGAGCACCTTGTCGTCTTTCACATTGAGGACCAGGGTGCATCCCACCCCGCAATAGGAGCAGATCGTCGGGACCTTCTTCATCTCCCAGTCCCGTCCCTGGAAGCGTCCCGCCTTTTCGCTCAAGCGCACCCACAGGACAGACGCTGACGCAGTTTCCGCAGAAGACGCACGGGGTCTCCTGCATGGACCGATCAAAGGAGGCCGCGATCTTTGTGTCAAATCCGCGTTTGGATTGATCGACGGCCTCGCAGTATTGCATTTCGTGGCAGACCGTCACGCACCTTCCGCAGAGGATACACTTGTTGTAGTCCCTTTCGAAGAAGGGATTGGTTGCCCGAACGGGGTAGTTATGTTTTTCGCCCTCAAAACGCGGTTTCCGGATGCCGAACTCATAGGCATACTTTTCGAGCTTGCAGGAACCGCTCTTCTCGCAGGTCATGCAGTCGTAGGGATGATCGGAGAGCAAAAACTCGATGACCAGCTTCCGAGCATCCTGAACCCGTTTCGTATCCGTCCGAACGACCATCTTATCCGCCACAGGATAGGCACAGGAGGCCACCAGGGTCCTTGCCCCTTCCACCTCCACCACACACAGACGGCAGGCCGTGGTGGGCGTCAGATCCTCCCGGTAGCAGAGATGGGGAATCTTGATTCCTGCCTTCCTGGCGGCTTCAAAGATGGTCATGCCTTCTTCTGCCTGAATCTCACGACCATCAATGTTCAATTGAATCTCTGCCATTTCTTTCTTTCCTCACTTGTTCTTCAACGAGAGACGCAGATGTTCTCTGAATTGTCAGTACTTCCGTATTCCACATTAATCGCATTCCGCAATGCATCCGCATTCGTCAACGCTCCAGATCGCAGCGCAGGCAGCGCTTCGCTTCACGGATGGCGGTCTCTTCGTCAAAACCCAGGTTCACTTCTTCGAAGGTGCAGACCCGACGATCCGACGGCCATGGCCGGCATCCGGGCCCGGGGTTTTATCGCTTCCTGCTTCTCCGCCTCTTCCTCCGCCTTCGGCACATCGGCCCGCTCGCAGCGCCTCGATAGGCCCGATCTTGATACAGGTCCTTGCCCTTTCAGATATCGGTCGATCGAGATGGCTGCCCGATAACCCCCGGCCATGGCCTCCACGACGGTCGAGGGACCGGTGACCAGATCGCCCCCGGCAAAGACACCTGGGAGGTGGGTAGCCAGGGTGATCGGGTCCACGGAGAGGGTTCCGGCCTTGGTCGTCTTGAACCCATCGTTCTGGGGAAGGCAGGATAAGATCCGGCATATAGCCGATCGCCGGGATGACTCGTATCCACCTCCAGAATGAATTCCGACCCCTTGACGGGCACAGGCCGTCGCCTCCCGCTGGCATCGAAATCCCCAAGTTCCATCCGCAGACACTCCAGGCCTTTGACCTTTCCATTCTCCGTGACGATCCGGGTGGGCGCCACGAGGTAGAGGAACTTGATCTTTTCGTGTTCGGCCTCCTCGATCTCCTCGTCATTGGCCGGCATCTCGTCCCGGGTCCGGCGGTAGACGATCGAGACTTCCTTCGCGCCCAGGCGGAGGGCCGTCCGGGCCGCATCGAAGGCCACATTTCCTCCACCGATGACCGCCACTTTCTCTCCCACTTCCATCTTCTCGCCGAGATTGACCCGGCGCAGGAAATCAACGCCCCGGAAAACACCCTGTGCCTCTTCTCCCGGAATGTTCATCTTCTGGATTGCAGATGGGCGCCCAGGGCCAGAAAGACGGCCTTGTATCCCTGCTTGAATAGGTCTCGATGGTGAAAGTCTCTGCCCAGGGCTTTGCCCGTCCGGATCTCCACGTTATGCTGGCAGATGAAACGAATATCGTTCTCCAGAATCTTCCGTGGCAACCGGTAATCCGGGATGCCCACGGCGAGCATGCCACCGGCTACGGGAAGGGCTTCGAAGATGGTCACCGGGTATCCCCGTCGTCCCAGATGATAGGCGGCATTCAGCCCTGCCGGTCCTGCTCCCACGATGGCCACCCGGTCGTCCTTCGGCTTTTCAAGAAAAGTGGGAGGAGTCATCTTCCCCTGTCTCAGTTCCCAGTCCGACGCAAACCGCTTCAGAGAAGCGATGGCAATCGGTTCATCGATCTCACCCCGCTTGCACATGTTTTCGCAGGGATGGTTACAGACCCGGCCGCAGATCCCGGCCAGAGGCATGGTCAGCCGGATCAGGCTCAGGGCTTCTTCGTACCTTCCTTGCCGAGATCAGGGCCGTATACCCAACCGCATCACAGCGGACCGGACAGGTATTTTCACAAGGGGCAAAGACCAGGGCTTCACAGGCGCCGGCAGGACAGAACTTATCGCGAATGTGGGCCTCATACTCGTGCCGGAAATGGTTGATCGTCGAGAGCACCGGGATTGGGGCAGGTCTGACCCAACCCGCAGAGGGCTGAATCCTTGATGGTCTGTCCCATCTCCGATCAGGAGTCTCGATATCCCCTTCTCTCCCTTCCCCTTTCGTGATGCGCGTCAGGATCTCAAGCATGCGCTTCGTGCCGATGCGGCAGGGGACACATTTTCCGCAGGATTCGTCCTGGGTAAAGGCTAAGAAAGAACCGGGCGATATCGACCATGCAGGTCTTCTCGTCCATGACGATCATGCCGCCCGAGCCCATCATCGAACCCGCCTGGGTCAGGGACTCATAGTCGATGGGCAGATCGAGATACTGGGAGGGCAGGCATCCGCCCGAAGGGCCGCCCATCTGGGCTGCCTTGAAGCGCCGTCCCCTGGGAATTCCTCCGCCGATCTTGTAAATGACCTCGCGCAG
The DNA here is from genome assembly GCA_963828805.1 of uncultured delta proteobacterium. Classification (GTDB taxonomy): domain Bacteria; phylum Desulfobacterota; class BSN033; order BSN033; family UBA1163; genus CAWHGS01. The sequence goes on from CAWHGS010000029.1 coordinate 12,944, forward strand.
GGTCGTGCCCATGGGAACTTCGACCAGGCCCGTGTTGTTGATTTTTCCGGTGAGAGAAAAGATCTTGGTCCCTTTGCTTCCCGCGGTTCCAACAGAGGCATAGGCTGCGATCCTTCGAGAATGATCGACCGAATATTGGCATACGTCTCCACATTGTTGATGTTCGTGGGTTTGCCCCAGAGACCGGCAATCGCCGGAAAGGGCGGCCGTGCACGGGGCATTCCCCTCTTGCCCTCGATGGAGGCCAGAAGGGCTGTCTCCTCGCCGCAGACAAAGGCGCCGGCCCCCTCTTTGATCTTCAAATGAAAGTTGAAGCGGAGAACCCAGGATGTTGTCCCCGAGAAGTCCCATCTCTTCAGCCTGCGTCGATGGCCATCTTCAGGTGCTGTACCGCCAGAGGGTATTCCGCCCGGACATAGACATAACCGCTCTGCGCATCCGATCGCATAGGCGGCGATGAGCATTCCTTCGAGAACCAGATGAGGGTTTCCTTCCAGAACGCTCCGGTCCATGAAGGCTCCGGGATCCCCTTCGTCGGCATTGCAGACGATGTATTTCACATCTCCGGGAGCGCTCCGGGTGAAACGCCATTTCCGTCCCGTGGGGAAACCCGCGCCCCCGCGGCCCCGCAGCCCCGACTTTTCCACTTCCTCGATCACCTGCTCAGGGGTCATGGAGAAGAGAACCTTGCTCAGGGCCGAATAGCCTCCGCGGGCAATGTAATCGCGGATCTCCGTAGGATCGATCCGTCCGTTGTCGCTGAAAACCCGGCGCATCTGGCCCTTATAGAAAGGGACCTCGTGATCGTAGGTGATCACCCGGCCCGTGTCGCGGGATCGACGTAAAGCAATCGCTGGACAAGACCCGTCCACCCAGAAGCGTTTCGGAGACAATCTCCGGAACATCTCCGATGGCCACCTGTTGGTAAAAGATCTCCTGAGGAAGGATGACGACGACCGGCCCCCGTTCGCAGAAACCATGGCAGCCCGTGCGCATCGACATCGGCCTTTCCCTCAAGGCCCTGCTTCCGGATCTCCTCTATGAAGGCCAGTCGAACCTCCTCGCCTCCCCAGGCCCGGCAACCTGTCCCTCCGCAAATGGTCACACAGGTCTTATTCGGGTCTCTCTGACTGGACAATGCTCTCTCGCAGGCCTTCAAATCCTTGTCGGACTTCGATCTTTCAACGTTTTCCCTCCTTCAGGCATACTGTTTCAGGACCTGTTCGACCTTGGCCGGGGTCAGTTTTCCATAGTAATTCTTGTCGACCAGAAGCACCGGCGAAAGGGCGCAGGCCCCCAGACAGGCCACGGTTTCAAAGGTGAATTTGAAATCGGGAGTCGTCTCGTTCTCTCCGATGCCCAGGAATTGCTCGGACGGCCTTGAGGACATATTTTCCCCCCCGGACATGACAGGCCGTTCCCCGGCAGACCCTCACCGTGTGGCGGCCCCGGGGGGTTAGTATAGAATTGCGCATAAAAGGTGACGACACCAAAAATTCGGCTCGTCGGGATATGGAGGCGTTTTCCGATATGGTTCAAGACCTCCTCGGAGAGATATCCATAAAGCTCCTGCGCCTCCTGAAGAATGGGAATCAGTGCGCCCTTCTTCTCCCTTGTGCTTTTTGGAGGATCTCATCAAGCCGGTTCAGATCTAATGGTTCTGGCATTTTCTACTCCTTTTAAGAAAATTTGATCGTCCATCGACTTCAAATTCCCAAAAGAAATACCTAACGATAAGAAAGGACCGAAAAATACATCGGGTTGATTAAGTCAAGATTTTGTGAGGAAAAGTGTTGTTTAAAATCAAAAAAAGTTTAATCGACAAGAGATGAAAAGTCAATTAAAAAAGGCGGCTGCAGCATGTCTTATTAATTCAACATATTGTGAAAAAAAGCACATAAAATGGTAACATTCCAGGTTAAAAAAATAAGTCTTGACAAAAAAAATAGAATCCGATAATTATACGTGGGTTTGAAAAATCTCTACCGGGTGGGGTGGGGTATGCTCATTGACTATCTGCCTATTCTCTTTTTTCTCGCCATTGCAATTGGGTTTGCCTGTTTTGCTGTTGTTGCCTCCTCTCTCTTGGGCCAAAAAAAACCTTCCGCCGCAAAGCAGGCCCCTTATGAATGCGGAATGCCCACCATCGGTCCCACCTATATGCGGATCCCCATCAAATATTATATCTTCGCCATGCTCTTTATTCTGTTCGATATCGAAATTGTCTTTCTCTACCCCCTCGCCGTGGTCTTCAAGGAACTGAAGATCTTTGGTTTTCTTGCAATGGCCGTCTTCATTGCCGTCCTGATCATTGCTTACCTCTACGTCTGGAAAAAAGGAGCATTGGAATGGGATTAGAAACCTACCTTGAGAAGACCCCTCTCCTGCCCGTTCTGGATAAGGTCGTCAATTGGGGCCGAAAGTATTCGATCTGGCCCGTCACCTTCGGCCTGGCCTGATGCGCTCTGGAAATGATGGTTGCCAGTATGGCGACCTGGGATATCTCTCGCTTCGGTTCTGAGATCTTCAGGCCCTCTCCCCGGCAGGCGGATCTCATGATTGTGGCCGGAACCTTAACGAAGAAGATGGCCCCCATGGTGAGACGGATCTATGACCAGATGCCGGAGCCGAAATGGGTCATTGCCTACGGGGTCTGTGCCTGCTCCGGCGGAATCTTTAAGACCTACAGTGTGGTGCAGGGGGTCGATCAGATCCTTCCGGTGGACTTCTATGTTCCGGGTTGTCCTCCAAGACCTGAGGCATTGCTTGCAGCCCTTGTGAAGCTCCAGAAGAAGATCGAAAAAGAGACCCTCGCCGATCGAAAGGATGTCAAAAGCAGCCTCGAACTATAAGATCAGAAGAGGAAAGGTTATGGCTGAAATTCAGATCTCCCGTCGACAAATTGAAGGAGAAATTTCCGGCTTCGATCTTGGAGGTGAAGACATTTCGGGGTGAAGTGACCGTCACGGTGGCGAAAAAAGACCTCTACGAGATCTGTAAATTTCTCTACTCCGATCCTGATCTTCAGTACCAGTTTCTCACCGACCTCTGCGGGGTCGATTTCTTTCCTGAAACTCCTCGCTTTGAGGTCGTCTATCTTCTTTACTCCATGAAGAATAACCAGAGGCTGAGGCTCAAGGCAAGAGTTGCTGAAGGAGAATCCATTTCGAGCGTCGAATCGATCTGGAAGGCAGCCAACTGGCTCGAAAGGGAGGTCTATGACCTCTTTGGAATTCCCTTTGAGAATCATCCGGACCTGAGGAGGATTCTCCTCTGGGATGGTTATGAAGGTCATCCCTTGCGGAAGGACTACCCGGTCGAAGGACCGGATTTTGACAAACCCTTTGTTTAGAGGTCTGAAATGGCAGAAAAGCGATTCATGACCATCAATATGGGGCCCCAGCATCCGGCAACCCATGGGGTTCTGAGGTTGGTCCTTGAGTTAGACGGGGAGATCATCGTCAAGGCAACCCCCCATATCGGCCACCTCCACCGGGGCGTTGAGAAACTCGGTGAAAACAGGACCTACCATCAGTTCATTCCCCTCACCGACCGCCTCGATTATACCAACGCCATGGGAAACAACCTGGCCTATGTCTTAGCCGTGGAGAAACTCCTGGACATTGAGGTTCCCAAACGGGCCCAATACCTGCGGGTCATGATGACGGAGCTCCAGAGGATTGCAGCCCACCTCATCTGGCTGGGAACCCATGTGCTCGATCTCGGCGCGACCACTCCCATCTTCTATACCTTCCGGGAAAGGGAAGATATCCTGAGAATCTTTGACGAGGTCGCCGGCGGAAGGCTGACCCCGACCTATATGAGAATCGGCGGGGTCTCCAAAGATCTTCCGAATGGAATCGAGGAGAAGATCAGGGCCTTTGTCCAGGCCTTTCCCGGACATGTCAAGGAATACGAAACCCTCCTGACAGAGAATGTGATCTGGCTGAACCGGACCAAGGAGGTAGGGATCCTCTCCAAGGAAGATGCCATCAACTGGGGCGTCACCGGACCAACCCTTCGGGCCTCCGGAGTCAAGTAGGATGTGAGAAAGGCCTTTCCCTATTCGAGCTATGAGGAATTCGATTTTGACATCCCCCTCGGCTCCGTCGGAGACGTATACGACCGGTACGTTGTCCGTCTGAGGGAGATGGAGTGGTCGAACTCCATTGCGAAGCAGGCCCTGGAACGGTTACCCAAGGGCCCTGTGATCGCCGGAGATCCAAAGATCCCGCTTCCGCCGAAAGAGGCTGTCATGACCGATATCGCCTCGCTTGATCCGTCAATTCAAGATCGCCTCCGAAGGGTTTCAGCCCCCAAAGGGTGAGGTCTATGCGAGCGTGGAGTCTGCCAAGGGAGAGCTGGGGTTTTATATCGTCAGCGATGGATCGAACCATCCTTTCCGGGTGAGGATTCGACCTCCTTCTTTTCTCAATCTTGAGCGCCCTTCCCAAGATGATCGAAGGCAGCCTGATTGCGGATGTGGTCACCACCATTGGAAGCATTGACATCGTCCTGGGAGAGATCGATCGGTAAGAAGAGATCATTGCAAATTGGAAAATTGCAAGCAGAATTAATAACCAAATTCCAAGCAACAATTATCAAATAATGACGCAAAACCTCAATGACCGAAATTCAATACGAAACGAGCAGAATCCATTCTGAAGACATTTCGAGTTATTGGAATTTTCAAATTTATTTCGGAATTTGCGATATTTGCTGATTTCGAACTTTGCATTGAGGGGTTTTTATGACCGATATCCTTTTCAGCAGTTGGGGTGGAGTGATTACTGATAATCGGGGAAAGGCTGAGGCCGAACGACAGGCGGTCCCGAATCTCAATCTGCCTCTGGAGTTCGATAAGGAGAAGAAGATCAGGGCCTTTGTCGGATGGGATGGCATCGCCATCCGGGACCCTGAGGTCGATATGGTCGATCTCATCCGGGCCTACATCGAGGCGGTCCAGAAGGAATCCTGCGGAAAATGCACACCCTGCCGGGTGGGAACCCGGGTCATGGCGACTGTGATGAACCGGATTGCAGACGGCCAGGGAAGGATGGAAGATCTGGAAAGATTGAAAGATATGGGCGAGTCGATCCTGAAGAGCTCCAAATGCAATCTCGGCCAGACAGGTCCAAGGCCTGTTCTTCATGCCATCGATCATTTCAGAGACAAGTTCCAGGAGGTGATCCAGTCGAAAAAGAAGATCCCCCGTCAGGAATACAAGGTGAAGGTGACCGCGCCCTGCGAGAGCGCCTGCCCCTCTCATCTTCCGATCTCTCGCTATGTCGAATTGATCAAGGAGGGAAGATTCCTCGACTCCCTTGAGGCGATCCGGGAGGCCACCTGCCTTGCCGGGGTTCTGGGCAGGGTCTGTGTCAGGCCCTGTGAGGAGAACTGCCGCCGCGGCAATGTGGACGAATCCATCTCCATCAAATGGCTGAAACGGTTCGTGGCAGATTATGAACTCGGAGAAGAGGAAGGACGCCGGAACTCAAAAAGGAGGCCGCACGATCTGAAAAGGTGGCGGTCATCGGAGCCGGTCCTGCGGGCCTTTCCTGCGCCTACTACCTTGCCCTGAAAGGTTACCCTGTGACCCTCTTCGAGAGACTCGGAGAACCCGGCGGAATGGCGGCCGTCGGAATCCCGGATTATCGGCTCCCGAGAGATATCATGAGATATGAGGCCGGAATCCTGGAACGCTTGGGAGTCGAGTTCCGTTACAACACGCAGATCGGAAAGGATATCACGCTTTCTCAGATCTTCGAGCAGGGATACAAGGCGATCTTCATCGGCGTCGGCGCCCATACCAACACACCCATGGGTGTGGAAGGGGAGGACAAGGGATATCAGGGGTTCATCCCGGGTGTCTTCTACCTTCTGGAGATCAACCTCGGAAGGGACCCCTATCCCGAAGGGAAAAAGGTCGTTGTCGTGGGTGGCGGAAACGTGGCCATTGACTGTGTCCGGACCTCCTTTCGTATCGACAAACCCGATGTCAACCTGGTCTATCGCCGGACCAAGAAGGAGATGCCCGCAGACCGCGGTGGAGATCCATGATGCCGAAGAAGAAGGCGTAAAATTCCACTACCTCTGCAATCCTGTCCGGATCCTTGCAGAGGAAGGAAAGGTCGTCGGCGTCGAGTGCATCCGGATGGAGCTGGGCGAACCGGATGCGAGCGGAAGACGAAGGCCTATTCCGATCAAAGGTTCTGAATTCGTCATCGAGACCGATATCCTGATCCCTGCCATCGGCCAGGCCATCGACTTCTCCTTCCTTGAAGAGAAGGATGGGGTGAAGACGACAAAGAGGTCGACCGTTGCCGTTGAAGAAGGGACCTTCCAGACAAGCCGGGAAGGCATCTTCTCTGCAGGAGACTGTGTGACCGGACCGGATGTCCTGGTCCGTGCGGCAGGCCATGGAAAGAGGGCAGCGGATAAGATCGATCTCTTCCTCCGGGGAATGGCGGTAAGAGAGTCCGAAGAAGAACGCCTTGAAGCCCTGGTGGAGAAGATCAAGGTCTACAACAAGAATGAAAAGATCGGGATCTCCGGCGGACAGAAGACGGCAGGAATTGAAGATGCTTCCTCCGGAGACCCGGAAATGGGTCTTCGACGAGGTTGAAGAGGGGTTCTCCATCCCGGAAGCCCAGAAGGAGGCTGACCGCTGCCTCCGATGTGTTCGGGTGGGACTCTTTGCGGTGTGAAGATAAGACGTTCGGGTGAATCGTGAAGGGATGAGGCATTTGACCGAATCACGAGTCACGGAGGAATTTGAAGATATGTTGAAACTGACGATCGATGGTAAAGAATTCGACTGCAAGGCCGGATCAGACGATCCTGGAGGTGGCCAGAGCCAACGGGATTCACATCCCCACCCTCTGTTACCACGCCAGGTTGAGCCTTCTCAAATCCTGCCGCATCTGCCTGGTGGACGTGGAGGGTGCGGAGATGCCCATGGCCTCCTGCGCCACCCCGGTGGTCGATGGAATGGTCGTCCAGACCCGCACCGAGCGCGTGGAAAAGATGCGGCTCGAGGCCCTGAAACTGCTGCTCGTCAATCATCCCCTCGACTGCCCGGTCTGCGACGCCGGGGGGGAATGCCAGCTCCAGAATCGAACCTATGAATTCGGAATTGAGCGGAACGAGTTTCCTCCTGAGAAAAGGGAAATCCCGAACAGTTGAATACGGGACGCCCCTCATCCGGCAATGGTTCGATCGTTGCGTCATGTGCCTCCGCTGCATCCAGGCCTGCATCGATATTCCGGGAGCAGATGTCCTCGAGGTGGCAGAACGCGGTTTCTCTTCTCACGTGGAAGCGGTTCGAAGAGAGAACTGCATCTCCTGCGGGGAATGTCTCCAGATGTGTCCGGTGGGGGCATTAACGGAAAATCTCAGCCCCATCAAAGGAAGGACCTGGCAGCTCTCCAGGGTCCAGACGACCTGCACCTTCTGTTCCTGTGGCTGTCAGCTGGAGCTGAATAGCCTTGCCAAAGGCAAAGGTGGTCAACGTCACCACCAAGAGGGAGGCCGGGGTCAATCAGGGAAGCCTCTGCGTCAGGGGACGATTCGGTTACGATTTTATCAATCATCCGGACAGGCTTCAGAAACCGAAGGTCAAGAAAATCCGGGACCTTCGTGGAAGCCTCCTGGGACGAAGCCCTCTCCCTGGTTGTCGACAAAGCTTCAGGAGATCAAGGAAAAGTATGGGCCCCAGTCGATTGGAGGAATCTCCTCCTCCCGGGCAACGAATGAAGAGAACTACCTCTTTCAGAAATGGATGAGGGCCTGCATCGGAACAAACCATATCGATAATGGAGCAAGGCTGGCCAGCGGCGCCTCCTTCTACGGGATGATGGCATCGACCGGATGGGGAGCCATGACCCATGCCATGGAGGATGTGGCAAAGGCCGACCTCATCCTTCTGGTCGGCGCAGATGTCTATGACGACAACCTCATCTTCAGCAATAAGATGCGGGAGGCGATGCGGTTCAACAATGCCAAGATCATTGTCGTCGATCCCCGAAGGACAAAATGGGAGCAGTGGGCCAACCTCTGGCTGAGACCCCTGCCCGGGAACGGATATCGCATGGATCAACGGACTGATTCGTCTCCTGATCGAAAAGGGATGTCGCCTCCAGGGAATTCATCGATTCGAAGACAGAGGGGTTCGAAGCCTTCCGGTCTTCTTTAGAGAAATTTTCGCCCGATTTCGTTCAGAAGGACTCGGGAATCTCACCGCAAGACCTGGAGGCCGTTGGCCAGACTTTATGCCTCAGCCAAGAAGCGGGCCATCGTCTTCGGCTCAGGTGTGACGCAGCATCTTCACGGAACCGAGACCGTCAAGGCCCTGTGCAATCTCGCCCTGTTGACCGGAGAGACGGAAGAGGAAGGCGGAGGGGTCTACCCGATGCTCACCCAGAATAATGCCCAGGGCGCCTTTGATATGGGCAGCTTTTCCGAATTCCTCCCCGGCCATGTCAGGATTGATGATGAAACATCGCGAAGGCGTTTTGAAGAGGCCTGGGAAAAAGAAATCCCTGCAAAGCCGGGGCTTACCTATCTCGAGATATTCGATGGAATCCTGGAAGGAAAGATCAAGGCCCTCTATGTCTTTGGAGAAGATCCTTTCATCACCCTTCCCAACCTGGAACGTCTCAAAAACGGACTCCATCAACTCGAGTTTCTGGTCGTTCAGGACTCATTTCATGACCCATATCGGAAGCTATGCCCATGTCCTTCTTCCGGGCGTGAGCTTTGCCGAAAAAGAAGGCACCTTCACCAGTATGGAGCGAAGGATCCAGAGGGTGAGACAGGCCATCGCGCCGGTGGGTGAGGCAAGACCGGACTGGAAGATCCTCTGCGATTTATCGACCAGGATGGGTTACCCGATGACGTATCAGACCCCTGCTGAGGTGATGGATGAGATTGCCTCTCTCGTTCCCTCTTATGCCAGTGCCACCTACCCCAATCTGGAGAAAGATGGAATCCAGTGGCCCCTGATGAGTGGAAAGAAGAAGCGATTCTTCCCCGTCGAAACTCAGGAGCCTGTCGAACAACCGAGCGAGAAATATCCCCTGTGGATCATTCCGAGCGGGTTTCACTTATCATTACGGGATCGGAACAACTGTCAAGAGGGCAAAGGGACTGGCCAAGGTCTATCCGGAGTCCTGCTCTCAGAAATTCATCCCGAAGATGCAACTCAGGCAGGAATGAAGGATGGGGACCTCGATCAGAGTCATTTCCCCCCGGGGAGAGGTGGAGACGATCTGCCGGATTTCCGAGGACCTTCCGAAAGGGATCGCCTACTTTTGCAACCTTCTTCTTCCCTGTCTTTGTGAATAATCTTCTGGTCTCCAATCAGAATCCGGAAAGTCACAACCTTGAATACAAGATGATCATTGGTCGAGTGGAGAAACGGTAGAGGAGAGAGGGATGCAGCTCTTATATCTTCTCATTGAAATCCTTGTTAAATGTGTCGTGGTCTTTGGCTGCCTCATGCTTTCGGTGGCCTATCTGACCCTGATGGAACGAAAGTTGCTGGGCCATATCCAGATTCGGTTCGGACCGAACCGGTGCGGCCCCTATGGATTGCTTCAGCCTTTTTCGGATGCGATCAAGGCCTTCTTTAAAGAAGACCTCATCCCGGGCACGGGCAGACAAAGGACTCTTTGTCATTGCGCCGATGATCACGATTGTTTCGGCGATCGGGATCTTTGCCGTGATTCCCTTCGGAGACCAGTTTACCCTTCCGGGAACGAACTGGGTCGTCAAACTCCGGGTTGCGGATGTGGATATCGGGCTCCTCTATGTCTTTGCCCTTGCCTCCCTGGGAGAGTATGGAATCATCCTGGGGGGTAGTTCCTCGGGAAACAAATATGGGTTGATCGGATCCCTGAGGGCCGCCGCCCAGATGATCAGTTATGAAGTGGCCCTGGGTCTCTCGGTCATCGGCGTCATCATCCTCTCCCAGAGCCTGCGGTTGACGGAGATTGTCCATCACCAGGCCGGAGGGTTCTGGAATTGGAACGTCTGGTATCAGCCGGTCGCCTTTATCCTCTACCTCATCTGCGGAGTGGCAGAGCTCAACCGGACCCCCTTTGATATGCCGGAGGCAGAATCGGAACTGGCGTGCGGATTCAACATCGAATACAGCAGCATGAAATTTGCCCTTTTCTTCATGGGCGAATACACCCATATGGTCACCGTGGCAGCGGTCGCTGTCACCCTTTTCATGGGAGGGTGGCAGGCGCCCCTGCCTGCGTTGAGTTTCATTCCCGGAGTCGTCTGGTTCGGCATCAAGGTCTTCATCTTCCTTTTCTTCTTTATCTGGGAGCGGGGAACCTTCCCGAGACTCCGGTATGACCAGATCATGAAGTTTGGCTGGAAGGTCATGTTTCCACTGGCCCTGATCAATCTCTTGATTACGGGGTTGGTTGTTTCACTTGAAAGGGTTGAGAGAGAAAGAGGTTTCAGCGATGATTATTCCGATGCTCAAAGGTTTGGCCCTCACCCTGAGCCGATGTTTCTCCAAACCGATCACGACTCAGTATCCGGAAGAGAAGATCCCTCCGGGCCAGCGGTGGAGGGGAATCCAGTATTTTGAGAAGGACGAACGGGGAAAGACCAAGTGTGTGGCCTGCGGCCTCTGCATGGTCGTCTGCCCTTCCCAGTGCATCTACTATTGAAACGGCTGAGGACGAAGAGGGAAGACGGTATCCCCTCTGCCTATGAACTGGATGCCTCGCGGTGTATCTTTTGCGGGTTCTGTGAGGAGGCCTGCCCGGTCGGCGCCATCTTTTTGGGAAAGACCTATGAATGGGTGGAGGCCCAGAGAGACCCCTTGCTCCTGGACACGGAGAAGCTTTTAGAACAAAAGAAATATAATCCATAATAATCGATAAGGATAGACGTGCGCTCCGCCTGTCGGCAGGGGACTTGAGGCGTGAGGGAAAAGATTCAGCCTTGCCTTGAGCGAAGCGATCCTCAAACGAAGCTGATCCCGTCAAGGAGACGGGATCGTGATAGTAAGGAGTTGAACCGATGGTTGAAAATATCGGGACCTTATTCCAATGGTTGATTTTCTTGGGGGTCGCCTTTGTGTCGATCCTTGCCTCGCTGCTCGTGATTACCCGGAAGAACCCCATTCACAGCGCTGTCTTTCTGGTCTTGACCTTTCTCTGTGTCGCCGTCCTCTATCTCTTGCTTTACAGCCAGTTCATCGCCATCATCCAGGTCGATCGTCTATGCAGGCGCCATTGTCACGCTGATTCTCTTCGTGATCATGCTCCTCGATCTCGAGGAAGAACTCCGTTCGGGCCTCAAGCTCCTCTATTCGAAAGTCCTTGGCGGCGCTCTCGCCGTTCTCTTTCTCTTCGCGAATCATCTATTCGGTGGCGGCCAAGCCTTTGACCGGGAAGATCGGGCCCTATCCGCCCGGGAAGTTGAGCGACAATGTCAAAACGATCGGCGAGGTCCTGTTTACCCGGTACCTTTTCCCCTTTGAGATTGTTTCTGTTCTTCTGGTCGCCGCCATTGTGGGTGCGGTGGTCTTAAGCAAGAGAAGGAAATAAGGAGATCTAAACGATCCTGACTAATTCAGCTTCAGGAGGAAGAATTTAATACTGGGCATTTAAGTTACATTTGAGAGGAGTAGTCATGACGATTCCCGGTGTTCCCCCTGTCTTCTTTCTGATCCTGAGCGGGATCCTTTTCACGATCGGCGTGATTGGAGCCTTGACCCGGCGAAATGCGATCATCGTCTTCATCTCGTATCGAAATGATGCTCAATGCCGTCAATCTCACCTTCATCACCTTTTCCCGGTTTCTTCAATCGATGGACGGGGTTATCTTTGCCTTCTTTGTCATGGCGGTCGCCGCAGCCGAGGCGGCCGTCGGGTTGGCGATTTTTGTGATGATCTATCGCTCCAGGGGAACGATTAATGTCGATGAGATCAATCTGCTGAAATGGTAATCACGAGTTCGGAGTTCAGAGTTCGAATTCGATGAGCATGGGAGAGTTCCGACTCCGAACTCTGAATCCGGAATCTGACATTGTGTAAGAAGGAGTTCTTCATGTTCGATTACGTCTGGTTGATTCCCTCTATTTCCGGCAATCGGATTTTTGATCAACGGATTCTTCGGAAAGCGATACAGTAAGGCCGTGGTCAGCTGGGTGGCCTGCTCAGCCCTCGGACTCTCTTTCTTCACCTCTATCCTTATCTTCTTCGAACTCATCGGAAGACCTCCTGCCGAACGTCTCTTTGAGAAGGTGATCTTCGATTGGGTCGTCTCAGGCAATTTCCAGACCGTGATCGGCTATCAGATCGATCCCCTCTCCATCCTGATGGCCCTGGTCGTCACAGGGGTCAGTTTCTTCATCCATATTTATTCCGTCGGGTACATGCATGACGATCCCGGCTTCTCCCGGTATTTTACCTACCTCAACCTCTTCGTCTTCATGATGCTCAACCTCATTCTGGCCAACAATTTCCTGCTCATGTTTGTGGGATGGGAAGGGGTAGGCCTCTGTTCTTACCTCCTGATCGGTTTCTGGTTTGAGAAGGATTCGGCAGCCAATGCAGGGAAGAAGGCCTTTGTCGTCAACCGGGTGGGCGACTTCGGTTTTCTCCTCGGGATGTTTCTCCTCTTTACCAGTCTGGGAAAACACGGGGTCTGGACCCTCGACTTCACCGAGGTCTTTGCCAACGCGAATAAACTCGATACGGCAACCGTGACGGCCATCACGATCCTGCTCTTTGTGGGCGCCGCAGGGAAATCGGCACAGATCCCCCTCTACGTCTGGCTTCCGGATGCCATGGAGGGCCCCACACCGGTCAGCTCCCTGATCCATGCAGCCACCATGGTGACCGCCGGGGTCTATATGATCGCCCGGTGCAATGTGCTTTACAGCATGGCGCCCATCTCGATGGCGATCGTTGCCATCGTTGGAGTGGCCACTGCGATCTATACGGCCTCGATTGGATTCTGCCAGAACGATATCAAGAAGGTTCTGGCCTATTCGACCATCAGCCAGCTGGGGTACATGTTCCTGGGCGTGGGCGTGGGCGCTTACAGTGCCAGGAGTTTTCCATCTCATGACCCATGCCTTTTTCAAGGGACTCCTCTTCCTCGGTGCAGGAAGCATCATGCACGCCTTGAGCGGAGAGCTGGACATGCGGAAGATGGGAGGCCTCAGGAAAAAGATCCCGGTCACCTTCTGGACCTTCTTGATTGCCACCCTGGCCATCGCCGGCATCCCTGGCCTCTCCGGTTTTTTCAGCAAGGACGAAATCCTCTGGCAGGCCTTCTCCAGTTCCCACGGCCATTTCCTGCTCTGGCTCGTGGCTGCGGTGGCTGCCGGGATGACGGCCTTCTACATGTTCAGGGCCCTCTTCATGACCTTCTGGGGGGAGTGTCGGGCCGACGAACATGTGAAACACCATATCCACGAATCCCCGAAGATCATGACCGTGCCCTTGATGGTCCTTGCGTTCGCTTCCGTCGATCGGAGGCTACGTCGGTGTCCCCCATGTCCTGGGAGGAGCCAATCATATCCATGAATTTTTGGCGCCTGTCTTGGGAGGAGGGGCTGAGCCCGCCAAGGCCCATGCCGGGATAACGCTTCTCTCTCAGGCCTGGGCTTCGGGAGGAGAGGCGGCAGGCCATTCGGCGACCCTCGAATTTCTCATGATGGCCATCTCCGTCGTCATCGCCCTGATCGGGATTGGAATCGCCTATCTCTTCTATGTGAAGAATCCGGCCCTGCCCAAACAGTTGGCCGAGAATTTCAGGGGACTATACAAGCTGGTCTTCAACAAATATTATATCGATGAACTCTATGAGGCCCTCTTTGTCAATTCCCTCAAGGGATTGGGGACAGGCCTCTGGAAAGGGTTCGATGACTTCATCATCGATGGCACGGTCAATGGGATTGCCTATCTGGTCGGCTGGCTCTCGAGCGTGATGAGACGAATTCAGACCGGCTTCGTTCAGAACTATGCCTTCTCCATGGTCATCGGTGGAGTCGTTCTGGCTGTCTATTATATGATGCGGTCCATCTTCTTTTGAGCTAAGGATCCCGGTTTCACCGGAGTTCGTTCAAAGAGTGGATTCTTGTATGCAACCGTGAAATGGTTGCATCTAAAAGGAGTCATGTTCATGTCTATTTTGGGCATTCCTATCTTATCCTTCTTGATCTTTTTTCCATTGCTTGGGGCGGTTGTTCTCCTCTTCATCGATAAGGAGAAATTGGAAACCTTCAGGGTCCTCACCCTGATCTTTACCCTCATCGAGTTTTTCGTCTCTCTCCCGCTCTTTTTCATCTTTAACTCGAAGACCGCAGAGATGCAGTTCGTAGAGGATTACTGGTGGGTCCAGTCCTATGGGATCAGTTATAAACTGGGCATCGATGGCATCAGCCTCCTTCTGGTCCTTCTGACGACCTTTCTGACCGTTCTCTGTATCCTCAGCTCCTGGAAGGCGATCGAGGTTCGGGTCAAGGAATTCATGATCTCCTTTCTCCTCCTTGAAACGGGAATGGTCGGGGCCCTGGTCGCTCTTGACCTCATCCTCTTCTATGTCTTCTGGGAGATGATGCTGATCCCCATGTATCTTCTGATCGGCGTCTGGGGAAGTCCTCGAGAGACGGGTCTATGCAGCGGTGAAGTTCTTCCTCTTCACGATGGCTGGAAGCGTGTTGATGCTTGTCGCCATCCTGGTTCTCTACTTTATCAACTTGAAGGCAACAGGCAAGCGCACCTTCGATGTCCTCGAGCTCTATAAGCTGGGGATACCGGTTGAAACACAGTACTGGCTCTTTGGCGCCTTTGCCCTGGCCTTTGCGATCAAGGTTCCCATGTTTCCTTTCCATACCTGGTTGCCCGATGCCCATGCCGAGGCCCCGACCGCAGGAAGCGTCATCCTGGCCGGCGTCTTGCTGAAGATGGGAACCTACGGGTTCATCCGTTTTGCCATGCCCCTCTTTCCAAAGGCGGCCATGGATCTTTTACCCCTCGTCTGCGCCTTGGCGCTCATCGGGATCATCTACGGGGCGCTCGTCTCCATGATGCAACCCGATCTGAAACGCCTGGTAGCCTTTTCAAGCGTGAGCCATCTCGGATATGTCATGCTCGGGATGTTTGCCTTCAACATGCAGGGGGTCGAGGGATCGATCTACCAGATGCTCAACCACGGGATCAGCACAGGCTCTCTCTTCTTGATCGTCGGAATGGTCTATGAACGCCGACACACCCGGATGATCTCCGAATTCGGAGGGCTCTCAAAGGTGATGCCCGTCTTCGCCATCTTCTTTATGATCGTGACCCTCTCTTCCATCGGATTGCCGGGAACGAACGGGTTTGTGGGAGAATTTCTGATCCTCCTTGGCGCCTTCCAATCGAATGTCGTCTATGGTGTCCTGGCAGCCACGGGTGTCGTTCTGGGTGCAGCCTACATGCTCTGGATGTTTCAACGGGTCATGTTTGGAAAGATGACAAATCCCGAGAATGAAAAGCTGAAGGACCTCAGTCCCCGTGAAATCACGGTCCTTGTTCCGATGGTGATCATGATCTTTCTCATGGGGATCTATCCCAAACTCTTCTTCAGCAAGATGGATGTGACGGTCGAAAAGTTTTTAAAGGATTTCAAGGGAAAGGTTGAGATGAAGGCCGATGCTCCCTCAACCGAAGATAACAGCAGAAGTAAAGAAATAGATAGGGAGATAGGGAAATGGGGAGATAGGGAGAGACAACGGACTAAGTGTTAACACCCACTCGAACCCTGGATCACCTCGATCACCTTCGCATCTTCTCATTTTGGATCTATTGGAGGATTTATCTGAATGAAGCTACCAGAGATTAATCTCTATCTGATTGCACCGGAGATCATCCTGACGCGTCTTTGGGTTTTTGGTGCTTCTCCTCGACGTCTTTTCAGCCAAGGAGGGGAAGAAAGGGTTACCTCGGGATTCTCAGCCTGATCGGCATCGTGATCGCTTTCTTTCTCGACTCTCCCTCTGATGGGATCCGACCAAACCGGTTTTGAGGGTATGTTCATCTCGGATGGCTTTACCCTTTTCTTTAAGATCCTCTTTCTGATCATCGCCTTCCTGACGGTTCTCATCTCGATGGGTTATGCCCACCGGGAAGGAATTGAGCCTGGTGAATATTATGCCCTGATTCTCTTTGCGACCCTTGGGATGATGCTGATGGCCGCAGGGTCCCATCTGATCACCATCTTCCTCGGACTTGAGACGATGTCCATCTCCATCTACATCCTGGCAGGGATCATGCGGGAGGATCGCCGGTCCGTGGAAGCCGCGCTGAAATACTTTCTTCTGGGCGCCTTTGCCACGGGATTCCTCCTCTATGGAATGGCCCTGATTTACGGCGCAACCGGCTCATTCTATCTCAAGGAAGTGGCTTCCTATATCGCCTCCAAGAACCTCTTAAGAAATCCCATGCTTCTGATGAGCCTCGTCTTCCTGACCATTGGCTTCGGGTTCAAGATCGCCTCTGTTCCCTTTCATATGTGGACACCCGATGTCTATGAAGGGGCGCTCCACATCGATCACCGCCTTTATGGCAACGGGCGTAAAGGCCGCGGGTTTTGCTGCTCTGGTCAGGGTCTTCTTCTCCGCCCTCCCGGCCTTCCGTCCGGATTGGACCTCGATCATGTGGGTTATCGCCCTGGCAACGATGACCATCGGAAACATCGTCGCCATCTCTCAGACCAATATCAAACGGATGCTTGCCTATTCGAGCATTGCCCATGCCGGGTTATATCTTGGTCGCTTTTGTCGCCGGGAATGATCTGGGAACTTCGGGAATCCTCTTTTACCTCATGGCCTATGCCTTTATGAATCTCGGCGCCTTTACCTGCATCATTCTCCTGGGAAAGAAAGGGGAAGAGAATACCCTGATCAATGATTACGCCGGCATTGGATTCAAATACCCGCTGCTTGCCGTCTCCATGACCATCTTTCTTCTCTCCATGGCCGGGATTCCTCCTCTGGGTGGATTCATGGCCAAGTTCTATGTCTTCAGCGCAGCCGTGAAATCAAAATTCTACTGGCTGGCCATCCTGGGCGTCTTAAACAGCGCCATCTCCGTCTACTATTACCTTCGGGTCACCGTGCTCATGTATTTCAGGGAATCGGAGCGCGAGATCACGGGCCTCCAGTTTTCACCGGCCTCTGTGCTCGCTCTGATACTGACTGTCATCGGAACCCTGTACATGGGCATCTTCCCCTCGAATGTGCTTTCCTTTGCCCAGCGATCGATCGCCGGGTTGATGTAAGCCTTTTTTCCCTGCTTTTTGGCTTGGGATTCTAAAAAGGGCTATGGACAAAGACTTCTCTTTTACGGTTCGCGATCTTCCCAAACCCGAAAGACCCCGGGAGAGACTTCAAAAGTTGGGACCGGAGGCGCTCTCTTCTCAGGAGCTTTTAGCTCTTGTCATCGGGCGCGGCATTCCCAAAAAATCCGTCATGACCATTGCCCAGGAACTGCTGGCGAGATTCGGGAATGTCAAAGCCATCAGCCAGGCAACCCTTGAGGAACTGTCTCAAATCAAAGGAATTGGTATTGCCAAGGCAGCCCAGATCAAGGCCTGTTTTGAGCTTGCCAGAGAGAGAGGATTTAGAACCGCCGGACTGGTCCCTTTTGATATCAAGAACCCTGAGGCTGTTGTTAAGGCGATCAGGGCAAGCATTCAAGGATAAGGCCAAAGAGCACTTTAAACTCATCCTTCTCAATTCCAGAAATAAGAAGTCATCGGTATTTCGAACATCTCCACCGGGACACTCACGACCAGTCTGGTCCATCCCCGGGAGGTCTTTAAGGAAGCCATTACGCACAGCGCGGCTTCGGTGGTTTTAGCCCATAATCATCCTTCCGGCGACCCCGAACCCTCTGAAGACGATCTAAAGATCACCAAGAAGCTGGTCGAATCCGGAAAGATTTTAGGCATCGAGGTCATCGACCACATCATCATCGGCAAAAACAATTTCTATAGTTTTAGAGAAAAGGGATTAATCTGAGAATTTGACTGCTCGGAGATAGGGATAAGAATTGTTCCCTCGCGCGCTGATTCGGGTGACGGGCCGTTATGTGAAAAAACTTGATTTACTCATTATATTGGCCTATATTTAGACCATTAAATATACCAAAATAAGGAGTCACCACATGAAAACCATTTCAATTTCAAATGATATTGTTCCCATTGCAGAATTTAAAGCAGGCATCTCTAAATGGTTTAAGAGCATTCAAAAAGCCGGACATCCATTGATTATAACACAGAACGGTAAACCCGCCGGAGTTCTCCTCTCTCCTAGCTGACTACGATGAACTGGTTTACAAAAAAGCCTTTCTTGATTCTGTCGGCAAAGGGATAGCGGATACTGAAAGCGGAAATGTTTACAGCACCAAAGAACTCAAGGCGGCATTGATTGAGAGAAGAACCAGGTGATTAAAATCAGATGGACTCATGAAGCTTTGTTACGATTGTTCGAGATTGAGGATTTCATATCGCAGGACAGTCCCGATCGAGCCAGGAAATTTGTTGACCAGATCATCGAGCACACAGAATCCTTGTCTGACAATCCTCTTAGTGGAAGAACCGTCCCTGAAATTTCCAACCCCGATATAAGAGAGCTGATTTTTAGAAAATATCGAATCGTCTACCGAATAAAGGGAAATAACCTTGATATACTGACTGTTTTCGAGGGACATAGATTATTGCGAATAGATGAAATAGAGGTGTAGCGGTATCCATGATCATAATTTTCGCATAACCAAGCAATCCACCGGACGCTCGGCCCTCGCGCGCTGATTCGGGTGACGGGAATCCCGCCTATGGCAGGATTCGAGCTGAAATCCAGAATCCGGATTCAGCTCAACTCGGGCCGTTATGCAATAGAACTAAGATATGGACATAACCAAGACCTTAGAAATAATAAAAGCCTTAAGCCAGGGTGTAGATCCGCATACCGGGGAAATATACCCACCGGATAGCCCCTACCAGCATCCGGATACGATAAGGGCATTATTCGAAGCGATTCAATGCGTTGGAAAAGATGCTTGGGAGAAGCAAAAGGCAGGAATCACTGCCTGAAAATGCAGGCAAAGCATGGAGCATCGAAGAGGACAATTTATTGATTGAACAATTCGATAAAGGCGTGTCCAGTCAAGGAACTGTCCGGGGATCATAAAAGGACAGAGGGAGCAATCAAGTCGAGGCTGCTGAAATTGGGAAAAATCAGTCCCACTGACATAACAAAATACGGGATATAGTTTATGATAATCCGCTGAGGGACAAGAAGTGTTTGTCCCAATTACTCTTGACATACATTGGAAGCTAATGTATCTTCTTTGTGGTTACAATTTCGTGAGGTGTATGTATGAAAACCCGTGTGCAGAAATGGGGCAACAGTCTTGCATTGCGCATTCCAAAGTCATTTGCGTCTGAAGTGGGGCTTGATGAGAATTCTTCGGTTGAGGTATCCCTGAAAGAGGGAAAACTCATTGTGGCGCCAGATCGTGAACCGAGATTCACTCTGAAACAACTCTTGGCCCATGTAACCGAGGAGAACCTTCATCATGAAGTTGATACGGGTCCGGCGGCGAGAAGAATGTCCTTACGACCCGGATCGAGTCCCTTGAGAAAACGGTGAAAGAACAGAGTGAACGGATCGTTAAACTGAATCAACAATTAGAAAAGGCCTATCAACAGGTTCAGGATATTGCCGTTAAGACCATCGAAGGCACTTCCAATATCAAGTCCTTTGTTCGAGTAGACAGGAGCCTTCCGCGACTGCAGGAAGAAGTTTGTTTTCTCCGTTACCACCTGCTTTCGCGGTGGTGCCACAATATCTCTTCCATATCCCGGTTGATCTCCTGCCCCTCTCCAGAACCGGACAAGCGGCTTTCCCATACATCCGGCTCTTCGGTGGGTCCTTCAGTAAGCCTCCGCTCTACGACACGGGTTCAGGTCTTTGCGGACCCTGGGTTTAGGCCACTCCACCCAGGCTAACGCCTGCTTGAAGTTTGCCCAGGTGTATGCCTTGCGCTGGCTCTTGCGGTTGAGCCATTTGAATAAGATTTCCGTAGCGCGACGGACATAGTAGAGGCACCTTTCCAGGTTATCCGTTATGGCGTAATAGCTCAGATGGCCCAGCACTCGGGTCCGTGCCTGCCTGAGCATCTCTCCTTTCCTCAGTACAAGTCTGGCCTTCTTTACCCAGTCCTTGAATTCGCCCAAGCTTTGCCCCAGCCTCTTTCGACTGGTCCGACGCTTGACCTTAAAGTACCCTCCTTTGGTCTTCCCGCAGTAGTGCGTAAATCCCAAAAAGGTAAACTCCTTCGGTTTCTCGCCTCGCCTGTACGCATTCTCCCGAGCAAATCGTCCGAATTCAATGCAGCGCGTCTTCTCCTCCGCCAGTTCCAGCCCAACCCCTTCGAGCTGCTCCTTCAGACCTTGTCGAAAACGCTCTGCATCGTCCTTGTACCGAAAGCAGGCCACGAAATCGTCGGCGAAACGAAAATAGTACGCTTCTCCTCGACTCTGCCTGCTCACCTGCCGGCTGAACCACAGGTCCAGCACGTAATGCAGGTAGATGTTCGACAGCAGCGGAGATAAAATGGACCCCTGGGAGGTGCCTTCTTCTTCACTGACCTGCACCCTCCCATCTTCCATGATGCCACTCCTGAGCATCCGGATGATCAACCGGATCACCCGTTCGTCTCCAATTCGATACCGCAGAAATTGGATCATCTTCTCGTGCTTGACTGTATCGAAAGAATCTTTTGATATCAGCCTCTACTACGTAGGTGCCCTTCTTCTGCTGGATCGCCCGTCCCAGCGCATCCAAACACATGTGCGGACTGCGTCCCGGTCGGTACCCGTAACTGCTGTCTTCGAATACGGCCTCGTAGATCGGCTCAAGGGTTCGTCGGGTCGCTTCTTCCACGATCTTGTCTTCAAAACAACTGATCCCAAGCGGCCTCCCCTTCTCACTGCCCGACTTCGGTATATAACTCCGTCTCTTCGGCTCCGGACGGTATCCCATCCGCTTCAGCCTACAAGATAGATCCCGAAGGTTCTCTTCGAGGTTCTTCCCGTATTCTTCCTTGGTCACGCCATCCACTCCGGTCGCCTTCTTGGCTTCCAGACTGTCGTAGCAGGCTCGCAAGTTGTCCACATCATAGATGTGGTGATACAGGTTCGTAAATACCAAACCCGGCTCCTTGCGTGCCTTCTCCCCTATCCGTGTCAGATCCGTTCCCACCGCTTCTTCACTCCTTGCATAGTGCCGGTGTTTCTCCTTTCACGGTCAACCCACCGTGGGGACCTTCGCTCAGCGGGGATTAGCCGCTTCTTCGCTACGCCCTTGCGGCTCACCGGTCCCCATCACTCGCGACGCGGCCTTCTCTTGCCCTCTTTTCACATTGGACAAGATACTCGGGTACTTGCGGATGATTCCCCAAGAGCTCCTGGTTCGTCGCTCGCCTGGTTACTTGCCTGCCGTTGGGCAGCTCGATGCTGTCTTCGACCCCGGGGGGTTGGCTCTGTGCTCGTCCGTATCGCACTCACCACGTGGCCTGCGCCATATTGGAAAGGATCGGCACGCTCCCAAAATCACTTATTCTCGGGGCTATGTGTCAGATTCAGGGCTACACCCTTCACCTCGCTGCTCTCGTTTATCTTCCTTTCCGGCTTGCGCCTTCAGTCATTAAACTACTGGGCGGCTGACTAACCTTACCCAGGAGGGCTTGGGTGCTGATCACCCTTCCCTCTCAGCAAACAACCATTGCCAGGTTGTCCCAAACTCCAGCAATGGATCACCGAACAGACAAGGAAACCGTCTCAGGAGAAGTGAGTGTCATTAGAGGACAGGAACAAAGGGAATAACCATCGACACAAAAACGTCCATCATGCACTTAACTTCGCCAGCCACTTGCTGGCCGAAGCAATGGCAATCCCGTTCCGATTCTCTTCCTGTCGTAAGTTTTGGACCAATTGGTAGCCCGTTACATCGGGCATCCTTTTGATAAAATAGGACAAAACCGGTGAAGGAGTGTTATCGGAGAGTTTTGCCTCAATGATTTGTTGGAGTTTTCCCTTTTTCGCAATCGCAAAGTCAACCTCTTTTCCAATCCGCGTTTTGATATAGTGAAGCGAGAGATCCTCCCCCACCGTATCCTGAAGATATTGAACATGCTTCAAAAGACTCACGGCACACATGTTTTCAAACCGAATACCCTCTTCTCCTTTTACGTAACCACTGTCGTAGAAATAAATCTTCGGCTCTTTCAACACGGATCGGGCCACATTGGTATGAAAAGGACGGAGAGAAAAGATGATGCATAGACTTTCAAGAATGTCAATATACTTCTTGACCGTATTCGGAGAAATCTGTAGATCTTCGGAAAGAGAACTGTAGGACAGTGGAGCGCCGACTCGTTCCCGGAGTAACTCTAAGAGAAGTCGGATGGCCCTGATTTCGTGGATTCGGCTGAATTCAAGAATATCCTCCCGGATGAGATCAGTATAATACTGGTTGCGCCATCGGGACGCCTCTGCCTCTGACCCGGATAGGAAGGGTTCGGGAAATCCGCCCAAGCGACCAAGCAAAGATAGGGCCTCAGAGGGTTCCATTAGCCCTTCCATTTCTTTGACGGAAATGGGATTAAGGTGAAAATGGAAATAACGACCGGCGAGGGATTCCCCTGTCTGCCGGAAGGTTTCCAATCTGGAACTGCCTGTGAGCAGAATGGCCTGATTCTGCGGCCGGGTATCGTAGACCCCCTTGATGAAGGTCTTCCATCCTTCCATCTTGTGAATTTCATCCAGGACAAGCATGTCTGTATTGAGCGACCAGGATTGGGACCGAATGATTCTTGCATCGTCAAAATGGTCGTAATTCAGATATTGGGGATTCTTGAATTCCTTCATCAGCTCTTTGGAAAGCCATGTCTTTCCGATCTGCCTTGGCCCGGTCAGAATGACCATCTTCTTTGACAAATCCCGCTTAATATGTTCGTATAAATAGCGTCTCATATATGACTAAATAGCAATATTTTGCGAAAAAGTCAATACTATTCCGTAAAATGCTGCGCAAAAGTCGAGTTTTGGAGGGACTGGAGCCCCTTGGCCCGTCATTACGAAATGCTTTTTCCTACTCGAGTTTTCATGGCAGGTTCAAGAAGACCTGAGGACCTTCCTGCTGCGAGGGGAATCGATATTCACCCTCTCCAAGAAGAACATAGGGTAAGATGCCGCGACCTGATGAAACGATATCACGATCTTCCGATGGATCTTGCAGACGCCACCTTAGTCGCCTTAGCCGATGCCCTTAACGTGTCAAACGTCTTCACGTTAGATCACAAGGATTTTTCCGTCTACCGGTTCCAGCAGAAAAAGCAATTCACCCTCATCCCTTCGAGTTTGATGAGTTAATCCTATAGGTGCAGAAACGGCCATGTCTGCGTGCCCTGCCTTCGCCGAAGCGGCTTCGCGCAGGCAGGCGAAACGCCACTTCGGCGTATAGGCATGGGTAATCTGCTCTTCAAGGCATCAAAAACAAAAGGAGAGAGATCTATTCTTGCTTCTGCATTTTAAGAGGTACATCGTTTGCGAGAACAGCAGGTGCGGCTCTCGCCATGTCCCTTCCGTTGCCAAAACTGTGATCCAGAAAATTAAATCTGTCCCCTCTTGCCTCTGACAAAAAGCAGACAGGGTGACCATTGCTGGTCATTTGAAATCCGGGCCACTTAAATCTTGAGACTGTTTTTTCTTCCGTTTCTCTTCCTTCTTTTGCTCTCTGGCTCTCGCAAGTTCCTCTATCGATTTTACGTCAATGGGCCACTCCCTGCCAAAATGTTTGAGATAAATCCTTTCGATGAAGGCGGGCAAAGGCGCTTTCCAGGGTTCTTGTTTCTCATTTGCGATTTTCCCGAACTTTTTCGGGTTCATACCCAGTTCCCTTGCCATCTGGATATGCACATCCGAAAGGCGGTATCGTTTTCGGACATCGATCCATACTTGATATTTCTCGGGTATCCTCTTTTTCTTCGTCACGGTGGGCATGATTCCGTAGGTCTATTACAATTCTTTCCCCGGACAAAATCGGTCTTGAGACATCTCTCTACGGTGCCTCTTTTATCAGCGATGTTGGCCAGATTGTCAAGCCAATGACGAGGAAAATGAGTTAGTCCAAAGTGGGAATCATTCCTTTGCTTCCTTTGTTCGCTTCCTCCTGCAATTTTCCGTTGAAAGTCATTTGTATGGGTGTAGAGTTCTTCCTAAAACTTTCTCTTTACCATTTTTCCAAAACAGTGTACTGTATAACTGGAAGTCAACGGATTGATCATTTTTAGAGAAAGAATAGAGTAAGTATAAAAATTAATGGCAGGAGAGGAAATGAGAGTCATAGAGGAAAACTACAGCCGTATCACGGATGACAGGCGTTCATTCGATATTCACTTTTGGCAATCCCAAGGGGATCGTGCCATTTTTGAGGCAGTATCGGAAATGCTGCGTGACTACTTCTTGATTCGAGGTAAAGATGCTGACGAATTCCGACTTCAGAGAACTGTTGAATCTTTTCGAAAAGCATAAAATTCGCTATCTTGTCGTGGGCGCCTATGCAGTCATGAAATACAGTGAGCCACGATTCACGAAGGATCTTGATCTATGGATAGCGACTGACCAAGAGAATGCAAATTCGGTGTATGTGGCGTTGAAGGAATTTGGCGCTCCACTGGCAAATCTTACAACAGATGACTTCACCCACCAGGACTACTTCTATCAGATGGGAATACCGCCTTTGCGGGTTGATATTATGATGTCGATTCCGGGAGTCGAATTTGAAGAGGCATGGGAAGAACCGTGAGATCGTTGAATTGGATAACCTTAAGATTCCATTCATTTCGAGATCTGACCTGATCCGGGCAAAGGAAGCGAGCGGAAGGCCGCAAGACAAGATTGATATCGATAGACTCAAGGAAGCCGAACAATTGGATGCACTCGACGAGAAATAGCGCACCGCTTCGCTTTGCGCCATTTCTCGCGAGGGTGTCGAACAAGGGGGACGTAGGCACTGAAACAGCTTAATCAACCCATTCGACTCCCCGGTCTGAGGCCCGGGGTATGCCCCTCGGCCTGAGCTCGGGTCGAAGGCTCAGGGTTGATACTGAACGGCGCTTTTTCCCCCGATTTAAAAATCGGGGTTTGGCGCTCGAACGTATCAATCGCTCCGCTATCTCAGAGGAAGTTGGCGGATTTGAACAATTATCTTAAAAAGTTTTAGAACCTACTTCCCCTTGTTTACTCCGCAAAGGGGGAATCATTTCCTTTGCTTGCTGTGTTCGCTTCTCCTGCAATTTTCTCCTGCAATTTTCCGTTGACAAGTCATTTGCATGGGTGTAGAGTTCTTCTTGAAAAATTTACTCCAAAGAAGGTGTGCCTGGATGATGCAAGAGGTGAATCATGACGAAAATTGGCCGAAACGATCCGTGTCCTTGCGGCAGCGGCAAGAAATACAAGAAGTGCTGCCTGGAGAAGGACCTGGCTGAGAGAAGGGAGCTGTCACCTCCGGCTGCTACCGGGCCAGAATGGGAGGAAGTCGAGGACCCCGAGGCACAGGAGTTCAACGATCTTGCCGAGAGCCCCGAAGGCGGAGCCAACGCATACGCCGACGAAATAGACCAGGAAGAAGACCCGGACATAGAACGAGGCCCCCCAGCCTGAACCCCCGCGCTACCCGAAACCCCGCGAAGCTTTGCTCGACTTGCCCGCCGAACAGCAAGCGCTTGTCGATGCGTGGTGGAAGGACTTCGAGCCGCTGTTCAAAAATCGGGATGTGGACGAGATGATCCGGCGGGTGGTGGGATTCATGGAAGAACATCCCGAATTGTTTGTACACTTGGAGTTGGAACACGAGGTCCTCTTCGAACTCGGTGCCGAAGCCGGCCGACGGAAAGAGTGGTCGAAACACGCCGCGTTGCTAACACGCATCCGGGAAGAGCATCCAGAGATGTATGTCCGTTCGTTCTCGTACTACGACTATGACCTCATGATCGATCGGCTCGTTACCGGACAATACGAGGCCATTCCCGAACTCTTCAGCTTTTTCCATCAATATCCCGACAGCGAGCTTGACAACGCCGAACGGGTCACGGAGCTTCTGGCCTGGGCCGGGAGGCAGGACGACTTATTCGCTTTCGTCAGGCCCCTTGCGATCGTGGACTGGTCCATGCTGGCCTGGCTGGTTTTTGCCCAGTATGTGCCCCTTCTCGACGTCCGCGAGGACCCGGATAAGGCGGCACTCACCTTGATGGAGGCTGTTAAGCAACTCAATATCCCGAATGGTCCGGCATTCGATATCAAAACTGTACGGCGGGACTTCCGGTTCAGCCGGGAGACCCCGGAGGTGTGGGATCTTTCGACGTGCGGAACGGATCGGGAGGTCACCCGGTTTTATCATCATGTGCGATGGAATTACTGCGCGTTCCTTCACGATGTAAAGGACTTCCCATGGGCTCGCGCCCATTTTCTCGCCGAACGTCTGGAGGCCTATTGGTCGGACCGGCCGGCTGGCAAGAAGCCAAAGGACGCGTTCGGATTTAGCCAAGGACGTTTGGATGCGCATATCGCCAAGACGTGCCAGGTTTTCTTCTGCATCGACGGTGTGCGCGCCGTTTCTCTTCTCGAGGCGGTCTGGCACTTTGTCGACTACCTGGCGGCCCATTCCCGGATCGAAGACGAGAAGGCCAAGAGTATCCGCGAGATGTGCCGCCGCCTGTTCGATCTGTCTCTGCGCGCCGTGGACTCCACGGACCCCGTGCCGCGCCTGATGCCCGAATTTCCCGAGATGGCGTGCCTAAAAAGATGAGGATGAATAGCGCGGACCATTGGACATCAGGGAGTGTCCCGGTGAGCATAACTTCCTGAACTTTCTCTTTCAGTCTTCCCCAAAGAGTGCATACTACAAGTTGGATGATGAATTAAAGCAGAAATCAGAAACAGAACGGGGTCAAATCATCCAATTCGGAGTTTTGATTCAGGAAGGAGATCGGACGGATGGATCAAGAAAGAATGATCAGATTAGAGAAGAATGGTGGAGACGAGGGGCTGCTCGGTGTCGATGTGAGTGCCTCAAATGGATTGTTTTCGTCGGCAGTCCATGTTTGGATTTACCCGCGAGAGTTGACAGATTTGGGCAAACGACTGCAGGGATTTCCTAAAGAACATGGATATCCACGATGAGATCATCTTCAGCTCGGGCGATGAGATGAAGAAAGTCACAGCTATCTCTTTTTCGAGGACTTACATATACGATCAACTTGGGCTGTGGGTATCGAGGTTAAGATGCGACAGAGTGGTAAATCCACAGACGCCGCCCATGCGCATTTCACCATTCCAACACAAGTGGCACGGATCAACAACCTTGGTCGTGCCATTGTGAGTTGGGTTGGTTCTGAGGAGAGGAAACTCCTATTTGGCTTATAGGACGCGACTGGCTTCGCCTGCTATTGAAGGGTGCGTTACCATTGCTTTCAATCCGTAACCCTCGGTTGTTGGATATAGCTCCCGGTAATAACTTGTAGGTGAAAACATCGCGGCGGTATTACGAGGACTTGTCTGGAGAAATTAGCCAGTGTTTTAGGGTGAATTTCACGGCGCGCAAGCGGTGTTAATTTAAGTTTCGGATTCGGATCCAGGAAGGAAGGGTTTAAAGAAGAGTAGGATTATATGATCTGTTATGAAACTGACCTGCGTTCGATTTTGTCCATCCTTAGCTTAAGGTCTTTCATTTCAGACTCAAGGGTTATGATTCGTTTATCGAGTTCGGCATAGGAAAATTTGACAGCGGCCAAAATATCCTTGTGTTGTTCCTCATTCTTTTTCTCGAAATCATCCATACGCCGATTAAATTTTTCATCCAGATTGATTAACCCTTCCGCTACCAACTGCAGCTTACTGATTACATCTTCCGAGATGACATGGAATTGGTGGATAATTTCCTCTTTGAATTCAACAAATTGAGAGTTAATTTTCTCAAATCGATCATCGACCTTCCCAAATCTCGCATCGATTTTCTCAAATCGTTCCTCGATTTTGTTGAATTTCGGGTCTAAATTGTTTTCTGAAAATTCCTGTAATAATTCCCAAAATTCCTTTTTTGTGATCTCGCCCATTCCAATCCAACCAATCCTCTCAAAGAATGACTTAACTCTACGATCATTTTTGTCTTGTGTCAACAACTTTTTAGAATGAATTCACGGCCAACTTTCACAACTCATTCTCATTTCTGATCCGAGGAGTTGGGTTCCTTTTCTTCCTGGCCGACGAAATGGACGAAGGTTTCTTCGGAGATCTGGTCTTCCTTCAGCCATTCTCTCAGGATCTTTTTGATCTGGGGCAAAGTGTATTTACGCTGGATCAGCGTCCCGTAAAGTTCGTCAAGATTTCGGTTCACCACAACAACCCTTCCCCGAAAAGCCTCGTTGATCCCCTGGATCACTCCGGGCGTCAATGCCTCGTCGAGTTCTGAAAGAAACGCTTCGCTCCTTTCAGGATTGATGTTAAGGACCCTTCGAATCGCCGAGGCCTTCTCTTTCTTCCCGATCTCTTCGAGACCCTTTAAATAGGGAAGGAGCTTCTCCTGATAGGCGGGAGCATGGAGAGTTTCCACAGTTTCCATGATTCCGAAATCTACCGCCTCTTCGATCTCCTGAATCGGAGTGAAAAAGGGTCTTTCCCCCAGGACGTATCCGCAACGGCAGATGGGATTGCTCTGGAGGATCTCACCTGTCGAGGCATGACATTGGACGGAAAAGACCGCCGCGAGAACCCGGTCCACGGAGCTTCGGTTGTGCTGGACGGAGATCATCTCCAGCTGGTCAAGCCGCGTGAGAAGAAGGTAGCGCCTCGCCTGACGGAGTTTCTCATAGGGGACGAACTGATCGCCGGAACGACTCTTTCGGTGGGCTTCCACATAGGCCTGGATGTAGGCCTCCCGAAACTTCTGAAACCCATCGAGAAATCTCCGAATCGCCTCTTCATCGATGGAGACATTTCCTGCATCAATGAAACGAAGGAGCTCACTCCTCTCCTCCCTCAGAGACTGACAATCTGACCCATCAGGAATCGAAAGGCGGGGGTCGGTAAGGTACTGATAGACAAAAAGGACCCTTTCGGCATAGTCAAAGAAAGACCTGATCCCTTCGATGCGCTCAATCTTCTCAGAAAGGAATGCCTCCCTTGAAGCGGCTGAGAGAAACCGCTCCAGTCCTTCCCTCGGAGGCAAACTGATCTTCACTTCTTCCCACTGGCTGAGAATGTCTTCAATATCCTTCTGGAAGGAATTCCAGGGAACATTCTTCAGGGCCTGGAAAGATGAGGCCCATCTCAGTCTTTGGAGAAGGTTTCTTAAGGATTCGACCTCGGATTCCTTACATGCCTTGATCTCATTCCACAGCGCCTCCTGGGAGGTTAGGGTAAAGGTTCCTTTCCGGTATTTCTCGGGGATGAGAGGGTGACCGGGAATGGCCTGTCGAAGCTCTTCGCCGAGGATCTCCCCCTTTCCAAGGGTTGTAACGCCCTGGAGGCCGCTTCGTGAAATATCCTCAAGACCCTTCTTTCTCTTGCCCTGATAGGCGAGAATATTCCCGGAAAAGAGAAGGGCGAAGACGAGGACCTCAAATTGATGTCTTAAGAGACCGTACTCACCCTTGCGAAAGATCCAGTAGAGATCTTCCGGAGACTGGGGACTCTTTTCAAGAAGGGAAAGAAATCGTTCGGCCAGATCGTTATTTCGGGGCTCCACTTGCAGGAGATACTGGTTTCCCTTTTTTTTGAGGAAGCCCATGGGCTTCAGGAGCCCCTCCAGGAGCGTGCGAAGACCGAATTTGGACCGATCATCAATCTCGATCGACCCTGTGGTAAAGAAATCCTTCAAGAGGCTTGGGAGGGTCGTTGGAGCCAGGGCCTCGATGTAGGGACGAACCCGGCTATGCCTTGGGAATCTCCGGGAAAGGAGAGGGGGAATGAATTCCTGAAGAAATTTTTCCTGCGAGAGATATCCGTAAGGAGAGACCTCCACCTGCCGGTCATCCCAGAACAGAAGACCGTGAAAATAGGCCTTCGTCAGGATCTCGCCCAGTCTCTTTCGTCCATTCCCCAAGAAGTTCTGTAGGAACTCTTTGGCTGCAAGCCCGGACTCATAAGAGTCCTCACCGTAGCGTTCGAGAAGGAGCGAGGCGGATAGCATTTCCTTCATCCAGGCCTCGTCTGCTTCATCGATCTTCGCAGGAATCCAAAAGAGAAAGATCCCGGGGTGCTTCTCTCTGAGCCCCGGAAGCAGAATCTCGCGAAGATGCTGATACTGCCTTTCCACGTCATGGGTTGTCCCGACCATGAGAAAAAAGTCTTCTTCTGTCCGCTGCCACTCCCCGGCAAGGGTTTCTGCCTCAGAAAGGGGAATCTCGTTGATCTGACGGAGAAAGATGATGCCGCTTCTCCGGGTCGATTCCCATGGGATCGAAACCCTTTGCTGCCTCTGCTCCGCCCATCCGGCAAAAGGAAGATGAAGAGAATCGGCCAGGGGAAGGAGCCGTTCAAAGAGGCGCCTATCCCCAGGAAAAATCTCTGCCACGCCCAGTCCGATTTTACGGCGCAGGATACCGGAGATATCGGCCCTGATCTCGATTGAAAACTGATCATCAAGAGGGTCCTTGCCGGGAGCGACCGAGAGGTGGGCGCTCTCTCTTGCAAGGCGATCCAGAATGTCTCTGACGAATTGGTAATTGATCTCCGCTTCAAGATCGGTCACCCTGAAGAGGATCATCTCCGCCAGGTGCCGGACCGTGTATCTCATCTTTGCCGGCGAGATGGCAAAGAGGATGAGAAGTCTTACGGCCTCCAGGGCCACCCTCTGTTGATCCGGGTCTTTGAAGATCTGGGGAATCTCATCCTGATAGTAATCGAATCCCTTTTCGACGAAGGGCTGCGTTTCAGCCACCTCCCGTATTCGGTGAAGGAAGTGATCGAAGATCGTCGATGGAGAGAGAAGATCCTGGGCAGGCCGTTCCAGAAAGGACGAAATTCCCCGCTCCGGATCTCCCTTCAGGCGATAATGGATGAAATCGACAATCCCCCGGTGCTCTGAAAAGAGAGGTCTCAAGCGGTCAAGCAGAGTGATGGTCGCCGGGTGAATGGGGTAGAGTTTTAGAAACCTCGATTCCTCGACGGGAAAGGAAGGGAAATAGGCCCTGAGATTCCGAAAGATCTTCCGGATTTCCTCGTCAGCTCCCGGGCGATGCCGGATGAGGCGATGGGAGACGAGTTCTTCGATGTGAGAGCGGCCCAGTGTGACTCGGACAGGATAGCGGTCTTTGATCTTATTGAAGGTGTCCTGATTGATCTCTCCCGTCTCCTCGATCCACTCCTGAAGGGATGCAGCGATCCAGAGGGGAAAGGAGGAAGCCTCCTCCCCCAGATACTGGAGAAAGCGGATGTCTTCATGGAAGGCATGGGCATCGGTCTTTGACCGTAGGAATTCCGAGAGCTCATCGACCAGAAGAACCAGACCCGAGAAGCCAAGTCCTCTCAGGCTCCCCTGGATTTCCTGAAAAGTCGCGTGCCGTGATTCAGCCCCTTCGAAAGGCTTTCCGAGATGGGCGGCCAGTTCACGAAAGACCTCTTTCAGAAAAATGTCCTCCAGGAATTCTGTTCCCCGATGCTGGATGAGAGAGATCTCGATGACGAGGAACCGGCGAGGCTGGATACTTTTTCGGAAACGCTCAAGGGAGGGCTCCTGGCTGATCAGGGCATTCCAGGACTCAGGAATCCGGAGAAGGAGACTGAGGATGCTCAGAAAATGGGATTTCCCTGAGCCAAAATGGCCTTTCAGAAAGACTCCCCGGCCTTCCCCGCCGGAAAAAGAGGCGAGGACGAGTTCGAGACTCTTCAGCGCCTCTGACGTGACCACAAAGGAATCGAGGATCATCCGTCTGAGGGTTGCCTCCTGAAGGTCTTTTAACTGAATAACCGTCTTGATTTCCGGAACCTCGATGAGATCGCCAATTTTGATCAAAGACAAACCTCCTCCAAACAGGTCAAAGGTATAAGGTGAAAGAGTCAGCCGTTGCTAAGTTCTGAATTGACAGAAAATCTCCCCTCGCCCCTCTTCAAGAGGGCTCCCGGGAGGTTAGGGACTAATCTCTTCTTTCCTTCTTCTTGAATTCCATGAGGAGATCAGGTCCAGAAAGGTCTTTCCATACTTCCTGAAGGTGATCTCCCCGACCCCAACAATTCTCATCATCTTCTCCGGGGTGTCCGGGAGACTCATCGCCATCTCCATCAAAGTTCGGTCTTGAAAAATGCAGTAAGGGGGTAACCCCTGAGATCGGGCAAGCTCCGTTCTCAATTTCCTCAGTTCATCAAAGACCTCCTTTTCAAATCTCTCTCCCGTTGGGGCTGCCCTCTTTTCCAGCCCTGCCCTGTCAACAGGATGAGAAAGGAGAATGATTTCCCTCCTTTTCATCGCCTGCCATCCGGAAGGAGTAACGGAAAGAACCCTGTATTGCTTCTCTCCCAGTGTGGCTGACTCCTGCTTGAGAAAACCCTGACCTGAAAGCTCCTGAATCCATTTCTCCACCTGCTCCTGAGTGTGCTTAGAAAGAAGTCCATAGGTGGAAAGCCGATCCAATCCGAATCTCTCGATGGCCTTCTCCCTCGAACCGGTCAGCATCTTTACGGCCATGCCCTGTCCAAAACGGCCTTTTAAGCGCGCAACACCGCTTAAGATCTTTATGGCAAGCAGGGGATCGCCCTGATCCTTGGTCGCCAACGGTCTGTTTTTTTGGTCCTGACAGAGATCGCATCCGCTGCAGTTACTGGAGGAGTACTGTTCACCGAAATACCCGAGAAGAAAAGCCCTCCGGCAGTGATCGGTCGTCCCATAAGCCATCATCTGGTTCAGTTTCTCGAGTTGATGGGTCTTCCGGAGATGAAGCTTCTCAAAGTCAACCGGAAGCTCAGAGGAGGCCGCGCGGGCCAGGAGGCGCACCCCTCTTCCGCGGAATGGGGGGATGTAGGTCCCTTCACCTCTCTCTTCAAGGTCGCCCATAATCCTCCGGAAAGACTCTTTGGAAAGACCCGCTGTTTGGATCATCTCATCGGGGAGAAACTGGATCCCTTCCAGAAGCTCCTCGTCCGTAAAATGATCGAGAAGAGCCTTGAGAAAGGCCGTTTTCCCGGAGGATTTGCTTGAAATCGATTTCAGGATCTCCTCCGGACGTTTACTGAGGTAAAGCTCGGCCAAATTCTCATAGCGATGGAGGCGGTGAACCGCCCCTGCTTCTTCGAGAATCTTCAGGGAAGAGGAAACGGCCATCTCCTCCACCGGAGGATTGCAGAGAAGCCCGATCTCGTGATGGGTGAGCCAGACCGGATCTTCAGACCTTTGAAGGAGGCCCTGATAAACCGCCAGGATGATGTCCTTCGACGGATAATTCATTTCGATGAAAAATTCCTGAAGCCTCCGGTCGGATGGAGAAAAAAGAAGGAGACAGGATGAAGGTTCACCATCCCGGCCGGCACGGCCGCATTCCTGATAATAGGCCTCCACACTTCCGGGGACCTGGAAGTGGATGATCATCCGGATGTCCGAACGGTCGATTCCCATGCCGAAGGCGTTCGTAGCGACGATGATGTCTGAACGGCCCTCCATGAAGGCCTCCTGGACACGGTTCCGTTCATCATCCTCCATTCCGGCATGGTATCCTGAGGCCTCAATGTCCTCACGGTCAAGGGACTTGACGATCGACTCCACACTCTTCCGGGTCCCGGTATAGACAATGCTTGCACCCTGAGCCTGCTCCAGGCGGCCTGCGATCAGGGAAAGTTTCTCCTTCGAACTTTTCGTATGAATGACCTCAAAGAAGAGGTTCTCGCGATTAAACCCGGTGATGAACTGGCGGGGCGCCCGAAGCCTGAGCTGAGAGACAATGTCTTCTCTTACCCTTCCCGTGGCTGTTGCTGTAAGAGCGACGGTCTGAGGACGACCGAGCCATTCAAGGGCCTGGCCGATTTTGAGATAATCCGGACGGAAGTCATGCCCCCAGACCGAGATGCAATGGGCTTCGTCCACCGCCATTAGAGAGACAGGAATCTTTTTGAGAACGCTCAGGAAAGGTCCATTTCTCAACCGCTCAGGCGCCACATAGACGAGTTTATACGAACCGGAAGCGATCTTGCTCAACGCCTCTTCCTGTTCTCTCAAACCCATGAGACTGTGGATGGAGACGGCTGGAAGTTCGCGGATCCGTAACGAATCGACCTGATCTTTCATCAGGGCAATGAGGGGAGAGATGACAATCGAAACTCCGGGAAGAACCAGGGCTGGAAGCTGGTAACAGAGGGATTTGCCCCCTCCCGTGGGCATGACCACGAGGGTGTCCTCTCCGGAAAAAATGGCGTCAAGGACGGCCTCCTGGCCGGGCCGAAAATCCTGAAACCCGAAGACCTGTTCCATGATATGGCGGGCTTGAATGAGAAGTTGTTCCTGATCGGCTGGCACAATGATTTTCCTTTGAACGTCACTCTCGAAATAAGACTATCATGAGATTGTTTCCCTTCGTTCGCAATGACATCCTGTAGTGCTGACTTATTTATAACATTCCCTTTTGTCATTCCTGCGAAAGCAGTCCCGCCAAAGGCGGGACGGTATTCTCAGAAGGTTATGCGCTCCCGCTTAGGCGCCTCCCGGATACGTCGGCCCCAACTTCTTTCGAATCTCTCTTGATCATCCCCAACAGGGATTTCTGATCCGGGTGCTGACGGCAGGTCTCTTCAAGGAGGTCAAGAAACCCCTTCAAATTTCCCTGAGCCTCACAGCTTTTTTCAAGAGCGCTTCTGACGGCATAATCAGAGGGATCTCTCTGAAAAGGTTCCGAAAAACACTCAATCGCCTCTTCGTATTTTTTTAGATGGTAAAGGCAAAATCCCTGCTGTTTTAAGAAGTATAGGTTCCGGGGTTCGAGGGTGGCTGCCTTTCCATACTCCACTGCTGCCTCTCGGATCTGTCCGGCGTCCTTGAGTCTCTGGGCGTAGAGACCGTGGATCTGAGCATCCTCTCTTCTTGAGTCCATGGAAACGACAGCCTGAAGCTCTTTAAGAACCTGAGTTTCTTCGCGCGTTCGGCTTCGCAAACGAAGAACCTCCTTCCGGACGAAGGCATCATCAGGAGAGAGCTCTTTAATCTTTTCAAAAATCTTCAGGGCCTGATCAAACTTCTTCATCCGATTCAGAATAACCGCTTTCTCTTTCAGAAAAGGAAGGTTTTCAGGCTTCACCACCAGAACCCTTTCCAATTCCTCAAGGGCTTCATCCAATTTTCCCATTTCTTTCAGGGCCCTCGCAGTCTTGAGAGTCAGGTAGGACTTCGGTTCTCGATTGAAGGCCTGGCGGTAACATTGAAGGGCCTCCCGTGGCGAATGCTGCTTGAGAAAGAGGTCTCCTAAAATCGATAGGGCCTGGGGGTGCTGAGGGTCCTGAGACAGAACCTCTTCGGCAAGGATCCTTCCTTCGTTGGGTCGTCCCTGACGGAGATAAAGGTCGGCGAGGCTCACTTTGAGAAAGAGGTGATCAGGGTTCTTCTCCATCTCTCGCCGGATCTCCTCTTCCGCCTCTTCATATCTTCGGCTTTCCTTAAGAACACGGATTCGGTTCGATACGGAGGAGTAAGGTTCTTCTCGGTCCATCTGAAAGCCCTTGAGGTGAATGACGAAGAAATTGTAATGAAATTAAGACGCTAATGCAAGGAATTAAAGGGTCGGTACATGTTTAGCCAAACCATGTTCCCGATGCATCCGGACCCGGGCAAACCGCCAGTTGACATCTGATGCTTTATTACTTATCATCACAGCATCATGAGAACGACGGTAGACATTGACGATCCAGTCCTCAGCGATCTGAAAAAACTTCGGAAAGTTGAGAGAAAAAGCCTCGGTCGGCTGGTTTCTGACTTGCTGGCCCAGGCGCTTCAGGAGCAAAAGGCACCCCGAAAGAAGCCCAAACCGCTCGGATGGGTTTCCAAAGGAATGGGCGCACGCGTTGACCTGAATGACAAAGTAGCCCTTTACACCGCCTTGGAGAGGCAAACGCCTGCCACCGAAGGAATGGACACTCCTTAAGTTTCGCAATCGATGTGAACATCCTGTTGTATGCCTCTGATTCCGATAGTCCGCACTATGAGCGGACGAGGTCTTTCTTAGAAACATGCATCCGACAGGAAGAACTCTTTTGTCTTGGGTGGCCGACCGTGATGAGTTATCTGCGAATCGCTACGCACTCCTCCATCTTCGATCACCCCCTGGCACCGAGTGAAGCGGTGGCCAACATCGAGACCCTTCTGAATCTGCCCCATACGCGTTTTCTGTCGGAAGACGAAGGGTTTTTGGACATTTATCAAGAACTGACCCGTGAGGTTCCAGCCAGGGGCAACCTCGTACCCGACGCGCACCTCGCTGCCATCCTGCGTCAACACGGCGTGAAGAAACTTTACACCCACGATCGTGATTTTCTAAAGTTCGCTCTCCTCGATGTCCACGATCCATTGGTCCGAACTTAAAGCCTTTTGCTTCACCTTTGTAATGGTCCTCGGATTTGAAAGAGAAAAATGGGCAGGCTAAACAAGAATCAACCGTAGACCCCTTCGGACAAATTCCAGGCAAAATCCACCAATAACATCCACGCCTCTTCTGTCGTTTATCCTACCATTTCCATTAGATTCAACTTGGCAGTCAGGGGAGACATCTTCACTTTCCCGCCCAAGGAAAAAGAGAAAAGTCTTGACAAATACTTAGGCCTGAATATAATGGCTATCAATAATGATGAAAGAGGAAAGAAATGTGAAATCAGCCTAAGAGTGCTGTAGGTCGGGGGATGGTCTCTGATACAAAGAACAAGACCTGGCCGCCATTGACCCTTCAACAAATAACAGAACCATCAAGAAATCGTAATGCGTTTTAGAACCTACCCCCCTTATATAGCCCGGCGGATGGCTTACAGCCACCGCTGATTTTAATCGTTCGGCCTGGGACAAATTGAAGTCCGCTTGGTTTGGTGCTATTCTATGACAAGAAAGAAGGAGAGAAACCTATGCCGATAATCATGGAAAAGGATGAAGCCCACAGAATCATCGATCAGATGCCACCGAACGCAACATGGGATGATCTCATGCGGGAGATTTACGTCCGGGAGACGGTTGAGCGCGGGTTGGCCGACAGCAAAGCAGGCCGGACCAAGGACGTAAAAGAGGTCCGCGCGAAGTACGGTTTACCGGAATGAGAGTCCATTGGACCGATACAGCAGAAGGACATCTTGACGCCATCTATGCTTACATTGCTCAGGATTCGCCCGAATATGCCAGACGCATGGTGGATCGGCTCACCCGAAGATCTCAGCAAATTGCCAGATTCCCTTTCGCAGGCCGTAGAGTCCCCGAATATGATGTTGACCCGATTCGAGAAGTGATCGAAGGTTCCTTCCGTATCATTTACCACATCAAGCCAGACCAGATTGACATTCTGTCTGTCATCCATGGAGCCATGGATGTGCCGGGTAAGTCTGATCAAGAAGATGGGTGAGCCGAACACTTATAAGGCGCTCAACCGGACGTGCAAGAAAGCTGCGCGCCGGTTAGCTTTGCGTTAGGTGCAATGAGGGAAAATAATAATGGATAAACTGGGAACTGGAAAAAGGCCAGCAGTGGCTCGCGTGAAGTCACAAAAGCGGGCGGAAGAGGTTTTATCAATTTGTAGCAAACACGGATGGAAAGTCATTGTTGGAGTTGAGCCAAACAAGCCTGAAGACATCAC
This sequence comes from uncultured delta proteobacterium, assembly GCA_963828805.1. Taxonomy (GTDB): domain Bacteria; phylum Desulfobacterota; class BSN033; order BSN033; family UBA1163; genus CAWHGS01. Next base: position 50,830 of record CAWHGS010000029.1, read on the forward strand.
TGACGTTGAGCGGCTCCTTAATCCACCGGAGGCTGCTAAGGCACAAGCCAAGGCCGGTCGAAATGAGCCCTGCCCTTGCGGTAGCGGCAAAAAATACAAAAGATGCTGTGGAGGATAAATCGAACGGACGAACAATGGGGACGGACTTAAATTATTTAAATTTTGGACGGAAGGCGCGTAGCTAAATTACCAATTTTCCCTTTTGGAGGTCTTTTCTCTGCCTGATAATCGCTTATGTCCCCTCTCCGTTTTTTCTTTCCCATAGCCATTACGGCCCTCATTTCGATCTCACCTTACCACAATCCGGGGATTCTGTAAAAGAAAAATGTCAAAGAGAGAAAAAGGGTAGAGTTCGAGGCAGGGACTGGGTTAAGTGCGTTTTCCCCTGGCTTTGAGAACGCGTAGTCTCTTAAGCTCGAAGAAGCACCTCACGCAGGGCATGACATCCGCCCGGGCATTGTGACTCTCTCAAGATCTCAAGGGGCGATGACACCTCTGCAATTTCCGTTTTTTATTTCTTCGATTAGGGCGGAGATCGTCGAAACAGGATTCTTGAACTCGGCGAAGGCCCTCCCCACCTGCTCTCTGGAATGGCAGTCACTTCCCCCGATGGAAGGAAGATTTCTCACGACAGCCGCATGGATTGCCTTCCGGTTCATCTCCTCTGAATTGATTCCGTTGCAGGTCTCGGAGGAAAGATAAACGGCCGGTGAAAGACCGACGATAATCGCCCCTACCCCCCCGTGAACAATGAATGATATCGTCTTTCCCATGACAGATTGACATGACATTTAGTATGAGATATAGTGTTACTATAAATAAGACTTTAAGGAAGATTGTTATGCCTACTGTTGGAGGCCGCAGTCAAAAGACCAGGATCACGGTTACACTGGGCCCGGAGTTGGTTCGCCAGCTCGACGCCTTCCTGGATTCCCCTGAGATAGGCTCCCGGAGCCAGTTGGTTGAAAAGGCAATACGGAAGTGGTTAGAGATCGAGGCCCAAAAAGAACTGGACCATCAGACCGAGCAGTACTATCAAACCCTCTCTGAGGACGAACGCAGAGAGGAGAAAGAATGGACCAAGCTCGCAGCTCGCTCGGCCAGACGCTTGTGGGATCGATAGAGCCATGTCGCATCCACGTCGGGGGGAAATCTACCTTGTCAGGCTTCCAGGTCAGCCTCATGATGTCAAGGATCGTCCTGCCCTTGTCGTCTCTCCGGATGTCCGGAACCGTTTAGCAAACGATATCATCGTCGTCCCTCTTTCCACCACTCTTCGGCCGGCGCCAACCCATGTGGAGTTACCTGCCGGAGAAGGCGGGCTGAGAGAAACCTCCATGGCAAAGTGCGAGCAGTTGACAACCCTGGATAAATCTTTTCTCGTCCGCGGCCCTTTTGCTGGAACCCTCAGTCCCTCGTTAATGGAAAAAATCGAGGGAGCGATTCAACGCGCTATAGGAATCGCAATCCCTGTTTAACAGCGAAGTGGCGAGGCCGCGGGTTCGCAGGGGATAATGAACGACAGGATCACCCCTCTTGGTGTTATTCCTATTTAGGCTTGTGACACGAACGATTTATTGCCTTAAAGATGGAGCAAGGATCTGGGCAAGGGATTTGGCCATGTTGTCCAGAAAAGCTTCATCGGGCAGTTTAATGGTCATTTTCAATTGGCCTTTTTCATCCTTTTCCAGACATTCGGAAAGACGCTGCTTGAGCATTTCCTGCATCTGGATGTCTTGCGGCGCTGCTTCTTTATGGGAAAGCATCTCCCCCATAAACGCAAAGGCAGCTCCGATCAATTGGCCGCCTGCATTGGCCATCCTTTCGCTGCGGGCCAAGCTTCTCCGCCTCTTTCTCCACCTCCAGTTTCTGACTTTCGTCGAGAGGCGCCTCGGGTTTGGTCCCCAGAAGCACTTCCAACCGCCTCTTCAATTCTTCAATGCCGCTCACCATATCAACGGCCTTCACCTTTGAATCCGGATCAAGGGCGGCCAGGGCCAACTCGTGCTTGGCAGAGAGAGTTACCAACAGTTTCTCCTCCAGGGTCTCTTCCGTGACCAGGAGGAAGGCCTGGACAGGTCTTTTCTGCCCCATCCGGTGGACGCGGGAGATCCGTTGCTCAAGGACAGCCGGGTTCCATGGAAGGTCAACGTTGATGACCGTATTGGCAGCCTGAAGGTTGAGACCCACGCTACCGGCATTCGTGGTAATAAAGAATTTGCATTGGGGTTCCTTCTGGAAGTGCCAGATCAGCCCCTGCCGCTTTTTCTGCGGAACAGAACCGTCCAAGCGGACAAAATCGAGCCTCCTCTTTCTTAGCAAAGGCTCGATCAGGTTGAGCATTGTCGTCCATTCCGAAAAGAGAACGATTTTACGGTCCTCCTCTTCGGTGATCTGATCGAGGAGATTTTCGAATTCCACCAGTTTGCTGGAGTAACCGGGAGGAACCTTGTCCACGAGAAAGGTGCTGTTGGCCGCCATGCGGCAGATCAACAGGGCCTTCTGGAGGCGCAGAAGATCCATCTCGGAGATATATCTCTTTGATACGATCTTGCTGATGATCTGCATCTGGGCTTTGTGAAGAACGATTTGTTCCTCTGTCGGAGGAATTCTTCTGATCTCTGTTGTTCTTGGCGGAAGCTCTGTCATCACCGTTTTTCTTGTCCGGCGAAGAAGGACGGGCTTCAGTCTCTCACGGAGGTCATCGAGGTTCTTATACCCAAGGACCTTCCCTTTTTCATCAACAACCTTGTACCGGTTATAGAAACGAAAAGCGGGTCCCAGACGGCGGTCATCGATAAACTCAACCACGGAGTAGAGTTCATCCAGGCGGTTCTCAAGAGGTGTTCCGGAAAGAACCAGCGCGAAAGGAGATCTCAGGGCCTTGATCACCTGGCTTGTCTTGGCCTCCCAATTCTTGATCCTCTGGCCCTCATCCAGGATGATAAGATCCCATTTGACCCTTTCAATGGCAAGAAGATCCCGGAGGACCTGCTCATAATTACAGATAGTGAAAAAACAGGAATTCTCATATTGTGCCGCTCGTTCCGCAGCGCTTCCAAGAACGAGTTGACAACTGCGATCCGAGAACTGCTTGATCTCCAGACGCCAGTGGGACTTAAGAGAGGCAGGACAGACCACCAGAACCTTTGAGATCCCGGCTTCGCGGCCAAGCAGTTCAGAGACCCCGATGCCCTGGATCGTCTTGCCGAGTCCCATGTCATCGGCAAGAACCGCCCTTCCGGCACCTGCCGCAAAAGCAATTCCATCAAGCTGATAAGGAAGAAGCTCGGTTTTGAGAAGCGTCTTTCTGAGGGGATGATTCCTTGGGTCTTTCCGGATCCCCGCGACCTTTTTCTCCATCCGCTGAAGATACAGTCTTCTGCTGATGTACTCTTCGGCATCAGGATAAATCGTAACTGCATGGCCGAGACTCTCAACCTCTTTGACGCAGTCCAGAAGGTCTCCGACCTCTTCAATCGGTCTGTTCATGAAGGGCCGGACCCATTTCCTGACCTTACCATTGAGGTTATGAGGAAACAGGATTCGTAATTCCGTCTCTTCACCGTATCGGAGGTGGACCGCCATATCCGCAATGATGTACGGGGTATTTCTTACGTTTTGACTGAACCGTTTCTTGACTTCGGCCAAGGTATAGAGGATATGCTTACAGGTCCCGAGGGTATTTTTTCGGAAATCCGGGCAGGAACAGTAAGAGTCACCCCTCTCCCAACCCCTCAATGCAACCCGGTAGCTTTTCCCTGAGTCGAGATTGGTAACGGCATAATCCGTCCACAGCTCTTTTTTGTCCACGGACTTAAGCCTCATTCTTTCTGTTTGGGCTCTCTCCAACCTTTCTTCAATAGCCTGGTTAATTAGAGCCTTGTCGCCCAGGCTTTCAACAGGCCGTCTTTCAGCAGGAGGGGCTGACAGACCCAGGGACAATTTCTCCTCAAGGATAAGAGAAAAGACAGCCCCCACATGTTCACACAGGGTTGAACAGATGTTACAGCCAAATTTCAGGCGCTTCGGCTTCTCAGGAGAAAGGGTCATGGTCACAACAGCCTCTTCCACGGAAACCCTTAAAAAATCCTCCCTCAACACCAAGTTTTCGCCGATCTCGATATCGTATTTCCCGCCGGCCCGGATCAAGTGTTCACCCTCAGGCCCAAGGAGTTTACAAGCTTCACGATAGGTAAGATGAGAAAGCTTATCTTTTAAATTATTCATATCCGCCCCCTCTGCTTTCATTGTGCCGTCGAGCCAGAATGAAGTTCCGACTGTGCAGTAGCTTATTTGTCACAATTATCTGTTTGAGTCAAGCCACCGATAAAGACAAGGACATGGGCCAAGAGCTTTCCAGGGCTTTGGGAGGCGGCTGCTTTTGGAATTTCAGACAATCGGAGGACGGCACCCAAGGAAATCTCGTCTCTATTGACTGCTCCGTCTTAATAGAATAAACTTCTGCAAGAGCTTAGAGGACCGGCTAGCCGCTATATGAAAAGTCAAATGAAACTGGCTATTGAAGTATTTCTCTTTTGGTTCATTTTATTGCCGGTATCTTCTGGGTTTTCCGTCGAGATTTATAAGTGGACCGACAAGGATGGGAGAATCATCTTCTCCGACACCCCCCCTTCGACCGGGGTGGAACCGGAGATCAAGAAATTTGAGGAACCCCAATCCAAAGAGAAACCAAAACCCAAAACAGTTCCTCCCCAGCCTAAATTGGATGCTTCACCACCACCCCGGGTCGAGACGGCAACAAAAAAACCTCAACCGGAATCAACGGTAATAGAGAAACCAAGAGTACAAACAATCTCTCCCAATTCCAAGAGCGACCTTTTCAGAGAGAAGCGGTCTTATGAGAGCATCAACGTCATCATGTACATGACTTCCTGGTGAGGCTACTGTCGAAAGGCCAGAGAGGTTCTCCAGGCCCTGAATGTGAATTTAGTCGAATACAACATCGAAAAAGATAAAAGTAAAAGAGAAGAGATGTTGCAAAAGAGTGGTGGTTCGAGGGGTGTCCCCTTGATTGACATAGAAGGAATCATCATCCGGGGATTCAGCCAAAGCGCAATGAAAGAGGCCATTGAGAAAAGAAGAAGCCTATGAGTGCGAATAGCATCTCGTGTCCCGACCAACAT
>CAWHGS010000030.1:0-31713 GCA_963828805.1 uncultured delta proteobacterium
GGGATGACAGCGAAAGTTTCAGGAAGGACTCTTTATTTACCGCCAGCAGGCTTTTTAGTTCTCCTGCCCAACCCTTGAAGGCCACTTTTCGTCTTATTTACTACCCAGTGAGACTTACATCAACCCGATGGAGCCCAGGACTTCCTGGGGGCTGGTGATCAGTTTCTGGATGCCTACCTCTTTGGGCTGGGCGCCGAAGGCGAGGCCCATGAGCTGGGTGATGTAGATTATCGGAAGACGATAGGAGGTCTTATATTTTTCTTCAATCTGGTGCTGGCGACCATCGAGGTTTGCCTGGCAGAGGGGACAGCAGACGGCGATGGCGTTCGCGCCTGCTTCCTTCGCTTCGTGGAGGAGGTTGTTTGTAAGTTTTAAGACGATGTCGGAATAGGTGAGGGTCATCGAGACCCCGCAGCATTCCGTCTTATAGGACCAGTCGATAGGAGTTGCCCCAAGGGCTCCGACGATGGTATCCATGCTCTGGGGATTCTCGAAGTTGTCGAACTGCTGGACTTTGGGAGGCCGGGTGAGGACGCAGCCATAATAGGAGACGATCTTGAGGCCGGCGAGTTTCCTCCGCATCTTTTCTTTAATCTTTTCCATGCCGAGCTCAAGAAAGACCTCGAGGGGATGATAGGCTTTCACCTTTCCCTGATATTTATAATCAAGAACCTCGTGAACCTTCTCCCTTAATTCAGGATCATGCTCCATTTCGAAATTGGCCGCCTTGCACCGGGCCAGACAGGCCAGACAGGGCGCAATGAGCTTATCAAATCCATCCTGCTCGGCATGGGCGAGGGTGAGGGCCGGAAGAGCCACGGACATCAGATGGGACGTGGAATGGCCGGAGGAGGCCCCGCAGCAGACCCAGTCCCTGACCTCGACCAGGTCGATTCCCAGGGCTTTGGCAACATACTTGAAAGAGAGGTTGAAATCGTAACCCGAAGAGCTGAGTGAGCATCCGGGGTAATAAGCAAATCGCATCAGTCTAACTCCTCCTTACCTAGAAAATAGCATAGAGCATAGGGCATAGAGCATAGGGTAACTACCTAAAACTCCATCCAGAACCTCTTGAAAAGACTGGATTCCGGCGTTATCCCGATTCGGCCGGAATGACGACCTTTGGGGAAACCGTTAGTTTATAAACGGACACTAACTAAATTCGTTTGAGGAGCACTTCGTTCGAGGATCGCTTCGCTGAGGGTGGAGCCAAATCTTTGGGCCTAAACCCTCAAGCAGAGCGCTCCTCAAGCCCCGCTTCGCGGGACGATCCTTTTTCCGTCTGTTCCAACTTCCGAATTCTGGCCATGACCTGCCGGAGTTCTTTCCCTCCCTTGCTGAAGTGGGGAAAGGGTTTGAGTTTCCCTTTCAAAAACATGGGAGAAGCCATGTCGATGTCCTTAAAGGGAGTCAGCATCTTCAGATTGACGAGGAGGGCAAGGCCCAGCTCATAGACCTTCCCAAAGCGCTCAACCAGGGCCAGAAAGATCCGGTGGAAGGTCGGGACAGCAGGGTAGGGGTTGTAATAGTTAACCTTTTTCGAAAAGACCATCTCCCTCAATCCGTCGATGACCCGGAGGATATTGATCCCCTGAGGACATCGGGTATTGCAGGTCTCGCAGGAAAGACAGATCCAGATCGTTCCCGACCAGAAGACATTCCCCTTCAGGCCCAGCTGGATGGCCCGCATCAACTCGTGGGGCCTCAGGCTCATGCGATAGGCCGAGGGACAGCCCAGGGTACATTTCTTACACTGATAACAGAGCATGACATTCTCGCCGGTGAGGGCTTGAAGGTCCTGCGTGAACTTGAGACTATCTTTCGATAGAACGGTGCTCATTCGATTTCCTCTATTCTAATGTGGGTCGAGGTGAGAGTCCAGCCATCTCGGTGATCCGGCTGACCATCTGTTCCCATTCGATGGCCATGATATGGACTCCGTGAACTCCATCGATCTCCTTCAGTTCCTGGATCTGCTCCACGCAGAGCTCGAATGCCTTCTTCAGCCGGTTTTTTTGCTTTGACCATTCGATCGATGATTTCATCCGGGATGGTGATCCCGGAAACATTCTTGGCCATGTACCGGGCCATACCTCCAGACTTGAGAGGGGTTACCCCGGCCAGGATGTGGACCTTCTCATGGGTCCCGAGGTCCCGCACCATCTTCATCCATTCCTTGAATCGGTTCATATCGTAGATGCACTGGGTCTGGACAAAGTCGACGCCCGCCGCGGCCTTCTTGGCCAGGCGGATCGCCCTGAATTCGAAGGGGTCTCCGAAGGGGTTTTCCGCGGCCCCGATAAAGAGCTTGATCTCGCCTTCGATCTTTTCCTGTCCGCCCATGAGGGTTTTCTTGTCGCGCATCGTCCGGACGCAGTCGATCAACTGGATGGAGTCGAGGTCATGGACGTTCTTTGCATCGACCTGGTTGCCGAAGGTGTGGTGGTCGCCGGTGAGGCAGAGCATGTTCTTGATCCCCAGGGCGGTGGCGCCGAAGATGTCGCTCTGGATGGCGATCCGGTTCCGGTCCCGGGTCGTCATCTGCATGACCGGCTCCAGTCCCATCTGGATGAGAAAGTTTGAGGTGGCAATGCTCGACATCCTGACGATCGCCGTCTGGTTATCGGTGACGTTGACCGCATCGACCACTCCGCGGAGCAGATCGGCCTTTCGCTTGATGACGCTGATGTCATTGCCCTTGGGGGGGCCCAGTTCGCCGGTGACTGCGAAAAGGCCTTTGCTCAGAATCTTTTCGAGGTTGCTTCCTGCTTTCATACCTTCAGATCCTCCCTCACGATCCTTCTCGGTCCGCTGTCTCTCGATTCCACGCCCCAGCGCTTGGCAGGGATGATTTCCTCCATTTTGTGAAGCTGTCCCAGGGCCTTGAGTCGATCATAGATCAGTTGCCAGGCGCAATCCGTCTCGCGTTTGATTTCGCACTTGCCCTTGGAAGACCCTCCGCACGGGCCGTTGAAGAGCTGTTTCGCGCAGCGGGCGATGGGGCAGATTCCGCCTGTCTTTTCGAGGACGCAGTTTCCGCAGGCCTGGCATCGTTCTTCCCAGACCCCATGAACCATGGTTTCACCCAGGAACGTGGTGTTGACACCCGGGAAGACCGGAGTCTTCGGAAAATGACGGACCACGGTCTGGACGCCCACTCCACAGGAAAGGGAGACCACGGCTTCGACGTTTGCCACCCTTTCCGACAGCTCGAGGGCAAACTCGGGTTCGCATTGACGGGTGGGGGTAGTCTCCATGACCTCCAAGGATTTTCCGATCTTCTGCCTCGCCATTCTGAGGGTGGAGGCGAGCAGGCTGACTTCCTTTTCACCTCCGGCGTGGCAGACCGTGACACAGGCTCCGCAGCCCGCCAGCAGGATCTTATTGTAGGGTTCAAGATATTTCAGGATTTCGTCGATCGGTTTCTGTTCTGCCTTGATCATTCATGCCTCCTGATTGAGTCAATGCGTTAGGCGTAAGAGCGTCAGGCGAAAGGGGAAACCAACCCCAACGACTCGCCGTCTTACGTCTCACGCTATTTTTCGCCGGGTTGGGTCCCAGTTTCTTTAATGCCTCTGATTTCTGGTGAAGGGTCTCGACAAATTTTACCCCGCAGTTGGTGGCAAGATGACAGAACTCGAGGCGCTCCTTTTCCAGGCCGATCTTTTCCAGCATCTGAGCCTGCATAGGAGAGACGACTCTTTGCCCGGAGGTTTCCCCGCAGAAACTGGCAATTCTCCTCATAACAGCCGAAAATCAGGACGCCGTCCGCCCCTTTTTCGAGAGCCTTTAAGAGATAAACGGTTTCAATGCGGCCCGCACAGGGGACACGGACAATCTCCACGTTTTGCGGAAGTTTCAGCTTTAAATTCCCGGCCATATCTGCCGCGGGATAACCCGACTGATCACAGCAAAAAGCAACAATCTTTGGATCAAACTCTGACATTAACTTTCAACCCCTTATCAAGAAGAGAGTTCATCCTGTAATCTTTGCTATCTGAACTCCTTTTGTCCTATGTTGCTATCCGTGGACCAGCCAACACTCCAATCTCCAATCTCCAATATTCCATCATTCCGTTAGATTCATCTGGGCATAGATCTGCTCATCCCTCAGGTGGAGGAGGGTGATGGCCTTTGCAGGACATTCGGCCACACAGATTCCACATCCGTAACAGGCAACCGGGTCGACCCGGGCTGCACCCCAATCGGTCCCGCCGCCTGCACCCGGCGGGGCGTAGGTATTTCTCTCCGCATACTTTTCAATCGTGATGGCCGAGTGGGGGCAGAGCCTGGGGCAGGTATAGCAGACCGCGCACTTTTTGGGATCGACTTCAGCCACGGCGAGGTCAAAGGTGTAGGACCCTCCGGAGAGAAGACCGACCACCTCCTGAACGAGGGCTCTGGCCTCGATCAGCGATTCGGAAATCTCCTGCGGAAACCGGCATCCCCCTGCCACAAAGATACCCCTGCGGTTCGATCGGACCCGGAGGAGCTGCGGGTTGTCTTCCATCAGAAAGCCGCGGTCCCCGATGTGAATCTTGAGCAGCTGGGAGAGGCGCTCCGTTTCCGGATTGGGAACAAGGGCTTCTCCAACGATGAGAAGATCTGAAGGGATGGAGACAGGCCAACGCTCATCTTTCTGAATGGCTGCCGTATCCTTCACATCGATGCGAATCAGGTCCTCTTCGGGGAAGACCTGCGGGGGCTCATCGTACTTAAAGAAGAGGGCCCCCTTCTCCCTCGCCTTGCGGTAGAGCCGTTCCATCCCGTCGGCAGAGACCTTCACATCCCTGCAGAGGATCGCCACCCGGCCCCCAAACTTTTCCTGAAAGAGAAGGCTCTGCTTGATGGCGTTGATCGAGTCGATCTTCAGGTCTTCATTGACCTGGTCCAGAAGATAGGTGACCCTCTCGACCGACTTCCCTTCCCAGCGAAGAAAAGGTCCGGTCGTTTCCGACAGGAGCTCTTCCATTTCCGAAAGGCTCACCACCCTCTTGTGACGATAGAGGTCTTTGGTCTTGTCCCGTTGAGTGGCATACCCGGTTGCCACAACGATCGCCGAGGGAGAGAGGATCGGTTTCTGTTCCGTCGTGACTTCGAATCTTTGCCTTGAATTGGCCAAGGTGTCCCTTCGACTCTGTCTCAATTCGGACCGTGTCATCAGGGTGATACGGGGATTGTTTCTTGATCGCGGCCACTTTCTCTTCGATCCATTTCCGGACCTCTTCGGGCCGGTTGTAAAGGGTCCGAAGTTCAGAAGCTCTTCCTCCGCATTGCTCCCCCTTTTCGACGAGGGTGACATGAATTCCTGCCTGGGCCAGAGACTGGGCGATGGAGATGCCGACGATTCCGCCTCCAAGAACCAGGGCTTCGGGTTTTACAGGAATCGTCTGGGTTTGAACGGGTTGAGATGCAGGGACCATTTAGTTCTCTCCCCTCACGTACTGATGGACTTGAAAGGCAGTCGATTTCGCCTGCAGGATCGAACGATCGATATCCCTGGGACCGCTGCAAGCTCCGGTGACGAAGATGCCCGTTCGGGAAGAAGGAGGGGCGATGAAGCCATCCTCTGTGAGCCCCAGACTGAAAAATTCGAGCAAGGTCTTTGACGCCTTCCTCAAGACCATTCCAACAGAGAGAACGATCAGATCGAAGGTCTCCTCAACGACTTCATCCTTCTCGGGATCTGTCAATCTCACCCTGAGGTCGTCCGTCCGGGGGGCATTGTAAACTTTTGAAGGCAGACTCCGGATGAGACGAACCCCCTTGTCCTGCCGGCAGGAATCGAGGAGCTGCTGGAAGGAGGCTCCGGCAGGCTGAATGTCCATGTAAAGAAAGGTGGCTTCCACCTCCGGGTACTGGTGCCGGATCGCCTTGATCAGGCGAAGGGCATAGGCGCAGCAGACCTGAGAACAGTAGAGGTTTCCGATGGTCTCGTCTCTGCTCCCCACACACTGAAAGAAGGCAACTTTTACGGGAAGTTTTCCGTCGGAGGGACGGACGAGTTTTCCGGTGGTGCGGAGCATTTCGTCGAGATCCCTGGCGGTGATCACGTTCTTATACCGGCCGTATCCATATTCCTCTTTTTGAGAGGCATCGTAGGGATCCACCCCGGCGGCAATGACGACAGCGGAGGCTTTTCGTTCAAACCGCTCCATCTTCTTTTTCAGCGAGAGATGGTAATCCCCGGGGCTCCCCCTGACACCCGTCAGCTCCGTCTGGGTCAGGATGGAGATGTCACGGCGTTGCTGAACATCGGAGATTCTCTTGTCCACCACGCAGGCAAAGCATTTGTTGCAGGAGTCTGAAGCCTTGCAGCAGAAGGAGGCGGAAAGCCCGCCGATCGACGCCTCTCTCTCGACCAGGGTAGGGGAGAGGCCCATCTGGGCCAGTTCCAACGCCACCGTGATCCCTGAAATTCCTGCCCCAATGATCAGGACATCTTTTTCCGGCAATGTTAGCTCCTTCTTAAAAAATCGTCGTGGAACGTACGATTTAACGATCTTGACGATACCATAGTGAATCGACAATAGAAGTTGTCATTCGAGGAACCAGCTGACGAAGCAATCTCCTGAGATTGCTTCGCTTCGCTCGCAATGACAGCCAGGGGCATGTTACTATTTAGAACGTTTACGATTCGAACTTAACGGTCATAACGATCTGAACGCGTTTTGATTATAATTCCAGCCACGAATCGGAGTAAAGAATCTTGCCCATCAGGACCTTGGTGGTTTTGACATAGTCGGCTTCTTCTTTACTGATGGACTTGAGATCGATCTCTTCCCCGTCCATGACCCGGTAGACCAGCTTCCGGAGGTCCTGACGATCCCCTATGGCAAATCGTTTCAGATCCTCGTCAAAGGCGTCGACAATGGCCGAGACCATGCCATATCGTTCAAGCATCATCATGTAGGACTGATTCAGAATGGGCCTCAGTTGAGCCGGGGCTCCGTTGGAGACATTGGAAAGACCGCACGTTGATCGCATCCCGGGAAGGATCTCCTGGAGGTCGTTGAACATCTTCATAAATTCGACGCAGCTCGGGACCTGGACCTGGCTCTGAGGACTCGTGACAGGGGTGACGATCGGATCCATCCAGACATCTTCGCCGGAGATGCCGAATTCGGCCGCTTTTTGTATCATTTCCGCGGCGAGCACACCCCTTTCATCGGCATCGCGGGGGAGGCCGGAGGGTCCCCAGAGGAGGGCGACCAGCCCCGCCTCATATTTCTGGGCGATGGGGAACTTGGCATCCATGCTTTCCGGACGGGCCATGATCGAATTGATCACCGCTTTCCCCTTCTTATTTTTATACGCCCGGAGGCCCGCCTCAATGGCCTCTGTATTGATCGTATCGAGATAGAGCGGGGTGTCGACCACCTCCTGAACGGTCTTGACGACCCATTCCATCAGTTCTCCCCCGCCCTTTCGGGCAGGACCCAGATTGATGTCGATGTAATCGACGCCGGCCTTCGCTTCAGCAATGGCCAGCTCCTGGATCGGCTTCGGATCTTTATCCTTCATCGCCGCCCCAATGCTTTTGACCATGACATTGAGATTCTCTCCGATGCGTAACATGTCTCCCCTCCTCTGTTATTTGGATTCAAAGATTCGGAAGTCGGATTAAGTTCCAGATGCGAGAGCTTCAGAATTTGCCGCTCCGAATCCGAACTCCGGAAATCTGCAATCCTCTGTTCAGGGGTTCATTTTCAGGAAGGCCGTGATATGGGCCGCTTCTCTCGGTCCAATCTTGACCTCCCATCCTGCTCCGAGCTCTTCTTCAAGATCACCACTGACGGCTGCGACGGCTCCGGGGATGATGACCCGGCGGTGTTTGACCTTTTCCGTGATGCCGCTCTTCTTGATAAAGGCGCCGATGGCATCCCCCACAAACTTTCCGGCAGCCCAGGCGGTGAGCACGGAAAGGCCTTCCGTGTCCATGACCAGGAGCCAGCTTGCAACGCGACTCGATTCGATTTCACCGGAGACAATAAAGTAAGTCAGGGAGAAGTTGGTGGTGATCAACACGGGTGAATCTTCGCCGGGAGTTCCAATGGGGTAGATTCCCTGCTGCATCATCATGGGGCGCTGGGGGTCGGTGTAGATGTTTAACCGTTCCACCAGGAGAGGAAAGAGGCTTTCACCTTCCAAATCCGAAAGAACGATGATCCCCGCATACTTGGCCACAAAGGCCGAAGCGATGAGGGCTTCCTTCATGGGATCTTTTGTCATCTCGCAGGGGAAGGTGATGGTCGGGAACCCGAGAGAACGATTTTTTTGAGTCAGGGCGGACCGGCGGATGAAGATCTGGTCCTCAAAGGCCCTGCGGACCGTTCTCGATCCCGGATCAAGAACCAGATCTTTCAGTCCGGCTGCGGTCAGCTTATCCGAGAGCTTCGAAAGGGCTTCGAGGCTGTCCGCCTTGATCGCGAGAGGGCATTTGTGCTCCTTGGCAAGTTTCGCCAGGGCTTCGCCGTTTTCATCGGTGGCCGCATAAAGGAGGGGGACACGGTCTGCAGTCGCCTTCACGGCCGCCGTTAAGGCCTCCGTACTGCCGCTGATCAGGATGAGGGCCGCATCGGTTTCAGCCTTTACTTTCTTTGCCAGGGCCTCGAACTTTCCGGCATCTCCCGATTCATTCTTCACGGCGATCATCTCCGGCCGGAGAATCAAGCCAACCCTCTCGTACTTCAATTCCTTGAATCGTTTGAGCTTCGCGTCGATCTCCGCTGCAGGCATGGCGTCGCTCACCAGGACGGCAAGGCCGGGTTTGTTGACGAACGTCTTTTCATGACGAAAGAGAACGGTCTCCCCGCCGATCTTCACCACGTTTTCGGCTGAACCGATGGCAATCGGCCGAATGGGCGGGGCGGCCGCCTCGGAGAGCAAGGCCTTGGCTTCCTCGGAGACATAGGGGCAGGCGGAGAGTTCCGCTTTTCCTGCAGCCAGATTCATGGCAAACGCGAGGCAGGTGGGGACGCCGCATTCCTTACAGTTCGTTTTGGGTAAGAGTTTAAAGATCTGAATTCCCGTCAGTCCCATGGGTTTCACTCCTTTCTTAGTCACAGCATAGAGCATGGAGCAAAGAGCATAGAGATATTTCCGAAAACTTGAAAGCAAAAAACTCTTCCATTCTGTCCTGTCCCTATGCTCTACGCCCTATGCACTTTGCTTGTTCTAATTATCCAAGAATCGGATCCATCGACAGGGCCGGATGATCCTTTTCAGTCAGGAAGGGAAGGATCTCCTCTTCGGTCATGCCGATGGTTTCATCCGCAATCCGGTCGATCAGGTCCGGGATACCGGCCTCCTCGGCCCGTTTGTTGAATCGTTCTTTAATCTCCTCTTTCAGTATCTTGGGCATCCAGACCAGGCGCTTGATCCCTCCGTCTCCCACGAGCCATTTCCGTTGCGTGACATTATACTTGCTGTGGCCCACAAAGCCCGGGGTGACCGCGCCTCCTCCCACCGACCCTGCCAGGGTGGTGAATTTCATTCCGCAGGGGGTCATGCCCATATAGTCCCGGTTGACGGTCATGACGCCGTTGCACATGGGAAGGACGGCGGCGATGCACTCGCAGCAGCCGCAGGTCGTCATGGGATCATAGACCAGACTGTAGAAGTTATAGTGGTCGATCTTCTGGCGGGAGGCCTTGAAGACAAAGTCATTGACCCCTTTCCACTGTCCCAATTTCGGATCCAGGACCTCACCTTTTGGAACGGGCTGATTGGGGCCTGTGGGGTTGATTTCAAAGGCAGCCCTGCAGTCCATCCAGTTGTAAGCGCCGCAGAGTCCGGTTCTTTCCGGACTGATGACGCAGACATGGTTGGGCGCAAAGGATTGACAGAGCGTACAGGAATAGAAGATGTCCGTCGTCTCATCCGTCATGCCTTCAATTCGGGCATCCCTTTTCTTGTAGACCTCCCGTGCCTTCTGAAGCATCTCGTCCACCTTCTCTTTTTCCGTGTAGACTTTGACCTGGACCTTGTCGAAGATGGCGCCAAAATCCTGGTGAAACTTGGCGTAGAGGATCTTGCCCAGATGGGAGAGCCTGAATCCTTTTTCCACGGCGCCTTTACCGACCCGGAGCCAGGCAATATCCCTCTGGCCGATATGCATGATTCCCTGGGCATAGTTGATCAGATGGTGGATCTGACGCTCCAGGATAGGCTCAAAGTCTTCCTGCATCTGCCGGCCTGCCACCTCGGCGACGATGGCCAGAGGAAGCTGGGCCGGCGGTGTGACCTGGTCAAGATCAGGACCGATGACCTCAACCTTTCCGTCCTCCACCTCATCCATATTCTTCGAGGTGACCCATTCGACGGCATGGGTTCTTCCGCCGCCGCACTCCAAATAGATATCCTCGCCCCTGACTCGCTCGCCTTCGAACGCCGGACCGTAAGATACGGGAATAGGAACATTGGCGACCTGCACCTTCAGGCCCCTGACCTCGACCGCCCTTTGAACGATCTGATCGTGGGGGATATTGGAGACGACGTGTTCGTAGGTGCAGATTCCCGTGGGAAGGATTTCAGGAATGGGCGTATCCGCAATCGTCGGGAATCCCCAGTTGATGGCCCCGGCGGCATTGGCATACCATTCGTCCGTGACATACCCCAGGGGCATGACAAAGGCGAAGGTGCGGTCTTTATTGTAGATCAGGATCTTTCTGAAATCGCCGGGCTTGATTCCGCCGAAGGCCATCGCGACACGGCAGGCAAACCCCATGGCAAAGACGGCTGCCGTAATATCGGGTCCAAAGGAGACCAGACGGGTCGGCCAGCCGATCTGAACGCCTGCCTCCACGAGCTGCTCCGAGAAACGTCTTCCCTCGTGTTCGGCGCACATGAAGATGTAGAGGTTCTTCTCCTGAAGTTCGAGGGCGATCTTCTTGGCGATTTCGGGCGTGGGGGCAGCGCCTGCGATGGCTGCGAACCCGGGCGCCGTGCCGTCAACGAACTCCACCCCTCGCTTCCGGAAGATGACATCGTCGGCAGCTCCAAGCCAGATGTTGTCCGGAAGGGGATCTTCCTGCTTGGTATAAAAGTTGGGGGACTCCAGGTAACGGATCGCTTCAATGATCTCTTCGGCAAAGAAGGTTGCCATCCCGGCATCGAGGGCAGGCCCGAGATAGGGGAGATTCGCCCTCTCTTTCACCAGGGGAGGCAAAAGGGACTGGCATCGATCGAGAATCGGTTTCATGTCACCCAGTTTTTGAACGGGAACACCCAGCATGGCATAGATCACGGGGAGATAATAAGCGGTGTTGGGAAACCCCACTTCCTGATTCGGTCCCCATTTCTTAAGGGCTTCTTCATACTTTTGCTCGGCCCGCTGAACGATCTTATGAGATCCTCTGATGGCGGCAGATGCGATAATCTTCGACACGTTCTGTTCCTCCTTTTCGTCAGTGAAATCTCAATATCCAAATTCCAAATCACAAACAACTTCCAATACCCAATCTCAGAATGACCAAAATTTGAATTTTAGTTATTGAGATTTGGGTCATTATTTGGTTATTGGTGCTTGTAAATTGGTCATTTTTATTCTTAGGCGGCATCCAGGTCACGGCGTTTGGCCATATCGAAGAGAACCCTGTCCCTGGTCTTATCGATGCCGAGAGCCTTTCGCTTCTTATCGATGTGCTCGATCATCAATTTGGCGGCCTTCATGGGATCGGGCTCAAAGCCCCATTTTCCCTTGAAGGTATTCTCGAACTCTTCGAAAAGAAGTTTGTAACTTCCTCGCTTCCCGTCGTCGGCCAGGTCGTGCCGAACACCGTATAGACCCCTGAAGCCACAAAGTAGTGGCCGATGGCGACGGCTTTCTCACTCATCCACTCTAGGGCAGCTCCTGCCACCGGCAGGTCGCTGATGTCATCACCGAGCCCTCCATCCTTGACCACGGCCGTGGCCGCCATCAGGATGCGGCTGTTGTCGACGCAGGCGCCCATGTGAAGAACAGGGGGGATTCCAACCGTCCTTCCTACGGAGGCCAGCCCTGCGCCTGCGTAGGTATCGGTTGCCTCCGGGGTGAGAAGGCCTGCCTTTCCGCAGGTCATGGCGCTGCAGCCCGTAACCAGGACGAGCACGTCGTTCTTGATCAATTCCTTGATCAGCGTCAGGTTTGGATCATCATGGGTCACCCGGGCGTTGTTGCAGCCGACCACGCCTGCAATTCCGCGAATCCGTCCGTTGATGATGTTGTCGTTGAGAGGACGGTAGGAGGCTCGGAAGATTCCGCCCAGAAGGTAGTTGATCGTCTCATGGCTGAATCCAACCACCTGATCCGTGATTTCGGAAGGAATCTCCACGTTGGGTTTCCGGTTTTTGAAGTTCTGGATCCCCTCCATCAAAATCCTTTTCGCCACGTCCGGAGCATGGTGTTCGTCGAATTCGATATGGGTCGCCCCTTCCATCCTGCCCTTGGCCGAGGTGGTGATCAGTTTCGTGTGGTAGCACTTGGCGACCTGGACCAGGGACTGCATTTCGCACTGGACATCGACCACCATCGCATCGGCAGCGCCGGTCACAATGGCCAGCTCCTGCTGGAGGAAGTTACCCGCAACCGGGATGCCGTGGCGCATCAGAATTTCATTGGCGGAGCAGCACATGCCGACGAGGTTCACTCCCTTGGCGCCGACCGATCTGGCCGCCTCCTGAATCGCCGGATCGTGGACCACATCGGCCAGGATCTCGGGAAGGAGAGGTTCATGGCCATGAACGATCACATTGACCTCATCCTTTTTGAGGACGCCGAGGTTGATCTGGCCATACACGGGGACCGGCGTTCCGAAAAGGATGTCCTGAAGTTCGGTGGAGATCATCGAGCCTCCCCACCCATCCGCAAGGGCACACCGGGCCGCCGATTTCAGGAGGCTTTCGTAATCCTGATCCACGCCCATATGGGTTCGATGCATCAGCTCCACCACTTCCCGGTCAATCCCCCGGGGGGTGACACCCAGGTTTTTCCAGATCTCCTGTCGCTTGAGGGGGGCTCTCTTGATGAAGAGGAGTTCTCCTTCCTGGCGTCCAAATTCAGCCAGGGCCTTGTGGCCCACATCGATGGCAATCTCCTTGGCGGAGCGGTCTCCGATCTCGACGCCGAAGTCCATGGCGACCTGGTAGAGTTTCTGTTCGTCCTTGATACTGAATCCCGGAACCTCTCCCTTTGCCGCAGCCAGAAAGACCTCGGCGATACCCCGCGCATGGTCGGAGTGGGCCGCCGTTCCGGCAGCCACCATGCGGGCAAAGTTACGGGCGGAAATGGTTTCAGCCGTTGCGCCGCAGAGGCCCGTTCGCTTGGCTTTTTCGGTAGCCGTCTCGCCCTTCTTTTTCGGGGCCGGGACGCGGCAGGGTCCCATGGCGCAGTGTCTTGCAGCAGCTTCCCTCCGCCCCGATGGGACAGGGTTTCATGGCGTCGGCACGATCGAAGATCGTTTCACATCCGTCCGCCTGGGCCTTCTTTATCATCTGAATCGTCGCTGGGTCAATACTTTTCTTTTCAAGGTCCGACATGTTCTCCTCCTTATGATCCCCCCTTTGGATTATTTTGCAGTCAGGTCAACAATCATCTCCCGAATCAGCTTGATCGCCTCGGGATGTCTCATGACCAGGATATCGGCCCCTGCCAGAAGGAGGGACATGGCCGTGACGGCCTCCATCAGAATCCCCCTCTTTTTGGCATTGCCGAGCAGCGGAGCCTCTTCCGCATTCAACTTCGCTTCCTTCGTCTTCCAGACCTCCTTTGCAAGATTGCAGAGGATGGGAAACTGGAGCCTCTCGTCCTGCTGGGTGAGGGCAGCCATCCGGTCCCGTTCCATCACGGAATAGGTATATTCGAGTCCATAACCCAGGGCCGCCCGTGGTCGGATCAACCAGGATCTGGCCGTCCGGCACCCCCAGGTTTCCGAGGAGGATGTTGAGTTGCTTTGCCAGATTGATATCGATGGGAGAGGAAGCAACCGCCGTATGCTTGTATGCGATCGCCCCTGCGCCCACCTGTTTGTAGTTTCCTTCGACGACCGGACCGATGATCAGGTTCATTCCATCACAGGTCTCTGCAATTTTACGGAGGACCTCTGCATCTTTATCGGCACTGCCGCTCCCCCAGACGATCACAGGGACATCGACGGCAGCGGCCACCTTTTTGTCGTCTGGGCTGCTTCGTCGCCCGAGCGGTTCAGGCCGTTGGGATCGGTGCTGACGAGCTGGAGGGCGATCAATTCCGCGCCGTAGGCCTCGACACATTTCTTTGCCCAGGCCGCGGGGTCGTGGACCACGTCTTTAAAAGGCTCCAGGGCCGCCTCCGGCCATTCCTCCGGAGGGGAATCATAAACCTCCATCGCAATCCGGGGAGGATGGGGCATCTCTCCCTCGAAGAGGTGAAAGGGGTAAGAGGATTCTCCACCCAGCGTGACCGCTCTGGGCCCTTTCCCTAACGTGACCTCTTTGATCTTTCCTGTATAAGTCGTTTTGGGTATCTCAAATGCCATGAAACGCACCTCCCTCCGATTGGATTATGCCTTTGTCTTTCGTTTCTCACTCCCGAACCATTCCTCATTAAACCAGTAACGCTCCCCTGTCTTAAGATAGGCCAGCATCTCGTTTCGATTCCTCATCTTCTGCCGCCAGCTGATGGGAGTCTCAGGCTTTCCCTCTTCGAAAGTCGGGCCCAATACCTTCACCTTCTTGCCGTCGAAAGCGACCTTTTCTTCCAGTTGATCCGCCACGTCCTCATCCTCCTTTCAAGGGCTTATAAAATGAATGATAACACCTGATTTTTGGTTTTGCCGCCCTCTTCAGGGTAAAAAAGTGGGATTTATGATGCAACTCCGGCAGCCAGTTTGGCTGCCTTCACCGTATTCATCATCAGCATCGTGATCGTCATGGGTCCCACTCCGCCCGGGACAGGGGTGATGAGGCTCGCCTTCTCTTTCACCCCGTCAAAATCGACATCGCCGCAGAGCTTTGCCTTTCCCTCCGGGGTCATGCCGATCCGGTTGACGCCCACATCGATCACGACCGCCCCTTCCTTCACCATCTCTGCGGTGATGGCCTTGGGTTTGCCTGCGGCCACGATGAGGATATCGGCCCTTCGGGTGTGAAACGCCATATCCTTTGTGCCGGTGTGGCAGATCGTCACCGTGGCATTGGCTCCCTTCTGTTTTTGAAGCAGGATATTGGCGATCGGTTTTCCGACGATGTTCGACCTTCCGACCACCACCACCTCTGCCCCGTCGGTCTTGACGCCGGAACGGATCAGGAGCTGCTGGATCCCCGCAGGGGTGCAGGGGAGGTAATCGGCCTCGCCGATCATCAGTTTCCCGACGTTGACCGGATGAAAACCGTCGACATCCTTCCTGGGATCGATGGCATAAAGAATCTTTGTCTCGTTGATGTGTTTGGGCAGGGGAAGCTGGACGAGGATGCCGTGGATTTTGGGGTCCTTGTTATACTGGTCGATCAGCTTCAGGAGCTGTTCCTCGGTGATCGTTTCAGGCTGATTATCCTGGATCGAATAAAACCCAAACTCCTTGGAGGTCTTCTGCTTTGCCGTGACATAGCTCACCGACGCAGGGTTCTGGCCCACGAGAAGGGTGACCAGGCCCGGGATCACATTCGTTTTCTCCTTTAGTTGAGCGACTTCCTGTTGCCAGTTCCTCACGGATCTGTTTCGCAATCTCATTGCCACTGATCAGTTTTGCCGTCATCTTTGTCTCCCTTCCTAAAATTAAGTTCCAATCACCAAATTCCAAGCTCCAAATAAATTCGACTGTACCCAGGTTTCGGTTAACCAGACCTGATGACTTCGTTTAAAAATCAAGATGCGAGAGAACGATCTTCAAGGTGACAGTCAAGGCTATTTGTCATCTGAACGTTTGGTTATAATTTGATTCATTGGCTGTTTGAGCATTTGGTTATTCTCCATTTGCCTATTGGATATATTTCTCAAAGATCCTTCGGGCGGCCTGAACCGCCTTGGACTCCTCAGGCAGTTGAAAGGTCGGTTTTCCGTCGAGATCATACTGGTAGATGGCTTCATCGACGGGAATGGTCCCGCCAGTTCAAGCTTCTGTCTCTGGATCTCTTCCAGGACATCGGCCGGAAGTTCCCCCTGGGCCCGATTGACGATCAGCACTTCGCGAAGGATGCGAAGATTGAGTTCACGAATCAGCTCCCGAATCCGCGACGCCGTGAGGATCGACCGGCGGCTCGGATCGGAGACGATGAAGAGGAGGTCGACATCCCGGGTGGTGAGACGGCTGAAATGTTCCATGCCGGCCTCATTGTCGATGACGATCGAACGGTAATTTCCGGTCAGAAGATCGAGACATTTTCTGGCCAGGGTGTTGGCGGCACAGTAGCAGCCGGGTCCCTCCGGACGACCCATGACAATCAGGTCGAACCCTTTCGCTTCGATCAGGGCCTGCTGGACCTTGTACTCAAACCAGATATCCTTGGTCATGCCCGTGGGAACGTCCTCCTTCATCAGTTCCCGGGCATCGCCGATGGTGGCTTGACCTCGACGCCCAAGACCTCGTTCAGGTTCGAATTGGCATCGGCATCGACGGCCAGAATGGGACCCCTCTCTTTTTCGAGGAGGTAGCGGATGATCATGCCGGCAAAGGTTGTTTTCCCCGTGCCGCCTTTTCCGGAAACGGCAATCGTAAAGCTCACAGGCGCACTTCACTCCTTTTTCTGCGGGGACTCTTCCTCAGCCGGTGGAGTCTTGCCACCGTTTGGGGAAAGGCGGAGGTGTCCGTGTGCGGCAGAAACATCGGCGGCCATGAATTCGTTCATGAAGCCGGGGTGGTTGCTCAGTTCCAGGTTGGTCATCATCAGGGCGATCCGCTCCGTCTCTTTCAGGAGTTCCTTGGAGAAGGAGAGAAGTCTGGCGCCCAGCAGGGAGCCGTTTCCGACAAAGATGAATTTGTCGATCTCCAGCTCAGGAAGCAGCCCGATGAAAATCGCCTTTTCCAGATCGAGATGACGGCCGAATCCGCCGGCGATGATGATCTGATCGAGGTCCTTGAACCCCAGCCCGACGCTGTCCAACAGGACCTTGCAGCCCGCATAGATGGCCCCTTTGGTGCGGATCAGGTTTTCGATGTCGATCTCGGTGAGGACAATGTCATCCTGGATGTGGGTTTCATCTTTCCGGGCGAGGACATATTCGTAACCATCCGGACCCTTCCGGACCCGATCGGTCGGAAGAGTCCGTCTGGAACTTTCCATTCTGATCGATGATTCCCGTCTCCAGAAGCTCCGCCACCGCGTCGATCAATCCCGATCCGCAGATGCCGATCGGCCTTGCCCTTCCAATGGTGACGATCATCGGTTCAAAGGTACGGGGGTTGATGCTGACCTCTTCGATGGCGCCGCGCGTCGCCCTCATGCCGAATTTGATGCCCGCCCCTTCGAAGGCCGGACCGGCGGAACAGGAGACGCTGGCCAGCCAATCCTTGTTCCCGAGGACAATCTCCCCGTTGGTGCCGATGTCCATGTAGAGGGTCAGGGTCTCCCTCTGGAAAATTCCGGAACCCAGAATGCCCGCCACGATATCGCCGCCCACATAACTGGCGACCATCGGGAAGAGTATAGACATGGACATGGTCGCCGATGTTGATCCCCAGATGGACGGCCCTTACCGGCGGAATGAACGTTGGCGGTCGGAACGTAGGGCTCCTCGCGGATGTATTTGGGATCGAGACCCAAAAGGAGCTGGGTCATGGTCGTATTGCCCGCGATGACCAGATGGGAGATCAGGGATCGGTCGATCTGGCTCATCTTGAGCAGTTCTTGATGATGCCATTGATCGTGGAGACGACCACCTCCTGCAGTCTTTTTCAGTCCGCCGGGTTTCTGGGAGTAGACGATCCGGGTGATCACGTCCTCTCCGTAACTGATCTGGCCATTGTAATCCGAGGCCTCGGCCAGGGCGAAGAGGATTGGCGCCGTCACATCGGCCATCCGGACAGGCCGACGACCACGCACTCGTTGAGGTTGAGGATCTGGCCGAAGATGGTCGTCGTTCCGATATCGATGACGATGGAATAGTTTCGGTGTCGTGTGTGTCTCCGGGTTCGACATTGATCAATTTGTAGCCCTTTTCTGGTCAGGACCAGGGTGACCGTTACCTTCCAGTCCGACTTTCCGCAGGATCCGGCTCAGCTTCATGATCCCCCGAAAATCGGCTAGAGACCCCCTCGATGCCGTGCTGCCGGGTCAAGGCCATTGATCAGGCGGGTCAGATCGCTGACATTGTCTTCAAGGGTGGGGGGATCGAGTTCGACGTATCTTCTTGAAGACGGTCGGGATCGACATCCCATCCCTTGACCAGTTGAAAAATATCCTGGGGAGAGAGGAGATACTTATGGGCCTCCCGGTCCCCTTTGAGTCTCGAGGACGGATTTATCGACCTGGGATTCGATGGGGATTTCGACTTCGATGTCGCCTCTGACCGTCGTCAGGCAGGCCAGGCGGTAACCCTCGGTCATATTCCCACTGCGACAACTTGGGATGCCTCGGGGAGTCGAGCGTGCTCCCTTGAGGATCTTGACCTTGCACTTTCCGCAGGTGGCGCTTCCCCCGCAGGAGGCGTTGATATGAATCCCGGCCTCCATGGCGGCCTGAAGGAGATCGGTTCTCTGAATCGACGACGATCTTCCTTTCGCTCGGATGAAAGGTGATGGTGTGTCTTGCCATTGTTTATCTTTCATTCAAAGCCCCCCATCCCGTTTTCCAACAGATTGCGAAAGGAGGAATGGGAGCCGTATCCATCTTGAATCATGACCCTTAGAAGAGACCTTTGACCTTTCCGGTTTCGACATCCACATCGACCCTTCTGTAGGCAGGATCCGAGCCCGTTCCAGGCATCAGACTGATGGTTCCGGTCATCGGACAGAGAAACTTCGCACCGGCAAAGATCAGGACGTCACGAACCGGCAGGATCCAGCCTTTGGGCACTCCCTTGCGAGTCGGATCGTGGGTCAGGCTCAGGTGGGTCTTGACCATCATCGTATTGAAATCCTTCAACGCGGGATCGGCCTCAAACCGTTTGGCTTTCGCTTCGGCCTCAGGAGTCCAGGAGACACCCTCGGCTCCGTAGACCTCTTTCGCAATCGTTTCAACCCGCTGCCGGAGGGGCATCTCGAGAGGATAGAGAAACTTGAAATTGGGCTTTTCCTTGCAGGCCTCCATGACGACATCGGCCAAGTTCGAGAGCGCCCTCGCCACCCTTGAGCCAGTGCTCTGAAAGGGCACAGCGGGCTCCTGCCTGTCTCGGCATACTTGCGGACCATGGCGATTTCGTCCTTTGTATCGGTATGGAAGGCATTGATGCAGACGACCGGGTTGATTCCGGATTTTCGGATCACGCCGATCAGGTGGGTCATGTTGACCGATCCCTTTTTCAAGGAGTTCAAGGTTTTCCTTCGTATATTCATCAGGAAGAGGCCGTCCCGCAACGACGGTCGGTCCGCCGCCGTGCATCTTCAGAGCCCTGATCGTTGTCGTCAGGATGGAAACATTGGGCGTCAGACCGCTCAATCGGCACTTCACATTCCAGAACTTCTCGAATCCGATATCTGCGGCAAAACCGCTCTCCGTCACATGGTAATCAAACATCTTCAGACCGATGCGGTCGCCGATGATGGAGGACTGACCCACTGCGATATTGGCAAAGGGTCCCGCATGGACCAGGACAGGGCTGGTATTCCGTTGAGGACATCAGGGTGGGGTTGATCGTATTTCTCATCCACGCGCACATGGCGCCTGCCACCTCGAGGTCGGTGGTGGTGACGGGTTTGCCCTTCTTATCGTAGGCGACGACAATCTTGCCCAGCCTCTCCCGGAGGTCTTTCAGGTCCCGGACAATGGAAAGGATCGCCATCAGTTCGGAGCTGACGGCGATGCCGAATCTGGAGGCCATGATATAACCGTCCATCTTGCCCCCGAGGCCGATGACGATGTTGCGCAGCGACTGGGCGCAGAAATCCATGATCCAGCCCATTTCAACGTTGGTCGGGTCAATGTCGAGCCGTTTAAGCTTCCGTTTGGCCAGCTCGGCATCGTCGTAGTTTCGCTCATGCTGCATCCGGGAGGTCAATGGCGACCATGGCCAGGTTGTGGGCGTTGATAATGTCGTTGATGTCTCCGGTCAGGCCCAGGGAGAATTCGGTCATGGGAATGAGCAGGGATTTGCCTCCTCCGGCAGCCGTTCCCTTGACGTTCATGGTCGGCCCGCCTGAAGGCTGACGGAGACAGCCACCCACATTCTTTCCTCTCTTGCCAAGTCCCTCGATCAACCCCATGCTGGTTGTTGACTTCCCTTCTCCCAGAGGAGTAGGGGTAATGGCGGTCACTTCGATGTATTTTCCATCCGGTCTGTTTTTGAGGCGGTCGATGATCTTCATGAAATCAAGCTTGCACAGCTTTCCCATGGGAATGATTTCATCCTTCTGAAGGCCCAGTTTGTCTCGCCACTCTTCCGGAGTCGGCATGTTCTCTTCCGCGATCTCCGCAATCTGCCAATCTGCAAGTTTTCTTGGATCCGCTTCTGCATATTTCGTCATGTTTCTCTCCTCCTTTTTTTTAAATCGCAAAAAGTTTTTGAGACTGTCCTTCACCTTCTCTCCCCAAGCTGTTCGATCTCCTTCTGGATCTGAGTTTTGAACGACCCGATTGTGACGGCGAAGGATCTTCTCGCTCTTCTCCGGATCTTTTGATCGGATCGCCTCCATGATTTCGAGGTGATCTTCGTAAAGCCGCGGGAGGATGAGGCCTGACTTCCATGGTGATGGGCTGCATCTTTGTTTTCAGGGATTCGAGCATCTCCTGAAGCACCGCATTGCGGCTCATCTTATGAATCAGGGAGTGGAAATCAAAATCGGATGCGCGAGTAGCCCAGGAGATCCCCCTTCTCAATCACTTTTATCTGGTTCTCCAGAGTTTCTCCCATCTTTTCCAGGATCTTTTCATTCGCGTAGAGAGCGGCTAACCTGGCTGCCAGTCCTTCAAGGGCTTCCCGCACCTGGTAGAGCTCCAAGGCCCTTTCGAGGGTCATCTCGACCATGAAAACACCCCGGTAAGGAATGTTCTCAAGAAGCCCCTCCTGCTGGAGCCGGCGAACCGCCTCCCAGACAGGAGTCCGGCTCACCTCCAGCTCTTTCGATATCTTTTCCACGTTGAGTCGAGCGCCGGGCTGAAACCGATGGTTGGCAATCATCTCCTTGAGGGCGGCATAGACCTTGCTGCTGAGGACATTCCGGCTGATCTTAGGCATCGATTTCCCCCGTCTAAAGGCTGCCTATCTGATATATTCACGCAGGGTTCGCGTCAACAAAACATTTCATATTTCATGAAATAATTATTTCTTCCGAACACTCCCGTTCCGACCGTCGGGAACAAGGGTTTTCCCCGGGAATATGCCGCTAAGAGAGCACTGAATCCTGTCGAATCAGTCATTCTCTTTGATCACACCTGTTCAAATTAGTCCTGACGGAGATGAAAAATAGTTAAGGGAAGGCTAAGGCTCTTATTATTTATAATACTCTGCTGATTTGTCAAGGAGAAAAAATTCACAAGGGTAGGAATTTCACAAAATATAAAAAATTAAACATTTTTTAAACCCGAAAACAAGAAATGGAAACAGATACCCTGTCCGAATCGACATCCCTACGGAGATGCTCGGGATGCCTTTATCTTCCTTCTAGAAGATAGGTCTTCAAACGTTGTTTATCCATGGACAAGAGGCCCAATTCCTTCACGCCTCTCCCGGTTTTCCAGTAATCGGTGCGGTTGATGACAGAGGCGAGCTGGATCACGGCATCATGGGTTGGGGTCGGGATACCAAGGAGGTCTCCCAGGGTGGAGAGAAGGACCATTCCATAGGGAACATCTTCCGTCACATACCGGTCTTTTAAGTGTTCAGGGCCCTTCATCTTCATTCCGGCATAGATGCCGTCCTTGCCAAAACAGGAATCCATGCTGGTGTTGAGGATCCGGTACCGGCACTCCTCCTCGGTCTCGCCGAGAGTTGTAATCTTTGAAATCGATATTGTCCCAGTGGTAGAGTTTGTATCCCATGGCTTTACAGAGCGCGAGCCTCTCCTCGTTGAGGGATTCGAAGGCCCTTGCCACAGCAGGAGTCATCCCCTCGGCATAGAGATAGAACTCTCCCTTCGAATGTTCGATTCGAGTGGCGCTGAGCAGGGTGGCAACGGGATGAACAATCGGGATTCGGGTTATTGATGGCCACCTCCAGGACATCCTTGGCCGGCGTGATGACCGGATAAAATCGTTTCAATTTCGGAATGACCTCCGCTGTCCTTTTGGACGGGAAGACTCCGGTGGGAAGGATGAGGGCATTGATGAAGAGGGAGACATGGCCGGGGCCTTTGAGCCGGGCCCCGTAGGGAAGGGTCACGCTTTCGGCGAGGGGGATCTCTTTCTTCACCTTTTTCTGTCGGAAGATCTTTGCAAACTCAAGGCTTCCTCCAGACCCGGGCATGAGAAGGATGATCTGACCGTCCTGAACAAAAGGGGCACAGGCTTCGGCCATGGCCTTGTGACCGAAAGCAGGGGTGATGACAAAGAGGACTTCCGCATCCTTGATGGCCTGTTGAATGTCCGTGGTCGCCATATTCAGTTTGGCCACGTTTTCTCCGGAAATCCCCTCGGTTCGGACTTCCTTCGTCCGCAGGACCCTTTCGAAGTTGGCCGCAAACTGAGGAAGCTCGAAGAAGTTGACCTTACATCCGGCAAGAGCAAGCTCTGCCGCCACCGCATGCCCCCCATTTCCTCCGCCCAGGACCGCAACCAGATCTTTCTCCATCCACCGCACCTCCCTGAACCCTTCAGATGAAATTACCCCATCTCATTTAAAAAGACAAGAACGTTTTATGTCTTGCCCGCCCCCGGTTTTTCCTTCCATGGGATTTGAAGCACCCTCTGAGACCTGATCAAGCCCCTCCAGGGAGGCCCGACCAGGCCTCCTGCACCTTGGGCTTCCTGCAAATTGAAACGTGGGGGTGGGCAAGTATTTTTCGTTTAAGGAGAGAGGGTTGCGTTGGAGATATCGACCGAAATATGGTATGGAAGGGAGACAAGGATGAAGTGGAGGAAAGATGACGATTACCGAAGTGAGACCCCATCTCTACCTCATCGGGTTAGAGCAGGAGATCAAAAGCTTTGGGATCTTTATCGGATCCTGGGTCTATGATGGAGAGGAAAAGTTCTTGGTCGACGTGGGCCCCAGGGCCTCCGTGGATCAACTGCTGGAGGGGTTAGAACGCCTGAAGATCGGCAGATTGGATTTTATCTTTTTAACCCATATTCATATCGACCATGCCGGAGGGACAGGGATCCTGATCAACCATTTCCCGGATGCAAAAGTGATCTGTCACGAGTCAGGCATCCCTCACATGATCAGACCCCAAAAGCTCTGGGAGGGGGAAAAAAGGCTCTGGGCGATCTCGCCTTCAAATACGGGGAGATTGAGCCCGTTCCGGAAAACAGGCTCCTCTCTCCGGACGGATTTAAGAAGGAAGGATTTCAAATCATCAAAACCCCCGGCCATGCCCCCCATCATAGCGCCCTTGTTTACAAGGGATTATCTCTTTGCAGGAGATGCGGGGGGGATCTATATCGATCTCAAGGATAAGTCCTATCTTCGGCCCGCCACTCCACCGAGATTCATGTTCGAGGAGGCTGTGGAAAGCATCGATAAGCTGCTGGAAATTGACATCCGGGAAATCTGCTATGCCCATTTCGGGATTCATCCGGATGCCAAAGGAATGCTAAGAAATTACAGGAAACAATTGTATTTATGGAGAGATGTGATTGCCGAACAGATGAAGGATCTCGGTGAGCAGGATCTCGTCGAGCGGTGTATTCCTGTTCTTCTTGAAAGGGACGACTTATTCAGATCCTTTAAGTATCTGACCGAAGAGGAGAAAGGCAGAGAGAGGTATTTTATCAAAACCTGTATCCAGGGAATTTCAGAGTCTATTATGTCCCGATCATGATTCCCCCTTTCCTCAAGGGGAGGTGTGAAATTACTATTTTGTCACCCTGAACTTGTTTCAGGGTCTCTCAAAGTTCCTGATTTTGTTAGATGCTGAACTAAGTTGCATGACATTTTTTTATTCCCCAATTATGACACAGCCTCAAAGGGGGAAGGGGGATTACAAATTCAAATGGAAAAATACTCCCATCGATTTGCTGAAACCTATAAGGGGCCTGTGGCGTTTGGTCTCTCCAGGGATATCGATGAAGCCTCCCTGATCGTTTATCTCCAGAAAATTTCAGACGACCGGGTGATGGAGGTCCTCCGGTGCCGCCTCTCTGACGAAGAGATCCGGCAAATCCATGACTGGATCACGGGCCTCTTACGGAAACACCTGTCCCATGAAGAGTATCATCGCTTCTTTCTGGGGGAGAAGGAGTGACCCCCCGCTTCGAACTCCCCCAAAAAATGCTTGCAAAGACCGGAAAAAATATGACAAGATTTTTCGGGAAGGTCTTAGGTTCTGAGTGGAGCTTGATCAGGAGAAGTATTGAATGAAAAAGTGGGTTTTGATCCTGTCGGGTGTCCTCGTCTTTTCTTCTTTCTTAACCCCGTGGGGGGTTGGGGCTGATAAAAAGATTACGCTTAGCAAGATGGAAGAGGTGATCCTGTTGCCATGGAACATAAGACTTCCTGCACGAATCGACACAGGCGCAACCGTCACTTCGCTCGACGCACGGCAGCTCAAGATCGATGGAAATGAGGCTGAATTCAGGCTTCCGGAGGAATACGGAGGAGCACTTCTGCGCCTGCCCATTGCAGGGTGGCGGCATGTCCGCTCCTCCAAGGGCCGGGAAGAAAGACCTGTGGTGGAGATTGACCTCTGTGTGGCCTCAAAAAGAATTCGCGTCAAGGCGAACCTGAATGACCGTTCCATGGTCAAATATCCGATTATTTTAGGGCGGAACGCCCTGAAAGATCACTTCATTGTTGATGTGAACAAGCGATCAAAAAGCATTCCGCCGAGTTGTCCGGATCGAAACGATCATCCAAGGGACTTGAAGCAGAAACCTCCTCTACAAAGTTCAGATTAAAGTGGGTATAATAGCAACAGGGGCTATGGTGAAGAATCTTTCCCTTGAATGAGGGCCGGTCATGGTTGAATTCGTGTCTCCCATCTTTCGATTCATAGCCAAGAACCTCTTTCTATCTGGAGGATTGGTTTTCCTCGCTTTTCTGTCCCTCCTTTGGGTCGGAACCAAAGGGGCTTATGCCGGGGAGAAGACGATCGTGGGTGAGGTGGAGGATGTCATCCTTTTGCCCTGGGGGATAAGGCTCCCCGCACGGATCGATACCGGCGCCGCAACTTCCTCTCTCGACGCCCGGGACCTAAAGGTGGAGGGAGGGGTTGCAGAGTTTAAGTTATCGAAAAAGTATGGGGGATTACAGTTGCGCTTGCCCATCGTCGACTGGCGTTATCATCCGATCGTCCGAGGCCCGTGAACGGAGGCCTATCGTTGAGATCGAATTCTGTATCGGTCCCAAACGTGTCCGCACAAGAGTCAATCTCAATGACCGTTCCGATGGTTAAGTATCCTCTCCTGATCGGCCGGAATACCCTCAAGGAAAACTTCGTCGTGGACTGTATGCAGGAGAGGTGCTCTCCGCCCGCCTGTCATGAGCCGGAGGTGCCCTCTCAGAGAAATAAGCACCCTGCTTTGGTCCTGGCGTTGGCGCTTCTCCTTCTCTCAGCAGCCCTCATCAGCTACCGCATCATCTGGCTCGGATATCCCGTCTCTCCCCACCGTTCCTGGAAAGGCATGGCAGGTTTCGATGGACGCCTATGTGAAGGGCGGATGGGAAGGAGGCGACGGTCATGATCGGTCTTCCCTTCAGCTACGGGGAGAGAATGGTCGTTGAAGAACGGATTCATTCCGGGGCGCTCAATTTCAACCTTCTCCGGCAGGGACCCAACCAGATTGGGGTCTGGTCGGGGACACTGGGCGCTGGAGAAGAGGTGATTCACTACGGCGCAACCCTCCTTTTTCGACCCAGACGGGCTGCCCCGTTGAAGCCGCCCGATCTGGAATCTTTCCCGACGCATGTCGAAAAGGAGGAACAAATCCTTGCCCAACGCTTAGCAGGGAGGTGGAGCAACCTCAAACCGCCGCGACCGATTTCGGGCCATTGCTGGCGACTGCAAAGGGAGTCTGGGGAACACCTCTTCTTTCGGCACGAAGACCTTCATGCATGGTCCGAAATCGAGAAGAAGTATGGCCGTCCTGTTGCGTATCAGATTCTGCTCCGGGCCGCGAACCTCCCCTCACGCATCGTCACCGGGCTCCATCTGGTCGAAAGCGTTACCATGTCACCGCTGACATGGATCGCGGTCTGGACCGGTCAGGAGTGGGAGAGGTTCCATCCTGAGACAGGAGAGATCTTTAAAAAATCGATGGAGTTTCTTCCCCTCACCATCGGAGAGGTGCCGGCCGTACAGGTTTCCGATGGGGAGATTCAGGAGGTCCGATGGACCATCAGCCGCCAGATCCTAAGCCAGTGGCGCATGCACTTTGAACGGATCATCCGCTCCAGCCGTTTTCTGGACCGCTGGTCCCTTTTTCACCTTCCCCCACAGTTTCAGGAGACCTTCCGGATCCTCATTCTGGTTCCGGTGGGCGCCCTCATCATCTGTGTGTTACGGAATATCATCGGTTTCCCAACGTTCGGAATCTTCATGCCTGTCCTGATGGCGCTTGCCTTTCGGAACATAGGACTTCTCTTTGGACTCGGGATATTTGCAGGGGTTGTCCTTATCGGATATGTGGTTCGACGCTGGATTGACAGGCTTCGCCTGCTTGTTAGTCCCCCGACTCTCCGTCCTTCTGACGCTGGTCATCCTTGCCTTTACCGCCTTTGCCTTGGTTGGAAGCAAGCTCGGGATTGCGGGAGTTCATGGCGGTGGGCTTGCTTCCCTTTGTGATCCTCACCATGATGATTGAGCGCTTTTTTGTTCTCATCGAAGAGTCAGGGGCCCGCGCGGCCCTTCGGACCGCTGCAGGAAGCGCTGCGGTCGCGGCCATTACGCATGAGCTGATCCATTTCGAATTCTCTCCAGCTTACCTTCTTTGTCTATCCCGAGCTTCTCTTTGCGGTTGCCGCCCTTCAAATCCTCCTGGGCCGTTATACCGGTTACCGGCTTTCAGAGCTTCTCCGCTTCCGAAAACTCCGGAGGTCATCGTGAACTGGAAAGCGGCCCGCTACCTTGAAGAATTGGGGATCCTCGGCATGAACCGCCGAAAAGCCGAGTATATCATGCGGTTCAATCCCCGGTCGCTCTTCCCCAGGGTGGATGACAAGGTTCTGACAAAACAGTTGGCCCTGGAGCATCACATCCCGACCCCACCTCTCTACCACATCATCGAATGCCATGGGGATATCGCCGGTTTTGAAAAGGCTCTTTCAGGCCGTCATCAATTCGTCGTTAAGCCGGCAAGGGGATCGGGCGGAGGCGGCATCGTTCTTGTCACGGATCGTTCATCGGAGGGGTTCGTGAAACCGAGCGGTGAGGTGATCTCGAAAGGAGGATCTCGCTCTACCATATCTCCGGGATCCTTTCAGGGATTTATTCCCTGGAGGGCCTCGAAGACCGGGCCCTCATCGAAGGTCTCGTCATTCCTGACCCCATCTTTGCCGCCATCACTTATCAAGGCGTCCCGGATATCCGCCTCATCGTTTATCGCGGGGTCCCTCTGATGGCCATGGTCCGGCTTCCCACCCGATCCTCCGATGGAAAGGCAAACCTCCACCAGGGGGCGATCGGGGTGGGGATCGACATGAAAAGCGGAAGGACACAGAGCGGGGTTCACCGGTCTCTTGTCATCGATCGTCATCCGGACACTGGAAACCCGGTGAGCGGAATTCTCGTCCCGTACTGGGAGAAGATGCTCTGGATGGCTGCCCGATCATCCGAAATGACAGGGCTCGGATACGTGGGGGTGGACCTGGTCGTGGATAAGAGTCAGGGTCCGCTTCTTCTCGAATTGAATGCCCGGCCGGGACTAGCCATTCAGATTGCCAACCGGGACGGCCTTTACGGACGGCTCAAGAAGATTGATCAGGGACCTCCCGGTATGTTTGAAACGCCGGAGACAAGGATCGCCTGGACCATGGAGACCTTTGGGGTTTCGGAGTCATGAGGAAGAGAGAGGTGAATGATGGCCAGACTCACTAAGCAGCGTTCGAAGAAGGCGGGTCTTCCGCCAGGAAGCCTTGTGCACATCGGGGAGAAGAAAGGCGACCCGACAAAGGTTGCCATCCTTGATTATGATGAGGCGCATGTCCAGGAAAAGGAAGTTGAAACCATTGAGGAGTGTTTCATCTTCAAAGATCAGCCCACCGTCACCTGGATCAATGTCGATCGCATCGATGATGTCAAGATGATTGAAAGGCTCGGGGAGTGTTACGGGCTGCATCCCCTGGTTCTCGAAGACATTCTCAATACGGATCAGCGTCCCAAAATGGAGGAATATGATTAATACAGTTTTATCGTTTTAAAGATGCTTTATTACCGGGATCAGAGCGGTCAGGTGGACGTCGGAGCAGGTCAGTCTGATTTTCGGAAAGAATTTCGTCTATTCCTTTCAGGAAGGCAAGGAGGGAGATGTGTTCGGTCCCCTTCGAGATCGAATTCGAAGCAGTAAAGGTCGGATCCGAAAGATGGGAGCGGATTATCTTGCCTATGCCATGATCGATGCGATCGTCGATCATTATTTCATCATCCTCGAAAAACTCGGAGAGAGGATCGAGTCCCTCGAGGAGGCACTGGTCGCCCAGCCTACGACAGAGACCTTAAAAGAAATTCACAGCTTGAAGCGGGAGATGATTTTTCTTCGCAAGGCGGTCTGGCCTCTCAGGGAGGTGATCAGCAGTCTGACGCGAGGAGAGTCTCCGTTGATCCAGGAGTCCACCCGGATCTACCTCCGGGATGTCTACGATCATACGATCCAGGTGATTGACACCATCGAGACCTTCCGGGACATGGTCTCGGGAATGCTCGACATCTATCTGTCAAGCGTCAGCAACCGGCTCAATGCGGTCATGAAGGTTCTGACGATCATCGCCACGGTCTTTATGCCGCTCACCTTTCTCGCCGGGGTTTACGGAATGAATTTTAAACACATGCCGGAACTGGAATGGACCTGGGGGTATCCGGCGCTCTGGCTGGTCATGATCGCCATTGGGGTTGTCATGCTGGTTTATTTCAGAAAGAAGAAGTGGTTATGAAAGGGGGGAGACAGGATGGAGAGATTAGGCCAGTATCACAGGATGGCCACCGTCATCGGTTATGGCATGATAGGGACCCTTCTCATTTTTGCGGCCGTGGTTGAAACCCTGAAGGCGATGAACTACGAGACCGGGGGATTCTTGCCTCCCTCTGCTCTTGAGATCCTGAGATACCTCCTTCTCGGGATAACGTTCATCGAGTTTTTCATGATCCGGATCGTCAGGAAGATGATTCTCTCCGGGGGCGGAAGGGTCAGCGGTCTCCCAAAGCAGGGAGACCTTCTCGTAGCGAAGGTCCAGAAACTCTTCACGGCGGCGATCGTCACCTTCGCTTTTTGTGAATCCGCAGGGATCTACGGCCTTGTCTTGTTTATCATCGGGGGGAGTTCCTTTGATTTTTATCTCTTTGTCTTCCTTTCGTTGGTATTGTTCGCCGTTTACTTTCCGAAGTATCCCCAATGGGAGGAATGGGTCAATTCAACCGGGTAACCGTTGTCCGGAGGATACTCGCAAATGATAGGAGTTCCGGGGAATCCTTACACTCATACTGACACTGTCACTGACACGTTATTTTGTCATGATGCGGAGGACCTATGGCAGAGGAAAAGAAAGAACCCTGGCTCAATTACCTGGCCCTGGCCACCGTGATTCTGGCGGTCTGTGCGACCCTCTCCACCTTTAAAGGGGGAGGGTTTTCGACACGGTCTGTATTGAGCCAAACCCATGCCGCAAACCAGTGGGCCTATTATCAGTCGAAGAGCATCAAGGGATATCTCTATGAGTTACAGAAAGAGAAATTGGAGCTCGAACTCAAGGCCCTCGGGCCGAAGGCGCCGGGTTCTTTGGTCGAAGAGTACCAGAAGAAGGTGGACTTTTACGCCAAAAATATAAAGAGATATAACGAGGAAAAGACCCAGATTGAAAAGGATGCAAGGAATTTTGAGACCATCCGCGATGATGCGCAGAGACATGCGCAGATCTTCGGGATTGCGGTCATCTTCCTTCAGATTGCCATCCTGCTCTCGTCCATCGCCGCCCTGATGAAGAAAAAACCGGTCTGGATTCTCGGCCTCGTCACCGGTGCCGTCGGTCTGTTCTACTTTGCCAATGGTTTTTTTCTCTTCGTGAAATAGTGAGTTCATTTGGTAATCATCCTGATCGTGCAACCGAACTGTCTGGCTCCGGCGAGCGGTCAACCCTTCTCTATGCGAGAAAGTGCAATATTTACTGGAGTGCTCTCTGCTTCAGTATTGTCTTGCTTTGCCGTGTCCTGCCGATCCTGATTGGGTAGTGTTGGGTTCCGCTGCAAAATCTGGGGAGCTGTCGTATTCAGATGAAGCTGGAACACGTCAGGCCGGTTGTAGTGTCCGGCAAAATCGTGGGTGAGTTTGGCGCGCACCGCAAGCTCCAGGTCAATGTCAGCATAGAGAATGCCCTCTTCCGGACCCATCGGACCAGCCAGAACCCGACTAACAGGGCTGATGATTGACGAGCCCCCGAGGTTGGCTGGCGCCGCAAGGTATGCCCGGTCCTCGTCCGTTGCGGGCAATGCTTCACGCATCTCGGCATCGATCGTGCCGCAAGCGTTTATGACGAAGCACTTCGCCATGTACGAGAGCGCCCGGCCCGCCAGGTCGGCAACGACTCCCATTGGATGCCAGCCCTTCTGGAATAGATGCGGCCATGATCCGACGTGAATCACCGTGCTGTCGGCTGCCAGGGTAAAGACCGCAAGCGGGTTTTGGTTTTCCCCACAAATGAGCCCGCTGAGCGGGCCGAATTCCGTAGGAAAGGCACGCATGGTATCGCCGAAACCACCCGTGTGAACCAGGCGTTCACCGATGGTCGGCTGGATCTTCTGGTGTTTGCCGATGATGCGACCGAGGCGATCGATGAAGAGTTGTGTATTGTAAAGTGTCCCAGTGGTTCGAGGCCGCCTCTCACACAGCCCCATAACAACATAAGCGTTCGCGTCGTGTGCTGCTGCA
The DNA here is from genome assembly GCA_963828805.1 of uncultured delta proteobacterium. Lineage (GTDB taxonomy): Bacteria > Desulfobacterota > BSN033 > BSN033 > UBA1163 > CAWHGS01. The sequence continues at coordinate 31,282 of CAWHGS010000030.1, forward strand.
CAGAGGGCATCAGTCGCCGGGCTGGGTATCTCAACGGCATTTTTGAATAGTTCGGTTCCCCAGGTGAGGCTTTGGGGTGAGAGAACCGGGTGGAAATAGAACCAGACCGGATGCGCAGGGATGAAACCCTCAGGGAAGGCGACAACCTGTGCCCCGCTCCGGCCCGCCTCCCGTATCAGAGCACAAGCTTTTTCTACGGTCGCTTCGCGGTTCAGGAACACCGGAGCTGCCTGCACGGCAGCCACTCGCAGCTTTGGATAAACATCACCCATCGAAACCCTCCTCTTGATTCTTCCAAGAACTTGCCTTAAGGCGAGCTAAGTATACGGAAAACAAAATTAGAAGTCAAACGAAACGACCCCAACGGGCCTGCGACATAAAAGTGGGGTTTAGGTATTGACATTGATTCGGGACCATTATATTGTAGATATA
>CAWHGS010000031.1:0-42706 GCA_963828805.1 uncultured delta proteobacterium
GCCTGATAACGGGTGCCATCGGCCTGTTCTATTTTTCAAATGGTTTCTTGCTCTTCGTGAAATAGCGGGTTAGATCAATTCGAAGCTTGAGGTAAACCAAAAAATAGTGTCTCAGGTTGGATAAGAAGACAAGAAGGAGAATAAAGGTTGCTTCGGATGAGTTGGAGCGGGATGAAAATCCTTTATTTCATAAAAACGTTTGTCCCCTGACAGGCCGATTAAAAGAGGACTATCGCCTCAGGACCGGAGACTGGCGGCTCCTCTTCACCCCTGATAAAGGGCGAAAGATGATTTATATCTGCGCGATTCTCCCGCGAGGCGACGCCTATTAAAAGGCAACATCCGTTTTGCATCCATTCAGCAACATTCCCAATTTCTCTTGCCACCGCCAAAGCACGCTCTGCACGGACGCCCCATATTTCGCATTACCAGGTAAACTCCTTATCAATGAGTACAAGTTAGCAGTCTGAAACAACTCCGAAGGTCCACAATTACGGATAGAAGTCAAGCGTCCGATTAGAATCATATTGTGACATTTTAGGTGTGTTCAAATTCGAGGATGTGTAGCAGTATCTCACCGCATCAATATAAAGACGGTTCTGTCTTGATATCGCTTCAAACTGCAAATTCTGGTTCTGAAGTAGTGTTTTATTCTGATGGTTTTGTCCTCTTTGCCCCTTTATTTACAAACTGCAACCAAATATTCAGAACTAACCGAGTTATTTCCTTTTTTTACCTTGTGATATTCAAGAGTGTCATGAATCAATCGAGGTAGCTTGATTAGCTGTTGGATTCTTACTGTCCAGTGAACAGGCAAATATTTCCCTAATAAGATAATGAAGTTCATTTTCCAACGTGGTTGCCAATTTTGCCCATATAAATCAACTTGTTTGAAATTCAATTTCAAAAGATCTAAAAACTCAGCGGGAGAATATTCACGGATGTGCAACTCGTTCCATGGCTTATTGGCCAATGTTTTCCCTGGATTTGAAATAAGACGATTAGGTGTGGAACAGATAAAGATACCATTCGGTTTTAGAACGCGTTTAGCTTCGGCCAAAAATAGTCTGTCATTCCTGATATGTTCGATTGTTTCAAGAGAGATATAAACTTCGGCAAAGGCATTGGAAAAGGGTAGGAATTGACCATCTGCGAGATAGAACTTGGTATTTTCAAGGGAGATCTGCCTTTTGGCAATTTCTATAGCAGCGGGCCACAAATCGCAAGCTGCTATCTGTTTAGCCCCAGCAGACAGGAAGATTTTGGTGCCCATTCCTGTGCCACAGGCACAGTCTATAACAAATTTTTCTCGAACAAACTGAGCGGCAAAATCATAACGCGCTAATTGCTCTAACTTGACCCACCGATCAGCCAGGTGATATTCTAATTTTTTCCACCAAGGGGGAAATTCTGCTGTCAATGGTATCGAACTCATTTCAGAATGTTTTATCTTTCTTTGGTAAAATATTGGCAAAAATGAGCTTAAATCATTCTCGTTAAGCGCTGACCACATCCAAAGTCGGAAATCATCCCTAGCGAAGTATAACAAAAACGAAATTTATAGTCGAGTTCAGTGCCCATAGATACTCGGAAGATACGCGGATGTCCCCATTTCTAGGAGAAGATACGGCAGCTCCATTGCGCACTTCGAGGCCACAGCCAAGCTCGTTTATCCCGCCACTTGCAGGTTTACTCCACTCCCTTACGGAGCCTTTGTCAGGGAACTCAGTGCTTCAGGTAGCTTCATGGAAGGAGATTCTGCTAAATCGGCGACTTTGATGATTACGGTACGTAATCCTGTATAATCCTGAAAAACTCAGTCTTGTGGATTTCAGGAAGTAATACGCTGCATGTTCTGTGATGGATCAGAGCGCTCTATTCTGTTTTCTTTTTGAGGCGGCCGTTCGGCGTGCGAATTCATTTCCTTCCCGTGTTGATGCGACTGTGTTTTCTCAGGTTGTAGGGTGGATCAAGCGAAGCGGATCCACCTCCTTTATTCCACATCCATTCTCGAAATGCTGCCGGGTTCTTCCTCCCCCCAATCCGGAGCATACAATCCATCCTTCATGGCATTGAAAGTTTGACCGATCTTACAAGGAGTTGATTTCCGAGGTAATGGAGGAATTGAGCTACATTTTGTGGTGGCACCTGTTTTTTTGGATCGTGAGCATCCAACATCTTCAGTACCCACTCTGATGACTCCCCCAGGATTTTCCATCCCTGCTCGACCTGTCCATTCGCTAAGGACTGAATATCCACATTATCTAACGAAGGAGGATCAGGCATGGACATCTTTCTTGAAAAATAACAGAAAGAAGGAAGCTGCTTTATAAACTCGGTTTCATTGGAGGGTTTCCTGAGGGCCATCCTCAAATGAACATAGGACCTATCATCCTCTTTACTCGTCGGTACTCCGCTTTCACTATCGTGGACAAGAAAGCAGTACCAATTAATCACCTCCTTCTGCGTAAGGTCTCTTACCAAAGGAGCAACGACCGATCTAAGCATGTTTAAATAGTTTTGCCAGACCTGTAGTGAGGTGGCATCTTTTGAAACCTGAATTGGGATAAACGTCTCGATGATGTTTTCAACATTGGGCGAGTCAGCCGCAAACAACCAAGAAGCGCTGGAAGCAAACAGGATCAGGATTGTTAAAACGACCGGGATGATTTTGACCATCGTCTATCTCCTATTAATAATTTAAATTGGTTCACCGTTGAGCCTAAGAATCCCTTTCCTTTCGAGGTAACCGGATCCGTGTCCTCCACAAACTCTTATCATCCAATCATCTTCCGAAATTCGTCTTCGGTGAGGATCTTGATTCCCAGCTCTTTTGCCTTGTCGAATTTAGAGCCCGGGTCTTCACCGGCGATCACGAAGTCGACCTTCTTGGAGACAGTGGATGTCGTCACTCCTCCAAGGGATTCGACCCGGTCTCTTGCTTCGTCCCTTCCGTAAGACGTGAGCGTCCCCGTGAATACAAAGACCTTTCCGGCAAGCTTTCCCTTCCCTTTGATCCGGGGTTCGATGGGCTTCACGCCGGCACGTTTCAACCGCCCGATCGATTCTTCATTCCTCCTGTCTCTGAAAAAATGGACGACGCTGGCCGCCACCTCGGGTCCCACCTCCTCGACTTCCTGAAGCTCCTCTTCGGAAAGTTGAAACAGGTCCTCCAGGCGGGGATAACGCCGGGCCAGGACCTCCGAGATATGCTCTCCCACGTGGCGGATCCCGAGGGCAAAGAGGAATTTCGAAAGGGGCTTCTCTTTACTGCCTTCAATGGCGTCGATGATGTTTTGAGCGGATTTATCCGCCATCCGCTCCAGGGCGATCAGGTCTTCCTTCCTGGTGTAATAGAGGTCGGCCACATCTTTTACCAAACCCTTATCGACCAGTTGATTGATCAGCTTGACGCCAAGGCCCTCGATATCCATGGCCCGCTTCGAGGCAAAGTGCTTGATTCTTCCCTTCAACTGGGCCGGGCAGTCGAGGCCGATACACCGATAGATGGCTTCCGCTTCCTCCCTGACCACCTCTGCTCCGCACACCGGGCATTGAGCCGGCACTTTGAATTTTCTCTCTCCTCCGGTTCGTTTCGATTCAATGACCTGGACGACTTCAGGGATCACATCGCCTGCCCTCTGGATGATGACCGTATCCCCGATCCGGACATCCTTTTTATCGATCTCATCCTGGTTGTGGAGCGTGGCGCGGCTGACTTCGACGCCTCCGACCCTGACCGGCTCCATGATCGCCACAGGGGTGAGGGCGCCGGTTCTTCCGACCTGGACGACAATGTCGAGAATCTTCGTCGATTCCTGTTTGGGCTGGAATTTGAAGGCCAATGCCCAGCGGGGGCTCCGGGAGATCTCGCCCAGCCGGACCTGAAGGTCGAACCGGTCGACCTTCATAACGATGCCGTCAATTTCGTACGGAAGTTTTTCTCTCCTTTCTGTCATCTCGCGGTAATATTCGAGCACCTCATCGATTCCGTGGCATGGACGAACATTCGGATTGGTTCTTAAACCCCACTTCGGCAGGGTCTGAAGGAGTTCCCATTGTGTCTCAAAGTTCCATCCTCTAACTTCCCCAAGAGCGTAACAATAGATTTCGAGGGGACGCTCTGCCGTTATCCTGGGGTCGAGCTGTCGAACCGAGCCTGCAGCCGCATTCCGGGGATTGGCAAAGTGGGGTTCTCCTGTTTTTTCCCGCTTCTCGTTGAGGGCCCTGAATTTTTTCAGTTCTATGATGACTTCGCCCCGCACCTCGAGACGTTCCGGAATGGGGACCTCTTTGTGAATCAGCTGGAGAGGGATCGTCCGGATGGTCCGGAGGTTCTGTGTGATATTTTCCCCATTGACTCCATCCCCCCGGGTGGATCCGACAATGAATTGGCCTTTCTCATATACGAGTTCAACGGCCAATCCGTCGAGTTTGGGCTCAGCCACGTAATCAATTTCAGCCGTCGCCCCTAAAATCTTCTTGACCCTTTTGTCGAAATCCCTGGCCTCCGATTCGGAGAAGGCATTGGTGAGGCTGAGCATGGGGAGGGTGTGCTGCACGATCTCAAAGGATTCCAGGGGATGGGCCCCCACTCTCTGCGTGGGTGAGTTCGGAGAACGAAGGTCGGGATGTTGCTGCTCGATCTCTTCAAGTTCCCTCATCAAACGATCATACTCGGCGTCGGAGATCTCCGGCTGATCAAGGACATAGTATCGATAGTTGTGATCTTCGATCTCTTCCCGGAGTTTTTCAGCCTTCTTCTTTAAAGGTTCCGTGACCATGCCGCCCCCGTCTACCAAGGCAATAGGTCGGAGGAGTGTCTTCCACTGGAAGACTTGAGGTTGGAGGCAATTGAGGTTTTGCCTCAAGTCCTGCCGAAGCAGGACGATCCTCCCGCGTCAAACAGCGTACTCCTTCTCCCTTTCCGTTCATTTTAGACAGGTTGGACGGCCTTGTCAATTTTGATTTGAGAGGTCCGGTGGAATTTTAACATCCACCCGAATCCCACCCGATGGGGTTTCGGGGCGGGGCTCTAGAAGAAGGCAGGAGTTATCCAAGTTTGAGACATACAAGATATGGTAAAAAAAGATTTTTCGTCCCATAGATCTTGTGGTCCGGGAGCCAAATGAAAATAATTGAAATAAGTGCAAAATTTTACTTGACAAAGCCCCGTTTTTCGTTGTATTTTGCTGCCAGGTGGGAAAAAGTGGTAATTGGTGGTATAGAATTTGAAAACCGGGGGCTAAAATCGTGTTCCGTGGAAGATATGAGCATACCATAGACGAGAAGGGCCGCATCAGCATTCCCTCAAAATTTAGAGAAATCCTCAACAAGAAATATGATGATCGCCTTGTCATCACCAACTATGACCAGTGTCTGATCGCATTCCCTTACAATGAATGGGCTGTTCTCGAAGAGAAGACGAAGGCTCTTCCCCTCTTAAAGAAAGAGGCCAAGACGTTTCTAAGGTTTTTTTACTCGAGCGGGATTGACTGCACGATCGATAAACAGGGAAGGCTCCTCATCCCCCAGACCCTGCGGGATTACGCCAGCCTGCAAAAGGATGTGGTCCTGGTGGGCGAGGGGAGCAAGATCGAAATATGGGATAAGGGACGGTGGGAAGAGGAGTTCCGAAAGTCACAGGAGAGTTTTGATCAGATCAGCGATACGCTGACCGGTTTGGGTCTGTAAAGAGAAAATGGCGGTTCATGGGACCTCGACACATCCCTGTTCTGGTCGAAGAGGCGATCTCCCTGCTGGGATGTGCTCCCCACCGGATTTACGTGGATGCCACCCTGGGTGGAGGAGGGCATGCCCTCGAGATTCTGAAACGAACCGAACCCGATGGAAGGCTGATTGGAATCGAATGGGATGAGGAGGCCATCGCGGAGGCCCGAAAAGCGTTGAGCCCCTTTGGGGAGAGGGTAAGAATCTTTCGGGAAAATTTTGCACATCTGTCCGGACTCCTGAGGGAGATTGGAACCGAATCGGTGGATGGGATCCTGCTCGATCTGGGTTGCTCCTCCATCCAGCTCGAAGGACAGGAGAGGGGATTCAGTTTTAGAGGAGAAGGTCCTCTCGATATGAGAATGGATCAACGCACAGAAGAGACAGCGGCCGATCTCGTCAACACCCTTCCCCTGAAAGAACTGGAAGAGATCCTCTGGACATACGGGGAAGAGCGGTGGGCAAGAAAAATTGCCAAGGCCATCGGGGATGAACGAGACCGGAGGCGGATCGAGACAACCCAGGCTTTAAGTAAGATCGTTTATCGGGCCATTCCCAGGCGGTTTCAGTCGAGGAAGATCGACCCGGCAACGCGAACCTTTCAGGCCCTCCGTATCCGGGTCAATCACGAACTGGAGAATCTGAAGCAGGTGCTTGAGGAAGGATGGCCCTTCCTCAAAGAGGGCGGCCGGATGTGTGTGATCTCCTTTCACTCCCTCGAGGATCGGATCGTGAAGCAGACCTTCAGGCGACTCGAAAGAGGAGAACCGGGCGACCTGAATCAGCAAAAAATGGCACGGATCCTTACCCCGAAACCGATGACGCCTTCGGAAGAAGAGGAGAGAGAGAACCCGCGATCCCGGAGCGCGAAGCTCCGGTGTGCAGAAAGGGTATGAGGGATTGAGATGGCAAGGACGGCAAGCCTCAGCGCAGATCGGGTCCTCTGGATGGATGGAGGAGCCAGGACGAAGTCCGCTTCCATGAAGTCGAACCTTCTCCTTGTCACGCTCCTTCTTCTCTTTATGATTGGAGGCTCCCTGGTCTACGTGTGGTCGAGGATTCAGGTGATCCAGGCCGGATATGAACTTTCGAGCGCCATGAAGACCGGCAGGGCTTTGTCCGAGGAGAACAAACGGCTGCGGGTGGAGGTTGCAACCCTGAAGTCCTATCCACGAATTGAAAAGATCGCAACCGAAGAATTGGGGATGTCCAAGCCGAGACCCGATCAGGTGGTGATCATCCGATGAAACGAAAACCGATCAATTGGTTTAAGATTCGGATCTTTTTCCTCTCGTGTCTCCTCTTTCTTCTGTTTTGCCCTGGTCACCGGGAGGATGTTTCAACTCCAGGTGCTGAAGAAGGAACAACTCTATCGACTGGCCGCCCAGCAGCAGCATGCCCAGATTCCCCTCGTTCCCAAGAGGGGAACCATCTCCGACCGCAAGGGCAACGAGCTTGCGGTCAGCATCGAAGTCGATTCGGTCTATGCCGACCCGGAAAAGGTGACGGACCCCGAGAAGACGGCCCAACATCTCGCAGGTCTTCTCCAGGTCGATCCGGGGGAATTGAAAGGAAAATTAAGGAACAGGGGTTCCTTCGAGTGGATCCAGAGAAAGATTGCTCCGAAGGAGGTGGAGGAGATCAAGGCCCAGCGTCTGCCGGGCATCTCTTTCCTGAAGGAGAATAAACGATTCTATCCCAATGCCCAACTGGCTGCCCATGTGATCGGGTTCGTGGGCCTCGATTCAAAGGGTCTGGAGGGAGTGGAATGTCAATACGACACCCTCCTCAATGGAAATAAGCATGTGTGGAATACGGCAAAGGATGCCCGGGGACGGGAAATTGCATTGGATCACGCGGCCTCCCAGGAGGGAGACCACTTCCAAAACGTCGTCCTCACTCTGGATAAACACATCCAGCATTGCGCAGAGACCGAAGTGAGCGCCACGGTTCAAAAATGGGGAGCCAAGGGAGGCTTTGCCATTGTCATGGAGCCCTCGACCGGAAAGATCCTGGCCCTGGCGGTCTATCCCTCTTTCAATCCGAACCAGTTTCTTCAATCCCGGGCCAGGGCGTGGAGAAACCGGGCCATTGCGGATACGTTTGAACCCGGTTCCATCTTCAAAGCGATCCTGGCGGCCGCTGCCCTGGAGGAGAAGATTGTCCGGCCTACCGATTCGTTCTACTGCGAAAATGGTTCCTACACCGTTTACGACCGGACGATCCACGATCATACCAAACACGGATGGCTGACGTTTCAGCAGATCATCAAGTTCTCAAGCAATATCGGGGCGTCGAAGGTCGGAGAAAAGATGGGGAAAGACCGTTTTTACAGCTACATCAAGGCCTTCGGGTTTGGAGAGAAGACCCAGATCGGCCTTCCGGGAGAGAGCAAGGGAATCCTCCACCATCCAAGATACTGGTCGCCCGTTACTCTGGATACCATCTCGTTCGGCCAGGGGATTTCCGTCACAGGAATTCAGATGATTACCGCCCTTTCTGCCATTGCCAATGGGGGGGTCCTGATGAAACCCTCCATCATTGAATCGATCACGGATGAAAAAGGTCAGATGGTCCAATCCTTTAAGCCGGAGGTTGTCCGGAAGGCGGTGACGGAGGAGACCGCTCAAAAGGTCGTTGCCCTGCTCAAGGCGACGACGGAGAGAGGAGGGACCGGAGAAGGAGCCGTGCCGGCAGGGTTTGAAGTGGCCGGGAAGACGGGGACAGCCCAGAAGGTGGATTCCTTCCTGAGAGGGTACTCCGAGGATCACTATATCAGCAGTTTCATGGGATTTGCTCCGGCCGAGGATCCAAAGATTGCGGTCATCGTTGTCATTGATGAACCCGAGGGCAATATCTACGGAGGCGCGGTTGCGGCTCCTGCCTTTAGAAGAATCGTTGAAAACTCCCTTCCCTATCTCAATGTCTATCCGAAAGGGACGCAGATTGTGAAAAACGAGTCCGAATTCATTCCCAAGAGAGAGGTCCAGGGGAATGAACCCTTGCCGGAGGGAGTGAAGATGGCGAAGGGTATGGAGAAGGAAGTGATGCCGGACCTCACCGGGCTTTCGATGCGCAATGCGATGAATCGCATCGAAGGGAAGGGACTGATCATCAAGATTTCAGGAAACGGAAAGGTCATTGACCAGACCCCCAGGCCGGGGGCTGTCATCGAGAGGGGGGACATCTGCTACCTGAAATTTGAGGCCTCCTCATAGGCTCCGGCACCGCGGAGGCGGGAGAGGCTGTCCCATGAAAGGGCCCCGGCGACGGGATGATCGGGATCGTTTGAATGACGCGTGATGATTGAATTGAAAAGATGGAACTGACAAAGCTGATGGAAGGTGTGGAGATCGAGAAGATGACGGGTGAGACTCGAAGGGGAGTCGAGGGGATTGCCTACCATTCTCAGCAGGTGCGAAAAGGTTTTCTCTTCGCCGCGATTCGGGGATTGAAGACGGACGGCCACCGGTTCATTGAAGATGCCCTTCAGAGAGGCGCTGAAACCATTCTTCTCGAAGAGAAGCGGGAGATCCCCCGCGCAACGGCGATTTTTGTCTCCAATAGCCGAAAGGCCCTGGCAAGGGTCTCTGCGAACTTTTACGGAAACCCTTCCTCCAGGCTCAAGCTCATCGGAGTGACCGGGACGAATGGAAAAACGACGATCACCTACCTTCTGGAATCGATCTTTAAAAAAGCGAGCTATCCTGTGGGTGTCATCGGGACGATCAGCTATCGTTACGGCCAGACCGTGGTGTCCGCCCCCAATACGACTCCCGAATCGTTAGATCTTCAGAGGGTCTTGGCCGAGATGGTCGATGAAGGGATCACGCACGTGATCATGGAGGTCTCCTCCCATGGCCTTGACCTCGATCGGGTCTATGGCTGCGAATTTGATGGAGCCATCTTCACCAATCTCACACGGGACCATCTCGATTACCATCCGACGATGGACCACTATTTTGAGAGCAAGAGGAAACTCTTCTCGGACTACCCTGGTGATGAGCCCCAAGGCCAGGCGATTTGCCGTGACCAATCAGGATGACCCCCGGGGCGAGGCGATCGTAGAAGGCATTGACCTTCCTGTCTTTCGCTATGGGTTAGGACCCTCCTGCCCGATCTCGGCCGATCAGGTGATTTCGACGTTTGAAGGCCTTTCGTGCCGGGTCAAGACATCCGGCGGCTCCCTTGCGGTCCGTTCACAACTGATCGGAGGGTTTAACCTCTATAACATCCTGGCTGCCGTGGGGGCCGGAGTGGCCATGGACATTCCCCTCGAGGTCCTGAAGGATGGGGTCGAATCGCTCAGGGGTGTTTCAGGAAGACTGGAGAAGGTGGAGAATCAAAAAGGGATTCACATCTTTGTCGATTACGCCCATACGCCGGATGCCTTGGAGCGCGCTCTCTCAGGGTTAACATCCATTCTGGAAGAGACCCGTCAGGCCGGGTCCCGAACAGGAGAAAGGGTCATCACGGTCTTTGGATGCGGGGGGGACCGGGATCGGACGAAGCGGCCCCTGATGGGTGAGGCGGCCGGGAGGTTGAGCGACTTCGTCGTCCTCACGTCAGACAACCCGAGGACGGAGGATCCTTTGGCCATTCTCGCTGAGGTGGAAAAAGGAGTGAACAGCGCGGGCTCAGAAAAATGGACTCCCGGCGAGCTGAATGGGTGGAGGACAAAAAAAGGGTACCTCAAGGTTCCGGACCGGAGAGAAGCCATACGAATGGCCCTCCGGCTCGCCTGTCCGACGGATGTGATCCTCATCGCCGGGAAGGGCCACGAGGATTATCAGATCGTCGGGACAAAGAAGGTTCCCTTCGATGACCGGGTGGAAGTGAAAAAGGCACTGGAGGAAATGTGATCTTTTCGATGGAGGAAGTCCTAACCGCCACAGGGGGAAAGCTCCTTCAGGGAGAAAGGAGCGCCTTCTTTCAGGGCGTCTCTACGGATTCAAGGACCGTCGGGGAGGGAGAACTTTATATCGCCCTGCAGGGTCCGCGGTTCGATGGACACCATTATGCCCTGGAGGCCCTGGACAAGAAGGCGGCAGGGGTCGTGGTCGAAGAAGGCAAGGCAAGGGATATCCGCTGGAACGGCCATCAATCGAAAGCGATCATTGTGGTGAAGGACACGCTCCAGGCCCTGGGCGATCTTGCCCGGGAGAGAAGACAGAGATATCAGACCCCTGTGGTGGCCCTGACCGGGAGCAATGGAAAGACAACCTCGAAGGAGATGATCGCCGCCTGTCTCGAGACCACCTTTCCCGTCCTCAAGAACAGAGGCAATTGGAACAACCTGATCGGCCTTCCCCTCACGCTTCTTCGATTGACCGAAAAGGAGCGGGTGGTCGTTCTCGAAATGGGGATGAATGTCAGTGGCGAGATCCGGAGACTGACCGAGATTGCGGAGCCGGATGTGGGCCTGATCACCAATATCCAGAAGGTTCACCTCGAAGGCCTGGGCACCCTGGAACGGCTCAAGGAGGAGAAGGGAGAACTCTTCCGGAGGATGAAGAGGGACGGGACGATTGTGGTGAACCAGGACGATACCCGGGTGGTCGATCTGGCCAAGGAATTTCCAGGGCAGAAGATCACCTTTGGCATCGATGAGCCTTCCGATGTGATGGCCAGAGAGATTCGGTTCAGGGAGATGAAAGGGACTTCTTTCACCCTGGTCTTTGAAGGAGAGGAGACGGAGATCGTTCTCCCCTTGCTGGGTCGCCACTTTGTGCCGGATGCCCTCTCGGCGATCGCCATTTCAGCCCTCTTTGGAATCGATCTCAAGAAGGTGAAAGAGGTGCTGGAGCGTTTTCGGCCTGCTCCCATGAGGATGGAGATCGTCTCTCTTGGGGCCGAGAAGACTCTGATCAACGATGCGTACAACGCGAATCCGGGATCGATGGAGAAGGCCCTGGAAACCCTCGCCGAAGCGAAGGGAGGAGGCAGGGCCATCGCTGTTCTGGGGGATATGCTGGAGCTTGGAAGCTGCGCCGAGGAAGCCCATTTGCAACTGGGGAGAAAGGTTGGAGAACTCTCGATTGACTTCCTCCTTGCCATGGGCGAGTGGGCTCCGGTGGTGGTTGAGTCGGCGATTCGCCACGGGATAGAGCGGGAGAGGACCAAGATTGTGGAGAGTCACGGGGAAGCCCTCTCTTTCCTCAGGCGTGTGATGCAGGAGGGAGACTGGGTTCTCGTGAAGGGTTCCAGGAGAATGGCCATGGAAACGATTGCGGAAGGATTGTCAGAGGGGAGGGGTTAAAGGGTGCTCTATCATCTGCTCTACCCGCTTCATGACGCCTTTTCTTTTTTCAATGTCTTTCGTTACATCACGTTCCGGACCATCTACGCGATTTTAACGGCCCTTCTGATCAGCTTCGTGCTCGGACCCTGGCTGATCAGGAAGTTGAAGGACTTTCAGATGCAGCAGGTCGTCCGGGAAGATGTTCCTGCGAGACATCTCGTGAAGAATGGGACTCCCACGATGGGCGGCAGCCTCATCATTGCCGCCATCGTGATCCCCACGCTCCTCTGGTCGGATCTCACGAATCCCTACGTCTGGGTCGTTCTGTTGACGACCCTGGCCTTTGGAGTCCTGGGTTTTTGGGATGATTATATCAAGGTCCGGGACAAGGACGGGATCGGCATCCGGGCACGGTATAAATTTCCAATCCAGGTTGCCATTGGACTCGCGGCCAGCCTCGTCCTGTTCTTTACGATCGATCATGATTCGAGGCTGATTCTGCCTTTTTTCAAGAAGGTGATGCCGGAATTGGGCGGCTGGTACATTCCTTTCTCCGTCCTGGTTATTGTCGGGTCAGCCAACGCCGTCAACCTGACCGATGGACTGGACGGATTGGCGATTGGCCCTGTGCTCATCGCCAGCGCGACCTTCATGCTCTTCTGCTATCTTGCAGGCAACTTCCGGTTTGCCGGTTACCTCCAGATCCCCTTTGTGAAGGGGAGTGGAGAATTAACGATCCTCTGCGGAGCTCTGGTCGGGTCGGGCCTCGGCTTTCTCTGGTTCAATACCTTTCCGGCCCAGGTTTTTATGGGGGATGTCGGCTCGCTGGCCCTGGGCGCCGCCCTGGGGACGATTTCTGTCGTCACCAAGCAGGAATTTCTTCTGGTGATTGTGGGCGGCATCTTTGTCATTGAGGCCCTTTCCGTGATTATCCAGGTGGCTTCCTACCGGTTGCGAAAGAGAAGGGTTTTCCGGATGGCGCCGATCCACCATCACTTTGAACTGAAGGGCTGGGCAGAGCCCAAGATCATTGTCCGGTTCTGGATCATTGCGATCATTCTCGGGCTGGTCGCGATCAGCACGCTGAAGTTGAGATAACTTAGAGTGAGCGAACTATCTCCGGGAGTAGAAGGGGAGTATCCGTTGAGGTAATCCGGTTTTTGGTTTTAGGGATTGGGGGTTAGGGGTTAGCTAATCCCCAAACCCTAATCCCTAATCCCAGGTGACGGAAAAGGGATCATGCGGGAATGATAAATCTCTATGGGAAGAAGATACTTGTGGTGGGTCTGGCACGAACGGGGCTGGCCGTAACGGGATTTCTCAAGGCGAGGGGTTCCATCGTTTCTGCAACGGAGGTCAAGGGGCGGGAAGAAGTGGATCAAGAGGCGGCTCGCAGAATGGAAGAGATGGGTATCCCGGTGGAGTGGGGCTGCCATCGGGAAGAGACCTTTCTCAGCCAAGATCTGATTGTGGTGAGCCCGGGGGTAGACCTGGCTATCGAGCCGATCCGTAAAGCGAAGGAGAAGGGGGTTTCCATTCTCAGTGAGATCGAGCTGGCCTTCCGTTTCATTCATGTTCCCATCATCGCTGTGACCGGCACCAATGGGAAGACGACGACCACGTTGCTGATCGGAGAGATGCTGAAGGAAGATGGGAGAAGCGTCGGGGTGGGCGGCAATGTTGGAGAGCCTTTGATCCTCTTCGTCGATGAGGCAAAGGGGTGGGAGGTCCTGGTCGTCGAGATATCGAGCTTTCAGCTGGAGGCCGTCGAAACCTTTCGGCCCCGGATCTCGGTGCTTCTGAATGTCACGGAGGATCATCTGGACCGCTATCCGAGTTATGCCGAATACATCGAAGCCAAGTCGAAGATCTTTATGCATCAGACGTCTGAGGATGATGCCGTTCTCAATGGAGAGGATCCGATCGTCACGAAGCTGGCAGAGTCCGTAAAGGCAAGGAAGGCTTTTTTCAGTCTGAGTGGGAAGATGAACAGGGGAGCTTTTTACGATCCTCCGAACATCGTTGTGAACGTGGGAGAAGGAGAAGAAGTCTATTGTCTCTCGAACGCTCCTTTGAGAGGGATCCATAACGTGGAGAACATGATGGCAGCGATGGTCGCTTCGAGACTCTTTCACTGCTCGAAGACAGCCATTGAGAAGGTGGTGAACCGATTCGAAGGGATCGAACACCGGCTCGAATTTGTCAGGGAGATCCGGGGGGTCCGGTACTACAACGATTCGAAAGGGACGAATGTGGGGTCTGTCGTCAAGTCCCTCCAGAGTTTTTCAGAGCCTATCCTCCTGATTGCAGGCGGAAAAGATAAGGAGGGAGATTTAAGCCCCCTGAGGGAGTTGATCAGGACCCGGGTGAAAAAGATGATCCTCATCGGAGAGGCAAAAGAGCGGATGGCGAGGGAACTGGGCGGGTTGACGGAGACGATCCCGGCAAAGGACCTCGACGAAGCAGTGACCCTTGCGCACCGGGCGGCAGAGAGAGGGGAGGTTGTGCTCCTGTCACCCGCCTGTTCAAGCTATGACATGTTCAGAGATTACAAGGAGAGGGGAAAGGCCTTTAAAGAGGCGGTGAAAAGACTTTAAATCTCAGATTGCAGATTTCGGATTGCGAAATGAAAAGTCCAAAATCTAAATTCGAAATCAAACTAGAGTCTGTCCATAAACGAACGGTTTCCCAAAAAGTCGTCATTCCGGCGAAAGCCGGAATCCAGTTCCTTACAAGAAAGGATTACGGTGGATGCCTGGATATCGAAGTCCGGCATGACGGAAAAAGACATTTATAAACAGACACTAATTATAGTTGAACTCTGAAACGGGATGAGGATGATGAAAGGAAAGGGAAGGTTCGATTACATTCTGCTCATGGTGGTCCTGGCCCTGGTGGGGATCGGGATCGTCATGGTTTACAGCACGAGTGCGATCCTTGCCGGAGACCGATTCCAGGATCCCTACTACTTTTTGAAAAGGCAGGCCCTTTATGCCGGGATCGGGTTCGGCCTGATGGTCCTGATGATGTTTTTCCCGTATCAGGTCCTGAATCGGGTTGCCTACCCTCTTCTCATCCTGAGCATCCTTGGCTTGATCGCGGTCCTGATCCCCGGCATTGGAGTCCGGGCGGGCGGGTCGATGCGCTGGCTGAGGGTTTTTTCCTTTACCTTTCAGCCTTCGGAATTTGCCAAGCTCGGTCTCGTCGTCTTTCTCGCCTATTTTCTAACCAAGAAGGAGGAGAAGATCCGGAGTTTCTCCTTTGCATTTCTGCCCACCCTCCTCATTTCAGGACTCGTTATCGCCCTGGTGTTGAAGGAACCCGATTTCGGGACCGCCTTCTTTCTGATGGCCATGGTTTTTCTTTTCCTCTTCCTCGGCGGAGCAAGAGTGATCTATATCGCAGGCGCTCTCTTGCTGGCGATGCCGGTCGCCTACTACCTCATGACGAGCGCAGCCTACCGTTACAAAAGGCTGATGAGCTTCATCCGGCCCTGGGATGATCCCACGGGCACGAGCTTTCAGATCATTCAATCCTTTCTCTCCTTTGGCTCGGGGGGTCTCTTTGGATTGGGGCTGGGAGAGGGGAAACAGAAGCTCTTCTTTCTTCCCGCTCCCCATACGGACTTCATCTTTTCGATCGTCGGAGAGGAGCTGGGCCTCGCCGGGGCCATGGTCGTTGTGCTCCTCTTCTTCCTCTTCACGTTGAGGGGAATGCAGATCGGAAACGGCCTCGAGGATCGGTTCGCCTCCTATCTGGCCCTGGGGCTGACACTCATGATTTCTCTTCAGGCCGTGCTCAATATGGGAGTGGTTCTCGGACTTCTTCCGACGAAGGGCTTGACCCTTCCTTTCATCAGTTATGGAGGGACATCGTTGATTACGAACCTGATCGGGGTGGGGATCCTTCTCCGCCTTTCGACCCTTGCGGAACGGAAATGAGGTGTGTGATTGCCGGAGGAGGAACAGGGGGCCATCTCTTTCCGGGCATTGCCGTGGCTGAAGCGTTTACAGAGAGAGAAGAGGGGAATGAGGTCCTTTTCATCGGGACGGAGAGAGGAATTGAGGTGAGGGTTTTGGCGGATGGAAAATTCCCATTGAAGACCATTCGGGCCATGCCTTTCAAGGGAAGGCCTTTATCGCGGAAGATCCGGGCCCTGGGGTCCATTCCTTCGGCCGTCTCGGAGGCCTTATCGGTTCTCAAGGATTTCCGGCCTCAGCTCGTGCTGGGAGTGGGAGGATATGCCTCCGGCCCCGTCCTTCTGGCTGCCTATCTGCTCGGCATCAAACGGGCGATCCATGAACAGAACATGGTGCCGGGAATGACCAATCGGATCTTAAAATGGTTCAGCCAGCGCATCTTCGTCTCCTTTGAAGAGGCGAGGCGTTATTTCCCTGAGAAAAAGACACGGGTCACGGGAAACCCGATCCGGAAAGAGTTCTTCCTCTGCTCAAGGAAACAGCCGAAGGGAGACAGATTCACGGTTCTTGTCTTTGGAGGAAGCGCAGGAGCTCACCGGATCAATGAGGCCGTGGGGGAGGCTCTTGACTTCGCTTCAGAGCGTCACATCTTCTCTCCGGTTCATTCATCAAACCGGCAGACGAAGACCTCGAATTCGTTTCGAGAGGGTATCGGGAGAAGGGGTTTGATGCCTTGGTCAAACCGTTCTTCGAGGATATGGTCGCCCAGTATCAGGCCTCTGATCTTGTCGTGTGCCGGGCAGGGGCGAGCACGATTGCGGAGCTCGCGGTTTGCGGAAAAGGGGCGATCCTCATCCCTTATCCCTTTGCCGCCCATCAGCACCAGCTCATCAATGCCCAGAGGCTCGTCGGTCTCGGGGCTGCCCGGATGATTGAGGACAAGGATTTGAACGGACCTTCCCTGGCCCAAGCCATTCTTCATCTTCAATCCCATCCGGAGGAGATGAGAAGAATGGAAGAGGCCATGGAGCAGGTGGGTCGGCCAAAGGCAGCCCAGGAAATTGTTGACCAGTGTTATGCCCTGGTTGGAGCGAAATTGCGTTTGGTCATCGGGGTTTGGGTGATTGGAAGATTATTTGGGATTTGTAATTTGGAAATGGGAGTTCGGTTTTCTTATGTATCGCAGAGGAAAGATCCAGCATATCCATTTTGTAGGCATTGGCGGAATCGGCATGAGCGGGATTGCGGAGGTGCTTCTTAACCTGGGCTACCAGATCAGCGGTTCAGACGCCAGAGAGACAGAGGTGACCCGAAGGCTCGTGACTCTGGGATGCAGAATCACCTATGGCCACCGGAAAGAAAATGTGCAGGAGGCCGATGTGGTCGTCATCTCCTCCGCCATCCGTAAAGGCAATCCTGAAGTGGAGGTGGCCGAGCAGAGGCTCATCCCCGTTATCCCGAGGGCGGAGATGCTGGCCGAGCTGATGAGGATGAAAGTGGGAGTGGCCATCGCAGGGACCCATGGAAAGACAACGACGACTTCTCTCATCGCGACGGTCCTGGCTGCAGGCGGGCTGGATCCCACGGTGGTCATTGGAGGAAGGCTCAACAGTCTGGGAAGCAATGCCAGACTCGGCCAGGGAGATTTCCTGGTGGCTGAGGCCGACGAGAGTGATGGCTCGTTTGTCAAACTGATGCCCACCATTGCCGTGGTGACCAATATCGACCCCGAGCATCTCGACTATTACCGCGGGATCGAGGAGATCAAAGAGGCTTTTCTCGATTTTGTAAACAAGATTCCGTTCTTCGGACTTGCCGTGCTCTGTCTCGATCACCCGAATATTCAGAGCCTCATCCCGAAATTGAAGAAGCGGTTTACGACGTATGGATTGACCACGCAGGCCGATTTCCAGGCGAAAGAGATCCTCTTCGAGGGGCTCTCGACATCCTTTGATGTTCTTCGCCAGCGGAAAGAGATTGGCCGGCTCAAGATCCAGATGCCCGGACTTCACAATGTGTACAATGCCCTGGCCACGGTGGCCACGGCCTTTGAACTCGATATCCCCTTCAACACGGTGCAGGAGACCCTCCGTGATTTTGGCGGCATTCAGAGGCGGTTCCAGATCAAGGGAGAGAAACAGGGGGTGTTGATCGTCGATGACTACGGCCATCATCCCGTTGAAATAAAGGCCACGCTCAGGGCCGCGCGAACGGGTTGGGCGAGAAGAATCGTGGTGGTCTTTCAACCCCATCGGTACAGCCGGACCCAGACCCTGTTCCAGGATTTTTTGACGGCCTTCTACGATGCGGATGTCCTCATCCTGACCGACATCTATGCGGCGGGAGAGGACCGGATCGAAGGGGTTGAAGCAAGGAAGCTCTTTGAAGGGATCCGGGACTACGGTCATAAGGACGTGAGCTATTTCCCCGAGAAGAAGGAGGTTGTTGATCATCTCCTTCAAACCGTTCAACCCGGGGATATCGTCATTACCCTGGGAGCAGGCGATATCTGGCAGGTGGCGGATGAACTGGTCAAACGGCTCGAATAAATAGTTCGGAGTCATGAGTTCGGAGTTCGGCGTTAAAAGTCTAAGATTTAAAATCGAAAAACTCCGAGCTCATTTACTCCAGGCTGACTCACTTTGTGACTCCGAACTCCGAACTAAATGGCTCCGAACTTTATGGAACGGGATTACAGAAAAGAAGCTCAGGGTTTGATTCGGGGGAGGGTGCTTTTCGATGCGCCCATGAGACGGTACACCTCCATGAGGGTCGGGGGCCCGGCGGATAGCCTGATCTTCCCGGAGGATGTGAATGAACTGAAGAAAGTGGTTCTCTACGCCGGAAAGAAGAGCATTCCCGTTTTCATCCTGGGAAAGGGCACGGACCTGATCGTTGGAGACAAGGGGATTCGGGGATGGGTCATCAGCCTGACGCGGGGATTCAAAACGGTCCGCTCGGACGGCGAGGTGGTCGAAGCTGAAGCTGGAACGACTCTTCAAAGACTGGTCCGGTTTTCAGCGCAGAGGGGACTGACAGGGCTGGAACCCTTTTGGGCATCCCGGGAACGGTTGGAGGAGGGTTGGTGATGAACGCGGGCGCCTGGGGGGCCGAGATGAAAGACGTGACCCTCTCCGTCTCTTTTCTTAACGAGGATGGAGAGATCGTGGAACGCTCACGGCCCGGGTTGAAATTCTCTTATCGGAAGCTGGAGGTTCCAGCCTCCTGGATCATTCTCAAGGGCCGGTTCCAACTGAAGAGAGGAAAGAAGGAAGAGATTCTCGACCGGATGAAATCGTATTCGGAGAGGAGGCGAAGGACACAGCCCCTCGATGATCCGAGTGCGGGTTCGATTTTCAAGAACCCGAAGGAAGGTCCTGCAGGAAAATGGATTGAGGAGGCCGGGTTGAAAGGATTCAGGATGGGCCAGGCAAGGGTCTCCGATCTGCACGCGAATTTCATCATCAACGCGGGAAAGGCGAAAGCGAAAGAGGTCATCGATCTCATGGAGTGGGTGGAGAGAAGGGTTCGTGAAGTGAAGGGGATCTCTCTCGAAAGAGAAGTGAAGGTCGTCGGAGAATGAAGCAGTCATCGATCAAAGGGATCAAAGAAATGAAGGTCGGGGTATTGATGGGAGGCCTCTCCCGGGAGAGGGAGATCTCTCTTAAAACAGGGGCGGCCATCCTGAAGGCCTTGTCGGAGAAGGGATATCGCGTCAAGGCCATTGATGTGGGCAATGACATTGCCGAGGTCTTGATCCGGGAGAGGATCGAATGCGCCTTCATCGCCCTCCATGGACGATTTGGAGAGGATGGGTCCATTCAGGGGCTCCTCGAATTGATGAGGATCCCGTACACCGGATCGGGTGTCCTCGCGAGTGCGCTGGCCATGGATAAGATCGTATCCAAGAGGGTCTTTGTCGCCGAAAAGATTCCGACTCCTCCCTCCGAGGCTTTTATCCAGGGAGGCCATCGAGAGAGAGTCCGGGGTTAAAATCTCCCTGCCCCTGCCCGTCGTGGTGAAACCGGCGAGGGAAGGCTCGACCATCGGGGTTTCAATCGTCCGGGAAAAAGAGGAACTGGTCCCTGCCCTGAAGAAGGCGGCTGAATGTGACGAAGACCTGCTGGTGGAAGCGTTTATCCAGGGCAAAGAGATCACCGTGGGTATCCTGGAGGAGGTTGTCCTGCCGATCATCGAGATCGTTCCCAGGAGCGGGTTTTACGACTACCGTTCAAAGTACACCCGGGGAGAGACTCAATACATCATCCCTGCCCGGCTGCCGAGAGAGAAGTATCTCCTCGCCCAGGAGATCAGTCTCAAGGCCTTTAAGGCCCTGGGTTGCTCCGGATGCGTCCGGGTGGATTTGATGACCGATGAAGAAGGAGACTCCTACGTCATCGACGTCAACACGATGCCGGGGATGACGGAAACGAGCCTGGTGCCTCAGGCGGCCCAGCACGCCGGCATCCCTTTCGGGGACCTGGCCGAGAGGATCCTGCTGGGCGCTTCGTTAAGAATCGAATGCGGAAAATAGAGAATCGAATGAGGGAGGGATTTACGGCACGGTTTTTGAGATTCTTTCGTCGGGAAGAGAAAAAGAGTAAGGGCGATGAACGGTTTCAGGCGCTGCTGAAGAAGTCGATGCGCGTGGCTTTTCAACTGCTCCTTCTCTCCTTCTTCCTCTTCACCGGCCACTGGGTCTATGTCCACCTGCTCGAAGATTCCTATTTCCGGGTTCGGGAGGTTGAGATCGAGGGATGCGGAAAGATTCGTCCGGAAGCGGTCCGGTCCCTCCTCATGATCGAGGGGATGCCCAATCTCTTCACGGTCAGACTGGAAGAGATTGCCAGGCGTGTCGAGACGCATCCCTGGATTGACCATTTCGTGGTGAGAAAGGTTTTTCCCCACAAGATCAGGGTTCAGATTGAAGAACGAAAGCCGATCGCGATCCTTCAACTGGAGAAGCTCTACTATATTGACGCCAAAGGCGTGGTTTTTTCTCCGGTGGGAGAGGGCGATGGATATAATTTCCCCTTTCTGACAGGGCTGACCCGGCAGGCCCTTGAAAAGGACTCAGAGTCGTCAAGGGACCTGCTCATGAGGGCCCTGGAATTGGTCAGGTTGACTGAGAAAGAGAAGGTTTCTCCCCTGGGGGAAATTTCCGAGATCCATATGTCCCGGATCTTCGGGATGGACTGCTATGCCAGGGCCAATGGATTAGAGGTCAAGATGGGGAAAGATTCCTTCCAGGAGAAAATGAGGAGGTTATCGATCGTTTGGTCGGACCTTCAGAAGAGAGGTTTGTCTGTCATGTCTATTGACTGCAGCGATTTAAACAGAATCGTCGTTAAAGAAACTCACCGTGGGTGAGATCCGGAAGGAGGTGAGGAAGGCGTGGGCAAGAAGGATCCGTTAGTGGTTGGGTTGGACATCGGGACGACCAAAATTCGTACCGTGGTGGGTGAGGTTGCGGAGGATCAAGTCAACATCATCGGGCTGGGGACTTCTCCCTCCAAGGGGTTGCGGAAAGGGGTTGTGGTCAACATCGAGAGCACGGTCCAGTCGATTAAAAAGGCGGTGGAAGAGGCCGAATTGATGGCAGGATGCCATATCACATCGGTCTATGCGGGAATTGCGGGTGGCCACATCAAAGGGATCAACAGCCATGGCGTGATTGCCGTCAAGAATAAGGAGATCGGCCCCGGCGACAAGCAGCGGGCGAAGGATGCAGCAAGTGCCGTGGCCATTCCCATGGATCGGGAGGTGATCCATGTCCTGACCCAGGAGTTTCTTGTCGATGATCAGGACGGGATCATGGATCCTGTCGGGATGTCCGGCGTGAGGCTGGAGGCACGGGTCCACATTGTCACCGGCGCCATTACCTCCGCTCAGAATATCGTCAAATGCGCCAACCGGGCAGGCCTGGATGTCGATGACATCGTTCTGGAGCAACTGGCATCGAGTGAAGCCGTCGTGAGTCAGGAAGAAAAGGATTTGGGGGTTGCCATCATCGACATCGGTGGAGGAACAACGGATCTCATCATCTTCTCGAACGGTTCGATCAAGCATACGGCCACCTTTTCCCTGGCCGGGAGTCACGTCACCCATGATATCTCGATCGGCCTCCGGACGCCGGCCGATGAGGCAGAAAAGATCAAGATCCGTTACGGATGCAGCCTGCCTTCTCTCGTCCGGAAGGATGAGAGCATCGAAGTCCCCAGTGTGGGGGGCAGGGAACCCCGTGTCCTTTCGAGGCAGATGCTCACGGAGATCATCGAGCCCAGGGTCGATGAGATCCTGACCCTGGTTCAAAGTGAAGTGGCACGATTGGGTTTTGAGAAACTCATCGCCTCGGGCGTCGTTCTGACGGGGGGAAGCACCATCATGGAAGGGATGCCCGAACTGGCGGAGCAGATTTTCAATCTTCCCGTGCGGCGAGGGACACCCATTGGAATCGGGGGATTGGTCGACCTGGTCAACAGTCCGATGTATGCGACAGGGGTGGGGTTGGCCCTCTACGGGAGCAGGAGCAAGGCTCAGAGCCGGTTCAAGGTGGGGGAGAGAAACATCTTCAACAAGGTGACTCATCGAATGAAGGAATGGATCGGGGAGTTTTTTTGAGGATGAATATTCAAATTCCAAATCCCAATAACCAATTAATGACCGAAATCCCAATGACTGAATGTCTGAAACTAAGTTTCAGAAACAGTGGGTAACTGGATCATTGGCTATTTGGAGCTTGGGAATTGGGTATTGGATGATGATGAGGGGGAATTTGGGGAGTCTAATCCAAAACGAGGAGGGGAAAATGATCGAATTCGACGAGAACAAGAGTTTGGGCGCCAAGGTAAAAATTATTGGTATCGGAGGAGGAGGAAACAATGCCATCAATACCATGATCTCCTCCCAACTCTCCGGTGTGGAGTTCATTGCAGCCAATACCGATGCCCAGGCCCTTGCCGCCAACCTGGCCCCGATCAAGCTGCAATTGGGTGCCTCGTTAACGAAGGGGCTGGGTGCGGGAGCCAATCCCGAGGTCGGGCGAAAGGCTGCCCTCGAGGATGTGGATAAGATCCGGGATGCCTTGAAGGGGGCAGACATGGTCTTTATTACCGCCGGCCTTGGAGGCGGCACCGGGACAGGCGGCGCACCGGTCATTGCAGAGGTGGCCCGGGAAATGGGAGCCCTGACTGTCGCCATTGTGACCAAGCCTTTCCAATTTGAGGCGAAGAAGAGGATGAAACAGGCTGAGGAGGGGCTGGCCAATTTGAAGATGACCGCCGACGCCTTGATCACCATCCCGAATCAGAGACTCGTCAGCATCAGCGGAAAGAGCATGACACTCCTCGAGGCCTTCAAAAAGGCGGACGAGATCCTCTACCATGCGGCCAAGGGCATTTCGGACATCATTGTGGGATACGGGATCATTAACCTTGATTTTGCCGATGTGCGGACCATCATGGCGGAGACGGGGATGGCGCTGATGGGAACAGGGATTGCCTCGGGAGAGAACCGGTCCGTCGAAGCGGCCCAGAAGGCGATCTCCAGTCCGCTTCTGGAAGATATCTCCATTGAAGGGGCACGGGGCCTTCTCATCAATGTCACGGGCGGCCAGGACATGACCCTGAGCGAGATCAATGAGGCGACCACCCTCATCCAGAAGGAAGCCTATGAAGATGCCAACATTATCTGGGGCATGGTGATCGATGAGAAGATGCGTGAGGAGATGCGAATCACCGTGATCGCGACAGGCTTTGGAAAAGCAGAAGAAAAGGCCATGTCCAGGGCGGGTGCGAGGGAGAAGGCGGCTCCCATTTCCCTGACCATCCGGGACGGTCTGAGAGCCACCCCAAGTGAGACCCTGAGAGAAAACTTCAAGGACCATTTGAAAGAGAGCTTCAAAGGGAACTATAAAGAGAATGTGAAAGAGAACACCAACAGGGACATTCCAACCTTCATGCGAAAGGCAAAGGTGAAGGAACGGTTTGATGAGTTGAAGCTTGTGGAGACTCCTGATTTTTCGATGGAAGACAATGATCGCTTCGACATCCCGACTTTCCTGAGAAAGCAGGCCGACTGAATTGGGGGGTTGGGGATCAGGGATTAGGGATTGGAAAAAAACGATTGGGGGAAAACTATTTTTCTGTTATATTTTAGTCTGATGTTTTCCTAATCCCCAAACCCTAATTGCTAATCCCAGAAATGATCTCCTGGAAACTCATTCAGAAGGCGAAAAACACTCTGGAAAGAGAACGGGGAACGGTCCGAAAGCCGTGGGGCGGGAGAATTTCGGTATGCCTCCTCTATCCCAATCGCTACTACGTCGGAATGTCCAATCTCGGATTTCAAACCGTCTATCACTGCTTCAATGCGGAAGACGATGTCGTCTGCGAGCGGGCCTTCCTCCCCGATCCGGAAGACCTCCGGGAATATCAAGAGAGCCACACCCCCCTCCTTTCCCTGGAATCCCAGAAGCCTCTCTCTGATTTCGATCTACTGGCGTTCTCCATTTCCTTTGAGAACGACTATCCCAACATCCTTACCCTGCTCGATCTGGCCCGCATTCCGCTGGAGAGCCGTTATCGTGGAGACAGAGATCCTCTTGTGATGGCGGGCGGAGTCACGGTCTTCTTGAACCCGGAGCCTATCAGTGACTTTTTCGATCTCTTTATCCTGGGCGAGGGCGAGGAGGTGATCCGGGAATTTTTGGAGACCTATCGCCAGGCCCTGACAGATCGGGAGAGAGGGAAAGACCCTCTCCTCAGGAGGCTCAGCAGGGTCGAAGGGGTTTATGTTCCCAGGTTTTATCAGGTCGTATATGCGGAGGACGGAAAGCTTGAAGCGATGACTCCTGAACCGGGATTGCCCCGGCAGGTCAAACGGAGGTGGGTCCGCGAACTCGATCGGTTTCCCACCCAATCCACGCTCTTTACTCCCGATACGGAATTCAAAGAGATGGCTTTGGTAGAAGTGAACCGGGGATGCCCCCGGGGGTGCCGTTTCTGTGCCGCCTGCTTCGCTTACTACCCTTTTCGAAACCGTAGCCTGTCCGCTCTCGAATCTCTCTCCAGGGAATCCCTCTCAGGGAAGCGGCGGATCGGCCTGACGGGAACCGCTGTCTCAGACTATCCCGAGCTTCTCTCCCTCTGCCGGACCATTCTTTCACAACAGGGGGAGATTTCCTTGAGTTCGATGAGGGTTGACGCCATCTCATCCGACCTCATCCGGTGCCTCCGGGAAGGAGAGGACCGGACCGTGGCCATGGCTCCGGAGGCAGGGTCCGAGAGGCTTCGAAGGATGATCAACAAAGGATACACGGAAGAGGAGATCTTTCGATCCCTCCAGGTCCTGATTGAGAACGGGCTCTTTAAGATCAAATGTTATTTTTTGATCGGCCTCCCCTCTGAGACCCATGACGATGTGAAAGCCATCCTCTCCCTGGCCGGGAAGATCTGCCACCAGATCCTTTCGGACCGGAAGGGCCGGAAAGAGAGATGGCGGCTGGTTCTGAGCGTGAACCCTTTCGTTCCCAAACCGGCAACCCCTTTTCAATGGGCCCCCATGGACCAGGTCAGCGAACTCAAGAAGAAGCTACGGATGCTTGAGAGAGGGGTGAGAGGGGAAAAGGGAATGGAAATAATCTATGACCTTCCCAAGTGGGCCTATATTCAGGCCCTCCTCTCCAGGGGAGACCGGAGAGTGGGCAGAGTCCTGCTGGCCCTTCATCAGGTCCAGGGAGACTGGGGCAAGGCGCTCCGGGAGACGAGCATCAACCCGGACTTCTACGTCTACCGGGAGAGGAGCCTCGATGAAATCTTTCCCTGGGACTTCATCGACCAGGGATTCCCCAAGGAAAAACTGAAAGAAGAGTATCTGAAGGCGATGAAAGAAGCAGCAGATCAATAGTTCGGAGTCATGAGTTCGCCTGCCTTCGCCGAAGCGGCTCCGCCCGGCAGGGAGTTCGGAGACTATCCATTGCGGATTTCGGAATGGAAATTGTCGAATACAATAGACCATGCGTTTTTCTGATTGCTGACACAGACGCTGCCACTGACACTGTTTTTAGTAGCAACCCTTGTCGGGTGGATCAAGCGAAGCGGATCCACCATCCCCCTTAAGATCATGTGAGGTATGTCATGAAGGTCGAGAAAGTTTTCTTCCAAAGCGAAGGTCAAAGGCTCGCCGGGGTTCTTCACCTTCCCGATAAGAGCAGCCCTCCCTGTGTTATTGCCTCTCACGGACTCCTCTCGAGCAAGGAGAGCGAGAAGTACATGACCCTCGGAGAGAGGCTTTCAAGCGAGGGGATCGCCATGCTCCGTTTTGATTTCCGGGGAATCGGAGAGAGCGAAGGAAGGCTTGAAGACGATACGGTCAGCAGAAGAATCAGGGATCTGGAAGCAGCGATCAATTTTATGTTGACCCGCCCCAACCTCGGAAGGAGAATCGGACTGGTGGGATCGAGCCTGGGTGGCTATGTTTCGCTATTTGAGGCGGCCAGGGACAAAGAGATCAGAGCCCTTGTGATCTGGGCCACGCCGTTTCATCTGGACGATCTGGGATCGAAGGAGCAGGGGGAGGATCACCCCCTTCCCGGAGCGATCTTTTTTAAAGACCTTCCCAACCATCGCCTCCGCTCCGTATTACCGAAAATCTCAAACTGCATGGTGATTCACGGGGAGAAGGACGAACTCGTCCCTGTGGACCAGGCCTGGGAGATCTTTCAGGGATTGAACGGCCCCAAAGAGATTCATGTCATCGAGAGCGCTGACCACCGGCTCACGGAGCCCAACCACCGCCGGCGGGCCATGGACCTCACCGTGGAATGGTTCAAGAAGTTCCTCTAAGGCTGCTGAAAAACGCCCCTGCCTACCGGCAGGCAGGCATCTGCGGCGTTTCCCTCATTCTTCGCTCATTGCGGCGTACTCTGCCAAGTACGCTTCGAATGATATTTCCTTGGGCCTCAGAATTTCGGGGGCCCCCGTAAACGGGATTTCGAAGACTCAACTTGCATCTGGGCATTTTTGAGCAGCCTTAGAAAAATTACTTTTTCATGTTACATGTTAACTGCTAACGGGCAGAATATCAGGTTCGGACGTGAGAGAAGGACCGTGCATGTTCTGTCCTTTTTGATCTTCTCCTATCCCCTACTCCATCTTCTGAATTCCGCAATAGATTGACTCCAAACAATTCCCCGAACGATCATTTGCCCGGGGACCCTCAACGGGTTAACATAAAAACGTGGATAGCCTGACTCATACCCTCGCAGGAGCAGCCATCGCAAAGGCTTTTAATGACAAGAAACTCGGTCATTGGGGTACGATTGCGGGCCTGACCATGGGCGCCTTCCCGGATTCCGATTTTGTCCTGGGCCTCTTCAATCGCCAATTTTATCTCGAATACCATCGGGACTTTACCCATTCCTTGTTGCTGGCCCCCTTTTACGCCCTTTTCTTTGCCTGGGTTTTTGTGAAGCTGTCGAGGCGGCCTCACTTCTGGAATTTTTACAGAATCTGCCTTTCTGTTTTGATCAGCCATGTTGTCTTAGACCTTCTCACCTCCTACGGAACGATGATTTTTTCACCCTTCTTTGGCCACCGCTATGCCTGGGACCTCGTCTTCATCGTCGACCTGATCTTCTCCGGAATCATTGTTCTCCCCTTGATCGCCGGTCTATTCTGGAAGAAGAAGGCGCCCTGGATCAGCCGGGGGGCGCTGATCGGCCTTTCACTTTACATCCTTTTTTGCTGGGTTCAGCACCGCCAGGCCCTGAATCTCGCAACCGTCTTTGCCAAAACGGTCAATGAAGAAGTCCTGGACGTGGCTTCCCTGCCGCAACCCCTCTCGCCCTTTCGCTGGGCCAATTACGTCGAGACCCCCAAGAGGGTCTACCAGGGCTTTACGGATCTCTTGAAGAAAGAAGGGCCTGAGTCCTCTTCTGAAGGGTCCTTCTTTGAAAGATTAAATAACCTCTACGATTCCCCTTCCCATATCCGTTACCAGCCGTGGACGAGATTTTCCGATTCCCCCTGGGTGGAGAAGGCTCTGACCACCCGTGGAGTGAAATTTTACTACTGGTTTGCGCGCTTTCCGGTTGCGAAGTCGGTCCGTTCGGATGACGGGACACACCGGGTCGAATTTGTGGACGTTCGTTTTTTTCTCCCGGGCCTTCGAATGCCCTTCGTTTACTACGTTGAATTCAATGAATCCGGCGGAGTCAAAAGGGAGGGGTTCATGGAGAGGTAGTGGCGACAGCCTCCTCTCAGGCGGGCAGCTATTCCGTTCAACGGGTAAGCGAATTTCATGGATTTCTTTGCGAAAAATCGACGCGGATGGATCGCCCTCACTATTTCCCTGGGGGTCTATATGTCGACCCTCGATGCGAGTATCGTCAATATCTCACTGCCGACCATCACCCGGTCCTTCGGGTCTCCATTAAACGTGGTGGCCTGGGTAGTGACGGCGTACCTGATTGTCATCACGGGCTGCCTTCTGATCATGGGGAGGATGACCGATCTCTTCGGGCAGAGGAAGGTTTACCTGATCGGATTCTCGACCTTCACTCTGGGCTCTGCCCTCTGCGGTCTCTCGCCGACCATCTATTCCCTGATCGGCTCGAGAATCATTCAGGGTCTGGGCGCTTCCGCTTTGATGGCGAGCGGGCCTGCAATCCTCACCACGGCCTTTCCCGAGGAGAAGCGGGGTCAGGCCCTGGGCATCATCGGTTCTGTCGTCTCCGCAGGCTTTTTAACCGGGCCCATCCTGGGAGGGTTTATGGTGGAGCATCTCGGGTGGCGCTCCGTCTTTTTCATCAATCTACCCATCGGCCTTCTGGGGATTTTTCTTTCATCGAAGGTCCTGGAAGAGGGCGCTGCGTCGAAGAAGACGACCCTCGATCTCCGGGGAGCCTTTCTCATTTTCGTCTTCATCACGTCGCTCCTCTTTTTTCTGAACCGGGTGAGCCAGGGATCAAATCCTTTGCTCTGGGGAGGGTTGCTCCTGGGCCTCTTCTGCCTGGGCCTGCTGGTCTTCGTTGAACTCCGGTCTCCTTCTCCCCTGGTGGACCTCCACCTGTTCAGGAAAAGGATCTTCGTCGTTTCGCTGGGTACGAGCCTTCTTGCCTTTTGGATGAGCGCAGCCCACGCCTTTGTCCTTCCCTTTTTTCTGCAGGATGTCTTGAACTATTCTCCTTCCAGAGTGGGAATGCTCATCTTTCCTGTTTCCATAACCGTGATGCTCATGGCCCCCCTGGGAGGAAGGGTCTCGGATCGAATAGGAGTGAGGGTTCCTGCTACCGTGGGTCTCATGATCCTCTCCCTGGCCATTTTTTCTTTCAGTTTCATCAGGGCAGGCGAGAGTGACTATTCCATCGTGTGGAGGCAGGTCCTTCAGGGGATCGGAATCTCCTTCTTCAATCCGGCCAATAACAGCGCCATCATCGGTTCGCTGCCGAAAGAAAAGGTGGGGCTGGCTTCCAGTTTCATGGCCCTTTCGAGAAATCTGGGAATGGTCGTGGGGATTGCCTTTGCGGAGATGGTCATTGCCCTGAGAACGACGACCCTTTCCCTCGAACCGGGAAAAGGAGCCCTTTCATTCGCAAGCCTCCAGGACGTCTGGCGGTCCGCGCTCCTGATCGGGCTGGTGGGCATCCTCCTCTCCTGGACGAGGAGAAAACGTTCTCTCCCGCCGGCTCAGGAAGGCCGTTCGTCCCGATGAGGGGGTCGTTTTTTCCGTTCCCTCCAGCCCTCCACCTACCGAATGTCTCTCGATTATGTTAAATTATTTTATTCACCGCTTTCTAAAAAGTTGGCGAGAAGTGACAGAATGCTCAGGGGTTAAAGATGAGAGAGAATGAACCGGACATAAAGTATCTATTTGAACCACGGGCCGTTGCGGTCGTCGGCGCCTCCCATGATCCGAAGAAAATCGGGTACAAGATTCTGGATAACATCATTTCAGGTGGCTACCCCGGCAAAGTCTACCCCGTCAACCCCAGGGGAGGGGAGATCCTTGGCCTCCGGGGATACAGGGATGTGAATGAGATTGAGGATGAGATCGACGTGGCCTCGATCGTCGTTCCAGCCCCTCTTGTCTTTGATGCCGTGAAACGTTGCGGCGAGAAGGGGGTCAAGTTTGTCTCGATCATCACTTCGGGGTTTTCAGAGGTGGGGAATCGCGAGGAGGAAAACAGGATCGTTGCCTGCGCGCGCGATCATCACATGCGTGTGCTCGGCCCCAATATCTTCGGGGTCTTCTCGGCCCCATGCTCCCTCAACGCCACCTTTGGCCCCAAGAATGTCCGGTCCGGAAACATTGCAATCATCACCCAGAGCGGGGCCCTCGGCATTGCCATGATCGGAAAGACCAAGGTTGAGAACATGGGGCTCTCCGCCATTGTTTCGGTGGGGAACAAGTCCGATATTAATGAAACGGACCTCCTGGAGTATCTCCTTCACCAGGACCTCACCCGGGTGATCATGATCTATATCGAGGGGTTAAAAGCCGGAGAACGTTTTGTAAATGTCCTCCAGAGGACGGCCAAGCAAAAACCCGTTGTCGTGGTGAAGGCGGGCCGTTCAAAGAGGGGGGCCATGGCTGCGGCCTCCCATACGGGCGCCCTGGCCGGTTCGGATGAGATCTTCGATTATCTCATGAAACAGTCCCTGGCCCTCAGGGCCGAGAGCCTCAACGAAGCGCTGGAGTGGTGCAAGTTTTTTGCAAACACTCCCATTCCTTCTAAAGACAATACCGTGATTGTGACCAACGGAGGCGGCATTGGCGTCCTGGCAACCGATGCCTGCGAGAAGTATGGCGTCGGACTCTACGATGATTACCTTACCCTCAAAGAGACCTTCTCGGGGATGATGCCCTCCTTCGGTTCCACAAAAAATCCGATCGATCTCACCGGTGAAGCCACCCCCGATCTCTATGAGGGGGCGTTTAAGGCCTCCCTGGAGGGTGAGAGTATTCACGCCGTGATCGCTCTCTATTGCGAGACGGCCGTCTTCGACATCCAAACCTTCACTCCCATGATTGAGGCCTACTACCGGAAATTTTTGGAGGCGAAGAAACCCATCGTCTTCTGCCTGGTGGGAGGCCAGCAGACGGAGGACGCGGTCGATGATCTGAGAAAGCACGATGTTCCCGTCTTCACGGACCCCTATGAGGCCGTTTCCTGCATGGGCGCCTTATACACTTATGTCCACCACCGAAGGAGTCATTCGGGAAGCGTCATCTCCATATCGGTCGATACGACCTCGATGGAGGCGATCATTGAAAAGGCCAAGAAAGAGAAACGGAGATTTCTGCTGGCCCATGAAGGCCAGGGAGTGATGAAAGCCGCCGGCATTTCGATTCCCAGGAGTCACGTGGCCCGGGGGCTGGATCAGGCCGTTCAGTATGCCGAAGAAATCGGCTATCCTCTCGTCATGAAAATCGTCTCCAAGGATATCCTCCACAAGAGCGATGTGGGCGGAGTGGCCCTGAACCTGGTCAACAGGAAAGAGGTGATTGAAGCCTACGAAGCCATCCTCCATCGTTGCAGAACCGCCTTCCCGGATGCGAAGGTCGATGGCATTGAGGTCACGGAGATGGTCCACGGAGGAACGGAGCTGATCGTCGGCGCCAGGATTGATCCGTCCTTTGGACCCATCGTCATGTGCGGCCTCGGCGGGATCTATGTCGAAGTGATGAAGGATGTCTCCTTTCGGGCCCTTCCACTCAGCCTGAGAGAGGCCATCACCATGATCAAAGAGATCCGGTCTTATCCCCTGCTTCTGGGCGTGAGGGGAGAGAAGAGGAAGGACATTGACGGCCTGGTGGAGACGATCCTGAAGGTCGGCGAGATCCTCCAGACGTGCCGGAGCATTTCTGACATCGAGATCAATCCCCTGGTCGTTGATGTAGAGGGCGTGAAAGCGGTGGATGTAAGAATCCTTCTTTCACCCTATTGAAAAGGAGACTTCCATGAAAAAGTTTGTCATTGCATCGGTCGGAAAAAACGCGGGTAAAACAAGCCTGATCGTCGGACTGGCCAAAGGGCTGAAGAGGCCTTTCGGATATTTGAAACCCTTCGGAGACAGGCTGGTCTACCGGGAGAAGAAATTGTGGGATTATGATGCGGACCTGATCATGAATGTGTTCGGGATGCGAAAAGACCCTGAGGATTTGACGATCGGATTTGAGCATGCCAAGCTCCGTTACATGTATGACGGAGAGGGCAGAAAGAAAAGGCTCCGGGAGATGGTCTCTCAGGCTCAGGGGGAAATTCTTTTTGTGGAAGGGACAGAGCATCTCCGGTACGGCGTTTCCCTTGGCCTCGATCCCGTCTCGGTTGCAAAGGATATCGGCGCCGAACTGGTGCTGGTCATCAGCGGGAACGAAGATGTTCTGATGGATGATGCCATTTTCGGCAAAGAGTATGTCACCAGCAGGGGCGCGACCTTCAAGGGCGTCATTTTGAATAAGGTACAGAATCCGGAGGAATTTAAGGAGTTTTACGTCGGCAAGATTGAAGCGCAGGACATCCCGGTCCTCGGGATCATTCCCTATGAAAAAGAGCTTACCTTTCTCACGGTCAATTATCTGGCCAGGCGTCTTCTGGCCAAGGTGATTACCGGAGAAAGCGCTTTGAACCGTGTGGTTAAGAACATCATGGTGGGCGCCATGACATTGAATGCCCTGTTTCAAACCCCTGTGTTCCAGAAGGAGGACAAGCTGGTCATTACCAGCGGGGACAGGGAGGATATGATCCTGGCAGCCATCGAGAGCAATACGGTGGCCGTGGTGATTACCAATAATATTCTTCCCTCCTCCAACATCATTTCAAAGGCCTATGAGCGAAATATTCCGTTGCTTCTGGTCCCCCAGGACACGTATCAGACGGCCACCCAGATTGACAATATCGAATCCCTTTTGACCCGGGAGGATCATCATAAGATCGACCTGATCGAACAAATCGTCCAGAGGAATGTCAACGTCAACGCCTTCATGGGGGCATGAATAGAGTTCGGAGTGATGAGTTCGCAGTTCGCGGAAGCGGTTCGCGAGGCAGGAGTTCGGAGAAGAACAGTAGGCCGAAGGCCGTGGACATGAAAGCAAACCTTGTAGGGTGGATCAAGCGAAGCAGTATCCACCGATCCCCCAAAGGAGTAGCAGTAGACGCTGTGCTCTCTGGCCATGCGCAATGCCCTTTGCAGAATTGAAAAGGAGACTCTGTGAAACGATCGGATGGAAGAAGACCCTGGTCATTGAGACCCGTCAAGATTACGAGAGGCTATATCAAACACCCGGAGGGATCGGTCCTCATCGAGATGGGCGATACCCGGGTGATCTGTTCCGCCAGTGTCGAGGAGAGGGTTCCCCCTTTTCTCCGAAACACAGGAAAGGGCTGGATTACGGCCGAATATGGAATGCTTCCTCGTTCCACGCATACCCGTTCTTCCCGAGAGTCCTCAACCGGCCGGGCCAGTGGCCGCACCTTTGAGATTCAGAGACTCATCGGACGGTCCCTGAGGTCGATCGCTGATCTCACCGGATTCGGGGAGAGGACGATCTGGATAGACTGTGATGTGATCCAGGCCGACGGGGGGACCCGGACAGCCTCCATTACGGGAGCCTATGTCGCCATGGTCGATGCTTTTCGGAAGATGTTAAAGGAGAGACAGATCAAAAAGATTCCGATTAAAGATTCGGTGGCCGCCATCAGTGTCGGGAAGGTGGAGGGGTGCATCGTTCTCGATCTGAATTACGAAGAGGATTCCAGGGCTGAAGTGGATATGAATGTGGTCATGACCGGCCTGGGAGGGTTTGTCGAGATTCAGGGAACGGCTGAGGGCGCGGTTTTTTCAAAACAGGAGATGGATGATCTGGTCAGGATGGCCCAGAAAGGGATCCAGGAACTGACCAAAATTCAGAAGAAAGTACTTTCCCCTTCCCCCTCTCCCCTCGAGAGGCTGAGTCGCAATCAGCTCTCTCGACAAAGACGAACTGGTTGGAACAGTGGATATCGAACCCGTCGCTGTCGTCGGTGAGCCCGTCGGACATGAACGGACTTATGACACAGTCTCCGGAGAGGAGAGGAAAGGAGTGAGGAGGAGCCGTGGAACTTCTTGTGGCAACCCGAAATGCGGGAAAGGTCCGTGAGATCCGGAAGGCGCTCAGGGGCCTGGGGTTACGGATCCTTTCCTTGCATGACTTCCGGGATGTTCCGGAGATGGAAGAAGACGGCAGGAGTTTCGCTGAAAACGCGCTGAAAAAGGCCCGATTCTATTCGAAGGCTTATGGGAGATTGACCGTTTCGGATGATTCCGGTTTAGAGGTCGATCTCTTGAGGGGAGCGCCCGGCATCTATTCCGCCCGGTTTGCAGGAGAGAAGGCCTCGGACCGGGAGAACAATCTGAAACTCCTTCGCCGGATGGAGGGAGTTTCTCTCTCGAAAAGAGGGGCCCGGTTTAAGTGTGCCATTGCCATTGTCTCTCCTGACGGGAGGGAGACGGTGGTAGAGGGCGAATGCGGCGGGAGGGTGGGTTTGAAGGAAGTGGGAAAGAAAGGGTTTGGATATGATCCTCTCTTCATCTTCCCCCGACTCCGAAAAACAATGGCCCAGTTGAACCTTGAAGAGAAAAACGAGATCAGTCATCGCGGGAAAGCCCTGAGAAAATTGAGAAAGATCATCGATAGGTTCCTGGGATAAAGTTCGGACACTGGCATGTATGATTTTCCGGTCCAATTCATCTGTTGACGGCTGCGTGATCCGAATCTCCTTTGCATCTGAGTCTGGTCTATGTCTGGGCTATGACTGTAGCCTTAGTCTCCCACATCGAAATGCGGGGGAATGGCTCATGAGGTATTTCTAGGGTGAATTCCAGCCTTTTGGCAGGCAAGTCGACGGCATCTAACATGCTCTCTTCACGGAGCTTGGTTTTGAATCTGTTTGATGTGGTATTTTCGGATGGATATTTTTTAAAGTGGTTGTTAAAATCTCGGGGAGTAGCGCAGCCTGGTTAGCGCGCCTGCCTTGGGAGCAGGAGGTCGGCAGTTCAAATCTGCTCTCCCCGACCATTTTTTTCCCAGGATAGTTTTAAGCGATTGTCTGAACTGTAAGTCGCTGTTCATTTTTCGTTCAGATTTGTGAAGAGTTGAAAAGCACGAAATGGAGGCGGTGAACTCACCATTTCTAACTAAATCCTTACTGTCTGCCTCGCGATCTGAGGCTTGAGCACAAGGGGCAGGTCGCACAGATTGATCCTCTCCTGATTAATCGTGTCTTTGATGTGTATGTTCTCGAATCGAAGAACTTCTCCTCTAAGCTTAAAATCACCCCTGAAGGAGAATTCCAGACGCATTACGACAAGGAATATATTGGAATTCCCTCTCCCATTGAACAGAACAAGAGGCATATATACCTGCTCGACCTCTTTCTGAAGGACCAGGGCATCCTTCCAAAACGGATGGGGGTCTCGATGAGACCGAAATTTTACAGTCTTATTCTGGTCTCGCCCAAGTCAGTGATATCGAGGCCGCCGGAGAAGAAATTCGATGCGCGTTCCGTCATCAAGGCAGATACTCTAAGGACCCGGATAGATCAGCAAATCGACAAAAGAAATCCCCTTGCCGACCTGGCCGCGATCAGCAAGGTTTGTACTTCATCCACTCTCATGGAGACGGCAAGGGCACTGGCAGGGCTCCATACGCCCAAGAGGATAAACTTCAGGACAAGATTTGGTCTGCCGATTCAAAAGCAATGGGCCGAGAAATTGAAAGATCATTGATTCGGCGACGGAAACGGAAATGAGTCGAGGCTTTGAACTCCCTGACTGAATTTTTCAGTCATAGATAAATCTTCGTAACACTAGACTGGGCCCTGAACCAGGTCCAGGACGCCAACCCGCTTCCCTTCATTCTGGATACGGGAGGGAAAGAAGAATCGATAAAATGATTTGACACGCTCATAAACTCGCGATAGAATGAGCGCATGAGATCCAAAGATTATCTCGCCAGATCCCTCGAAACCTACGCATTTGATGAACATCTGACGGGCAGGCATATGATCTTTCTGGCCGGCCCACGGCAGGTGGGAAAGACGATGCTTGCCCGAAACTGGCTGGAAGAAAAGGGGTGCTCCTCACTCTATTTCAACTGGGATGATTTACAGACCCGGAAGGCCTATCTGGCCAACAGCCGATTTTTCGAGTCTGCGGCCCGGTCCCTGGGGATCCGGGACCCCTGGATTGTCTTTGATGAAATCCATAAACGGACCCACTGGCGGGATATTCTCAAAGGAGCTTATGACCTCTTTGGCAGCGAATTTCGATTCCTGATCACGGGGAGCGCCCGTCTCGATTTATTCCGTCGGTCAGGGGATTCCCTGGTCGGCCGGTACAACCTGTTTCACATGATGCCCCTCGGTCTGGGCGAGATTGTTCGAATGAGGCGGACGTCCTGTTTCCTTGAGAAAAAGGCGCTCCCAAAACTGTTTCAGAGATTCGAGCAGGAGATCACACCCTCTCCAACCCGAGAGATCGAAGAAGCATACCATGGGCTTTATGTGTTTGGGCCTTTCCCGGAACCCTTTCTCAGACAGAACGAGCGATTTAGCCGGAAGTGGCATCAGGACTATCTCAGTCTGGTGGTGAGGGAGGACCTTAAAGACATCAGCAGGGTCGTGGAACTTGACAAGATTGAACACCTGCTCTTTCTCCTTTCGCCTCGAATCATGTCTCCCCTTTCCATGGCCAGTCTCGGCCACGAACTGGAGGTCGCTCACACGACGGTTAAAAGCTGGTTGGAACAATTGAGAAGACTGTATCTTGTTTTTTCTGTCTCACCGTGGACGAGAAAAATCTCCCGCGGACTGCGAAGGGAAAAGAAGTGGTATTTCCTGGACTGGTGCTATGCGCCTGAGGGACCGGCGAGGTTGGAGAACATGGTGGCGACCTGTCTGTACAGGGTCTGCCTGGCCCTGACGGATATGGGCCTCGGTGTTTACCGGCTGTATTATGTCAGGACCATTGACAAGAGAGAGATCGATTTTATCGTCGCAGTGGACAACACCCCTGTTCTGGCGGTCGAGGTTAAATCAGGAGAGACGTTGTTATCGAGTTCCCTCAAGAACCGCCAGAGATGGATTCCCAGTCCAACCCTGGGAATCCAGGTGGTTGACAAGAGGGGGATTCTTGAAAAACATCCCAACCACACCTGGCTTGTCAGTATCGAAAGATTGCTATCACTCCTGGTCTAAATGAGTCCGTTTTGCAGGGGGGGGGAATACCCAGGGGATCGGACTGAAATAAGTTAAATTATTTCGGGAGTAACCGCATGCGAGGAGTCTCAGGCGGCAAGTCCTGGAATCGAATCGGAGACGGGTTCGTATTTGGATTGATTAACGCATGGCAACCATGATTCCAAATGATGTGGAGGAGTTCCAGACCGAGGGCGAGAGGGTCTTCTTCCGGTTCCTCCAGTCGGTTGCCAAGCCCGATTCCCGGTACGTGTCTTGGTATCTCCCTGACACTAATGGAACGAAGAAACGGGGAAGTTTCTGACTGAATTATTCAGTCAAAGGTAATCTTGTAGCATTCGCCCCAGGATCAGAGGGACCTATTTTCTATTGACAAACGTATCGTCATTTGGTATGTTAAATGACGATGGATATGACGAACGATCATCTTCGGGACATCCCCCCTGTTGTCGAACGGACCCTGGACCTTCCCGGTCTCCTGGCGAAGAAGTCCCATTTTCTCCTGGGGCCGCGTCAGACCGGCAAAACCTTCCTGATCCGCCACAGCCTCAAGAACGTTAAAGTCTATGACCTTCTGGATACGGCGACCTATCTGAGAATCAGCCAGAATCCCGGACGCATCGGCCAGGAACTCTCTCCAGCGGACCGCACGGTCGTCATCGACGAAATCCAGCGGATGCCCGACCTGCTGAACGAGGTGCACCGCCTGATCGAGGAGAAGGGTGTCCGTTTCCTCCTGACCGGTTCCAGCGCCCGAAGGCTTCGACGGGGAGGCGTCAACCTCCTGGGCGGAAGGGCCCGGACGAAGTACCTCCATCCGCTGACGCTGGGGGAATTGGGAGACCGGTTTGATCTGAGCCGGGCTATGGAGCGGGGATTGCTGCCGGCCATCTATTTCTCGGATGACCCGAAGGCCGATCTCCAGGCCTATGCCGGATCTTATCTTCAGCAGGAAATTGTGGCGGAGGGAGCCACCCGCAACCTTCCGGCCTTCAGCCGTTTCTTGAAGATTGCCGCCTTGTCCAACGGCAGGATCGTCAATTTCACAAACATTTCCAATGATGCGCAGGTTGCACGGACGACCGTCTATGAATATTTTGACATCCTCAAGGACACGCTTGTTCTTCATGAACTTCCCGCCTGGCGTCTGTCAAAAAAGCGAAAGCCCCTGGCAAGCTCAAAATATTATTTCTTTGACGTAGGAGTGGCGGCCAGCCTTCAGGGCCGGGAATTCCGTATCGGCACGCCTGAATTCGGTGAGGCTTTTGAAACCTACCTCTTTCATGAACTCCTCAGCTACAGAGACTCCTTCTCCGGGGAGCCCCTCACTTTCTGGCGCTCCAGCTCGGGGTTCGAGGTTGATTTCATTGTCGGAGACCATACCGCGGTCGAGGTCAAAGCAAAAGAGAATGTCTCCTCTTCCGACTTGAAGTCGTTGAGAATGCTTGAGGAAGAAAAGAGACTGAAACGCTATCTGTGCGTTAGCCTTGAAACGCAAAAGAGAAAGATCGGGCACGTCACCGTCTTTCCCTATAAGGAGTTTCTTGGAGGCGCTGTGGGGTGGGGAGTTTCAATAGACCGTCGGACCCGTTGAGATCATTACAGAGCTTGTGTTGATCCACCCGTTCCGTGAAGGGAACGGCCGTGTGGCCCGCTTGTTGGCGACGTTAATGGCGTTGCAGGCAGGACTTCCGCCTCTCGACTTTGGTGAATTGAAAGGAAAGAAACGAAAAGAGTACTTCGCTGCGGTCAGGGCAGGTTTGGATAGGGACTACAAACCGATGGAGGAGATCTTCAGCGGTGTGATCCTGAGGACTTTGAGGGGATCCGGAAAGCAGTAGACTCCCTGGAGGCAGGCAATCTTTGGATTTCGTCGGAGAGAAAATGGACACCTTCGACGGCTGTTGACGAAACAACGGTCCGAATAAGCAACTTTTGCCGTTGCTTTGATTCCTGCTCCTATTTCCTTCTTCAATCCCTCGCTTAAGAAGAGACTTCTCGATTCCCAGACGAAGCTAATTGACCGGACAGTGCTGATTCACGATGCAAAATCTGTTGACCCCCTGCAACCCTTTGATCCACCCGTCCGGGGCCTCGGCGGGGCGTTCTACTCATTCCTGATGGGCCGCAGAGCCGACGGACCAATGTCGGCCAGGGTGCTGCACCCGGTGTAGATCATGGCCGTGCCCAACTGTTCGGCATAGTGGTTGAGGAGGAGGGCAACCCCTTCGGGCCCGCCGCCCACCGCCGCCACGGCCATCGGCCGGCCGACGAAGACCGCTTCGGCGCCCAGGGCGATCATTTTCAAGACATCCGTCCCGCTGCGCACGCCACCGTCGACGAAGACCTTGAGCCGTCCCTTCACGGCGGCGGCGATCTCCGGCAAGACTTCCGAGGTCCCCGGGGTATGGTCGAGGACCCGGCCGCCGTGGTTGGAGACGATGATCCCCGCGGCCCCGGCCTCGGCCGCCAGTTTCGCCTCCGCCGCCGTCATCACCCCCTTCAGGATCACGGGCAGCTTCACCCGGGAGATCGTCCTTTCCCAGACCGCGAAGGGCCAAGGGCCCGCGGGCTGCCCAGCCCGTTTCATGTGCACGATCCCCGCCGCGTCGATGTCGGTCGCAATCGCCGGGACCCCGCACTGCTCCATCTGCCGGGCCATCTCCACGAAGGTCTCCTCAGGCCGGGGCTTGATGGTCGGGACCCCCCACCCCTGGCTCTTCTTCAGGAGCTCCAGCCCCAGCTCGAAAAAAATAGGGCTCGGGCCATCGCAGGTAAAGGTGATCGACCCGGCCGCTTTTGCCCCCTCGATCATGCCGGTCATATATTCCCGCTCGTCCATGGCATTGCCCATGTTGAGGGCCATGCCCGCCAGAGGGGCAACCAGGATCGGCATCCGCAAGGGTCGGCCGAAGAACGTCGTTTCGATCTCCGGCGCCACGGCATCATGGATCGTGCGCAGATTGAGCTTGATCCTGGCAAGGCTCTCGAAGTTGGCCATGAAGGAGGAGCCGGTCCCGACCCCTCCGATGCCGGGCATCTCCCCGGCGCAGGCCCGGCCGTTGCAGTTGGGGCAGACGCGGCAAGCCCCGTTGAATCTTTCCCGGGCGATTCGACGGATTTCTTTTAATTCCAACGGATTTCCTTTCATTCCGGATGATAAGAAGTTGGTCTGGGGTGAGTGGAATATAGAATAAAGGGAGTAGTTATGTCAATAGGCACATTTAGACTTGTTTATTGGCATTATAGTGGAAACCGGGACGTCGTTGACTGGATGGAATAACTTTAAGTCAAACAGAGAAAGAGGGAAGAAACACAAATCTAGGGGACGTTGACGAAAAATAATACTTTCGGGGTATTCAGGGAGGAACCGCGTGCGTGGAGCCTCAGGCGGCAAGTCTTGGAATCGAATCGGAGACGGGTTCGTATCTGGATTGATTAACTCATGGCCATCATGATTCCAAATGACGTTGAGGAATTCCATAAGCGACGTAGGGGACGCTGTGTCCTGAATTGTATTTTAACTCCCCGGGGGCCAGGGTGATCAGTGGCGACCCCTTGACAAGGGTCCGTCTTGTTTGTATAATCCTATAAAATTGTCATGACATTTTTATAGACATATGTAAATACTTCCTATGCGCTATCTTACCCCTGAAATCACTCGATTCTTTGCTGAAGAGTCCAAGATGGCCTTCATCGCAGGACCGAGGCAGGTAGGCAAAACAACCTTGGCCAAGTATCTCCTGGCTAAAGTCGGGATGGAAGCGCTCTATTTCAACTGGGATATTGAAAGCCATCGGAAGCTCATTGTCAAAAACCCTGAAGGTTTTTGGCAGAAATTCCCGGTTCCCTCTTCTCAGCAGAAACCGCGAATCGTCCTGGACGAGATTCACAAATATCCTCGATGGAAGCGATTTCTGAAAGGACTCTTCGATGCGGTCGGGAAAGACATCGAAATACTCGTGACCGGCAGTGGAAGGCTCGACATCTATCAGCGGGGAGGCGATTCTCTCCTGGGACGGTACCACCTCTACCATTTGCATCCCTTTACGCTGGGCGAAATGCTGCAGGAAGATCGCAATACGGTTCTTACTCCTGAAGCCTTTTGGCAGGCGCTCAGGAGCGGAGAAACACCTGCTGGCGCTCTTGAAGGTCTCCGTGATTTGGAAACCTTAACCGGGTTCCCTGAGCCCCTCTTCTCCGGAAGCGAATCTCGTCTTCGGCGGTGGCGTCGTTCTCATCAGGCCTTAGTGGTTCGAGAAGATTTGAGAGACCTCACACGGATTCGTGAAATCGGCCTGATCGAAACATTGGTTATGCTTCTCCCCGAGCGGGTCGGATCGCCTCTGTCCGTGAATGCAATTCGAGAGGACTTGGGGGTTAACTTCATGACCGTCCAGGGATGGCTCGAAGCGCTTGAACGTCTCTATTTTGTCTTCAAAATTCGTCCCTATGCCGGCCGGCTGACACGAACCCTTCGCCGTGAAGAAAAGGTCTACCTCTTCGACTTTTCAGCCATTGAGACCTCGGGAGCGAGATTCGAGAACTTGGTCGCCCTCCATCTGCTTAAACTTTGCGATGTCTGGACAGATCTTGGCTTCGGGGATTTTGATCTTTCCTATGTGCGAGACAGAGAAAAAAGAGAGGTCGATTTCTTGATTACGGAGGGAAATAAACCCTATGCTTTGGTGGAAAGCCAAGCTGGCGGCGCGCGATCCCGACCCAAACTTGAAGTATTTTGCCGATCGGCTTAAACCCAAGTACTCGGTGCAAATCGTGCGGAACCCAGAAGGATTCAAGGGCGTTTTCATCTCGGCCGGAGTGATTGTCGCCCCCGCCACTCACTTTCTTTCCCTAATTTAGAATGGTAAGTTTAAGGGGCACCTTTTGGTTTTGGAGTTTTAGCAGGTTGCGGAAAAATGAACGCTTTTTAAAAATATCTCTATGGCAACCATGATTCCAGATGATGTGAGGAGTTCCGACCGAGACGAGAGGGTCTTCTGCCGGTTCCTCGAGGTTGGTTGCCAAGCCGGATTCCCGGTACGTGGCCTGGTATCTCCGAGCGTATAGGATAAAATCTTTGGGGTCAAGAAATGGTAATAAAGTATTCATAAGTGTATCCAGTAGCTGACTGAAAAATTCAGTCAGGGGCGGTATGGCAGGATGAACGAGAGTAGGCTTGATCGTAAACTTATTGGCTCTTGGACATAAAACATGTGGAATTGGGGACATCCGTAAGAATATTGGATTTGTTGAATGGCGGCAGGAGAGGTTAGAGGGTACCTGAACTGGTCGGGGGCACTCCAGGACCAGAATGTGGAGATCGGTGAAAGGCTGGCATAGTCTGTTGGGGATTGGATTGGGCTTCAAAGATCGACAATCAGGCAAAGGAGCTTTATGGCTCGAAGAGACGAGTCCCTACTCAATCTGCTGGTTTCATGTCCATGGTGGGTCAGTGTTTGCGTCTCCGGAGCCAGCCTTGTTTTCCTGAAATTGAACCTGCCTTCGATCGACTTTGAGAACCTTTTCACTGTGGATCGGGGATGTTCGTGAAATGACATGGACGCATCCCTGACC